>JAKSUA010000004.1 GCA_024409235.1 Bacteroidales bacterium | reverse complement strand
CTTTTAATTCCATTTTACGTTACTTTTTTTGTAACGCTTTTTTAGGACGGGATAGTCTTTATAATAAAAAAGCCAAACCGATTCGGTTTGGCTTTTTTACATAATAAGATGTGAGTCTTATTGGATTTTTCTCAACAAACTTGCCATAGATACTTTTTGTGGCAATGTTGCAACAACTTCGTCAATAGACATACGAACTTGTTCCATAGTATCGCGTTCACGAACTGTAACAGTGTTGTCTTCCAATGTTTGGTGGTCAACTGTAATACAGTATGGAGTTCCGATAGCATCTTGACGACGGTAACGTTTTCCAATAGAATCTTTTTCTTCGTATTGACAATTGCATTCTATTTCCAATTGCTTCATCAATTTTTGAGCAACTTCTGGAAGACCATCTTTCTTAGTTAATGGCATAATTGCAAATTTAACTGGAGCTATTGCAGCAGGAATACGCAATACTTCACGAACTTCTCCGTCTAATTGTTCTTCACAATATGAGTTAGACAATACAGCCAAAACAGTTCTATCCAAACCAATTGAAGTTTCAATTACGTATGGCACATAACTTTCATTCAATTCAGGATCGAAATATTGGATTTTCTTTCCTGAGAATTTTTGATGTTGACTCAAGTCAAAGTTTGTACGAGAGTGAATACCTTCCAATTCTTTGAATCCCATTGGGAAGTTGAATTCAATATCTGTAGCAGCATTTGCATAGTGAGCAAGTTTTTCATGGTCATGGTAACGATAGTTGTTATCACCTAAACCAAGTGCTTTATGCCAAGCCAAACGTTCTGCTTTCCATTTTGCAAACCATTCCATCTCAGAGCCTGGGCGAACAAAGAATTGCATTTCCATTTGTTCGAACTCTCTCATACGGAACACAAATTGACGAGCAACGATTTCGTTACGGAATGCCTTACCTATTTGAGCAATACCGAAAGGAATCTTCATACGACCAGTTTTTTGCACGTTCAAGTAGTTCACGAAAATACCTTGTGCAGTTTCTGGACGCAAATAAATTGAACTTGCACCTTCAGCAGTTGAACCAAGTTTTGTTTCAAACATCAAGTTAAACTGACGAACTTCAGACCAGTTTGCTGTTCCTGAAATAGGACAAACAATACCTAAATCCAAAATCAACTGACGCATTGCTTCCAAATCATTTGCATTTAATGCTTCATCGTAACGTTTTGTGATTTCGTCAATCTTAGCTTGTTCACGAAGAATATTTGGGTTTGTCTCACGAGCCTTTGCTTCATCAAAAGAATCGCCAAATTTCTTACGGCCTTTTTCTATTTCTTTAAGGATTTTTTGATTGTGTTTTTCACGTTCTTCTTCAATCAAAACGTCGGCACGGTAACGTTTTTTCGAGTCTTTATTATCAATCAAGGGATCATTGAAAGCATCTACGTGTCCAGAAGCTTTCCAAATTGTAGGATGCATAAAAATAGAAGAATCAATACCTACTATATTTTCATGCAAGCGAACCATTGCATTCCACCAATATTGTTTGATGTTGTTTTTCAATTCAACACCATTTTGACCGTAGTCATACACAGCACCAAGGCCGTCGTAAATCTCGCTTGAAGGGAAAATGAAACCATATTCCTTAGCGTGAGCGATAACTTTCTTTAATAAATCGTCTGCCATTGTGATAGTCTTATACATTATATTTAGTGTGCAAAAATAAAAAAATACAGAATTTTCTACTTTAATCTTTAAAAATTATTCGGAATTATCCGCTTAAGTCTTGAAAAGTTGTTTTCTCCCTCTGCAGTTTATATCATAGATGGTATTGTTTTGATGCCGGTCTCTGGTTCAATTCTGCAATAAAAATATAAACATGTTTACTTGATTAAAGAGAATATTTACTGTGAATAAAATTATTACCAATAAAAAACTTTCGTTTGGTTAATTTTAAGTAAAAATTATATCTTTGTGGCAAGTATTTAATAACAAAACTTAAATTTTAATTTTATGTCAAATCCAAATTTTCTTAGTTCTTCTATCGGGAAAAAATTCCTGATGAGTATTACTGGACTATTTCTAATCTTGTTCCTTGCATTTCATGCAACGATGAACTTGGTTGCAATCTTCTCTGCAGAGGCATACAATGCAGTTTGTGAATTTTTAGGTACAAACTGGTATGCACTTATTGGTACAGCTGTTTTAGCAGTCGGAACATTAGTTCACATTGCCTATGCTTTCATCTTGTCTATTCAAAATAGCAAGGCACGTGGAAACAACAAGTACGACAGTCAAGTTCGTCCTGCAAGTGTAGAATGGGCTTCTAAAAACATGCTTGTTTTAGGTGTTATCGTTCTTTGTGGTATCGGTCTTCACCTTTCTCAATTCTGGTACAAAATGATGTTCGCAGAATTAGCAGAAATGTCGAACCGATTCGCTGCTACAGATGGTGCTGCTTGGATTTCATATTATTTCGCACAATGGCCAGTAGTTGTTGCATACATCGTATGGTTGGTTGCTCTTTGGTTCCACTTAACTCACGGATTCTGGAGTGCGCTTCAAACTATCGGTTGGAACAACAAAATTTGGTTACCACGTTTAAAATGTATTAGCGACATTTTCGCTACTATAGTATGCTGTGCTTTCGCTGCAGTTGTAATCGTAGCATTTTGTCAAAGTCTTTAATTACTAACCCTGAAAAATATATACTATGGCAACATTAGATAGTAGAATTCCAGAAGGACATTTGTTTGAAAAATGGTCTAATTATAAAGCTCACCAAAAACTTGTAAACCCAGCTAACAAACGTAAACTAGATGTTATCGTTGTAGGTTCTGGTCTTGCTGGTGGTGCAGCTGCAGCTTCTCTTGGTGAACTTGGTTTCAATGTAAAATGTTTCTGCTACCAAGATAGTCCACGTCGTGCTCACTCTATCGCTGCACAAGGTGGTATCAACGCAGCTAAGAACTATCAAAACGATGGTGATAGCGTATATCGTCTATTCTATGATACAATCAAAGGTGGTGACTACCGTGCTCGCGAAGCTAACGTATATCGTTTGGCTGAAGTAAGTAACAACATCATCGACCAATGTGTCGCTCAAGGTGTTCCTTTCGCTCGTGATTACGGAGGGTTGTTGGCTAACCGTTCTTTCGGTGGTGCACAGGTTTCTCGTACATTCTATGCAAAAGGTCAAACTGGACAACAATTGTTGTTAGGTGCTTACAGTGCACTTAGCCGTCAAATTGGTAAAGGTACAGTTACAATGTATCCTCGTACAGAAATGATGGATATCGTTGTTGTTGACGGAAAATGTCGCGGTATCGTTACTCGTAACCTTATCACTGGTGAAATCGATGCTCATTTCGGTCACGCTGTAATCCTTGCTACTGGTGGTTATGGAAACGTATTCTTCCTATCTACTAACGCAATGGGTTCTAACGGTTCTGCAGCTTGGAAAGCATACAAGAAAGGTGCTTGTTTCGCAAACCCTTGCTACATCCAAATTCACCCAACTTGTATTCCAGTTCACGGAGAATTCCAATCAAAATTGACTTTGATGTCTGAATCTCTTCGTAACGATGGTCGTATCTGGGCTCCTAAAAAAGCTGAAGATGCTGAAGCTATCCGTAACGGAAAGAAAAAAGCTCAAGATATTCCAGATGAAGATCGCGATTTCTATTTGGAAAGACGTTACCCTGCATTCGGTAACTTGGTTCCTCGTGACGTTGCTTCTCGTGCAGCTAAAGAACGTTGTGACCACGGTTTCGGTGTAGAAAACGGCGGTGCTGTATTCTTGGATTTCAAATATGCAATCGAAAGATTAGGTAAAGATGTTGTTGAAGCTCGTTATGGTAACTTGTTCCAAATGTATGAAAAGATTACTAACGACAACCCATACGAAACTCCAATGAAGATTTACCCAGCTATCCACTACACTATGGGTGGTATTTGGGTTGACTATGAACTTCAAACTACTATCCCAGGTTTGTTCGCTGCTGGTGAAGCTAACTTCTCTGACCACGGTGCTAACCGTCTTGGTGCTTCTGCTTTGATGCAAGGTTTGTCTGATGGTTATTTCGTATTGCCATACACTATCCAAAACTATCTTGCTGATGAACTTCACACTCCAAGAATGGATACAAACTCTGGCGAATTCGCTAAAGTTAAAGAAGACGTTAAAGCTCACATCGAAAAACTTATGAATGTGAAAGGTACAGAATCTGTTGACAGCATTCACAAGAAACTTGGTCACATTATGTGGGAACACGTTGGTATGGGCCGTACAAAAGAAGGTCTTCAAGAAGGTATCAAGATGATTCAAGAACTTCGTAAAGAATTCTGGGAAAAAGTTCGTATTCCTGGAAACGCAAACGAATTGAACGTTGAACTTGAAAAAGCTAACCGTGTAGCTGACTTCCTAGAATTAGGTGAATTGATTGCACGCGATGCTTTACACCGTGAAGAATCTTGTGGTGGTCACTTCCGTGAAGAATACCAAACAGAAGAAGGTGAAGCTCTTCGTCAAGATGACAAATTCGCTTATGTTGGTGCTTGGGAATACAAAGGTGAAGATGTTGAACCAGAACTTCATAAAGAAGAATTGAAATTCGAATATTGCGAATTGAAACAAAGAAATTATAAATAATCTATTGTAAAACACCCGTAAGGATAAAATATATCGAGTTATGAGCGAAGTACAAAACTTGAATTTGACCGTAAAAGTTTGGAGACAAAAAGGTCCAAAGGAACAAGGTCATTTTGAAACAAACGAATTAAAAGGTATCTCTCCTAATAGTTCTTTTTTGGAAATGATGGATGTTCTTAACGAACAACTTATCAATGAAGGTAAAGAACCTGTTGCATTTGACCACGACTGCCGTGAAGGTATTTGCGGTATGTGTAGCCTTTACATCAATGGCCACGCACACGGACCAGACGATCACGTAACAACTTGTCAGTTGCACATGCGTAAATTCAAAGATGGTGACACTATCACTGTTGAGCCATGGCGTTCTGCAGGTTTCCCAGTAATAAAGGACTTAATGGTTGATCGTAGCGCATACGACAAAATCATGGCTGCTGGTGGTTTCATTTCGGTAAACACTGGTGGTGTTCCTGATGGAAATGCAATTCCAATTCCTAAGAAAGATGCTGACGAAGCAATGGATGCTGCTTCTTGTATCGGTTGCGGTGCTTGCGTTGCAACTTGTAAGAACGGTTCTGCTATGTTGTTCGTTTCTGCAAAAGTTTCTCAATTGGCACTTCTTCCACAAGGTCGCGTAGAAGCAGCTCGTCGTGCAAAAGCAATGGTTGCTAAAATGGATGAACTTGGTTTCGGTAACTGTACTAACACAGGTGCTTGTGAAGCAGAATGTCCAAAAGGTGTATCAATCTCTAACATTGCTCGCCTTAACAGAGAATTCCTTTGCGCTAAATTCCAAGACTAATAATCATAGGAATATAAATAGAAAAAGGCTATCCGTTTGGGTAGCCTTTTTTGTTTACAAATAACGTCTTTTGCGTATATTCGCACCGAATATAATTGTTATGAGATTCTATTTAATTTTTGCCATACAAATACTAAAGTCACTCACCTTTGCGAGAGTATGGAATTTCATACAACTATACGCATCCTACGCCTACTCCATCATATCTAAAAAAGTAGTCCATAAAGGGAATCCAGCATTCATCAGCATTGAACCAACAAACATCTGTAATTTGCAATGCCCAGAATGTCCTACCGGAAATAAATCTAGCATAGTAGAAAAAGGACAAATGCAATTGGAACTATGCAAAAAAATACTTCCACAGATTAAGAAACATACCCTATTTGCAAATCTCTATTTCCAAGGTGAACCATTCATAAACAAAGAAACCATAGCAATAATTCAAGAAGCGAAAAAAGCAAAGATAATTACTTCTATCTCTTCAAACGCACACTTCATTACTAAAGAAAATGCTAGCGAAATAGTTACATCTGGTCTAACAAAACTCATCATTTCATTAGACGGATACGACCAAGCTTCGTACGAAAAATATAGAAGAAACGGTTCGTTCCAAAAAGTATTGGACGGAATGCAAGCAATTCAAGAAGCAAAGAAAAAAAACAATAGCAATCTTCCATTAGTTGAATTGCAATGCCTACTGTTTAAACACACCGAAAATCATAAAGACAAAATAGAAGCTCTCGGTAAACAATACGGAGTCGATATTATACAATTTAAGACTGCCCAATTCTACGATGAGAAAAACATGGAAATGTTGCCATCAGAGAAGAATAGCCGTTATGAAATAAAAGAAGGACATATAGAAATAAAGAAAGACTTACGAAATCGTTGTTGGAAAATGTGGTGTAGTTGCATAATTGCCTGGAACGGGAATGTATTACCATGTTGTTTCGATAAAAACCACACTTTTTCATTTGGGAATATAAAAGATGACAACTTTGCGGAAATTTGGTCCTCAAAAAAATACGATTCTCTACGAAAAGCCGTTTTTAGCAATAGAAAAAAAATCGACATGTGTCAAAATTGTTCAGAATGACAGTCTCCAAATAGAAAAGTAATATATTTGCCTTTGTGGAAATGAATAAAAAAAGACATACAGCATTATACATTTTTTGCGACCTTGTTAGTGCAATTATTGCATGGACAGTCTTTTTTTATTTACGTAATCATTACGTTGATGCATATTATTCTGAATACCCTGAATTTCGAAAATTAATTGCTCTAGACATAAATTATCAATATGGAGTAATTGTTGTTCCTTTAATGTGGATCGCATTATATTATGTAAGTGGATATTATAAAAACATCTATAGGAAATCGCGTTTAAAGGAATTTCTGTTAACATTTGGAATAACAATACTAGGATCTTTAATATTATTCTTTTCCATTGTCTTAAATGACAATGTTCCAAACTACAAAGGATATTATGAATCATTATGGTTGCTGCTTTCGACTCAGTTTATCATTTCTTATTTGCCAAGATTAATAATAACAAGTCGTACTGCTCATAAAATACAATCAAGAGAGATTGGATTTAATACGTTGCTAATTGGTAGTAATGAGAAGGCTGAAAATCTTTATAAAAAGTTGATTGGCGCAAAGAAATCAGCAGGAAATAAATTTATAGGTTTTGTTAATGTTATTCAGCAACAACAGTATCAAATGGCAGAATATATGCCGCATTTAGGTCGGGTTGAGGAAGCTAGAAGGTTTCTTTCTGAGTATCATGTAGAGGAAATAATCATTGCAATAGAGTCAAAGGAACATGCTTATATTGAACATATTCTTTCTTGTATTCAGGGTACTAAAGCTGTGATAAAAGCAATTCCAGATAATTGCGACATAGTTTCGGGGCGTGTTTCATTAGAATCTATTCATGATGAACCTCTTATTGTTATATCTCAAAATGTTATGCCTGCATGGCAGGAAAAGGTTAAGAGAATTATGGATGTGTTAGTGTCTCTGATGGTATTAATTTTTGCTTTTCCATTGTATCTGTTTACGGCAATAATGGTGAAGTTATCATCCAAAGGCCCAATTTTTTATAAACAGGAACGTATAGGACAATACGGAATACCATTTTTGATTTATAAATTTAGATCAATGATAGTTGATTCAGAAGTTGATGGTCCCCAACTGTCGTCGGAACATGATGAAAGAATTACTAAATGGGGAAGATTTATGAGAAAATTCCGGTTGGACGAAATTCCTCAGTTTTTTAATGTCTTGAAAGGTGATATGTCTTTGGTTGGTCCTCGTCCGGAACGACAATATTTTATAGATCAAATTGTAAAAATAGCACCTCATTATACACATTTACATAAAGTAAGACCAGGAATAACTTCATTGGGACAAGTTAAATATGGTTATGCCCAAAGTCCTGAGGAAATGGCAAGTAGAATGAAATATGATATAATTTATATAGAGAATATGTCTTTGTATCTTGATATAAAAATCTTGATTTATACAATAAAGACAGTAATTTCAGGAGAAGGTGTTTAAATTGTTCCTTGCTCAATTTGTAACACAATTCGTTCTATCAATAAATCTTCCCCTGTTGCATCGTATCCATTTTTGAGGGATTCTCCAAACATTTTAGCTACACCTTGCCACATTGCTGCAGTAAAACCGCCTCGTAGTTCTTTTATAACTTCAAAAGGAGAGTGGTTTAATTCTCTATTAACTAGTTTAATAAGAATTTCACCTTGATGAATCGTCATCGAGATAAGTTCTTTTGAATATTGTTGAACAAGTTCGTCTTCTTTTGCTTTTATATATTGTTTTCTTTGTTTATTGTTTGGCAAAGAATCCATTATGTTCTCAACTTCAATAAATGTCTTTTTAGCTATTTGAGAGTAAGGATACACCTTTTTAACGTCGCGTACAAGTTTTTTGTAGCGAACGTATTCTTCTTTGGATGTAAATTTTAGTTTAGGAAAAACGTAAACTTTGGGAATCTTAATAACCGCTAAAGTATCACCGTTTACAACAACTCCAGGTAAGTCGTAACCATTAGTATTGTCTTGACCTTTTGCTATAAACAAACAAAAGAAATATACTGTAATTGCAATTATCTTTTTCATATCGAAACAAATATAAATTTATTTTGTTTTAACAAAAACAATACCAAATTCTTTTTTTTATCGTTTCAAGAAATTAGGAATATTTATATTTGCTCATAATATTGTTATGGATTTAGTTGTCGATGCAGGAAATACGAGTTTAAAATGTTTTGTTTTTGAGGGAAAAAACATTGTAGATTCTTTATGTATGTCATATGAATCTTTTTTTTCAAAAGAACAGAATACCTCATTGTTAAAAAAAGAATACGAGAAGGCCATATTTTGTAATGTATCCAAGTATGATACAGAGCAAATAATACAGGGATTTTATGTGAGGAAAAAACTTGAGTTTACTCGAAAAACGAAATTGCCCATAAAAATTGCTTATAAAACTCCAGAAACACTTGGGTATGACCGAATTGCTGCTGCAGTTGGTGCTGAGTCTTTGTGTCCTCTAGAAACAAAGCTGATAATAGATTTTGGTACTGCAATTACAATAGATGTCGTTGATGAAAATGCATCTTTCGTAGGTGGTAATATATCATTGGGATTAAAAACACGATTTCGTGCATTGCATGAATTTACGGGAAGCTTACCTCTCATGGACGTTACGGATGAGTTTGATTTGCTGGGGAATAATACACAAACTGCTATTCAAAATGGTGTAATAAATGGGATAACTTTTGAAATAGAAGAATATATACGTGTTTATAGTGCTAAATATCAGGACATTAAAGTGTTTTTTACAGGTGGTGATTGTCTTTTTTTTGAAAAACGAGTAAAAAATGACATCTTTGCAAATCCAAAATTGGTAGCTTTAGGTTTACATTCTATATTAGAATATAATGAAATTTAAATTGTTGATATTAGGGGGATTAATCTTGTGTATGTCTAGTAGTATATATGCTCAAAGACAGACAAAATCACCTTTTTCAAGATATGGATATGGTGATATGTACTCTTTTTCAAGTGCATATACTCAAGCTATGGGGGGAATAGGTGTTGGTGTTCAAAATCCAGTTCAGATAAATTTTTCAAATCCTGCACAGCAATCAATGATAAAAAAAGAATCGTTTTTGTTTAATGTAGGATTAGGAGGAAATTTCAGATTTATAAAAGATAATAACTCCTCGACAAACTTATCTAGTGTTGGTTTGGAAACAATGTCATTGGCATTTCCAATTGTAGAAGATCGTTGGGGATGTGCTGTTGGTATATTGCCTTTTAATAGTGTTGGATATGAAATGAATTATTCTGATGATTTGTCAAGTTATTCATACAGCGGTGATGGAGGAATAAATCAGGTTGCTTTAAGTACAGGAGTTCGTTTGTTTAAAGGTTTTTCTGTTGGAGCAACAGCGTCGTATCTTTTTGGAACAACGACATATTTAGGGGAAAATTATTTTGAAGAAAGCTCTTCTTTTTATGCAAGAAAGGAATTGGAATATAAAACCCTTGGTTTTTTGTGGAATCTAGGAGCCCAATATAAAATTAATATAAATGATTCAAAATCTATCGTTTTAGGAGTCACATTTAGAAACGCGCAAAAACTAACTTATAGACAGAATGAGTATTTTGGCTCGTATATTACTGGTGGTGTTAATGAAATACAAAAGGATACTGCTATTCTTGCGACAAGTAAATCTACAACAGATATTCCACTTGAATTAAATGTAGGTGTAAGTTACGTGTCAAATGATAAATTAATGGTTGGTGTTGACGCAGGAATGCAGGACTGGAATGGAATTTCTTGTTATGGAAAAACTGATGAATCATTGGTTGAAACAAAATATGTAAAATTTGGTTGTGAGATTATTCCTGATAGTAGATCATCAAAATTTTATAAGAAAATGCCAATTCGTTTTGGTGGTCACTATTCAGAATTACCTGTTGTATTTGAGGTTGATGGACAAGATCATCAAGTTCAGGAATATGGTTTTACAATCGGAACAAGAGTAAAATCAAAACAAACACAGAATTCAATGGCAATGGCTTTAGACTTTGGTTATCGGGGAAAAACAAGTTTGGCAAAATCTTTGCATGAGAAATATGTGCTTTTGAAATTAAATGTAACTTTGCAAGAAGTTTGGTTTACTAAACGAAAAATTAATTAATTATGAAACGAATTATTAAAACTTTTGCGACTGTAGCACTACTATCTTCTGGTTTTAGTTTGTGTGCTCAAGAAAATGCTGATACGTTTTGTTTGCAAAATCAAGCAATTTATCAGCAACGTTATAAAAACGAAAATGCTTCAAAGAACTTTACCCCTGAAACATTTAAGGCTTGGAGAAATTTGTTTTTCAGTTGCCCAACTGCATCAAAAAATATGTATGTGCCTCATGGAGTAACTATGTTTACTGCTTTGTATCAAAAGGAAAATGATAAAGCAAAGAAACAGCAATATCTTGATACAATTATGATGATTTATGACCGTAGAATAGAAAACTTCGGTGAAGAGTCAAATTATATAGGAAAGAAAGGTGCTGATTTGTTCATTCTAGATGCTTCTCAGTACGAAAAAGCCTATGAATATTGTAAGAAATCTATTGATGCAATGGGGAATAATGCTGAAGCAAAAACAATGGTTATTTGTCTTCAGACAGCTGTGAAGAAATTCCAGAATGGAACAATGGAAAAAGCTGAAGTTATTGCTTTGTATCAGCAAATAACAGATATCTGTAAATATAATATTGAAAAAGGAAATAAGAACGGTCAGGCTTGTGAGAAACAGCTTCCAAACATAGAACAAATGTTCTTGTCAATAAAACCTGATTGTAATGATATGGTTGCACTTTTCGAGCCACAGTTTAATGCTGATCCTACGAACCCAGAAGTATTGAAGAAAATTACAGATAATCTGTCTAAGGATTGTGCTTCTTCTGATTTGTATTTCAAGGCTGCTATAGAATTGGACAAAATTGAACCTTCTGCACAATCAAAGAGAGCTATTGGCGATATGTATGTTGCAAAAAAACAAGTTTCTAAAGCTTTGGACTACTATAAAGAGTCAATTGACATGGAAGAAGATGCAAGTAAGAAAGCAAATGTGTATTATAAGATGGCATATAATACAAGTGGTGCAACAAGTGTTGGCTATGCTCATAAGGCTCTTGCGTTAAATCCAAACATGGGTGCTGCTTATTTGATTATTGCAAGCAAATATGTGGAAAGTATAAACTCTTGTACAAGTGGAGCTGAGTTTCCTGAATTAGAGAAATGGAAAATATATTGGGTTGCATACGATATGTGTCAAAATGCAAAAGCTGCTGATGCTTCTGTAGCTTCTCAGGCAAACAGTTATGCTGCAAGTTATAAAGCCCATTTCCCTGATGCTGAGTTGTTGTTTGGATACAATGTAACAGAAGGAACAAAACAAACTGTTGGCTGTTGGATTAATATGACAACTACTGCAAAAGTAAAATAGTGTTTTCCTGCAGATTAAATAGAATTTTAAAAAACGATATAGTGGCTGCATTTGCTGCTATATCGTTTTTTTCATGTAGTAATGATATGCAGAATGTCATAAAAGTTTCTGAGTTGGAGAAACTTCCAGAACTGTCGGGGGATAATATCGTTTTTTCTCAGACAGAATATGGAAAGATTGTGATTTCAATTTCTGCCCCAAAAATCATAAAGACAAAGACGGAAGATGACAAAAATAAAATGGAATTCCCGTCAGGTCTTACTGTTGTACAATATTCCGAATATCCCGATACGTTGTCAATGATTTCGGCAGAATATGCTGTTAATTATGAAGAAAAGGGAGTATGGGAAGCAAGGGGGAATGTGATTGCAATGAATAAAAAAAATCAGGAAACATTAAATACAGAATATTTAGTCTGGGATCAAACACAAGGTATTATTTCTTCTAACAAAAAGGTACAGGTAAGTACGCCGGATGACATTATATTTGGAGAAGGTTTTCAATCTGACGATCAATTTAATGATTGGCAAGTGGAAAAAGTTACAGGAATAATCACTTTTGAAAACGAAGAATTACCTGTAGAATAGAAGTTAATATGGCAAATCAGAAACATGGCATTTATATTATAATCATGGAGTATGCATGGTTAATAATTTCACTATCATCTTTGATGACTGCATGTGTTGAATTGTATTACCATGGTGCAAACCTAGAGTGTGTGAAGTTTGGTGTTTTGTTTGTCTTGGCATTTGCTATGTTTTTGTATCGCAGATGTCAAAGAATTAAGGAGAAAAATATAAACGATTAACTTTACTATTGTTTCTCGGCAAAAATATTGTCTATCAATATTGGTGTTTCGGCTTTTTTTTTATCTTTGCCAACTTGAAAATATGAAATTAACAAACAAATAATATTATGGCAGCTATTCAGGCATTAAGAAAAAATTCATGGTTGTTAACCGTAGTTATAGGTTTAGCACTTCTAGCATTCATTGTAACAGGTCTAGATACTTCGTTGTTCTCTTCAAAACAAAGCAATGTTATTGCAGAAATTGATGGAGTAGAATACACATATGATGAATATTATGCTGTGTACGATATGTTGGATAATCAGCAAAGAAGCAATGGACAAGAATTGTCGTATGCACAAAAGGAACAGGTTCATAACAATGCATGGAAATCTTTTTTGACAGGTAAATTGTTTGAAAAGAGTTGTAAAGAACTAGGCTTGAGTACATATAAAGAAAACTTAGGTATCCAGGGGTTATCTGACGAGGAATTCCAAGATATCGTAGTTGGTGAAAACATTGATCCGGAAATTCAATATTATTTTAGAAATCCACAAACTGGTCAGTTTGATAAAGAAATGTTGCTAAATGTGTTAAGTAATTTAGCTGCATATAAAGAACAAAACCCAGAGTTCTATGAAAATTGGATTCAGTTTGAAAAGACATTACATGAAAATACGTTACGTAGAAAGTATGTAAGTCTTGTATCTAGTGGTATTTATGTTACTAAAATGGAGGCTGAAGACAATGTTGCTAGTAGAAATAATCAGTTTGATATTGACTTTGTGAAAATTCCATATGAAAGTATTGCTGATAGTACTGTTGTTGTGTCTGATAAGGATGTAGAAAAATATTATAAAACAGTAAACAAAGAAAAACGTTTCCAACAAGAGGCTGGTGTTTCATTGGAATATGTGACTTTTGATATTGTTCCTACAGATGCTGATATAAAAGCTGTAGAAGATGCAGTGGCAAGTAAGTCTGAAGATTTCAAAAACAGTAAAAATGACTTGTTATTTTTGAACTTGAATTCAGATACTAAATTTGATGGAACATACTATAAGTCAGGTTTCTTAACTGCTAATGTGGATAGTTTCGCTTTTGCAGGAAGTATCGGTGATGTTACTCCTGTATATTTTGAAAACAATAGTTATAAGATTGCTAAAATATCAGACATCAGACCATGTGCTGATTCAGCTAGAGTTAGACATATTTTGGTAAATAGCGAAAATGCGTATGAATTGATTGATAGTTTAAAAGGTCTAGTTGAAAAGGGTGCTGATTTTGCTGCGTTAGCGCGTCAGTATTCTGTAGATTCTGCATCAGCAATTAATGGTGGAATTATTGATTGGTTTAAAGAAGGTGAGATGGTTCGCTCGTTCCAAGATTCAAGTTTCTTTGGAGAAGTTGGAAAGTTGTATGTGGCTCCATCAAATTATGGCGTTCATTTGATTCAGATTTTGAATCAGGGACCAAAATCAAAACGTGTTCAAGTACAAGTATTCTCAAAACCTGTTACATATTCTCAAACAACACGTTCTAAAGTATATCAGAATGCTGTGAAATTTGTTTCTGAGAATAGAACACAAGAACAATTTGAATCTTCTGTGGAAGCTAATCAAGCTTTGGTGTTGAAATATGCAAACAACACTGATGAAAATCAACGTGTTATTCCGGGTATTGATGATTCAAGACAAGTAATTCGTTGGGCTCATCAAAACAAAAATAAAAAAGGAGAAGTTTCTGAAATTTTCCGTTGTGGGGATAAATTCTTAGTAGCGGTAATTACGGAAATTGAGGAAAAAGGTATCGTAAGTCTAGAAAAAGTAAAAGATATAGTAGCAGAGGATTTAAAACATGAGAAGAAAAAAGAAATGATTTTGAATGATTTAAAATCGGTTGATTGTTCTTCTTTACAATCAGTTGCTCAAGCAAAATCATTAAATGTTTCATCTTCTACTAATTTGTCATTTGCTTCGATGACAGGTCAAGGAATTGGTATAGAACCTGTGCTATTTGCAACGTTGGCTTCTATGAAACAAGGAGAAATAACTTCTCCAATAGCAGGAGAAAGAGGTGTTTATGTTGCACAAGTGACAAATGCTAAGGTTGCAGATTTAACAACTGTGGAGAAAGAACAAGAAACACAGAGACAAAGATCAGCAACAACATTAACAAATAATATTTATAAGATATTAGAAGATAAAGCTGAAATAGAAGACAACAGAATTAATTTCAATTAATTACAGAAATTAATTTGGTTTTTTGCAAAACTGTTTTATTTTTGTCTAATTACATTTTAATAAAATTGTTCATTCAGAAAAAATAATTGTTATGAAAAAGTATTTTTCTTCAATTTTATGTGTTTTTGGATTAGCATCGTTAGTGATAACTTCATGTAAGCATAAGGATGACGAATGTATAAACTGCGTTATTGAAGGTGCTGTTGCAAGAACTGTTGTTGTAGATACTGTAAAAGGAACTTCAATAGAAGTTTATCCAGTTTTTACTCCTAGTAATCACCCAATGTGTGATTCTTTGTCATATAATCCTAAAATGGGTGCTTATGTGTATCCATACATGATGTATAAATTCCAAAAATTATGTTCTGTTCAGGAAGCACGTGACTCTTTGTTAAAAGGCAATGACACTGCATGTCCATGTCGAAAAAACTTAGATTCTACTTTTAACGATGAGGTGAATGCTTATTTTAGAATTGGAAACATAGAGAAATTCCCATATAATAGATTGATAATTAAAACCAAAAATGATACAACTAAGTTGGGTTTATATACGAATTACGATAATAAAAACAATTTGTTTATTGGTGAGGTTCCTACAGATATGTCATTGGGATATTATGAATATTATAATACAAGAGCTTTAGCAGCAGGTGTTTATTCTTATGAATTGGTATTTTATAAAGAAGAACAGCATGCTACTCAAATTGGAGATACAGTAAAAGGTAATTTTGCAATTATACGTTCTGATAAGAACATTAATGTTCATTGTAAGAATGAAGCGTATGACAAGAATGACCCATTATTGAAAGAATAAGTTGTTGTAATATTTTGATTCTTAAATAATAAGTGTACATTTGCACGTTCAAAAAAGGAATAATATAAAATCAATTAAATCATTAAATAATAAAAAAATGACAAAGGCTGATATTGTAAACGAAGTTTCAAAAAAGACTGGTATCGAGAAAGTTGTTGTTCAGAAAGTACTAGAAACTTCAATGGAGGCAATTAAAAAATCTTTGAAGGAAGATAATAATGTGTATCTTCGTGGTTTTGGAAGTTTTGTAGTAAAACAACGTGCTGAAAAAACAGCTCGTAACATTATGAAAAATACTACAATTAAAATTCCTGCTCATAATGTTCCAGCATTCAAACCTGCAAAAACATTTATTTCTGCAGTAAAAAACAACGTTAAAAAATAATTGGAGGATTTAGTTATGCCAAACGGAAAGAAACATAAACGCCATAAAATGGCAACGCACAAAAGAAAAAAACGTCTTAGAAAGAATCGTCATAAGAAGAAATAGTCTTCTTATATACTAAGTTAAATAATCCATTATTGTTTTTCAATAATGGATTATTTTTAAATACCTAAACAGAAGTGAGCAAGGAAATTATTATAAGAGGTCGCGACAAGAATGTTGATATTGCGTTACTTGAAGATTCAAAATTGTTGGAATATGTATCAAGTGAAAACAATATTGACTTTGCTGTTGGTGATATTTATCTTGCTAAAATAAAAAAAGTTATACCTTCCTTAAATGCTGTTTTTGTAGATTTGGGTTATGAACATGCAGCATTTTTACATTACAATGATTTAGGACCTAATTTTCAATCTTTAAAAACGGTTCTAAAAAATATCATTGCAGGTAAAAACATCCCTAAATTTACGCAAATAGAATTACTGCCAGAAATTGACAAAGAGGGAGTTGTTTCTGATTTATTGCATATAGGAGATCCTATCCTTGTTCAGGTTGCAAAAGAACCAATTTCTACAAAGGGACCAAAGCTTTGTTCTGAGATTTCTTTGGCTGGTAGAAATGTTATTTTATTGCCTTTTTCTAACAAAATCTCTATTTCTCAAAAGATAGAGTCTGGAGATGAAAAAAATCGTCTCAGAAAAATTACGAAGTCATTTATTCCAAACAACTACGGTGCTATAATTAGAACTGCGGCTAGCGGTTGCGATGTGTCAGTTCTTGAAAAGGAAATAAGTGAATTGGTTGCTAAGTGGGAAAAAATACTAGCGAAAATAAGAGAAGTTAGAAATAAAACGCCGTATTTGGTCCAAAGAGAAGTTGACAGAGTTTCGTCTTTATTACGAGATGTTTATAATCCATCTTATTCAGATATTATTGTTGATGATAAGAGTTTGTTTGAGGAAGTAAAGGCTTATATCTCATCAATTGCTCCGGAGTATGAAAAGACAGTTCGTTTATATTCTGCAGGACCTCCTATCTATGAACAATATGGAGTTGAAAAACAGATAAAAAGCTCTTTTGGAAAGACTGTTCCGGTAAAAAGTGGTGCTTATCTTATAATTGAAAAAACAGAAGCTCTCCATGTAATTGATGTAAATAGCGGTAATAGAACAAAAGCTGATAAGAATCAAGAGAGTAATGCTATTGAGGTTAATATAGCTTCTGCAATAGAAATTGCAAGACAAATTCGTTTACGAGATTTGGGAGGTATTGTTATTGTTGACTTTATTGATATGAAAGAAAACGACAATAAAGTCAAATTATATGAGACGATGAAGGAAGCTATGGCAGATGATAGAGCAAAACATAACATTCTGCCGTTAAGCAAATTTGGATTAATGCAGATTACTCGTCAACGTGTTCGTCCGGAATTGAAGATAAATACAAACGAAACTTGTCCAACATGTAAAGGAACGGGTGTTATTTCTCCAAGTATCAATTTTGTTCAGGAAGTTGAATGTGAGCTTGCTTATATACGAGAAAATACAGAACATAAAAAAATAAATGTTAGAGTTCATCCGTTTATTGCATCACATTTAAAGAAAGGCTTGATTTCAATTGAGTTACGTTGGAAATTCAAATATGGATTGGGCGTGAATGTAGTTCCTTCTAATGAAAATACTTATTTGGAATACAAATTCACGACAAATGATCATGAAGAGATAATTTATTAGTTGAATGTTATGAAGAATATCATAAAAGTTTTATTGTGCTCTTTTGTTATAGTTAATATTGTAACTGCACAAAATTCGGATACGTTAAACTATATGGATGCCAATGGAAAACGGCAGGGACATTGGATTCAGAAGTATGAGAATGGAAACATTCAATTCGAAGGATATTTCAAAAATAATGTACCAGTAGGATTGTTTAAAAAATATCATGAAAATGGGCAGTTAAAATATAAAATGAATTATGATACCAAAGATGCCAATAGAGTTTCTGTGACAATGTATGATGTTACAGGAAGTTTGGCCGCAGAAGGAGAATATTATGCAAAGAAAAAGAATGGTACATGGAAATATTATGGTGCAAGAGATCAAAAAGTAATGGAAGAAAGTTATAATCATGGTTTACTTGATGGTCAAAGCACTGTGTATTGGCAGACAAATCCTTCACAACCTATGGAGATTAAATTTTGGAAAGACAGTTTAAAGCATGGAGATTGGTTGTGGTTTTATGAAGATGGAAAGATTCGTCAAAAGACTGTTTATAAGGAAGACAAATTGAATGGTGAATTTCTTGTTTTTTTCCCTGATGGAATGAAACATATTGTTGGCGCTTATAAAGAAAATGTTAGGGATGGATTATGGGAATATTTTAATGAAGATGGCTCTTCAAAAATTAAAATAGAGTATAAAAACGGGAAAATTGTAAATGAAGATGAATTTGAGCGTGCACAAACACGATTGATAAACGAGGAATATCTAGAACAGGAAGATAAACACGTTGATCCAGAAGATTTCTTGGATAATCCAGAAGCTTATATATTTGGTGAAAAAGCTGTGGAAGAGGCCGCTCCATCACCTAAAGACAAGAAGAAAAAACAGAAATCAAAAAAATAATTTGAAACTTAATTTTTTTGTTTATCTTTGCCCCACGAAAAATAGGAAGTAAATAATTTATACAATGAAAAAAGATCTACATCCAGAGAACTATCGCTTAGTAGCGTTTAAGGATATGTCAAACGAAAAGGTGTTTATTACTCGTTCTTGTGCACCTTCAAAAGAAACTATAACTGTAGATGGTGTTGAATACCCAGTAATTAAATTAGAGGTTTCAAGTTATTCTCACCCTTTCTTCACTGGTAAGATGAAATTTGTTGACACTGCAGGTCGTGTTGATAAATTCCGTAACAAATACAAAGCTCACTACGAAAAAGTTGCAGCTGCGAAGAAATAATTTCGGAAAAAGTTTTTTCATAATAGTAAAAGGAAAAGGCTCTATGGTTTTACCATGGAGCTTTTTATTTATGTAAGAGTGTGGTTTTGTTACAAACAAATGTGTACATTTGCGTAGATTTATATAGAGTAGCATAGGAAATGATAACTTTAGATGAAATCAAACAAATTGTCTTTGAAGGCAAGAAATTAAAAATCAGTAAAAAAGAAGCTGCAAGAATAACAGAGAGTTATTCTTTTCTAGAGCAATTTTCTAAGGATAAGGTTATCTATGGTATCAATACTGGATTTGGCCCTATGGCACAATATCGTGTAAGTGATGCAGATTTGAATGACTTGCAGTATAATATTGTTCGTTCTCACTCTTGTGGTGTAGGAGATGCGTTGCCGGAGTTATATGTTCGTGCTACAATGTTTGCTCGTTATCTTACGTTTGTGCAAGGAAAGTCGGGAGTTCATATTGATTGTGCCAAACAATTACAGGAATATATAAACCGCAAAATCTATCCATATATTCCGGAACACGGTAGTGTTGGGGCAAGTGGTGATTTAGTGCAGCTTTCTCAGTTGGCACTTACTCTAATAGGTGAAGGATTTGTATTTTACAAGGGAGAAAAATTGCCTACTGCAGAGGTTTTAAAGAAAGAAAAATTGCAGCCTTTACAACTTCGTGGTCGTGATGGATTGTCTATTGTTAATGGAACTGCGTGCATGACGGGTATAGGAGTTGTAAATTTAATTTACTCTCAAAAAATGTTACGTTGGAATTTGTTATTTTCTTCTTTGATGAATGAAATTGCAAGTTCTTACGATGATTTCTTAAGTCCTGAGTTAAATAATATCAAAATGCATCCAGGGCAACAGAAAACAGCTGCTTGTATGCGTGAGATATTAAAGGATAGTACGTGTTTGAGAGATCGTCAAGCAGAGCTTTATGAACAGAAAACGACAACAATGCGTTTCTCTGAAGATGTAAAAGTACAACCATATTATTCACTTCGTTGTGTACCACAGATTCTTGGACCAGTACTTGACGAATTGGATAATGCAGAAAAAGTCATTGTTAATGAATTTAACTCTGTTGACGATAATCCAATTGTAGATGTAGAAACGAAAAATGTGTATCATGGTGGAAATTTCCACGGTGATTATATTTCATTCGAAATGGATAAACTGAAAATTGCCGTTACAAAGATGACTATGCTTATGGAACGTCAGTTGAATTATTTGTTCCATGATCGAATTAATGGAATATTGCCTCCATTTGTTAATCTAGGAAAACTTGGATTAAATTATGGTTTGCAGGCTTTACAGTTTCCTGCAACGTCAACAACAGGTGCTTGCCAAACCTTGTCAAATCCAATGTCAATACATTCTATTCCTAATAATAATGATAATCAGGATATAGTTTCTATGGGCACAAATTCTGCTTTATTCGCAAAACGTGTCATTGAAAATTCATATCAAGTAGCTGCAATACATTGTATTGCTTTGGTACAGGCAGTTGATTGTTTGGTTAGAGATAAAAGAATGACGGTACAGAATCTATCAACTCCAACAAGAGCTTTGTATGAAGATATCCGTAAAATTGTCCCAGCATTTGTTAATGATACTCCTAAATTCGAAGAGTTGTCAACATTGATTGTATATCTAAAAAACGCTAATATATGAATTACGCATTAGTAACAGGAGGATCTAGAGGAATTGGAAAGGCAATTTGTTTAGCTGTTGCAAAAGAAGGCTATTCTGTTCTCATAAATTATCGCTCTAATAAGGAATCTGCATTGGAGGTAAAAAAACAGATAGAGGCAGAAGGAGGTAATGCAGAATTGTTACCTTTCGATGTGTCTGATGCAAAATCTGTTGATGAAGCAATTACTCATTGGCAGGAAAACCATCTTGAAGATTATATTGCAGTGTTGGTAAATAATGCTGGAATAAGAGAAGATACTATAATGGTGTTTATGCAGGACGAACAATGGAATAATGTATTGCAGACTAATCTTAATTCATTTTTTTATGTTACGCGGAGAGTGTTGAAGGGGATGATAACAAAGCGTTATGGCAGAATTGTAAATATAGCGTCTTTGTCAGGTATAAAGGGATTGGCTGGTCAAACAAATTATTCTGCGGCCAAAGCAGGTTTGATAGGTGCTACAAAAGCTCTTGCTCAAGAAATAGGTTCAAGAAAGATTACTGTTAATGCTGTAGCTCCTGGATTTATTGCAACAGATATGACACAGGATCTTCCTGAGGCAGAATTAAAGAAAATGATTCCTGTCGGTCGATTTGGAAAAGCAGAAGAGGTCGCAGATTTGGTATCATTTTTGATATCCGATAAAGCGTCATATATAACTGGAGAGGTTATTTCTATAAATGGTGGATTATATACATAGAAAACTACTTATTATTAACTAAATAAAAAACAATGAAAAAAGTATTTTTAACAATGGTAACTGCACTATTATGTGCAAGCTATGGATTTTCTCAGGAAGCAAATGTCGAAATTCGTGTTCCTGATGGTTATCAAGGTTTTATTGAACAAGAAAACCGATTCCATCTTTGGGGAGAGGAAAAGAATTCTGTTGCACTTTCAACAACACATGGATTTTATTTTAATGGACATACGTTTGTTGGTATAGGTATTGGTTTAGATGGTTCTGGTGATCATGTGATTTTACCATTTTACACTGCGATTAAACATGTATTCTTAAATGATAGATCAGTTTCTCCTGTGGTAGGTGTTCGTATGGGATCTTATATTGGTGATGACTTAGGAACTTATGCTGATTTGTCTGCAGGTGTTCGTTTTGCAACTAAGAGAGATTTTGCATTGTCAATATCATTGGCTGCATCTTATTCTGAACCATTCTATGAATATGACTATGAATGGAATGCCGATTATTCTACTTCTATTGAAAAGAAGAATAAAATAGATTTTTCAGGTATATCATTACGTTTTGGCGTAGAATGGTAATTTTATAAAAATGTATAATTGTAACGCACAATGTTGAATGACATTGTGCGTTTTTTTAAGATAAAAAAGATGAAAAGAGTCGTTGTAACAGGTATAGGAATTTATTCTTGTATAGGAAAAAACATTGAAGAGGTTGCGAAATCTCTATATGAAGGGAAGTCTGGTATTGGCATTGACCCTAAAAGGATAGAGTATGGTTATAGATCGCCTTTGACAGGTATTGTTGAAAGTCCTCAGTTAAAAGGAATTCTTGATCGTCGTTCACGTGTATGTTTGCCTGAGCAGGGAGAATATGCTTATGTTGCAACTGCAGAAGCTTTCAAAAATGCAGGAGTTGATATGGATTATCTTTTGAATCATGAAGTTGGTGTATTATATGGGAATGATTCTTCGGCAAAAGCTGTAATTGATGCTCATACTGTTGCATTGGAAAAGAAAGATACAACACTTATGGGTTCCGGTGCAATATTTCAATCTATGAACTCTACGGTTACAATGAATCTTTCGACAATCTTTAAATTACGAGGAGTTAATATGACAATCAGTGCTGCATGTGCAAGCAGTTCTCACGCAATTGGATTGGGAACAATGTTTATTCGTGAGGGATTGCAGGATATGATTGTTTGTGGAGGAGCTCAGGAAACAAATTATCTATCAATGGGAAGTTTTGATGGAATAAGCGCATTTTCTGTACGTGTGGATAATCCTCAAAAGGCATCACGTCCATTTGATGCATCCAGAGATGGATTGGTTCCAAGTGGAGGTGCGGCAACTGTAATTTTAGAGGAATATGAACATGCTAAAAAGCGTGGAGCGAAAATACTGGCAGAGGTTGTTGGCTATGGTTTTTCTTCAAATGGAGCTAATATTTCTCAGCCAAGTGACAGCGGTTCTAAAATTGCTATGGAAAGAGCCTTAGAAAATGCAGGAATGACTATTTCTGAAATAGATTATATAAATGCACATGCAACATCAACAATTCAAGGTGATATGTTTGAAGCTATGGCATTGGATTCTTTATTTGGACCGACAAAACCATTGATAAGTTCAACAAAATCAATGACTGGTCATGAATGTTGGATGGCTGGCGCAAGCGAAATGATATATTCAATGCTTATGATGGAAAATTCATTTGTGGCACCAAATATCAATTTTGAAACTCCTGATGAATATTCTAAAAACCTAAATATTGCAACAAAGACAACTTCCAAGAATATAGATGCATTTTTATCAAATTCTTTTGGATTTGGAGGCACTAATAGTGCGTTGGTTGTAAAGAAATATAAGGAGTAATAATCAAAGATTTTAGGTAAAGAAAAGGTTACTTATTTTATAAGTAACCTTTTTCTTTAAAATGCTATTGTTAATTTCTGAAAATAATATTTTCGTTTTCTGCGTCTATAGTAATTTTTGAATCTTTGAGAATCTCTCCTGATAAAATTTTCTTAGAAAGTTCATTTAAGAGTTCTCGTTGAATAATTCTTTTTACTGGACGAGCTCCAAACTGAGGATTATATCCTAAACGAGTAAGTTCATTTATCGCGTTTTCTGTGATGTCAATATTGATGTCCATGTTTTTGAGACGTTGAGAAAGACGTTCAAATTGCATTTTTACAATTGATGTAATGTCTTTTTGTGTTAATGGTGTAAACATAATAGTTTCATCAATTCTATTCAAGAATTCTGGACGGACACTCTTTTTTAAAAGATTGAAGACTGCATCCTTAGCATTTTCAATTGTAATTTCTTTATTCTCAGCAGTTATGTTTTCAAATTGCTCTTGAATGATGTCTGAACCAATGTTTGACGTCATAATAATTATAGTATTTTTGAAAGATGCAGTTCTCCCTTTGTTATCTGTAAGTTGCCCGTCGTCAAGAACTTGTAAAAGAATATTGAAAACATCAGGATGCGCTTTCTCTATTTCATCAAGAAGCACAACTGAATATGGTTTTCTGCGGACGGCTTCTGTAAGCTGTCCACCTTCATCATAACCAACATATCCCGGAGGAGCTCCAATTAATCGTGATACAGAATGTCGTTCCTGATATTCCGACATATCAATACGTGTCAACAAATTTTCGTCGTCAAATAAAAATTCTGCTAATGCCTTTGCTAACTCTGTTTTTCCAACTCCGGTAGTTCCTAGAAAAATGAATGATCCAATAGGTCTTTTTTCATCTTGTAGTCCTGCACGGCTTCTACGTACTGCATCGGCAACTGCTGTTATAGCTTCTTCTTGACCTACAACTCGTTTGTGTAATTCATTCTCAAGATTTAATAATTTATCTTTTTCTGCTTGTAGCATTTTACTTACTGGTATTCCTGTCCAACGTGAAACAACATCTGCTATGTCATCAGCACTAACTTCCTCGTCAATGAGGGCGCCCTTGTTTTGCTTGTCTTTTAGTTCTTCCGAAAGTCTGTTGGCTTCTTCCTCCAAAGCTTTAAGTTTCCCATATCTGATTTCAGCTACTTTTCCGTAATCGCCTTCACGTTCAGCGCGTTCTGCATCGTATTTTAGATTTTCAACGTCTTGATTTATGGAGTGGATTTTAGAAACAATTTCTTTTTCTGAATTCCAGCTAGCCATGTATTTTGTTAGTTCTGCTTGGAGATCTGCGAGTTGCTTGTCGATAGATTCAGTTCTTGCTGTTTTCCCATCTCTTTTAATTGCTTCGCGTTCTATTTCAAGCTGACGTATTTTGCGATTTAATTCGTCAATTTCTTCGGGAACAGAATTCATTTCCATACGAAGTTTTGCTGCAGCTTCATCCATTAAATCTATGGCTTTATCTGGTAAGAATCTGTTTGAAATATAACGATGAGATAATTCTACGGCCGCAACAATTGCTTCATCAAGAATGCGAACTTTATGATGGTTTTCGTAACGTTCTTTTAAACCTCTTAATATTGAAATTGCATTTTCAGTACTAGGTTCATCAATTAGGACCGTTTGAAATCTTCGTTCAAGTGCTTTATCTTTTTCGAAATATTTTTGGTATTCATCTAGAGTTGTTGCTCCAATAGAACGTAGGTCACCACGTGCAAGAGCAGGCTTTAGAATATTTGCTGCATCCATAGCACCTTCACTTTGGCCTGCACCGACCAATGTATGAATTTCATCAATAAATAGAATTATTTCTCCATTAGCTGTAACAACTTCATTAACAACAGATTTTAAGCGTTCTTCAAATTCTCCTTTATATTTTGCTCCTGCAATTAAAGCTCCCATATCAAGAGAGTAAATTTGTTTTGATTTTAAGTTGTCGGGAACATCTCCTTTTACAATTCTATGTGCAATACCTTCAGCAATAGCTGTTTTTCCTACGCCGGGTTCGCCAATAAGAATCGGATTATTTTTCGTTCTTCTAGAAAGGATTTGAAGAACACGTCGGATTTCGTCATCTCTACCAATAACAGGATCCAGTTTTCCCGATTTTGCTTGTGCATTTAGGTTAATTGCAAAACGTTGCAATGCATTATATGTGTCTTCTGCAGAAGAACTTGTTACTTTTGCTCCTTTTCGAAGTTCTAGAATTGCGGCAGTTAGATTCTTTTCAGTAATACCATTATCCTTTAGAATTTGTGAGGTCTGATCTCCACATTTAAAAATTCCTAAAAGAAGATGTTCAACAGAAATGTATTGATCACCAAAGATTTTTAATTGATTCTCAGCTTCTCTTAACACTTTGTTGGAATTAGAAGACAAATAAGGGTCACCTCCAGAAACTTTTGGATATGAGGATATTATTTTCTCAATATTCGTATTAATGTTGTGTTGATTAACATCAAGTTTTTTGCATAAAAATGATGCTATACTATCTGCTTTATCAAAAAAAGCTTTTAGCATGTGTCCAGTTTCAACCGCTTGTTGATTGTTCGCATCAGCAATTTTTATTGCCTGCTGCATTACTTCCTGTGCTTTAATTGTCAATTGATTGAAGTCCATGATATTTGTGTTTTAAAGTCAAAATGGTAACATCAATTTCGTTGCCATTTAGATTTTTTAGACTTTTTGTCACGTAGACGCTTTTTATAATGACAAGTTGTCTTATTTCGGCGATGTAAATAGAATATTTTTAATAAGAAATTTCTGGGAAACTTTTCTGGAAAACGCATGTGTTATAAATATAAATTTAGTAACTTTGCATAAAATTATTCCAAAAGGAAATATAAATAAAAGATATGGGAGAAGCGTTATTTTTAATGGTTGTGGGCATGGTAATGGTATTCATTATCTTGTTATTGGTTGTTGTTTTAGGGAATGTCATAATTCGTTTTGTGAACCGATTTGTTCCGGAAGAAGAGGTGAAGGCGAAAACAAACCAAGTGGCACCTACAATAGATCCCAAAATATATGCTGCGATATGTTCTGCGGTTTCAACTGTGACAGCAGGCAAAGGCTCCGTTGTAGAAGTTAAGAAAATATAAATAGTAACTAAATAAATTAATAAATAAGGTATCATGGGGAAAGAGATTAAATTTTCTTTGGTTTACAGAGATATGTGGCAGAGTTCTGGAAAGTATCAGCCACGTGTTGACCAATTGGTTCGTATAGCTCCTGAGATTATCAACATGGGATGTTTTGCTCGTGTTGAAACAAACGGTGGTGGTTTTGAACAAGTTAACTTGTTATATGGTGAAAATCCAAATAAGGCTGTTCGTGAATGGACAAAACCTTTCCGTGAAGCAGGAATTCAAACTCACATGTTGGATCGTGCTTTGAATGGTTTGAGAATGAGCCCAGTACCTGTTGATGTACGTAAGTTGTTCTACAAGGTAAAAAAAGCGCAAGGTGTTGATATTACTCGTTGTTTCTGCGGATTGAACGATACTAGAAATATTCTTGATTCAATCAAATATGCAAAAGAAGCTGGAATGATTGCTCAGGCAACACTTTGTTTGACTGTTTCTAAAGTACATACTGTTGAGTATTACTGTAACTTGGCAGATGAATTGATTGCTGGCGGTGCAGATGAAATCTGTATGAAAGATATGGCTGGTATTGGTCGTCCAGTTTCTTTAGGAAAAATTGTTTCGTATATTAAATCTAAATATCCTAACATTACTATCCAATATCATGGTCAAACTGGTCCAGGTTTTACTCCTGCTTCTATCTTGGAAGTAGCAAAAGCAGGTTGTGATATTATTGATGTTGGTATGGAACCACTTTCTTGGGGTACAGGTCACGCTGATGTTATCATGGTTCGCGAAATGTTGGCTGATGCCGGTTTCGATGTTCCAGAAATCAATATGTCGGCATATATGCGTGCTCGTACATTAACTCAAGAATTCATGGATGATTTCTTGGGATATTATATTCCTGATTCAAACCGTCGTTTAACTTCTTTGTTAATTGCTCCTGGTCTTCCTGGTGGTATGATGGGAAGTTTGATGAATGACCTTACAACAAATTTGGCAAGCATTAACAAGTCATTGGTAAAACAAGGAAAACCAGAAATCACAACAGATGATTTGATGGTTAAAATGTTCGACGAAGTTGCATATGTATGGCCACGTGTAGGTTTCCCTCCACTTGTAACTCCATTCTCTCAGTATGTTAAGAACTTGGCATTGTTCAATATCATGCAAACTGTAAAAGGTCAAGAAAGATGGACAATGATTGCTGACAACATTTGGGATATGATTTTGGGTAAATCTGGTAGATTGCCAGGTGAGGTTGCTCCAGAAATCAAGGAATTGGCTGCTAAACAAGGTCGTGAATTCTTCACAGGAAATCCTCAGGACTTATATCCAGACAAATTGGATGAGTTCCGTAAAGAAATGGACGCTAATGGTTGGGAATACGGTCAAGATGACGAAGAATTATTCGAATTGGCTATGCACCCAGAACAATATCGTGCTTACAAATCGGGTAAAGCAAAAGCTGATTTTGAAGTTGAATTAGCTAAGAAAAAAGCTGAAAAAGTAGGTGCAGGTTCATTAAAACCTCAGTCATTAACAGTTGATGTAAATGGTGAGAAATATGCAGTAACAGTTAGTTACGATGCACCAAAGGCAGATGCTCCTAAAGCAGCTGCTGCAGCACCTGTTTCTGGTGATGCAAAAGATGTTATAGCTCCTATTTCTGGAAAATTCTTTAAAACAAAAGATTCAGCTTCTAAACCTGTAGCTGTTGGCGATATGGTAAAAGAAGGTGATATTGTTGGTTACATCGAAGCAATGAAGGTGTTTAATGCCGTTGCTGCTCCTGCATCGGGAAAAGTTGTAGAAATCTGCAAAAACTCCGGTGATGATGTAGATGAAGATGATGTTTTGATGAAAATTCAATAAAAAACAAATGATAGTGGGTTTCGGCTCACTATCTTTTTTTATAAAAATAACTGAAAATGTTTGAAGATTTACTCTCTAAGCTTTATGAAATGACAGCAATTGGTGACTTTGTTGAAACTCCTGGTTACCTATTAATGTTGTTAATTGCTTTCGCTCTTCTGTATTTGGGTATAGTAAAGAAATACGAGCCCCTTTTGTTGATTCCTATTGGATTTGGTGTTTTATTAGCAAATTTTCCAGGAGCAGACTTAGGTGTTGTGCCTGGTTCTGCTATCGAATTAGGTGAAGATGCAGATGGAAGAATGCAATACATGAATTTGTTTGAAATTGCTCATGAATATGGCATTTTCAATTTCTTGTATTATGCTTTAATAAAGACAGGTCTTCTTCCTCCACTAATCTTCTTAGGTGTAGGTGCGATGACGGATTTTGGGCCAATGTTGCGTAACTTGAAGTTAGCATTATTTGGTGGTGCTGCACAATTTGGTATTTTTACTGTATTGTTAATTGCAATGGCTTCTGGTGCATTTTCAATTAAAGAAGCTGCATCTTTAGCAATTATTGGTGGTGCTGATGGACCTACAGCAATTTACACTACAATTAAATTGGCTCCGGATTTACTTGGACCAATTGCAATTGCTGCATATTCTTATATGGCATTGGTTCCTGTTATTATACCATTAGTTGTAAAATTACTTTGTTCAGAAAAAGAACTAAAGATTAATATGAGACAACAAGATAAACTTTTCCCACCAAAACATCAAATAAAGAATTTGCGTGCGGTTAAGATTATTTTCCCTATTGTTTTAGGTACAGTTGTAATCATATTAGTGCCTTCTGCTGGTCCACTATTAGGTATGTTATTGTTAGGTAATCTTTTGAAAGAAATAGGAACAGATACACAACGTTTAACAACAGCTGCCACAGATTATATAATGAATCCGGCAACTATTATTTTAGGATTGTGTGTTGGTGCAACAATGACAGCAGATGTATTCCTAGACATTAAAACAATTGGTATCATTGTTGGTGGTTTCTTTGCATTTGCTCTTTCTGTAGCAAGTGGAATATGTTTAGTAAAATTGTTCAATTTGTTTGCTAAAAAGAAAATTAACCCACTTTGTGGTGCAACAGGTTTGAGTGCGGTTCCTATGGCATCTCGTGTTGCAAATGAAATTTCAACAAAATATGATTCTCAAAATCACGTCCTTCAATACTGTATGTCAAGTAATGTATCGGGCGTAATTGGATCAGCTGTTGCTGCAGGTGTTTTAATAACATTTTTAGCATAAATGATTTTTTTAAGAACTTAAAGACCGTTCAAAAATTTTTTGAACGGTCTTTTGTTTATATATGCAGAAGAAAATAAAAAATATTGGTGTTTGGACATTAAAAATACTTGTCTTTGTTATTGCTTGGGCTTATGTAATATATAAGTTCAAAACAATGGAAGGTGAAGTTTTTTTGATATTCAGTGATAAAAAATTCTCTTATGGAATTTTTATCGCTGTGTGTTTGCTAATGCTTGCTAATTGGGGATTGGAAGCTTTAAAATGGCAAAAATTAATATCTTGTCATCAAAGTATTCCTTATTCAAAATCAGTTGCTGGTGTATTGGTAGGCTTACCTTTAGCGTTAGTTACTCCTAATAGAATAGGTGAAATTGGTGGTAGAGCAATCATTCTTGAAAAAAATAGAAAGGAAGCTGTTTTTGCTACGTTACTGGGAAGTTTAATGCAGTTGGCTACAACCTTAATAATGGGAGTATTTGGAATAATTTTATTTTTATTATTTCTTCCTCATAATCAGTCTATAGAACGCTTGGCTGTATTCTTGTTATCCGGCTTGTTTGTCATATTGTTTTTCTGTGTAATATGTAAAAGAAAAAGAGCTATACGTGTAGGCATTTTAAAAATATTTGGACGCGTTTTCTATAAAAAGATTTTGTATTTGGCGAGAATCTATAGCCTAAAAGATATTTTGTCTGCTCTGGGAATAAGTATTTTAAGGTATTTTGTATTTGCAACTCAGTTTATATTGTTAATATATATGCTATTACCCGAATTAACGATTATGCAGATTTTTGTTGGAGTAACTTTAATGTATTTGTTAACTACATTAATTCCAACTTCTGTGTTGGGAGAAATTGGGATTAGAGGTTCAGTTGCAATTTTTGTTTTTCAATTATTTACAACTAATGTCTCACCAATCTTTCAGATAAGTATTCTTATTTGGCTGATTAACATTGTTTTACCAACTTTAAGTGGATCGTTAATATTATTAAACGTAAAAGGAAAATAAAAAAGCGTCATTCGACGCTTTTTTAATTTAACCAAAGTTTAAAATCAATTTGTTCTTTTGTTTGTATGAAAGAAAATGCTCTGAGATAATTCTGAAGATATTTTATTTGTTTAACATTTTCTTTTTTTTCGACAATTTTTGATTTTGTTGAATTAATGTAGAGTTTATCCATAGGCACATATGTTAAAATTTATTGATTTAACGCAACAAAAAATTTTTTAGTATTCTAAAAAAATTATTTTTGCACTTACGATGAAAACAAGCAAAAAATCAATTTGGGTAAAGTTGTATCGTTGGAGATTGGAAAGAATCTCTGATAAGCAATTCTTGTATATATTGAGTTTGGTGTTAGGTATAACCTCGGGTTTAGCTGCAGTAACGCTGAAATCAATGGTGCATGGAATACAATATTTGCTCCGTTTGTTGTCGTCTGCATCAGGATTTAATTTCCTGTATTTCTTTCTGCCAATGTTGGGTATTACGTTGACATTGTTTGTAATAAAATACGTAATTAAACATGATTCAAATATTGGTGTTCCTGGTGTTTTATATTCGATATCAAGAAAAAAAGGCAAAATAGAGTCGCATAATATGTTTTCATCGATGATTGAAAGTGCTTTAACTGTTGGCTTTGGTGGTTCTGTTGGACTGGAAGGACCAAGCATTGTAACGGGAGCTGCGTATGGATCAAATTTTGCACGAATCTTTAGATTAGACTATAAACAATGCGTAACATTAATTGGATGTGGGGCAGCAGGGGTAATGGCTGCAATATTCAATGCGCCAATTGCTGCTGTTATATTTGTTTTGGAAGTAATCTATGCGAATTTTTCAATGTCATCTTTGGTCCCATTAATGTTGACATCCTCTATTGCAACATTGTCATCTTATTTCTTCTTGGAACAAGACGTGTTGTTTCATTCTGTAGATATGTTTAATCGGGACTATCGCTTTCAGGATGTACCTTCTTTCGTAGTCTTGGGAATTATAACTGGATTAATCTCGGTTTATTTTAAAAAAATGTACGTTTTGATTAGCAATACATTTTCAAAAATTAAGAGTAAAAAAAAGAAATTGTTGATTGGTGGATTTGGATTAGGTGTTATACTTTTCTTATTCCCATCGTTGTATGGTGAAGGCTTTCGTGAAATAAACATGTCTTTTCGCGGAGATTATTCTTTCATCTTTGAACAACCTTTATTTTCTGCATATCAGGACAAATTTATGGTTGTGTGTTTATTGTTTACTGCAATTATTTTTGTTAAAGTTATTGCTTCCTCTTTAACGTTCGGAGCAGGAGGGGTTGGTGGCATTTTTGCTCCATCATTGTTTATTGGAGCTGTAATAGGTTTGTTTGTGTCATATATTTATTCATATTCAGGAATACGTGTACCGGAGTCGATTTTTGTATTGCTTGGAATGAGTGGTATGATTGCGGGGGTTTTACATGCTCCACTAACTGGGATATTTCTAATTGCTGATATTACAAGTGGTTATGGATTGTTTGTCCCTCTTATGTTAGTTTCAGCGATTTCTTATGCAACAGTACGAATTTTTGAAGACACATCTGTTTACACATATATGTTGGCAAAACGTAGAGAATTGTTGACACACGATAAAGACCAGTCGGTTATAACTTTATTGGATATTAACAAATTAATTGAAACTGATATTGCAACAATAAGTCCAAACGCAACATTAAGAGATTTGGTCGAGGTTATAAAACATTCAAAAAGAAATATTTTTCCTGTGGTTGATGAGGAAGGCTATATGCAGGGAATGATAAAGTTGGATGATATTCGTGACAAAATATTTTGTCCAGAATTATACGATAAAGTTGATGTAAGAACATTGATGTATATTCCTGAATATTTTTTTACTACAAACCAGAATATGGAAGATGTAGTGAAAATCGTGCAAAATAGCGGCCATTATAATTTCCCGGTGATAGAAAATGGGAAATATGTCGGTTGCATATCTCGAGCAAGAATATTCTTGGAATACAGAAATGTCTCTGCATTTTTCTCTGAAGATTAGAGAAAAAATCCTTTTGTTTTTTTCCATAAAATTTCGTTATTTTGACAATTCTCCGTAACTTGTTTCGGGAGAACTATGTCTTAATGAAAATGAAAGTATATCAAACACGAATTAATATGTTTACACAACGTAATTTTCGCTTTAAACGATTTGTTTTAACAGTACTAAGTTTTGTGATGATTCTACCTGTTTTTTCTCAGGTGGATTATGAATTTTGGTTTGCGGCTCCGTATGCAAATATTGACCATGCTCCGCAGTGGCCTGCTGATTATGAATATAAAATCGGTGGACGTCCAATTTATTTGCGATTGGCAACTCAGGATGCTGATGCTGATGTAACTGTGTCTTTGCCTGCAGTAGGTGAAACAATCGCAAGTCTTAATATCCCTGCAAATAGTACGGCAACGGTTGATTTGACTGAGTATATTAAGTACGTACAATGTTCAAATGAAGGTGATGTTGTAGAAGATAAGGGTTTGTATATTCGTTCAAATGCGTTGATTACGGCATATTATGAAATAGCGTCTGTGTTGAATACTGATATCTTTTCTTTGAAGGGACAAAATGCATTGGGAAAAGAGTTTTATGCTCCATTCCAGAACAAAATGGTGAATGACCAATATCACAATAGAGGAAATGGTGAGGAAGGTCAGAAAAATCCAGATTATGGTGGTGTAAATGATAATCAAGTTTATGATCCTGCGTTTTCTTATATTGTCATTGTTGCAACAAAGGACAACACAACTGTATATATCACACCTACAACTCCTTGCGTTGGAATAGCGAAAGGTGAAACTAAAGGTATAAAATTAGACAGAGGACAAACTTATGTGGTTCGTGCAAAGGGACAGAATTTGGCTTCACGTATGTCTGGAACGTATATTAGATCTACTAAGCCTATTGCCGTGACAATTGGTGAAGACTCTGTATATCCAGATTATTTCACTAAATCTGGTGATTGTGAAGATTATGTTGGCGACCAAATTGTTCCTGTAGATGTTGTTGGAAAGGAATATATTATAGTACAAGGACAAGGTTATATTGATGCAGCTTCTCATGGAAATGGATCATCGGGGAAATACAATGAAATGGTTGCAATTACTGCAACTATGGATAATACAATAATAAAATTGGATGGTGCTCAATATGGTGAACCTTTGAATAAGGGGAATACTGTTACGATAGAATTAACAGATCCTGATAAAATATACACTTTCGTAGAAGCTTCTCATCCGGTATATGCGTTCCATGTGTCTGGTTATCATTGTGAAACAGCAGGTGCCTTGTTGCCTTCAGTGGAGATGTGTTCTGGTTCTTATAAGATAGGTTTTGTGAGAACGTATGGTTCGCAAAATGACCAGGAATTTTATATGAACTTGATGGTGAAAGGTGATGGAGAAAAAGATTTCTTGTTAAATAATGAGCAAAATTCTGTTATAAATAATGCGGACTTTCAGTCTATAAATGGAACAGATTGGAAAGTTGCAAGAATTTATTTTAGTCAGAGTGATTTGCCGGAAGGTGCTTATTTCATGCAGAATACAAGTTCTTTGTATCATATGGGTATGATGAATTCTACAGCTCATGACTGGGGTGGTGATAATCCTGGTTATCGTTTGATGGGTTCTATGTATGGATATTTCTCTCGTTTCAGTGATAACTATCCTTCGGCAAAGATTGTTAATAATAATGATACGAGCATTACAGTAACGAGAGGAACTAAAGTGAGTCTTCTTGCTGATGGTGGTTATAAATTTAAATGGGTAGGATATATGTGGAATGGACATGATTGGGACTTGTTGCCTTCCCCATATTATTTAAATAGTGTGAACGTAGAAAACCCTTATGCTAAGATAGACGGTTTAGGTATATATAAATATGTAGCAACAATTACGACTGCTTGTTATGATGATGTTGAACGCAGTGTGTTAATAAAAATAGTTGAACCGGTAGATTTATATGAAGTTCATGATACTGTTTGTTACACTCCTGGCTTATCAAAGGATAATAATATGAGTCAATATTATAATTTGTATAATTTGAATGATACTATTGTTGGAAAGAAAGGGTTAATTACAGGTTATTATGTTGATCATTTTGAAAAATATTATGCAGCAGACACGGTAATATGGGATGATTATGAAGATAACCGATTGTTTACAAAGAATATGAAAGTTGTAAATGGAAGTATTTCTATTGTTGACAATCCAGAGATAACAGAAGGATTTGAATCCGAAAAAGTTGGTCATTTAGTGAAAAATGATGCACGATATTTTGACAATTATGTCGGATTGTCAGGTGAACTTTGCCAGAAATCAACATGGTTAAACTTTGATTTTTCTGAAGATCCATTAGATTTAAGAAAGGGACATAAATTCTCTTTTGATATAAAATATGACAGTGTCTCAACAGGATATGCAAATGATGATCATTCAATATATATGGAATTGGTTGATGCTTCCGGTGCGGATGTTTCTCTTTTGGGAACAATTTTGCCAACGGTTAATGCGAATAATCCAGAAGTGGAATGTCCATGGGAAAATGTTGTATTTGATTTTGAACCATATTTAGATCAATTAGAAAAAATTGTTTCCATTAGAATTCGTGCATATTCAGGAAATGCTTGGTATAACAAAACTGCAGAGTATGGATATTATTTAGATAACATTAAATATTATACTAATGCAAGACGTGAATTAGTTACAGTAAGAGAGGCTAAAAATTATACTATTACAGAAGGTGATTCTTTATATGTTGTAGTAAAAAATAATTTCGATATAACACGTGTTGATACCGCAATGGCTTATTTTTCTGTGAAAAATCCAGGAAAAATGAAGAATATGGTAAGTCTTGCCGATACTTGTGCTAATGATGGAAATGTTTTGCGTGAATTTGATTTAACTGACTATAATTATCAAATTGGTGGTGCGTTGGTAGCAAGTCGTTATTGGTATTGGGATGCTCAAAAAACAAAACCTGTTGAAAATCCAGAATATGTAGATATTGAGGCGAGTGCAGGTGGCGTAACATTTTATGCTTATGTAGATGACGAGTGCGATGAAACATCTCGTGGTGAGCTAACTGTGAAGGTATCTGCCGTTCCGGAAGTTGAAGATGCTGAGGTTTCAGTTTGTGAGGTTCCTGATTTGGGTGGAGGGCAAGGTTTGATTGACTTGGATGAAATGACCAAACGAATAACAAATGATACGAAGGCAAAAGTTTCATGGTATAGTAATTATGAATGTACAAAACAAATTGGTCAAACAGATAAAGTTGCAGTTACAGACGGAACAACTTTCTATGCAAAAGTTTATAATAGTGAGAAATGTGCTTCTTATGCAACTTTGAAGGTTTCGGTAACACCAGTTCCTGCAATTACATTCGATGATTTTGCTATTTGTGAGGATGGTGGTGATGTTACTTTAAGTGCTTCTCCTTCTGGAGGTGTTTATAAGGGTGACGGAGTAACTGGTGGTATATTTAGCCCTACAGCTGCAGGGGAAGGACAGCATAAATTGACATATACTATAACAAATGATGGATGTCAGAATATCGATTCTATAATTGTTACTGTTAATCCACAAGTAAAAGTAACTTTGGAAAACAAAACAGGAAAGCTTCAGGATGCAAATGCGCAGGCACAGCTGGAAGCAAAAATTTCACCTGCGTCAAATTCTTATCGTTATACATGGAAAGATGCTGTTACGGAAACAGGAAAAAATGTAAATGAACTTACATGGAATGATCCTTCTAAAAATTTGGAAAGTCTAACTACGTTAACTCCAAAAACAAAAAAAGGATTGACTCGTCCTACTTATTTTGACATAGATGTTGAGGATACAAAGACAGGATGTTCTGCAACAGCAAGAGTTTTGGTTGACGTATATATTCCAGTTGAACTAACTTTGAATACAAAACCTGTATGTGCAGGAACCGATGTTCAAATTTCTGCAGACAGATTAGGTGGTAATGGTCCATTTACATATGATTGGGCCATAGATCCTTCTTCAACAGTTTGGTCTAAGGTTAATGACTCATTGATTTTGATAAAAAATCCACAAAAGGATGTTACGGTTACGGTAAAGGTTACTGATAAAAATGGTACTGTTGGTAAGAATATTGCATCTGCAACGGCAAAACAGGTTATATATGCTAATCCGGTAATATCTTTAACTGGAAAGAGTGCCTGCCAAGGAGATGCTATGGAGTTGGTTCCTTCTGTAACGGGTGGTACAACGCCTTATACTCATAAGTGGACAGGAAATACGGATGTGCTATTATCAAGAGATGATGCAGCAAAAGCTAGTTTGAATACTAAGTCAGATGCGGGAACCTATTTCTTAACTTATACGGTGACAGACAAAAATGGTTGTGAGGCATCAGAGAATGTATCGGCTATTATAAATCAAAAACCTGTGATTGAAGGTACTACTTCTAAAAAACAGGCTTGTTGGGCAGATGAAGTCTCATTGTCATCATCTATAAAAACAGGTAGTTCCGTTAATGCTTCATATAAATGGATTTCGGAATCAGCAAGTTTGGACGCATTATCAAGCTCAACAATTCCTAATCCAACATTTAAATCAAATATTTCCGGAACACACAAATTCCAAGTTATTTTAACAGATGAAAAAGGATGTAAGGATACTTCGGATGAAGTTACAATTCGTATTGAGCCTCGTCCAACAGTAACAGTTGATGATCCAACTGGTTATGTGTGTGTATCTAACCAAGGTTATATGTTGAGTGCAACTCCATCTGTTCCTGCGGGCAGTCCTGAAGTAACTTATTCATATGTATGGTCTGGAGATGTAACGTCTTCAGAAAAAAATCCTATGTTGGATGTATCTACAGCAGGTACAAAAAATGTTTCTGTAAAGGTAACATCAAGTATGGGTTGTGAGTCTGCTGTGGCAAATGGTGCTATTATTGTATATGAGAATCCTATTGCGGAAATCGCTACAAAATCAGTTGAAGGTTGTGCTGCTGATACAGTAACTTTAAAGGCAAATACTTCTTCATCTAATGTTTCTTACGAATGGTCTTCTGTGGCAAATTTTGTGAAGAATACAGGAAGTACAGTTGAAATGATTTTGCCAGAAAATAATTTGGGAACAAATTCAATTGATTATGATGTTAAATTGACTGTAACAGATAACAAAACGCAATGTAAAGCTTCTACAACAGAATCTGTAAAAGCATACCGTTTGCCTGAAGTTACAATTAATGGTAATTTAGAAGTCTGTGCTGGTGGTACTCAGGTATTAACACCAAATGTATTGTTTGCTAACAGTTCTACTTACAAAGTAAACTGGTTCTTGGATACATTACAGTTGAGTGCAACGGATGTGGAGGATCCTGTATTTACTCAAACAGGTACTGGAACATTTAATATTGGTGTTCAAATCACAGATTTGAAAGGTTGTGTTGGAAAAGGATATATTGCAATAAAAGGTTTGGAACTTCCTGTTGCTAATGCTGGAGAAGATAGAACAGAAGAATGGAAAGAAGATTTCACATTGTTTGGTAGTGCATCGGGTGGTGCTCCATCTTATACATATTTATGGAGTCCAGAAGATTCTTTGACATCAAATCCAACATTGCAAAATCCAACAGCAAATTTGTTGGAAACTACCATTTTCACTTTGGAAGTAACAGATTCAAAAGGTTGTAAAGGTACCGATGAAGTTATAATAACAATTATTGGTCAACCATTGAAAGTGTCTATTTTGCAAAGAGATAGCTTGTGTGAAGGTAATTCGGTAACATTGGAAGCATTGCCTTCGGGAGGTACTGGAAACTATAATTATAAGTGGTATACGACAGATAATCCGTCTGTTGTATTAGGAACAGAAAAAACTTTGGAAGTATCAATTACTGAAAGTACAACGTATGCGGTTGAGTTAAGTAGTGTAGATCAAGTTGATTTGTTCCCTGCTTATACAGACGAGCGTTTGATAACAGTTTATAAAAATCCTGAAATCTCGATTTTTGGTGGAGACGAACCTCGTGTATGTCAAGGAGAAGTAAAAACTCTTGTTCCGATTATAGTTGAAGGAGTCGCACCATATTCGTATGAATGGATAGATGAAAGCAGCCCTGAAATTTCGGTAACAAGAGAATCTTATCCATTTAGTAATTCTCAAGTTACAGGTATTCAAAAGGTAACTTTGACAGTAACAGATGCAGTTGGTTGTAAGTCTGTTAAGAATATCGATGTGATGGTTGATGAACTACCAACAGTAACAATAGAAGATGTTGCAGTGTGTGCTAAATCTGATGGTCAAGTTAAGGCTATTGCGGGTAAAACAGGATTACAGCCATATACTTATACTTGGAAAGGCATTGAAGATTCTAATATTCTAAGTATGGAAGATAATGTTATCAACTTCAATATTGATGTTAAGGAAACAACAACGAAAACGTTAGAGGTAACGATAACAGATGATCATGGTTGTGTTGGTAAAGATAATGCTATTGTAACGGTAAAACCATTACCTTCTTTAGAATTAGATCCAAGATATACAGTTTGTGCTGAAGCAGAATTAGAATTAGATATTAATCCTGAAGGTGTCCCTGGTACATATGAAATGACATGGAATGACACTCCAAGTGGTTATACACTTAAACAATCTGTGGAAACAAAATCTGTATTTATGTCAAATAAAACTGGCATATATAATTTAAATTATACAATTACTGATGCAGCATTTGGATGTCCAAAAGACGAACAAATTGAAATAGAAGTATTCCCTGCTGTTAAATTGGCTGACATTCCTGATCAGATTGCTTGTTCAAGTACAGATTTGAATATTTCTGTAAAGGTTGTTGAAGGAAATCCTACGGATTACACGTGGATTGGAAGTGTAAGTCCAAAGAATTCTAAAGATGTGAAATTTAATTTTGCAAAAGAGGGAGAATACGAAGTTCAGGTTGTTGCTGGTGATCAATATTGTAGTGATACTAAGACATTCAATGTTGTTGTTAAACCAAATCCAATTGTTGAGATTGACGGTGGCCCAATAAAGGCTGTAGATTTTATGGCAAACGTAGAGTTATCTGCTCAATTTGTTAGATATACTGAAGAGCCTTATTCTCATAGTTGGTCAGAACCTGTTGCGAATAATATTGCATCTGGTGCAAATTCTCAATCAATGACAACAGGACAAATTAAGCAAACTACAGACTATATATATCGTATAAGCGATAAATATGGATGTGTTGACACAGCAGTTATTCGTTTACAAACAGAAATGATTATTCCACAATTGAGAAGATTGTGTGATGGTACAGAGGTTGAAATAAAACCAAATGAACTTGTAGATCCTGAAACTGTATGTTTGACTGATCAGCCGATAGAATTATGTGCTGGAGAATCTGCATTCTTAATACCAATGTATATCTCTGGTAATGAAAAGAGTATTTCTAATTTATCTTATAAATGGACTGATGATGAAGGAAATGTTGTTGGAACAGATATTAACTTAGAGGTTTCTCCTTCAAAAGCATCGACAGTTTATAATTTACATGTTTATAACGATAAAACAGGCTTCTATGATGATGTAACATTTATGGTAAAGGTTCATCAAAATCCAACGGCTTCGATTATCGTATCTCCAGAATGGAATGGTAAATTCTACACAAGTAGAGAAGGTAAGGCTGACTATCTTGTAATAGATGGTAACCCATCTTCAGAAGAATATGGTGTAGAGTTTGTTTCTCATAAATGGACCGTTAGTCCTGATGTACAAATTGGAAATACTTCTGTTCAGAGAACAAATGTTTATACAACGAAAGAGGTAAAACCATTAACTTTAACGTATGAAGTCGTTGATCAATATGGTTGTTCAACAACTACTTCACGTGAAATAGAAATTGTTAATCAGCCAATTCCTGTAATTATTGGAAATAATGTTTGTGAGAATGCTACTGCAACTTACACAACAGAAATTCAATATCCTAAAGGTGCTGTTTATTATTGGGAAGCTACTGGTGGAACAATAATAAGTGATCCAACATTATCACATGTTCAGGTTACTTGGGAAAGTATAGAAAATACAACATTGACTGTAAACGTTTATCCTAAGGGTGATAGAGATATTGAGGGTGTTACAAGAACAATTTATGTGACTCCACTACCTGATGTTGAGATTAATGGTAAAAATCATGTTTGTGTAGGTGAATATGCAAATTACGAGGCCATTAATAATAAACCTTCAATGGATGTTGTTTATTCATGGTCTGTACTTGAAGGTTATGGTGAGATAACGAATATCACTTATCCAGTAAGCGATATGTCAACAGTATTATGGAATAAGGTAGGAAAGGATGGTGTTGTACTTCATGCATTATTTGGTGCTTGTACAATAACTGATACATTGCCTGTTTATATTCATAATATTCCAAAGGCTGATTTTACTTATGAACCGACAGAAGAGGTTTATTTCAAAAAAGAAGGGGTTACTCGTCACACAGATAGTATTTTCGTTGACAAAGAGGTTACATTCACAAACTTGACAAAGAATGCGGATAATTATGACTTCTATTGGGATTTCATTGGTGATGGAGTTTATACAGAAAATTCAAAAGATGCAATCTACGAATATGATGAAGTTGGTGATTTCGAAGTTTCATTGATGGTCGTTGAAAATATGTGGGGTTGTAATAATGTTGTAACAAAACCATTGAAGGTTATACCTAATCCAAATTGTGGAATGGTATTCCCGAATGCATTTACACCGGATTTGTCAGAAAATAATACTTTTTATCCAGTATTTAAGGAAGGTGTATTAGAAAAAGGTTATGAATTACGTGTATATAACAGATGGGGAACTTTATTGTGGTCAACAACTGATATTCTAGAACAATGGGACGGAATGTATAAAGGTTCGGTTGGAAAACAAGATGTATATGTATATCAATGTAAGGCTACTTGCGAAGACATTGATCCTTCAACTGGCGAACATAGAGTGCTGAACATAAAGGGTGATGTAACAATCATTCGATAGTTCAGGATAGATTAAAAAAGAAAGCGGAATGTTGATTTCAACATTCCGCTTTCTTTTTTTGAAGGAGTCTTATTCCAGTTTAATAAAAAGCACTTTTTAATTAAAGAATTTCTTGAAGTTTTCCATCTTTTTTTGCTTCAACATATTTTTCTAATTTCTTGTCAATTTCAACATGGTATTTTTTATACATGCAGTAACGTACGAATTTGTCAATTGCTTGATATTGAAGTTCTTCTTCTGAAATAGAAAAATTATTTTCGATAGCTGTTTTACAAAGGGCTGCAAAATATCGAGCTGTTAATGGAGCGTTAGTGCTGATAACTTTAAAGAACTTCTTATGAGTTTGGAAATTGTAGTAAGGATTGTTATTCATCCATTCTACAAGAAAATCAAATGCTATTAAGTTGTTCTCATCAGTTTTTAATGTTGAATTGAGTAGAAAATCGCTGCACTCTATTACTTTGGGTTGGTATTCTGCATATTCTACCGAATCAGAAAGTAGTTTTCCTTTTAAATCAGAAAAGTCTTGTGCAGACAAGTGGCTAAAAGCCATCATTGCTGTAAATGCAGTTATAACTATACGTTTCATAATTGTAACTATTTAAATTAGTTAATACTATTGCAAATTAATATCTTTTTATCAAAATTCGTTCCGCAATTTGCCAAAATGTAGATTGACAAAAAGAGTTACAAAATACCATGAGTTTTCATCGTTACACATGAGATTTATTTTGCGGAGATATGTTTGAAGATTTGTTCCTATTTCAACAGAAGATGTATAGGCGTTTCTACTTGAAAAGTTAAATTCTGCACTTGTTGTTGCAATTAATCCAGGAACAAATTTTAGTTCATTTAGGCCATAGCTAAAAGAAGCTTTTCCATATTTTGTATAAACGGATTCGTCAAATTTTTCGATAATGTCTTTACCATCAGGATAGAGAACATGATAGTATGTAGGTTTTTCAATTGCAAGAGCAAAACCGCCATTGTAGGTCCAATATATAGCAACGGAATTTTTGTCGAATTTGCTGAATTTTTCGCTTTTACGCCCAATAAGAAAATGGAAACATCCGACGTTATTGCTTTTCCCATAGATTGTCATTCCAGTTGCAGAGCTTAATCGGATTTCTTTGGGGCTTCTTAAATTTGCAAATTGGATTGTGTAGATATTTTTGTGAAGATAATCAACATATTTTCCGTAACGGTACCCAAACCCAAATCCATTGGTATTTAGTCCTATGAAGCAGCTGTAATCGTCGGAAAAAAGAATTTTATTTTGAGTATCAACCTCACCTTGGCTGAATGCAGACAAAGAAAAAATACAGAGCATGAAAATACTCTGTATTAAACGAGAAATTGGTTGTATAAGTATTGGATACTTATATTCTTGAATTGTCAATTTGTTCAATGCTTGATTCGCCAGGATATGCTGGACATGGATCAACAGTTTTACAAGCAGATACAAGTGCTGCTAATGCAGCTGCAACAACCAAAACAATACCTAATTTTTTCATAAAAAAAGAATTTTGAATTGTGAACTAAAATCAATGTCCAAATGTAATCTTTTTTCTTGTAAAATTGTGACGTAACGGTTAAAAAATACATTTTCATGGAATTATATCTTTTATTTTGGTAAAGATTTTATTTTTGCATGTATTAATAAAAAAGTGTATGATACAAAGAATTCAGTCTATATATTTACTATTGGCAGGTTTGTTGCTTGTTTTGTCAATATTTACGCCGTTGGCATATTTTCAAAATGAAGAAATTGATATTGTTACTGGCATTGTCGATGCGCGCTTAACAGCTTTCTCAATTGAAATTTTAGAAAATAACCAATGGGATAATTACAATTATATATATTCTTTGGGAATATCAATTGCATTGACTGCGGTCTTAAATATTGTGGCTATTTTTCTTTTTAAAAAGAGAAAACTTCAAATAAAATTGACTCATTATGCGTTTATATTAAAGTTTGCCGTTCTTGCTGTAGTTATATATTTTGTATGTATCTTACATCAAGGAGGAGAAGTTTCTATAAAACCACAGTTAGGCTCGCTTTTTGTGGTAATAGCAATGGTCTTTGATTGGTTGGCAATCAAGGCAATAAAAAAAGATGAAGATTTGGTTCGTTCTATAGATAGGATTCGTTAAATATTAGTTGATATGAAAAAAGTAATAAGTTTATTCATAGCATTTTCTTTTATCGGTAGTGTATTTGCACAAAAAACGCCTCATAAAATTGATGTTCAGGTAAATGGTGTGAAAGATACTACGTTGTTGCTTGGATATCATTATGGAGCAAAAAAATTAGTTGCAGATACAATTTGGGTTGATTCAAAAGGAAAGGGAACTTTTGCAGGTGATTCGTTGTTGGACGGAGGATTATATCTGATTTTAACTCCAGACTACCGTTATTTTGAAATTATGATAGATAATCCGGATCAAACTTTTAAAATCCAGACAGATACAGCAGACTTGTTCGGTAATTTAAAGATAGATGGAAGTGAATCAAATACTGTTTTCTTACAGTATCAGAAAAAAAGTTCCGAAATGTATAGAGTGAGAAAACCTGCATTGGATGCATTAAAGAACTTGTATGCTGAGGATACTTCAAAATACAATAAGAAAAAATTGGAGGCACGTCGAGATTCTATCAATATGATGAGACATGTTGTTGACTCTGTACGAGAAATAATGGTGTCTTATGAAGATGGAATTAGAAAAAACTATCCAACTTCTTTGCTTGCATCAATTTTAGGTTGTACGAAGGAAATTGAAATTCCAGATTATCCAAGAGACGAAAATGGAAATATTACAGATTCTTTATTTAAGTATACATATATGAAGAATCATTATTTTGACTATATAAATTTAGGTGACGAACGTTTGTTAAAGACACCTGTTTTCGAACCAAAAATTGACGATTATTTCGACAAACAGTTGCTTCAAATTCCTGATTCAATTATAGCTCAGGTTGATTTTGTGATGAATAGAATCTTGGAACAGGAAGGAAAAGGGTATGAGGGAAAAATGTATTATAATACATTGCATCATTTGTTTATGAAATATCAAAATCCTAAATACATGGGATTGGATAATATTTTCGTACACATTATGGGTAATTACTATTTGAATGGACATATTCCTGCACGTGTCGTTGAAGATACTGCATATATGAATAAAATTAAAGATCGATATGACAAAATGCTTCATAACCAAATAGGTGTTCATGCTACCGATTTGTTAGTGTATAAAATGGGACAAGATACTTTGGATGAACATATGGGGTGGACTCGTTTAAGTATGGTGAAATCACCATATGTTGTATTGTATTTCTTCGATACGGATTGCGGACATTGTAAGAAGATTATTCCTGAATGGCATAAATTATACCGAGAAAATGATTTGAAGAAAAAAGGAGTCGAAACATTTTTGGTATATACACAGACAGATATGGACAAGTGGAAAAAATTTATTTCCGATCAGGACATGTTTGATTTTATAAATGTATTCGATCCATATCAAAATACTAATTTCCGTACAACGTATGATATTTATAGTACGCCTGTTGTGTATGTGTTAGATAAAGAACGGAAAATTATTGCGAAAAGACTTCCTCCGGAAACGGTTGTAGAGGTTATTAATCATGAAATAGAAAAGGATTCAAAGAAGAAATAATAAAAAAGCAGCGATTATCGCTGCTTTTTTTATGGTATTAATAGCGAACTATCTCCGTAACTTAAGAATCTGTATTTGTTTTCTAAAGCGTGTTTATAAATGGTCTTCCAGTTTTCTCCAATAAATGCACTTATCAATAAAAGTAGTGTACTTTGTGGTTGATGGAAATTTGTAAACATTGATGTTACCAATCTGAACTTATATTTTGGTGTAATCATAATCTGTGTGTAATATTGTATTTCACGCAAATTATTCATCTCCATATAAGTAAGAATTGCAGTCAAGGCGTCTTTTGTAGAAATGTCTTGTGGCAGATTATAGGCTTCCCATTGGGATAGGTGACTAATGTCTGTTTGTGTGTTATTGTAAAGTTTTACGCCAATCCAATATAAAGATTCTAATGTACGTACTGATGTGGTTCCTACAGCGGTAATAAGTGGGATGTGCTTTAAAATGTTTTGTACCAAGGTCTTTTTTACTATGCAGAGTTCTTGATGCATAATGTGATCGGTGTATAATTCAGTTTTTACAGGCTTGAAAGTTCCTGCACCGACATGTAAAGTAACTTTCTCAACTTCAATATTTTTTCTAGGAAAAGTAGAAAGAACTTCTGGAGTAAAATGAAGACCTGCAGTTGGTGCGGCAACGGAACCATTGTTTTCTGCAAAAATTGTCTGGTAACGAATATTATCGTCATCTTCACTTTCACGGTTAAGGTATGGAGGAATTGGAATTTTACCAATTTGCTCTAAAATCTCGCTAAATGTTTTATTTCCGTTCCAACGGAAAGTTACGATGAAACCATCTTCAGTTCTTTCCCCTTTTTCGGCAGTGAAAACTATGTTGTTTTCATCTAATGTGGCATGTAAGGGTTCGTCTTTCCATTTTTTTGCGTTGCCTACCACGCACTTCCAAGAACATTCTCCTATTTTTGCGAATGATTGTTCGTAGTTACAAGGATTATTTGGCTCCAAACAAAGGATTTCAATTTTTGCTCCAGTACTTTTCTGTAATATTATTCTTGCGTGAATAACTCGGGTATTATTGAAAATCACCAAGGAGTTTTCTGGTAGAAAATTTATGCAATTTTTAAATGTTTCGTCAAATATTTCATCATTTCTAAACACTAAAAGTTTTGAAGCGTCACGTTTTTCTAATGGATGTTTGGCGATTTTCTCATCTGGCAATTCGTAAGAAAAATCAGATATTTTTGTCAAAAAATTGTTTGCTAACATTTTCTACTGAAATTTTGGTAAAAGTACGTACTTTTGGCTTCCAAAAAAAATGTAATTATGAAATTCCAAGCGGGAGATATTGTTCGTTATTTAAATGACGTTGGGGGAGGCGTTGTTAGTAGAATTGTAAATTCATCGACTGTCGAAATTATTGATGAATCAGGATTTACTTTGCCTGTTCGTGAGAATGAATTGGTATTGATAGAAAGACCAGAGAAGAAAAATGAGGTGAATAATACTTCTGTTCAGATTATGCCAGAGGAAATATTAAATACTGATGACTTAGAAGACGAGGATATAGAAGGAAATGATTCTCCTCATTTATTTTTGGCTTTTATAAGAAATGCTAAAAAATCAAATTTGTTTGAAGCTTATGTAATCAATGACTGTAATTATCACACGTTGTATGTTCTTTCTTCGCGAGAAGAGAATCTTCTGAATAGAATTTCTTCGGGAATGTTGGAAGCTAACTCAAAATTATTGATCGCAGAGTTTGAATATGAGAGTTTGACAAAAATGGAAAAACTTCACTTTCAAGGGATATTCTTTAAGAATAGAAACTTTGAGAGTCAAAAAAATGTAGATATTGAAATTGCTATAAATCCAGTAAAATTCTATAAACCAGGAGTTTTTGTTGTAAATGATTTCTTTGATGAGGATGCATATGTGATTGATTTTTATGACGCACTGAAAATCAGAGAATCTGAAGAAAAAAAACTACTGAATGTAGAGCCGGAAAAAATTCAAGAAGCTATACAAGAAAAGCAGGATTTGAAGAAAAACGAAGTGAAAGAAATTAAAAAAACGGAAAAATTTAAAGAAGTAGATTTACATATTTTAGAACTCGTTGATGATGATTCAAAAATGTCTCCTTTGGAAAAGCTAGAAATGCAGATGAAGGTCTTCGAATCAGAGCTGGCAAAGGCAATATCGGAAGGATACGAAAAAATCGTTTTTATTCATGGTGTTGGACAAGGAATCCTGAAAGCAAAGATTCGTGGTTGTTTGGATAAGGATTATCCACAGTTTTTTTATCAGGATGCTTCTTTTCAAAAATATAAATTTGGTGCGACATTGGTTTATTTGAAAAAAATCTACAAATAAAAATGGTGAAACATCTGGGGAAAATAGTTGTATTGTTTTGGGTGTTGTTGTTCGGGAATCAGATTCTTGCTCAACAAAACTATAAAACTGTGCGTCTTACTGTTGATGACGGATTGATAAATGGAAATATCCATCAAATATCCCAGGATAATCAAGGATTTATTTGGATTGCAACGGAGAATGGTCTGGTACGATATGATGGTTTTGATTACAAGGTATATCAAACTTTAGCTAACTCAAATCAAAGTATCTCTCATAATTTTGTACATTCTGTTTGTCCAAAAGGTGATAATATTTGGGTTGGTACGATGTCGGGGGTGGATTGTTTTAACCCCATGGAGGGAAATTTCAGCCATTTTCATTTTTATAATACTGAAGGGAAAATAAACATGAAGCCAGCTTTGCGCGTTTTTCCTACAGATGCAGGTTGTTTTGTACAATCAGACGACAAGTATGTGTATTATGCTGAAAAAGGTGATGACACACTCCGTGAAGTACAATATATTGACTTTCAGACGAATGAATTTGTTTCGTCAATGGATAAGATAGATGAAAATAATTTAATTGTTGGAAATAAAGCAGGTCAGGTATTTCAATTGTCAAAGGATGGTGTAGTCAAAATTATTGCTCAAAATAGTAATGCAGTTTCTTTGATAAAGATTTTGAATAAGGAGAAAATGTGTGTCTGTTACGAAGACGGTGAGATAGAAATCTATGAGAAATTAAAGAAAACGAAGTCGTTCAAACAGTCAAATATTTTTGATACGTATGTAAATGATATTGAAGTTATTTCGGATTCTTTATTATTAGTAGGAACCCGTTCTCATGGTTTGTATGCTTTGAATTTTGAAACGGGAATACGTGAGGTGAAGGTACAAAATATTGTAAATAAAAATTGTTCCTCAATATATAAAGATTGCTTTGGTAATATTTGGGTTGGACATTCTTTTGGAGGTATTACTATTGAATTGTTTGGCTCGTACAGCTTTGATAATGTTGATTTAATAGATAACAGCATTCAAAATCAAAAGATTCTTTCTCAGGTTGAAGAATCTGGAAATCTGTATATTGGAACAGATGGGGGAGGTTTATTTGTTTATAATAAGCAAAAAGGTTCTATTGAGAATTATACTTATGAGTCTGGTTTTCAAGGCTATTCATTTGGAAATGCAATTACTTCTCTTGTTTCGGATGGTAAATATATTTGGATTGGAACTTTCAATCATGGAATATATGCATTGTCTTTGACATCAAATAAATTATCGTTCTATAAAGAATTATCAAAATGTCCGGCAAAGGATATCTCGTCTGTTTATGCTGATTCACAGAGGAATATATGGATAGGTACATATGCTAGTGGAGTATATGTTTTTAATCGTGATAGTGCGAAATTTATTCGTCATTATACTGGGTATGAAAACGACGGATTTCTTAATATTTCGTGTGATGGAACTATCTGTTTTTATGAAGATATAGAGAAAAATGTTTGGATTGGTTCTTATTATGGTATCTCAAAGATATTTCCAGATGGAGAGTCTAAGATATATCGATATGATGAATTTCCAGGAATGAGAAGTTCGGTAGTAACAAGTATTTCTCAGACAAAAGATGGAAAAATTTGGTTTGGTTCTTTACAGGGATTAGGCTACTATAACCCGGAAAAAGATACAATAATTGCCTTGAATAATGTTCAAATAGCTAATAATATTGCTGTTTGCGGAATTATTCCTCAGGAAGATTCTACAATGATAGTTGTTACTCCTAAGAATAGTTATTTGTATAATCCTGCTCAGAATGAATTTCAGTTAATATCGACTTTGAATAAAGGGGAAATGCAACGTAATTCGTTTTGTGTTTCTCAGGGAAAACTTCTGATAGGAACTGACCGGGGAATAAAATCTATTCCATTGCCAATCAAAAAAGATAAAGAAAATATTCATGGAATTCGGTTGACGGACGTCTTGTTGAAAGGAGAATCTGCATATTCTTACAAGAATAGTACTTCAATAAGAATGGATGACGGCAAATATTATATAGAATTACCTTATAATCAAAAAGATATGATTATAAAGTTTTCTGATTTTTATTTTGATCAATCAAGAACACGTGATTTTTCATATAAAATGAAGGGATTTAGTGATAGATGGGTGCTGCTTCATAACGAAAACGAGATCACATATACAAATTTACCTGGTGGAGATTATGTTCTCTATGTGAAACACTTAAATAATGAGACTGATCCTGAAATGGAACTCCATATTCATATAGCAAAAGCTTTGTGGGAACGTACTGAGTTTTATGTGGTTTTGGTATTGGTTCTTATTGCAATTATATGTTTTGTATTTATTCAACGTATGCAGCGTATGATAAGAATGAGAAACATACTAAAAAAACAAGTTGATTTAAAGGTTTTGGATATAAAACGAAAAACTGAACAGATTGAATTACAGAATGTTCAGATGAAACTTCAACGTGATGCTGCAACACGCCAACGGTCTGAGTCAGAGAAACAAAGGGAAGGGATAGAGAAAAAGTTAGCAATATTGTCTGAGAAAAATACGAAGAATGAAGAGCTGCTAAATGATTTTAAACAGAAAATGCTTTTGCAGAGCAAAGAAAAACTGGCATTGAAGAGAAGACTGGAATTATATGAAAATACAGTTCAGGACGTTGTTTTTCGAGTTCTTTTGCCATCTGAAAAAGTTGAATATGTAAGTCCTTCAGTGCTGCAACTAACTGGTTATGCAGAAAAGGAATTTGTGGATGGAATTGTTGCAATAAAGGATTTGATGTCAAATGAAATAAAATCAAATTCAAAAAAATATAGGAAAATATTGTTGGAAGGACAAATACCAGAAGTCGTTGAAATAGAAATTTACACAAAAGATGGTATAGTAAAAACAATCCGCCAATTTGCTCGTTATGAGACAAATCTAAATGAAACTGTTACTGCAGTTGAATTTTTATGGACGACAAATAGTGAAATTGTTTTATCTGACGATACTCAAATAGCACAAAAAGAAGTCATATTTGATTTACCGAACGAAGAATATGATTGGTCTGATAAGACTATTTTGGTCTGTGATTATGATGATGACAGCTATAGATATATTTACGATAGTTTAGCTTCTACAAGAATTAATGTTGTAAGAGCGGAAAACGGTGTGGAATCAGTTGAAAAATTTATGTCTATTGAAAAGATAGATGTTATTTTAGTCGATATTTTGCTGCCTCAGAAGAACGGATATGAGGTTGTACAGGAAATCAGAAAAGAAAATAAGGTTGTTCCAATTATTGCTCAGACTCAGTATGGAAATTATGAAGCAAAGCTACAATGTTTCGATGTAGGATGTGATACATACATTGCTAAACCATACAAAATGAATGAGTTACGAAAGCTTATTATGAAATATTTAGATAAACGATAGAATTATTCAAAAATTGTTTTGAAAGAAATAATCTTTTGATAAATTTGTCCGTTCTTTCCGTAATGGTGAAAATCGTGATGGAGGAATGTAAATAAATGTTTAACTAAATTAAATTTTCATGAAAAAAATCTTCAAACAAAAAAGATGCTTAGTCATTTTTTTGATCGCGTTTTTTTCTGTGGGAACTGTTAGTGCACAGATAACTGTGTCGGGTAAGTTGACAGACCAGAAAGGAGCTCCGCTTATTGCTGCTTCTGTTGCTGAGTTGAACACAACTAATGGTACTTTCACAGAATTGGACGGAACATGGACTTTAACAGTGAAAAATGCTGAATCAGTCCTTGAGTTCTCTTATTTGGGCTTTGTTGCTCAAACAATGAAAGTAGGTGCAAAGAAGACTTTTAATGTTGCTTTGAAACCTGATGCAATCATGGTTGATCCAGTTGTAAAAATCGGTTATGCTGCGGTAAAAGCAGAAGATGCTACTGGTTCTAACACAGTGCTTGGTGGTGAGGAAATTTCTAAAGCTCCAGTTCTTGCTGTTGACCAAGCTTTGCAAGGTAAGGCTGCCGGTGTAAGTGTAACTTCTAACTCTGGTACTCCTGGTGCTGCAATGGATATCGTTATCCGTGGTCGTGGTACTACTGGTGATGCACGTCCTTTGTACGTTGTTGATGGTGTTCCTCAGGGTTATGAATATCGTGGTGATCCAGGAAATATCGAATCCTTAACAATTTTGAAGGATGCCTCTTCTTGTGCTATTTATGGTGCTCGTGGTGCTAACGGTGTTGTACTTATCACAACAAAAGGTGGTAACGAAGCCGCTGATTACGAATATGTAAACATCAATTTCGATGGTTATAAAGGTATCCAAAAGGCATGGAAACAAATGGATGTTTGCTCTGGTGATGAATTTGCTGCTTTGATGGGTAGTGAAAATACAGTAGCAAACGGATTTGGTGGAAACAACGCAAATTGGCAAGACACAATTTTCCGTGTAGCTACAATTCAGAAGTACAGAGTTTCTGCTGAAGGTGGTTCTGCAAAAAGTTCTTGGACTATTAATGCAGGATATCAAGATCAAGACGGTATTGTTAGAACAACTAACTATAATCGTTACGACTTTGGTTTGAAATCAATGTATAAAGTAAACAAACGTTTGGATATTGGTGCAAATCTAGGATATAGCCAAAATTCTCAGGATTATGTTAGTGAAGGTCAGCTTGAGTATTCAGCAATTGGTCAAGCTTTGATTTTTGATCCAACTGTATCTGGTGGTAAAAATCCTGCAAGTGCAGCCTCTGGTCAATCTTTTGGTAATCCTGAGGTAAAATTGGCTTACGAGGACAATCAAAAAACTGGATATGGTATCGGTGGCGGTGCATGGTTGAATTACAAATTAGACTTTTTGTTGGATGGTCTTGAATTCAAATCTCAATTTAACTATGGTAAATGGGCTAATGAAGACAAACAATATGTTCCAGAATATTTCGTGTCAACTACACAGAATAATGGCGTTTCTTATATAGAAAACACTATTAATGGTGGGTATAACTGGAGTGTGTCTAACACTTTAACTTATACATTCAATATTTATGACAAAATTGATACAACAAAAATTAACCATGGCTTCCGTTTCTTATTAGGTCACGAAGCATTGTATGATGCACAAGAGGCTTATAAGACACGTATTGAAAATATTGGTCCAGAAGATTATCAACACTATATCATTTCTGGTGAGAATGGTACTACTTGGGCAGAAACATGGCAAGTTCCAAGTGAACACTCTATGCTTTCGTATATAGGTCGTATGGAGTACTCTTACAGAGATAAATATTTGGTTAATTTTACTTTAAGACGTGATGGTTCTTCTCGTTTCGGTGCAGCTTATAAGTATGGTTATTTCCCTTCACTTGGTTTAGCATGGAAATTGAATAAAGAAATGTTCTTCCAAAGAGTTGATTTCTTGAAAAACAATATTAATTTATTCAAGATTCGTGGTGGTTGGGGTAAAATCGGTAACGAAAATATTGCTAACTACCAATACGTTTCAAGTATGGTTGCTGACCCAGAATCTGGATATAACTTTGGCGGAACATCGGTGTCTGGTGTAGTTTCTGATGGTATTGCCAATGAAGAGTTACATTGGGAGGAAGCAACTAGCTGGGATTTGGGAACTGATATCAGTTTCTGGAAAAATAAATTGATGTTTAACTTTGACTATTTCGTCAAGAATAACGTTGACAACTTGGTTGCAATTGCAGTTCCTTCAGTTGTTGGATGTGATAACAAAAATCCAACTGTAAATGCTGGTAAAATTATGAACCGCGGTTATGAGTTGAGCTTGGTATATCGCAACAATCACAAATTTAGTGAAGATAGCAAATATACATTCAACTATAGTATCGGCGGTAATTTATCTCATAACTACAATGAAGTTAAAGAATTGGGTGGAACAGTTCTTTATGGTGGTAACGTAGGACGTTCTTCAAATGTATATGCTTGTAGAACACTTGAAGGTTATCCAATTGCTTCATTCTGGGGTTACAAAGTTGATGGAGTATTCTCTTCTTATGAAGAAATTAATCAATCAGCTCAGCCAACTGCAAAATTGGGTGAGTTCAAAATTAAAGATGTTGACGGTGACGGACAGATTACTTCAAATGATATCGTTTGTATCGGTAATCCTAATCCAGATTTCACTTATGGATTTAATTTTGATGCTGCTTTTGCAGGTTTTGACTTAGGATTAGCATTTCAAGGTGTTGCTGGTAACGATATTTTCAATAACACAAAATATTATTTGGATGGTGCTGCATTGAATTCAAATGTATCAACACGTCGTTTGGATGTATGGTCTTCTGAAAATAAAGGATCTTCTGAACCAACAGATGCAGGCCAATACACAAATACAACAGGTTATCCAAGTTCTGCTTATATTGAGAATGGCTCTTATTTCCGTTTGAAGAATGTAACTTTGGGTTATACTGTTCCTGAAAACATTGTTGAAAAAGCGAAAATAAAAACACTTCGTTTCTATATTCAAGCACAAAACTTGTTGACATTTACGAAATATTCTGGATTCGATCCTGAAATTGGTACAAATACTTCTTTGAACTGGGAAGGTCCTGAATATGGTGTTGATCGTGGTGTTTATCCACAAGCAAGATCTTTTGTATTCGGTGTTAACTTAGGATTTTAATTAAAGATAACGTATGAAAATGAAAAAAGTAACAATCGCAATAATAGTAGCACTAGGGTTATGTTCTTGTAGTAAAGATTTCATAACTAAGGATCCTCTTGGAGTGTCTAGTAGTGCAACGTATTATAATGATCCTGCCCAATGTCAGTTGGCAGTGAATGCAGTTTACGATCCACTTGGCTGGTTCGAAATGCATGATGAATTTTTGTGGAAGATAGGTGATATCTGTAGTGATGATTGTGAACGTGGTGGTGCAAATACATTATCAACTTACACAACAGGCGATGACTGGGACAAAAGTGGACAGTTGGCTGTGTTCGAAGCTACAGATAGAAGTTCTGTAATGAGTGGTATTTGGAAAGCTGGTTATATTGCAATTGCTCGTGCAAATGCAATGTTGTCTGCTACAGAAGGAAAAACTTCTGCTAACTATAAGAAAATGCGTGCAGAAGTTCGTTTCTTGCGTGCATGGTATTATTTCCAATTGACTAAGGTTTTTGGACCTGTAATTTTAGCTGAAAAAACCGTTTCGGTAGCTGATGCAGAAAATCTTGGTAACCGTGCTTCTGGTGATGACAATATCGGTAGTAAGCAGTTAAAAGCACAATATGACTTTATTATTAAGGAGTTGGAAGATATTAAAGGTGATCTTCCAAAAACAGCTGAAATGGGTAAAGTTACAAATGGTGCTGCAAGAGCTTTCTTAGCAAAAGCTTATTTGTATCGTGCAAATTTCTGTAGTAATTCAAAAGATTATGAAAATGCTTACAATACAGCATATGGTTTGTATGAAGAAGCAAATGGTTCTACATACGGATTGCAAGCTCATTATCAGGATGTTTTCGATATTTATGGAGAAAGCTTTGAAAACAGTAAAGAAGTTGTTTTTGCAGTACAATACTTAGCTGGTTCTAAATACGGACGTCAAAGTGATGGTACTATTCAATGTGTATATGTTGCTCCGCGTTATTATCGTAATCCTGCAACAAATGCAGCTCAAATAGAAGATGGTTTGGGTTATGGTTTTGCAATGCCAACACAGGATTTGTTGAATGAGTTTGAAGACGGTGATGCCCGTGCAAGTATGATTGTAGCTGCACCTCGTACAGGAAATGCTGATATAGATAAGTCAATAGATCGTTTGAAATTGGATACTGCAGCTTGGTGTTTACCAGCAAATATATCTGGTGGAGAAGGTTGGTATGCAATAGGAAAAGTTGATTGGAACACAGGTTATTATTGTATGAAAAAAAGCCAGTTGAGTACATTGTTATGCAACAGTGGTTTTAGTAGTCAGTGTTCAGGAAAGAACAACATTGTTCTTCGTTGGGCTGACGTTATGTTGATCGCTGCAGAAGCTGGTGTTCAATGTGGACATGAAGCTGAGGCTTTAAAATTAGTTAATGAGTTACGTGAGCGTGCCCGTAATAGTGCAAGAAAATTAGATTATTCAAAATCTGGTTCATCTTCTGCTTGTTATACTTATACTCCATCTGCTACACCTGCAAACTTGTCTTCAATTAACTTAGAAGCGGTGAAACATGAACGTCGTGTTGAAATGTATTGTGAAGCAGAACGCTATTGGGATTTGGTGCGTTGGGAAGAAACAAGCAAGTTCAGAACACAGGATATTTCTGGTCATTCAATACAGTATAATGAGGCAACTCTTGGTCGTTGGCCAATTCCTCAGTCTGAAATAATTCTTCATGCTGGTGGTAATTTGAAACAAAATCCTGGTTATTAATAAATAGGAGGAAAGAAATATGAAAAAATATTGTATAGCAATTGCAGCTGTTATGTTTGGACTTAGTTCTTGTAAGCATGTACAAGAACCAGAGTCTGCAGATTTTGCTTGGTATTTGAAAGCTGATTATGAAAAAAATATCTTAGATTTATCAAAAGCTAATGCAAATCCAAGTACAATTGAGTTAAGTGATGTTCTTTATTTTGTTGCAAAATCAAATGATGCAAATTCTTATGTAGTTTGGACAGGAGAACCTGGACACAATTACTTAGAACGTGATTTGACTAAAGAGCAGATTAAAGATACTGTGAATAATGCAGGATTACGTGCTACAGGTTTAGCATTATCTTCAAAAAGTGGTTTGGGAAATTACTATAAAACATATAATTATAGTACAATATCTGAGGTTGGAAATCCTTTCCAAGTATATTGTACGGCTCGTAATTATGATTATGAAACTGGAGAATATGCTGAAGTAAAAGCTGGACCTTTTTCAATCACTGTAATTGATACTCAAACAGATTTGTGGGATGATTCAGATCCATACAACTCTGCAGGTGCAACAAACTATGATATAACATTTAAGTTTGGCTCTAAGAAAGTAAATAAGAGTACATCTGGAAAAAATGGTTCTTATGAAATTATTTACGAAAGTGAAGGTACTAAACCTGGTATTAAGGTAACATATCCTAAAGGTGCTCCAACAACTGGTGCTAATGTTATCTTTAAGGCTAAAAACTGTATTCCTTTCAGTGAAAACGGAACAATGACTTATAATGTTAAATTTGGTACATACACTTGGGAAGTAGATTTGTCATCTCCTCAAATCTTGGTTTTAGCTTCACAAAGTGCTGTAGCAGCAGGTTATGCTGATTATATGAATTTGTCTGTTGGCGATGAAGGTGTTGATAGCAAAGGTTATGTAATATGTTCAAGTGCAAACGATTTGTCTAAAATCGCAAAACCGGAATATTCAAGAGAGTATGAATTTACTGCTGTAGAATATGCAGAATAATTTACTTTAATCTAAAAAAGCACCTCCCAGAAATGAGAGGTGCTTTTTTTTTCTCAAAACTCAATATAATGGAACCAAAAACGAATCCGAAAAAAGAAAATATTATACTTAATTTGTTGTGCAATATTGTTATACCTGTACTTATTATGACAAAACTTAATGGTACGGAAGGACAATTTTCATTAGGTCCGAAGTATAGTTTATGTGTCGCATTATTATTTCCTTTAATTTATGGTATATGTGATTTCTTTCGGGCAAAAAAGGTAAACTTTATTTCGGTTCTTGGTTTTATTAGTGTATTGTTGACAGGTACCTTTGGTTTATTGGAACTCAATCCATTGTTATTGGCAATAAAAGAGGCTTCTATACCTTTGATAATCTCAATCTTTATATTTGTTTCTATAAAAATGGACCGTAATTTAGTCTCGTCTTTACTTTTTAACGAGGAAATTATAGACTTAAGTCGAGTTTATTCTGTGCTCGATGAACGAAATAAGAGAGAGGAATTTAATGAGATGTTTAAAAAGTCTTCTTATTGGGTTGTTGTATCATTTCTTTTATCTTCAGTTTTAAATTTTACCTTGGCAAGAATAATTCTGCAGAGTGAACCTGGTACGGAAGCATATACAGCTGAAATTGGAAAATTAACAGGACTTAGTTTTCCTGTAATTGCAGTTCCATGCACAATAATTCTGGTTATTGTAATGTTTCACATCTTTAACCAGATAACAAAAATGACAGATATTCCCTTAGAAGAACTCTTAAAAACTAAATAATCAATAAAGTCTTAAGTCTCCGTTATAGAAATCGCAGTTGAATTCACGTAACGGGTATTTTGCAGGTCCTTTTTCCATGTATCCGCCTTCCATGTTAAATTCGGAACCACAACATGGACAAACAAGAACGTAAGGCCAGTTTTTGTCAATTTCCATTGCACATGCATTTGCTTCGTACGTACATGTACGGTCGTAGGCTTTAAAATCGTCAACAGCCCCGTCATTTTTTTGTCTGTAAATAGCAACCCCGTTGCAATTGAATCCTGTACAGACAACGCCGGTTTCTAATATAGCAGAACCGCCTATTGTTCTAAGATTTTCGTATCGTGGATTGTTTTCAATATCAAGAACCTTGTAATTTATTCCTGTTACAGGAACAGGATTGTCGTGTTTTCCACAAGACGAGAATAAAGCAAATACAAGAAAGAAGAAACTAATTAGAAAAGATGGTTTGTAAAGCATTTCAATCTATTTTTTACATTTGTAAAAATATGAATTATATGAAAAGATTCCTTCTTGTTTTTAGTTTTCTTGTATTGCTGTGTTCTGCTGCTGATGCACAGAGAAAATCTTTTATTCCTAAAGATGATTCTGCGGAATATGATGAAGAATTAGAGGAGGAGGTAAGAAAGGAAACACAAATATTGCAAAGTCAGCCTTCAGACAAGGAGCAGCAACGAATGATTAGGCATAGAGACAAGCGTAAAGAGAAAGAATACAAAAAACATCACAAAGAAATTCAAGATAAAAAGACGCAAAAGAATATGAAGAAGAGTAAGAAAAAATCGGAAGCATATAATCAGCATAAAATGCCTTGGAAGAGCAAAAGAACAGCTAAGAAAAAAGCAAGACGCAGGTGATTAGGAAAATAAAAAATAAAGACATAGACAAATCGCGGTGGGATGAATTGATTTATAACTCATCTCAGTCAAGTGTTTATGCTCTTTCGGGCTTTTTGGATACCGTTTGTCCAAATTGGGAGGGACTGATTTTAAATGATTATGAAGCTGTTTTTCCTTTGCCGATAAAACAAAAATTGTTCTTCAAATATTTGGTACAGCCAATTTTCTCACAACAGTATTCAATTTTTTCTTCGAGGGAATTGAGTTCTTATGAAAAATCTCTGTTCATACAAGAAATAACTTTGTATAAAAGTATTCGTTTGTGTTTATCTATGCCGTATATGGATTTTTGTAAGGAAAGAGCAAATTATATTCTTGATTTATCGATACCATTATCAGACATAAGAAGTAACTATTCTATAAATACTGTAAGAAATATTAAAAAGTCTCAAACTAAAAATCTACAGTGCAGGCAATTGTATGATAAAGAGGCTGCCATAGAAGCATTTTTATCTGTGGATGAAAAGAAACGATATTCTTGTTATAAAAAACCAATAAAGAAAATATTAGAACAGGTAGATTTTGAATCGTATTTAGTTTGTGATGATTCAAAAGAGTATGCGGTGGCAATATTTTTAAAAACAAAAAATCGGTTGTATTATTTGTTTCCTGCAAGTACAAATGAAGGAAGACAAAAGTCAGCAATGTTTACATTAATAGATTTTGTAATCCAAAAATATGCAGGAACTCAGATGATTTTAGATTTTGAAGGATCTGAAATTGAAGGTGTTAAGGATTTTTATGAAGGATTCGGCTCAGAAAAATGTCCATATTTTTATTTTGAGCGTCACTCTTTTCCATTAATTTGTTATTTCTTTAAAAATGGATAAGTATTTATCTTTCTGAGAGTCAATAGAGTAGCGTTTTATTACCGTTTCTCTTCCTTTTTTCCCTATCTCAATTCTTAACTGTGGATCCTCAATTAGTTTGCATAAAATATCAAACCATTCTTGTTCAGTGCTGGCAAAGAACCCATTTTTACCATTTTCGATAATCTCTGTGTTTACACCAACGGGAGACATAACAGTTGCTATTTCCATTGCCATGTATTGCAGTCCTTTAAAACCACATTTTCCTTTTGCCCATTCATCATCGGGAAGCGGCATAATTCCGATATCTATTTTCTGAAGATCAGCAATTTCTGTTTCTGCATTCCAAGGAATAAAGTGAAGGTCGATTTCAGGAAGTGAAAAATCAACATTGCTTATTTGGATAAAGGAGATTTTGTCAGCAAATTTTTCCTTTAGCCGTTTAAATACAGGAATAATCAGTTTTAAATGTTTAATAGTTGTTTCGCTTCCGGTCCAGCCAATGCAGATTTTATTGTTTACTGTTTTTTCTGTAGGTTTATGATGATTTGTGTCAATAGTAGTGGGAATAATGACTACATTTTTGTTGAGTTTTAGTGCGTGATCTGCAAGATATTTATTTCCAACGATAATTAATTTAGACAATTGAATAATATCATCTGTTTTTGAGGCATTTTTCATCCAGGATAAATTTTTGTTTCCGTCGGAAATATCCTGAATCCATATAGAATCGTCGAAGTCAAATATAATTGGCTTCTTACTTTTTGCAAGTCCTTTTTCAAAAAAGGTACTCCCTATCATAAAGGCTTCGCGGTAAATGAATATTGCATCGTAATTTCTTGCTCTTAAAACATCATAACATCTATGTAAGAATGCTTTAAAAAAAATGAATGCTTTAACAAGATATTTACCTTTTTGGTAAAAATATAAATCGTCCCATTTCGAAATGATGTTAGAATAAGTTATCTCATATCCGCGGTCTTTTAAAACAGGAATGAAATGTTCACAACGAAAACGTTGTCCAGGACTACGATTTGGACGATGAGGAACGATATATAGTATGCGCTTCATTACGCAAGAATCTTTATTGCAAGTTCGCGCATTAGTTCCGTAGGAGAAGTTGCTCCACTGTTAACACCTTTAGTTTTCATATCATATTCCCGGATAATCGAAATTATCTGAAAGAGTTTCATTGCAGTGTAATTTCTTTGTGCGGGACGATAATTGATAGAAACGATATATGGATTGAGTCTAAGTACAGAAGCAATCTCCGCATCACTTTTACCGGGCATATAATACATCAAAAATAAACTTTTGAAATAATTAAATAGCAGAGGTATTGTTCGTTGAGGAGGATTGTCTTTCGGATTGCTTGAATAAACTTTTAGAATACGAAATATTTTTTCAACGTCACGTTTGCCGAAAGCATCCATCAGTTCGAAATCATTGTAGTTTTTGCTTATTCCAATGTTTTGCTCTACAATATCTTTAGTGATTTTTTTTAAGCCAGGAATTGATTCTTTTAATTTGTCAATCTCATTTGAAATACGTTGCAAATCGTTGCCGATATAGTCTGCAAGAAGAGGTGGAATATCATGGTCGTAAGAGATTTTCTGTGCCGAAAGAAAATCAACAATCCATTGGCTTAGTTTATAATCAGCAACTTTGTCTGATTTTAAAACACATCCATTTTTCTCGACTAATTTTATGAAACTAAGCTTTGCATCAATTTTCTTGTATTTGTGACAAATTACAAGGATGGTTGATTTCAAAGGATTTTCGGCGTAGTATTTTAGGTCGGCCAGATCTTTTACGTTTTGTGCCTCTTTAACAATAACAACCTGATAATCAGACATCATTGGATATCGTTTTGCAATAGAGTTGATACCTTCTGCAGAAGTGTCTTTACCATAAACAATTGTTTGGTTAAAACTTTTTTCGTCTTCGGTTAGAATGTTTTGTTCGATATAATCGGATACTTTATCGATATAATAAGGTTCTTCGCCATGAAGAATATAGATTGGGCGATAGATTTTTTTTTGCAATTCTGCAATTATATCTTTGTATTCCATAATGATGACTGATAGAAAGTTATTTGTAACTTTGCTTTGTAAAAGTAGTAAAAATGTACGAATTAAATCTTCCTCCTTGCGAATTTCGTTTGAAAAAGGAAAAAGACTTGCCATGTATTTTCGATGAAATTCGGAAAAAATATGTGAAACTAACTCCGGAGGAATGGGTCCGTCAGCATGTGGTTCATTTTTTACTAAAACAAAAAAAATATCCGGCTTCGTTAATGGGAGTAGAAGTTGGAATGGAGATACAAAAAATGCAGCGTCGGGCTGATATTGTCTGTTACGATTCTTCTGCAAATGTACGTCTTGTCGTGGAGTGTAAAGCTCCTGAAGTTAAGATTACACAGGCAGTGTTTGAACAGATTGCTCAGTATAATATTTTGTTAAAGTCAAAATATTTGCTTGTAACCAATGGTTTGGAGCATTTTGTTTGCGAAATCGATGCTGAAAATAAAACCTACAAATTTTTGGATGATATTCCCGAATATAGGACGAATTAGTTATGGAACGACAAAAGTTTTTACTGGAACTGCGAGCAACAATTGAGAAACATAATCTTCTTACAAAAGAAGATAAAATTTTAGTTGGAGTAAGTGGAGGTGTGGATTCTATGACGTTGATTCAGAGCCTGTTTGAGTTAGGATACAGTGTTGCAGTTGCTCATTGCAACTTCAATTTGCGTGGAGATGAATCTGATGGAGATCAGAACTTTGTTGTAGATTATGCAAATGCTAAAAATATCCCGATTCACGTTTGTTCTTTTGATACTAAAACCGTAGCAAAGGAAAGGAAATTGTCTATTGAAATGGCAGCGCGTGAACTCCGTTACGAATGGTTTGATACGGTTTGTAAAATAAACCAATATACTAAGTTGGCGATTGCTCATAACTTGAATGACACGATAGAAACCTTTTTTATTAATTTATTGCGTTCTGCAGGCTTGAAAGGTTTGACAGGAATACCTATGAAAAATGGAAATATTGTTCGTCCGTTGCTAGGTTTTCTAAGAAAAGATATTGAAGATTTTGCACATCAAAGTCAGTTACGTTTTAGGGTGGATTCTTCTAATTTGGAGAATGACTATATGCGTAATAAAATTCGAAACATTATACTCCCTGAACTACAAAAAATTCAGCCCAACTGTTTTGATTCGATAATGACAAGTATTTCAAACTTACAACAGGCACAAGTCATTTATAATCAGGCAATAGACGAACGGAGACTGACCTGTTGTATAAACACACAAAACGGATTTGTTGTCGATGAAGAAAAATTACTGTTGTTTGACAATCCACAGACAGTATTGTTTGAACTTCTGCATCCCTATGGATTTAATTCAGATGTAGTAAGTCAAATTTTTCTGTCAATTGGTAGTCAGGCAGGTAAAAAGTTTGAATCAGATAATTATGTTGTAGTCCATGATAGGATGAAACTCTATGTGGAGCAAAAATCTTTGGATTCAGCACTTCAGGAGATAAATATCTCTGAAAATCCAGGTGTATATGAGATTCTGGAAAAACAAATACAAACAGAGATTCTAACAAAAGATATGTTTGTAGTGGAAAAAGATTGCAGGATTGCATCTTTAGATTTTGATAAACTGAAATTCCCGTTAACTCTTCGCGTATGGAAGAAAGGGGATTGGTTCATTCCGTTTGGAATGAAAGGAAAGAAAAAAGTTAGTGATTTTCTTATTGATACAAAAATACCTTTGTTGGAAAAACAAAAGGTTTTAGTTCTAGAATCTAATGGAGAAATTGTGTGGCTTGTGGGTTTTAGAATCAGTCAAAACTTCTCGGTAACAGAGAAAACGGAACGTATTATGAAAATAAAATGTAATTAGCTGTTACTCTTTATTTTGTGTATCAATGATAATGGTCGTTGGGCCATCGTTAAGAAGTTCTACTTTCATGTCTGCTCCAAATTCTCCGGTAAGAACGGTCCCTTTAATTTCGCTCTGAAGTTGTTGAATGAATGATTCATACATCGGTATAGCTTTTTCTGGACGTGAAGCACGGATAAACGAAGGTCTGTTTCCTTTTTTTGTGCTTGCGAAAAGTGTGAACTGACTTACTAAAAGAATGTCTCCCTGAACATCATCTAGTGACAGATTCATTAAACCATTTTCGTCCTCAAATATACGCATACGTGCAATTTTTCCGGAAAGCCATTTTACGTCTTCTTCAGTATCTACATCTTCAATACCAAGTAGCACTAAAAATCCTTTTTGTATTTCCGATTTTATTTTTCCATCAATAGTAACCGAAGCGTGTGATACTTTCTGGATAACAGCTCTCATTGCGGGTAAGTTTTTAGTTAATGTAGTTTTGCATTTACAAGATGAACAAATTCTTCGCGTGTTTCTTTTCTGTTGAAAGCTCCTGTGAAAGCAGATGTAGTTGTTGTAGAATTTTGTTTTTGTACGCCTCGCATTTGCATACATAAATGTTGCGCTTCAATAATTACAGCAACTCCAAGAGGATTTAATGTTTCCTGAATACAATCACGAATTTGAACAGTCAAACGTTCCTGTACTTGTAGGCGGCGGGCATAAACTTCAACAACACGTGCAATTTTGCTTAAACCGGTAATGTATCCGTTAGGTATATAAGCAACGTGTGCTTTACCTATAAAAGGAAGCAGATGATGTTCGCAAAGAGAATAGATTTCAATATCTTTTACTAAAACCATTTGTTGATATTCTTCTTTAAACATAGCGGAACGAAGAATTTCTTTTGGGTCACAGTTATATCCTTGCGTTAGAAACTGCATAGATTTTGCTACCCGTAAAGGAGTTTTTAATAAACCTTCTCTATCTACATTTTCGCCAAGTAAAGAAAGTGACTCTTTGTAGAGTTCAGCTAATCTATTTGTTGTCTTATCATCAAAAGATTCCGTTTTTTGGTAGGAACCGTCTGATTTTGAGGAAAGTCCGTTGTTGTATATTTCCATTTTATAAAAAATTGTGTACAAAAATACAATTAATTGCAAAATGAAGGTTGATATTAAGCTATAATTGAATTAATCGAAACGGATTGCTTCGGCAGGGGAGATTTTTGTTACCAAAATAGACGGTAAAATCAGCATTGCCGATGTTAAAACAAATGTTCCGACATTTAATAGAATTATGTAGAGAAATTTAAATTTAATAGGTACAAATGACATGAAATAAATCGTTGGATCAAGTGTGAAAATATGAAAATAATATTGGATTAAGCATAATCCAAGACCAATGATGTTACCCCAGAAAAGTCCTTTGGTAATTAGTAGGCTTCCTACAAAAATGAAGATTTTTCGTATACTGAAGTCTGCTGTTCCAAGAGCTTTTAAAACACCAATCATTGTTGTTTTTTCAAGAATAATAACAAGAAGCCCGGTAATCATATTCATTCCTGCTACTAAAATCATTAATGCAATGATTAACCAGGCATTCATGTCGAGTAATGAAAGCCAGTCAAAAATTTGCGGAGTTGTTTCTTTTAATGTCTGAACACGAAGTTTTTGTGCATCTGGTGTTATATCAAAACCTATAATTCCTTGTATAGTTTCCTTGTGAAAATCAAGATTTTTATAGTTTTTAAGAAAGACTTCGTATCCGGTACATTGGTTTGATTCCCAGTTGTTTAGATTTTGAATGTGCCGCATGTCAATTAAAATAAATCTGTCGTCAATCTCATTAAGATGTGTCTCATAGATTCCTGTCACAAAAAAACTGCGTTTGCGAACTTTTTTGTGAGAATCGTTAGGAACAAAAGATGTAATAAATTTGTCACCAATAGAGAGTTGTAAAAGATTGGCAAGTGTTTTTGATATGACTACATTGTCGGTAGTTGTGTCGGTGGGGAATTCAATTCGCTTTCCTTCAACGAGATGTTTTTCTATGAAGTCCCAATTGTATGTGGAGTCAATTCCTTTTACTACGATTCCTCTTGCGGTACCGTTTACTTTTACTAATGCAGGTTTTGTTGCGTAGGTTTGTATATGAACAACGGCATCTTCTTTTTTTATGTTTTCTATTATTGCTTGGTCGGTAGTAATTGGTAACGATTCAAAAGAGTTGTTTGTGTCGAAATTTACAATTTCAATGTGAGAAGAGAAACCGAAAATCTGTTCAGATATAGTTGATTTGAAGCCAACGATAACAGAAATGGCTATCATCATGACCGCTAAACCAAGTGCAATTGCAATTATTGCTATATTTACAATTGGCTTTGAAATATTTGCCGTATCTTTATGCGGTAAAATTTGTTTTGCTATGTAAAGTTCTGTGTTCAAAATGATATTATTGCATTGCAAAAATAACGAAATAGTTTGATATGAAACGATTTAATCTGATAATCACTTTAGTTTGCTTGATTTCTCTGTTTTTTTGTGCGTTTTGTTTAAAAACAAATACGAAAGAAAAAGAAGAAAAAAATGTAGAAGATATGGAGCTTGCTTCGGTGAAGGTTGGTGCAGAAAGAATGCCAGTTTATTTACCTTTCTTGCAGGGGAAAAATGTTGCTGTAGTAGGAAATCAAACATCAATGGTTGTAAACACGCATCTCGTTGACACTCTTTTAAAAAGCGGAATATCTGTGAAGAAAATATTTACTCCGGAACATGGTTTTCGTGGTGTGGAGGATGCTGGTGCAGCAGTAAATGATGGAATTGATAAAGTAACAGGATTACCACTGATTTCGTTATATGGAAAACATAAAAAGCCTACTGTGGAAGATTTGCAGGGAATTGATGTTGTGGTATTTGATATTCAGGATGTTGGCGTTCGTTTTTATACGTATATATCAACAATGCATTATGTTATGGAGGCTTGTGCGGAAAATAATGTTTCATTTTGGGTTTTGGACAGACCGAATCCTACTGAATTTATTGATGGTCCTGTTTTAAAACAGGAATATTCTTCATTCGTAGGAATGCACCCTGTTCCAATAGCGCATGGAATGACAATTGCAGAATATGCTCAGATGGTAAATGGAGAAAAATGGTTGAAAAATGGCGTGCAATGTGATTTGCATGTAGTAACATGCGATGGTTATGAACATGGTACGTATTATGCTATTCCAATTCCTCCTTCTCCAAATTTGCCGAATATGACGGCAATATGTTGTTATCCAACACTTTGTCTTTTTGAGGGAACAAGAATCAGTGTTGGCCGTGGGACTGAATTTCCATTTCAGGTTTATGGACATCCTCAATTTAAGGAAAAAGATTTCTCTTTTGTGCCAGAAAGCAGAAAAGGTGCGTCGAATCCATTATATAAAGGGGAAACATGTTATGGAAAAAATTTGAGAGGGGGAGGTTTTGATTGTGGAAGATTAAATATTTCCGTTTGGCTTGATGCGTACAAAAATTATGGCGGTTCTGAGCCGTTTTTTAATAGTTTCTTTACAAAATTAGCTGGAACAACAGAATTACAGAAAGCAATTGAATCAGGTTTGTCCGAAGAAGAAATTAGAAAGTCTTGGGAAGACGATTTGAATGCTTTTCGACAAATACGCCAAAAATATCTATTATACACAGATTTTTGATGGGTGGAAAATTGTATATTTGTAACGTTTTATAGAAAGATACAAAATGGCGAAAGTAACTGTGAACCAATTGGTGAAAACAATTGTAGAAGCAATTCAGGAGAAGAAAGGTAAAAATATTGTAACTCTTGATTTTAAAAAGATAGATAATGCAATTTGTCGCTTTTTTGTGATTTGTGAGGGTGATTCATCAACTCAGGTTGATGCAATTGCTGATGAAGTGGAAGATTATACTCGTAAAAAAATAGGAGAGAAAGTGTGGGGAAGTGCAGGACAGGAAAATGCAGAGTGGATTTTTCTTGATTATGGCGATGTGATTGTTCATGTTTTTCAACCTCATGTTCGCGAATTCTATAAACTGGAGGACTTGTGGGCAGATTGTATAAGAAAAGATTATCCTAACGAACAATAAGAATTTATGGCAGAAGAATCAAAAAATACTAATAACCAACAAAAGAACGAAAAGAAAGATTCTAAACACAACCCGTTTGGACATCCGGATTTTAAGAATTTTAAAAATCCTAAAAACGTAAATGGAGGTGGAAATGTTTGGCTTTATGTGATATTGCTAGTTGCCTTTGCCGTTTTTAGTTTTGTAGATTTTAGCGGAAGTCCAAAGAAAATTTCTTCAACGGAATTTGATGCAAAATTACGTAATGGAGAAATCGAAAAAGTGGTTGTTGTTAATAGAGAGTATGTTGATATTTATTTAACAGCTAATAGTGTCGGTCATGGTAAGAATAATCCTGATTATACTATGACGATTGGTTCTGTTGACAATTTCGAAAAGAAAATTGAAAATACGAACGTAAATATTGAATATCAGACAAAGCATAATTATATCGGTGAAATTATTGGATGGATAATGCCGTTGGTATTATTACTGGTAATGTGGATGTTTTTTATGCGAAAAATGGGCGGAGGCTCTGGAAGTGGTGGCGGAATGGGCGGAGGTATTTTCAATATTGGTAAATCTCGCGCAAAATTGTTTGAGAACGAAGATAAAGTGAAAACAACTTTCAAAGATGTTGCTGGTTTGGAAGAAGCAAAAGTTGAAATTAGAGAGATTGTTGACTTTTTGAAAAATCCTAAGAAATATACGGAACTAGGAGGAAAAATACCAAAAGGTGCTTTGCTTGTAGGCCCTCCAGGAACTGGAAAAACATTGTTGGCAAAGGCGGTAGCTGGAGAAGCTGGTGTTCCTTTTTTCTCTCTTGCAGGCTCCGATTTTGTTGAGATGTTTGTTGGTGTTGGTGCTGCTCGTGTACGAGATTTGTTTAAGGAAGCAAAGTCTAAGGCTCCATGTATTATATTTATTGATGAGATTGACGCTATTGGACGTGCTCGTGGGAAAAATGGATATAATACAAATGATGAAAGAGAAAGTACTCTTAATCAGCTGCTTACGGAAATGGATGGCTTCGGTACGGATTCGGGTGTAATTGTTTTAGCTGCAACAAACCGTGCGGAAATTCTTGATAAAGCTTTGTTGCGTGCAGGTAGATTTGATCGCCAAATAAACGTTGAATTGCCGGAATTACCAGAACGTGAAGCTATATTTAAGGTTCATTTACGTCCGTTAAAATTGGCAGAGGACATAGAAGCGTCTTTTCTTGCAAAACAGACACCTGGTTTTTCAGGAGCAGATATTGCAAATGTTTGTAATGAGGCTGCTTTGATTGCAGCACGTCATGACAAGAAAAAGGTTGAAAAGCAGGATTTTCTTGATGCGATAGATAGAATTGTCGGTGGTTTAGAGAAACGTAATAAAATAATGTCAATGGATGAAAAGAGAACTATTGCGTTTCATGAAGCTGGACACGCAACGTTAAGTTGGTTCTTAGAATTTGCACATCCGTTAATTAAAGTTACTATAATTCCACGTGGTCGTGCGTTGGGTGCTGCTTGGTATTTGCCAGAAGAACGTCAAATAGTAACTAAAGAACAAATTCTTGATGAATTATGTGCAACGCTAGGCGGTCGTGTTGCAGAACAAATCACTTTTGGGAAAATATCAACTGGTGCTTTGAATGACTTGGAGAAAGTTACTAAACAGGCCTATGCAATGGTTCAGTATTATGGAATGAGTGACAAAATAGGTAATCTAAGTTTCTATGATTCCACAGGTCAATCCGAGTATTCGTTTGGAAAGCCTTATGGTGGAGAAATGGAGAGATTGATTGATTCCGAGGCTCAGGAAATAATTAGAAAATCATATCAACGTGCCTATGATATTTTAACAAAAAATCAGGAAGGATTTGTCCGTCTTGCAGAACTTTTGTTGGAACGTGAAGTGATTTTTAGTGAAGATTTGGAAAAAATCTTTGGAAAACGTCCGTTTGAAGAACCTCAAAAAATTGTAGAAGAAACAATAAAAGACAATGAGTAAGTCAATATCTGAAAAAAATAGAGATTTAATATTGGGTGATTTAGCATCTGTGGAAAAAAATCCCCAATATGATACATATGAAAAGTTAGTTTCAACAAAGGATTATTTTGTGCAGCCTGAGGGTGATTTGTGTGAGGTATATTGTGAGAAACTAAAAATTGTTGCAGGAAAGCCTGAAGTCGTAGAATCTGTTGATGCAGCCATTGTTCGTATAAAAGAAATTATTGGGGAAGAGGTTCTGCTTTGTAACAATAAGGATTTATTGCAGATTTTAGAAAAAAACAGCATACCATATAACACAGATAGCGAATATGCACGTGTAGCCAAATTTTCATTAACTACATGTGAAGCTTTGGCTGCAAGAACAGGAAGTATTTTTGTTTCCTCTGCACAAATAGAAGGAAGAAGACTGATTTCTGCTGCAGAAACGCATATCGTTCTGGCATATGCAAATCAAATATGTCCTGATTTGGCAGAATGTATAGATGTGATAGAAGGAAAATATGGCAATAAGTTCCCTTCTCAGGTAACAGCTATTACTGGTCCAAGTAGAACTTCGGATATTGAGAAAACACTTGTTCTAGGTGCTCATGGTCCTAAAAATCTTTATGTTTTAATTGTAAAATAAAATGAGAAAAGTTCTTATCCGTACTGCATCGGCAATTGTGTATGCTATAATAATTTTATCTGCATTGTTTACAACTGTACCAGTATTTTTTCTTGCGTTTGGTGTGATTATGTTATGTGCACTGAATGAGTTTTATAAAAATTTGAAGGTAAAGAATATAACAGTAGATTTAGTTCTTTCGAACGGGCTTGCTGTTGCGTTATACTTATATCCAATCGTTCCTTTGTATGCAGGAAAATTCTCAACATTACCTTTTATTGTTTTGTTTGCATTAATGTTGTTTGCAGTAGAAGTTTTCCGTGAGGATGAAGAACCTTATCATAGGATATCATTTGCTTTTTGTGGCATTCTATACGTTTGCGTACCTTTTACGTTGTTGGCTTGTTTTATGAAAGATTGTTTGTACCGTATAGGATATGGACAAGATTATGCTGCATTAATGATATTCTGTTTGTTTTTGTTTACTTGGGCGAATGATGTGTTTGCATACTTTTCGGGAATGTTTTTTGGAAAACATTTGTTATGTCCTCAGATTTCTCCTAAGAAAACGATAGAAGGATTGATTGGCGGTGTGCTAATAACAATACTTTTGTCTGTTGGTATTGCCTTGTATATGAATGATTTTATTTTTGTAGGACTTGCTGTGATAGTTGTGATATTTGCGACGTTAGGTGATCTTGTGGAGTCTAAATATAAACGCTATTTAGGAATAAAAGATTCTGGTGCAATTATGCCTGGACATGGAGGCTTTCTTGACAGATTTGACAGTGTTATTTTTTCAATTCCAGCTTTTTTTGCATATTTGCAAATATTTTAAAAGACTCTGTTGTGAAAATACATAAAGAAGGATATTCTACTATAATTTTAGTGTTCGGCATTCTTTGCTTGTTGAACCTATATTTGCTGCAAATTGCAACTCCTATATGGTTGTTGTCTTTATTTGTTGGCATGTCAATAGTTTTTACCATTGCCATAGCAGGTTTCTTTCGTATACCAAAAAGAGTTTTGGTTCAGGATTCCGAAGGTTTGATAGCTCCAGCAGATGGTGAAGTTGTAGTTATCGAAGATGTTTTTGAAGATGATTATTTGCATTGTGACTGCAAGCAGATATCTATATTCATGTCCCCTTTAAATGTGCATGTAAATCGTTATCCAATAGCAGGAAAGGTTATAGAAAGCGATCATCATGATGGTGTTAAGTTGCCTGCTTTTAATCCTAAATCATCTATAAAAAACGAGAGAACATCCATTCTTCTAGAGACAAGCTGTGGAAATATTTTATGTCGTCAGATTGCAGGTGCGGTTGCTCGAAGAATTGTGACGTATGCTGAGGTTGGTGATGAGGTTTCTCAAAGTCAGGAACTAGGATTTATAAAATTTGGTTCGCGTGTTGATATGTTTATTCCAAAGGACTTAAATGTTGTGGTGAATCTAAATCAAAAAGTACGTGGCGGGCAAACTTTGATTGCAACTAAGTAATGAAGACTAGGGTTTCGATTATTAATTATAGCAATACGATACCTTTTACATATGGATTGTTAAACAGCAAGGCTTTGCAGAGTCTTGCTGTTTTTTCTTATGGTTATCCTTCGCAAGTAGCAGGAATGTTATGTGATAATAAGGTTGATTTATCAATCATTTCTGTAGGTGCTATTCCTTTAATACCTAATGCACAAATAATTTCAAAATATTGTATTAGTGCAACAAAACGAGTTGATTCTGTCTTGCTGTGTTCAAATGTCCCTTTAGATAAAATTGAAAGAATAACACTTGATTATCAGTCAAAAACGTCAAATATCCTTGTTCAGATTCTTGCAAAATATGTGTGGAATATATCACCGAAATTTGAAATGGGGAATGAAGGATATGAATTTTTAGGCGATTCTTCTGCAAAAGTTATAATTGGAGATCGGGCTTTAAATAATGCTGCAAAGTTTGAGTATGTATATGATTTAGCCTCAGAATGGTATAATGCATTCAAACTGCCATTTGTGTTTGCCGCCTGGGTTGCAAATAAAAAATTGTCGGAATCCTTTATTCAGGATTTTGATTCAGCCTGTGAGTACGGAATTAATCATATAGATGAAGCAATTCGCTTTACCAATAAGTCGTTTTCATTTGATATTCATAATTATCTGCATCAAAGTGTTGAGTTTAGTTTAAACAACGAAAAATATCAAGCAATAGAATTATTTTTCGAGAAAGCTAAGGCTTTGAATCTATTGTGATTTCCGATTTAGTACAATATGTCCGATGGAACAACGTGTACAAAGTCCTTTTTTACAGTAACAGTTATAAAGTTGAAGAAGTCCCTGCGTGTCAAAGGCATTTGATATTTTTATACCAGATTCTTTCCATTTAGTTACAATTGAATTATTCTCTTGTTTGATACTTATTAGAAAATCATAAGCTCTTTGCTTTAGTTCTTCGTTGTTATGTTCTTTTCCGTATGTGTATAAAAATGGAATAATTGTATTGATAAGAAGTGTTTCAATTGCTTGCTTTCCTAAATAGGTAGTGTGTTTGGGTGATTGTTTATTGAACGAGTAATGGGTTTCCCAAAAAGAATCAGTTTGACAGTTAAATAGATTAGAAACTTTTTTTATTGATTTTGCTTCAACTATAAAAGTGGTTAAGTAATTGATTGAAAATAAAATATTCGCAAGTTGAGATATTTTTATTGTTGGGAAATTATATGGTCTCATTCTTGCGAATTTCCACCATGTTGAGCTAATCGGAGTTAAATTATATTTTTTTTGTAGAAAACAATATTCCTTAAATAGCGACTTCTCATATTCTTCGGAACTATTGTTGTTCAGAAGATTTGCTTGTCCGAATAAAAGGGCTTCTATTTGAAATAAATTGTCTGTATGTTTTTTTATAATGCGAAGTGGCAGTGACTTTGCCAACAATTCAAATCCATCACTGTTAACTTTAAAACCAAGATTTTTTGCTAATAGTTGATAACATGTTTCGTCCCAGTCATTTGTGTTTTCATGGAATAGATTTTTGATGTACATTGCTTTTTCTTCAAATCTCTCCGCAGTTAATCGTTCCAAGTACATTGTGATTTTGAACGAATCGATATTTCGTAAATGACTACTGCATCGAATATCACTCGAGATATTGCTTAAATTCTTGTAGTTTAGAGATATATGTGGTAGGATTGGGATAACTAGTGTTGGTATATTCATACCTTTTTCAGAAAGAACTTTCTTGTCACATGTAGCAACAACGTGCAGAATAACACTGTTGTATGATTGTTGAGTATGATGTTTATGTACATACCAATCACTTGATTTAATGTGTATTTCAACGTCTCCTGCCCAAACAGTATCGCCAATTTTTATTTTAGCGTTTAAAAAGTCTGGGCCTGCATTTGTGTTGAAAGTTCCTGTTTTTATAACGGTAATCTTTTCGTTATCAATAGTATATAGTTTGTCCAGGCAAATCAATTGATGTTGCCAGACATACTGCAAAAAAGCTTCTGTCATTTATAACAATTTCTTTGGGGTTGTAGCCTGAAATTCTTTTAAATAGAATGGTTCAAAATATGCAATATCAGCAAAATCTTTGTTGTCGTACATGGTGCTTGCGATATCACCAATAGTTTTTGCTGTTGCTTTTATATTGTTGATAAATGATATGTTTTTTCCTTTAAGTGTTTCCTGACATTTTTTGCTGCCGTCACCGCACAAAAAGTAATGTTTTGTGGAATCAAAAATATTGTTTGTTTCTTCTGTAACGATTAACGCGTTAGTTTCTTGAAGAGTGTTCATGTTTGAGTCCCATTGCGATGTGTAAACTTCCATTCTTCTTGCGTCAATCATTGGCATGTAAACATTCTCAGGACTGTCGATGTTTATTTTGTTTTTGCATTCTAATGCTATTGCTTGAAGAGTATCGACGGTTATAAGAGGTAGGGAACAAGCGTAACAAAGGCCTTTTGCTACTGATGCACCGATACGTAATCCTGTGTATGATCCAGGACCTTTGGAAATTGCTATGGCACTTAAATCGGATACTTGTAATTTCTGCTCTTGTAGAATTTCTTCAATAAGAACTGTAAGTTTTTCTGAATGAGCATTTTGTTCTTGTATTTCCTTAACGGCAATACAAGTTCCGTCTGCGTGAATAGCGACAGAACAGACGGTTGTTGCGGTTTCAATGCTTAAAATTTTCTTCATTGTATATATGGATTTGTGTTTTTCTCTTCTCTTATTGTGGTGTAAGGACCGTGTCCAGGAAGGACTTTTGTGTCTTCTGGTAAAAGTAAAAGTTTATCTTTTAATGAGTTAAGAATTGACTCATAACTTCCTCCATAGAAGTCTGTTCTTCCTATGCAGTTTGCAAAAAGTGTGTCTCCGGTAAATGCAATTTTCTCTTTTTCACAGTAAAAACATACGCAGCCAAGCGAGTGTCCTGGTGTATGAATTACTTTAAATTGAATGTTACCTACAGAAATAGTTTCTCCGTCGAAAAGATAATGACCAATTGACGGTGGTTGTTCTATTGTTACTCCAAACATTTGTCCTTGTTCTATTGCTCCGTCTATGAAATGTTGTTCAGCTTGATGAGCATAGAATTTTATATTAGGAAACGTTTCTGCTAAAAATCGTGATCCAAAAGTGTGGTCAATATGACAATGTGTATAGAGTACTTTTTCAGGAATAAGATTGTTTTCATTAAGAAAAGACAGTAATTCTTGTCTTTCTGTATTTCGGAAACAGCCAGGATCTATAATTGCGCATGAAGATGTTTCTTCATCAATAATAACAAATGTGTTTTCTGCAAAATGGTTGAATACGAACTGTTTAATCTTCATTTCCGGAAAATATATTTACAAAATTACGAATCTTTTTATTCAAATCTCCATTCAACTTTATAGTTGTCTTTGAATTTTTTTACCGTATCGGTTTCAATCAAATATGAAGACATGATTAATGATGAGTCTGCTATAGAACATTGATTTGTTAAGTAATTCTGAATTAAGGAATTTCTCCAATTCATATCTTTCTCAATTATGGATTTCATTTCGTTGCTATAGATTAATACAGCTTTCTCTTCGTTTGTCTGTTTATTGTTGATGCTTAATCCTTTTTCGCTCATGAGTTTGTTCGCAAAAGCTGTAAGTTCAGGCGATTTGGTTGGGATTGAAAGATATTTTTCTTTCACCAACAAATCGTTGGCGTTATATTCATTGATGGAATTACTGCTGTCCTGAATTGCCATGTTTTTCTTCAACTCTGTTAAACAATATTCTGTTATTGCATTGGTGTACAGTAAATTCTGAGTCAGTTGAAGTTTTAGCTCAGGTTTTTCACGGAGAATGTTTCCTAGTTTCGCAAACTGAGAATATTCTTCGTCTGTGAATTCTGTCGCTGTTGCCGAGAAGTATATCTCCTCAATGTTTTCACTACCATTTTTTAGTGCATTAAATGGAGATGCTGCAACTTTAACGAGAAGATTTCCTAACGTTTTTAAAATGATTTTCCCGTATGAAAAATCCGGCGAATCAATATTTCCCGAAATCGGTAGATCTAAGTCAACTTTGCCATTCTTATCTGTTAAAATATAAATTCCCATTTTTAAAGGAATATTGTATTCCGATTGTACAGATTTATCTTTTTCTCCGATTTTCGGATTATACATATTGATTTTATTTGTTCCAATAAGATTATTATTGGTTATGATGTTTTGGCTTTGTATTGAGATATGTCCGTCTGTTATGGGATTACCAAACATTGATAATGAATATGGAGTAAACGGTTTTAAATCAAGATTGTTTAATGTAACTGTGATATTTTGATTAGAGATGTCTTCAATACTACCAATCCATTTGATTTTTAATTTTCCTGTTTTTTGCAGAAGTGCGGTGATGTTCACATTATTTGTTTTGTCAAGGCTGAAATTGGTCGCATCAAGGCAGATATTACTTATATCGTAGTTGAACTGTTGTGGAAGTGTGTTGTCGATGTAATTAAAATTTGCGTTTACGATTTTCAAATCTTTTATGTTAAGAAAATATGTGTCATCCTTAGATTCTGCTGTTGCTTGGCTGGAATCAATGGATTGGTTTTCTTCTTCTTTAAATAGTTTCGTGAAATTATCAGAACCATCTTTGAAAAATTCGAAATGGGACGATAAACCATTGATGTGTAACGAATTGAGTTCTACTAAATTTTTGTTGAGATCAACGTGTTTTATTTCTGTATAAATACTGTCGAATGTTGCAATTGCTTGATTTTGAGCATCAAACACATTAAAATCAGAAATAAGAATGTTTCCATTTACATCTAATTCCATAATGTGTTCTGTAGATCCTTTTATTGAAAGGTTTGAAGAAAATATACCTTCAAGATTATCTACCAATAGCGATTGTTGCAGATAAGGTAGGATAGGGGACAAATGAAAGTTTTTAATATGTAGCTCCAAATCATACAAAGCTTTATCTGTATCGTATTTTATTTTAGTTGCTAATTGTCCTCCATTTGTGAAATCAAGTTTTAATCCCATATCAGCCTGCAAATCGGATAAATCAATTCCTGGAATAATAATGGAAATGTCTTTTAAGTTCCATTCGCTTCCGACTTCTTTGTCCTGATAGCTTAAATAACTGTGTTCTAAGTGAATATCGTTGATGATGATAGCAAGAGGATTTTCATCTTCGACAGTTTCTGTTTCTGTAGAATCAGAAGAAAAGAAATCAATAATATCGTTGAAGTTAAAATAGTCTCCGTCTTGAATTACGCGAACGTTTGCTTCGGAAAGAAGAATGTGTTCAATTTCAAGTTTGTTCGCTAAAAGTCCGAGTATGTTGACATTTACATCAAGAAATTTAAAAGAAACAAATGAAGTAGTTTCGTCTGATTCATATAATGTGAAATCATCAATTTTTAAGCTGCCGGAGAAAATATTTACCGACAGATTTTCCATTGATATTTTTCGTCCAACTAAGTCTTTAGAGTTTTTCTCTATGAAGTATTCTGCAATTGGAGAAATAGCTAAAGCTATTGCTGTAAATAATACAATGATGGTGATTCCACTAATAATCAGGGCTTTTTTCATTATTTTTTCTTTTTAATATCAATAAGTAATTTTTCTCCAGCTTTCATTTGATATTCTTCGTCAAAGACTCTCAAATTAGAAATGAATCCGTTAGAAAGACTTATCTCAATCTTCTTTGAAGAGACTGTCATTGTTAACACAGCATTTCGGTAGTTGATAGAGAATGAGTATGATTTCCAGCCTTTTGGAATGTAAGGATTAAAGGAAATAGAATTTTGTGCTACTCTCATTCCTGCGAAACCTTTTACTATTGCAAGCCAAGAACCGGACATGCTTGTAATATGAAGACCTTCATGTGCTTCTTTATTGTAATCGTCTAAGTCAAGACGTGCTGTGCGTAGATATAGTTCGTAGGCTTTCTCTTCATTTCCAATTTTCGATGCAACAACGGAATGGATGCATGGAGAAAGAGATGATTCGTGAACGCATCGTGCTTCGTAGAAATCAAAATTCTTCTTGATTGTCTCTTCCTGGAAATCGCTTTCAAAAACGTAGAGTCCTTGTACAACATCGGCTTGTTTAATGTATGGTGAACGTAAGATTCTATCCCAAGACCAATGTTGATTTATAGGACGTTGATCAGCTGGAAGATTAGCAACAGTGAGTGGCTCTTTGTCTAAATAGCCGTCTTGCTGTAGAATGATTCCAAATTTCTCATCTGTTGGAAGATACATGTTTTGGGCAATGTCGGACCAACGTGAGATTTCTAATTCTTCGAAAGAAATGCGTTTTGCTAACTCTTGGTACTGTTCGTTGGCAACTCGTTTTGCCCAACTGATAGTTTCCAAGGTGTATTTTAAGCACCATTGTGCAAAATAGTTTGTGTACCAGTTATTTGAAACGTTATTCTCGTATTCGTTTGGACCTGTAACTCCTAAAATCATGTATTTACGTTTGATAGGAGATAAAATCACGCGTTGAGACCAAAAGCGTGAAATACCAATGAGAACTTCCAAACCGTAGTCAACGAGATAAGCCTTGTCTCCGGTGTAAGTAACGTAATCGTAAATTGCGTGGGCAATTGCACCATTTCTGTGAATTTCTTCAAAAGTGATTTCCCATTCGTTATGACATTCGTCTCCTGTCATAGTTACCATAGGATACAATGCTGCACCTTTGGTAAAGCCAAGTTTTTCGCCATTTTTAATTGCTCGTGGAAGCTGTTTGTAGCGGTAAAGCAACAAATTTCGTGAAACAGCTTCTGGAGATGTGGAAAGATAGAATGGAAAACAGAAAGCTTCTGTGTCCCAATAAGTTACACCTCCGTATTTCTCGCCGGTGAAACCTTTTGGACCAATATTGAGACGGCTGTCATCTCCGGTATATGTTTGTTGAAGTTGAAAAATGTTGAAACGGATACCTTGTTGAGCTTTTACGTCTCCACTTATAACGATATCGCTTTGTTTCCATTTTTCAGCCCATTTGTTTGCGTGCTCTGCTAAGAGTGAATCAAAACCTTTAGCTTCTGCTGCGGTTACTCGTTGTAGTGCAGTTTGTTCAAGTTCCTCATCTTTGTAATTCATTGAAGATACTTGTGCAGCGTATTTTTCTAGTGTGAAAGTTTCCCCTTCTTGTAAAGATAAATTTGCAGTTTCGCTAAGTTGCAATTCTTCAATTTCGTTTGTAGTTGCAACCTTTTGTGAATATTTGTTTCGGATAGCGGTGGCAATGGTAAACTGAGGAACATCAAACACTGTTTTCTTTGTTTTGTCAACGGCAACAATTTCGTTTTTGTTGCTTCTGCCAGATATTGATTCCCAAAAACATTCGTTGTAATTGGAATCTTGATTGAAAACCTTTGATTGAATGAATGATTTTAGGGTAATGTTACAACCTTTGTTTTTCGCAGTAAGTGAATATTTTATTGCACCAATTTCTACGTCAACCATGCTTACAAAACGTTCACTTGAGATACAGATTTGCGTTCCGTCTGGCATTTCCACATTACATTTTTTTGATAAAATGCCTTGTTTCATGTCAAGAATGCGTTCAAAAGATGAAATCTTAACTGCGGCTAAATCAAGTAGATTTCCATTTACCCACGTGTGTATTCCTATCCATGTTGGAGCGTTAATAACTTTTGCAAAGTAATCTGGATAACCATTTTTCCACCAGCCTACACGTGTTTTATCTGGGAAAAACACACCTCCAATGTAGTTGCCCTGTAATGTTTTTCCAGAATAAGCCTCTTCGAAATTAGCACGTTGTCCCATGTGACCATTACCAATGCTGAAAACACTTTCAGCAATCATGTGTCGGTCTTTATTGAAATCATTCTCAATGATTTTCCATTCGTTTTCTACAAACATTCTTTTTGAATTTTATATGATGCAAAAATATAAGATTTGCATAGAAATTATGTATAAAAAGTGTTTGTCTTTTTTATAATAGCAAATTAAATTTTACTTTTGCAGAAATTAGAGACTTATGAATAAAACGGTTCACACTCTTGACTTTGAAAAAGTTCTTCGGATTTTGAAAGATACTGATGACAAGTATGTTTTTGAAAAAGTGAATCTAATTCCTAAAGAAGAAGATTTGCTTGAGAAACTTCAGAAGTATGTTAATTATGGTCAGGTGAATAGAAAGGCCGTATTAGGAATTGATATCTATAAATATAGTTCTTACGAGGAGTTTGCACAAACATTAGTGCCTTGTATGTTTAAGTTATTGTTTCGGGAAACAATAGATATGTGCTTTAAAAACCATGCGTTTTTGTTCCAGAAATATACAAAAGATGAATTTGAGGAAAACTTCATCAGTACAGGTGATGGTGGTTATATAATGTTTGATAATCCTTTGCATGCTTTATTGTTCGCATGTAATTTCGCGATAGTTCTACGAACATATAATTCGTTCCATTTGTATCCAAAGCTGAGGAAAATTGTTGGTGGTGCAAGTATTCGATATGCAATAACATACGATAAGTTATATTATTTTGATAAGAGTCATTACGGACGTGCAATCATTAATAATGCACGCATTTTAAGTAAAGATACATTGAACAGATGTATTATTGATCAGAATGTGTATGACTGGTTCACGTTAAATATCGACGGTATGGAAAATCTTCAGTTGATTTCTATTGACGATATTGCAAACATCTACGAAATACAAGGAAGTTACGACACTCAGATTCTTGATGAACATGAAGATGCCATCTTTGGAAGAAAAATTTCCCGTGAGTCGGGGATTATAAACTCAGATGTGTTGAAAATTGGGGAAATACATTCAAAGGAAACTAGTTTGAGTGTGTACAATATTCACTTGCAGATTGTAAGTCGCTGGGAACGCAGTGATACAGAACGAATGATAACAGTTAGTTTGGGGAATTTAAATACAACGTCTTTAGTATAATGGAAACAGTTTTAAGTGGCATTCGCCCTACAGGAAACCTACATTTAGGAAATTATTTCGGTGCTCTGAAGAACTTCATCACCATGCAGAATGAATATAATTGCTATTTTTTTATAGCTGATTTACATTCACTTACAACACATCCGACTCCAGAAAATTTGCAAGGAAATGTCCGTCAAATTCTTGCGGAATATTTGGCTGCAGGTTTGGATCCTGAAAAAGCAACAATCTATGTTCAAAGTGATGTAAAGGAAGTTATAGAATTGTACTTATATCTAAATATGAACGCCTATCTTGGTGAATTAGAGCGTTGTACATCGTTCAAAGACAAAATTCGTTTACAACCACAAAATGTGAACGCAGGTTTGCTAACATATCCTACTTTAATGGCTTCGGACATTCTTATTCACCGTGCCACAAAAGTTCCTGTAGGAAAAGACCAAGAACAACATCTTGAAATGACACGCACATTTGCTGCTCGTTTTAATAGAATGTATAAAGTTGATTATTTCCCTGAACCACAAGCTTTCAATTTCGGTAAACAATTGGTTAAAATACCAGGTTTGAATGGTAGCGGAAAAATGGGAAAATCTGAAGGTGAAGGCAATGCTATTTATTTGGCAGACAGCCCAGAAGCTATCCGCAAAAAAGTTATGAAGGCTAAAACTGATTCGGGCCCAACAGAACCAAATCAACAAAAGCCAGAAGAAATCGAAAACTTGTTCCTTCTTATGAAGGCTGTTTCTAAACCAGAAACTGTTCAATATTTCGATGACTTATATAATACTTGTCAAATTCGCTATGGCGATATGAAAAAACAATTGGCAGAAGATATGATTCAATTCGTTGCTCCATTTAGCGAAAAAATCCAAGCATATTTGAGCGACAAAGATTATCTTGACAAGGTTGCAAAAATGGGAGCTGAAAAAGCTCGTGAAAGCGCTGTTAAAACAATTACAGAAGTACGCAAAATCATAGGATTTAAAGCTTTCTAGTATTGTGTAAAACAACTATGAAAAATAAAAAACGAATGTCGGTGTGGCATTCGTTTTTTTTGATAAAAACTGCGTGTTCTTTTATTCGTTTAGGAAAGACTTTACTGCGTCAAGCATTTCAAGTCCTTTTTTTCTTCCTAGTTCATAAACGGCATACATTTTATCTTTATCTTGCTCAACGCGGCCGATATTTAAATCACTGTCAGGCCTGATAACGAGCGTTTTTCCCATTTTTTCCTGTTCCTCAATAAAATCAATTTCGTTATTGTACATAATGTGACGATTACGCATCAGTTCACCGATTTTAGGGTAATTTTTACAGAAAATGTCGAAAAGAATATTTAATGAAGAAGGTTTTTTCCTATATCCTTTAGGTTGTGTTAAAACAACAAGATTTTTCTCATATCCAATTGATTGAAAATATTGTAGAGGAATACTGTCTGACATTCCTCCGTCTAAAAGTTTTTTGCCGTCTAAATCAACTGGTTTTGAGAGTAAAGGCATGGAAGCCGATGCTCGGAACCATTCAAGTGTTTCGTAGTCGATATGATCAACCTTTTTGAAAACAGATTCTCCTTTTTCTATATCGGTGCAACCAATGTGAAATTCTGTTGGGTCTTGTGCAAACATTTCAGCATTAATTTTTTCGAGTTCCATTGGAATTGTGTGGTAACCGTATTCTGCAGAAATGTAATTGCCTGTTTTCCATAGGGATCGGAAACTCATGTATTCTTTGTCTTTAATGAAACGTACATTAAGTCGTAATCCTCTTTTGGGTTGATGAGCTTTGTATTCACTACCAAAAATAACACCGGCGGAAACTCCAACAATTCCGTCAAAACGGATGTTGTTTTCCATAAGGACGTTAATAAATCCTTCGGTAAACAAACCTCTCATTCCTCCACCTTCGAGAACTAAACCACGTTTCATAATAAAAAAATATACTTGCAAATATATGAAAACTACAGTATAGTCTGTTGTAATAAGTCATATAAATCAAAAATAAAAGCGAATAATAAAGTTAGACTTTATATATTTGTTTTATAAAATACGAATAATGGAAATTGGATTAACAAAAACAAGTCAATTAACCGTTTCAAAAGAGCATTTGGCGGAATCGTTAGGAAGTGGAAATCTTGCAGTGCTTGCAACTCCGGCAATGGTTGCTTTGATGGAAAATGCTGCAATGAATGCCGTTGCAGATGAATTGCCTGCAGGTTCGACAACGGTAGGAAGTTCTATCACGACTTCGCACGTCCGTCCCACAATACTAGGAGGAATAGTAAAGGCAACAGCAACATTAACTGCTGTAGAAGGTAGAAAACTGGAGTTCGTGGTTAAGGCAGAAGATGAATTGGGAATAATAGGTGAAGGAGAACATATTCGTTTTATTGTTGACGTGGAGCGCTTTATGAGTAAAGCTAAAGAGGGAAGATAGTTCTCACTTATGGATTTCAAAGCGAAAAAGATAAAAGCAAAAGGCGTTAATACTGAAAAAAAAGTATCTTTACAAAAAAAATGAGAAATCAATGTGGGTTAGTTTAGCTCGTTTTATATTAAAGAAAAGAGTACCTATTTTAATTGCTTTGTCAGTCCTAACATTAGGAATGGCATATAAAGCTACACAGGTAAAATTATCATACGAATATATAGCAATGCTTCCTCAAACGGATAGCTCGTATGTAAAGTTTGTACAATTCAAGAAGGATTTTGGTTCGGATGCGAATGGATTAATCGTAGGTTTAAAAACTGATAATCTTTATGAACTGTCAACTTTCAATGCGTATATGGATATGTGTGATTCCATTCATGCGTTGGAAGGTGTTGACAATATAATGTCGGTTGGGCAGGCTGTTCAGATTGAAGGAACTTCTGTGACGAAATTTTTCAAAGAAAAGCCTCAAACTCAAGAAGAACTAGATTCAATTTCGTCGTTAGTGATGAAACAACCATTGTACGATGGAATGCTGTATAGTGAGGACAAAACCACGTTCTTAATAATGCTAACTATGCGTCAGGCAATATTGGATAGTCCTGCACGTGAAGGTTTGATTGCGCAGATAGAATCGATTGTTGACAAATTTTCTGAAGAAAATAATGTTCAGACATTTTTTACGGGAATGCCATACATACGAACACAGACCTCATTGAAATTGCAGAATGAGTTGGTGATGTTTATTGTTCTTGCTGTTCTTGTATGTGCAATAATACTTTTGTTGGTATTTAAGAGCTTTAAGAACATGTTGTCTTCAATGTTAGTTGTTGGAGTTTCGGTAGTGTGGGTGCTTGGTTGGATGGGGATGTTTCATTTTGAAATTTCTGCAATGAGTTCAATGTTGCCACCGCTGATTATTGTTATTAGTGTTCCGAATTGTGTCTTTTTCGTGAATAAGTACCATCAGGAGTATGTGTCGCATGGAAACAAGATAAAAGCCTTACAAAGAACGATTTATAAGGTTGGTAATGCGGTATTCTTATCAAATCTTACAACGGCTATCGGATTTTTCACTTTTATTTTCACAAGTAGTCCTATGCTGAAGGAATTTGGTATAGTTGCTTCATTGGGAATCATGGGTGTTTTTGTGTTCTCTTTGTTGATTTTATCCACTACATATAGCTTTATTGGTGCTCCGAAAGCTCAGGAATTAAAGCATTTAGAAGGAAAAGTCTTTACAAATGTTGTAGATATAATAAAAAAATGGACGGAACATCATCGTCCTGTAATTTATACGACAACGATTGTACTGCTCGGAATTGCAATAATTGGAATGATTCAGATTAAGTCAACGGGTTTCGTTGTTGATGATCTTCCTCAGGATGATGAGATAATGCAGGATTTAAAATATGCTGAAGAAAAATTCAAAGGGGTATTGCCTTTGGAAATACAGATTGAGGATACTGCAAAAATAAATTTAATGACAGATAAGTCGTTTTTACGAAAAGTTCAACAATTAAACGATAGCCTTGCAACCTATTCAGAAATTGCAAAACCGTTGTCTGTTATTGATTTTATCAAGTTTGCATGGCAGTCGCATAATGGCAATAATCCGGATTATTATACATTACCAAACTCAACAGACATGTTCTTCAAAAACAAAATGAAGAAACTGGTTAAAAACAATAGTGATGGTCTTGGCTCTTTGTCGTATTCAATGGTTGATTCAACCGGAAAGAAAATACGAATCCGTTGCAGTGCCCAGGATATAGGAACAGTGAAGATGGAAAAATTAGAAAATGATTTGTATGAAGATCTTCATGCAATATTTCCATCGGACCGATACAAAACATTAATTACAGGCACTAGTTCGATATATTTTAAGGGTACGCAGTATTTATTGAAAAATTTGTTTGTCAGCCTTGCCTTAGCAATTGTGATTATAGCGTTTTTTATGGCATTGTTGTTCAGATCAAAACGAATGGTACTGGTTTCTTTAATGCCTAATATGTTGCCGTTGTTTTTTACTGGTGCATTGATGGGTTATATCGGAATACCAATAAAGGTAACTACAATCTTTGTTTTTAGCGTTGCATTTGGTATTTCTGTGGATGATACAATCCATTTGCTTTCACGTTATCGTCAAGAATTAAAGTCGTCGAATGGAGTAATAAAAGAATCTGTTTTGGCTGCTGTTGAGGAAACTTCACCAAGTATGATTTCTACATCAATAATATTATTCTTTGGATTCTTTGTGTTTGCGTTTTCTGAATTTGGGGGAACGCAGGCAATGGGTATTTTGGTTTCTTTAACATTATTATTTGCAATGTTATTGAACAACTTGTTGTTACCAAGTTTGTTGCTAACCTTAGATAAGAAAATAACAACAAAACATTTCCAGGAACCATTGTTGGATATATACAATGAAGAGGAAGATATTGAATTGGAAGACTTACAAATTGAATAGCCTATGCATACATATATATTAGTTACGGGTGGTGCAGGTTTTATCGGAAGTTATCTGGTAGAACGTTTGTTGAAGAATGAGGAATATTATGTGGTTGTTGCAGATAATTTGTCAACTGGAGATAGAAGAAAATTACCAGATACATCAACTCCGAGATTTAAATTTATAAACTGTGATGTTAATGATTATCAGAGTATTGCATCTGTAATGCAGGCGTACCGTTTTGATTATGTGTTTCATTATGCAGCAATGGTTGGTGTGTTGCGTACACAGCAGCAGCCATTAAAGGTTTTGGAGGACATAACAGGTATTAGTAATATTTGTAAGCTAGCCCGAGTTACTGGTGTAAAACGCTTGTTTTTTTCATCGTCATCGGAAGTGTATGGCGAGCCATTCGAAATTCCGCAGCGCGTTGATACAACACCATTAAATTCAAGAGTTCCGTATGCTGTGGTAAAGAATGTGGGAGAATCATTTCTTCGATCTTATTATCAGGAATATGGGTTAGAATATTCTATTTTTCGTTTTTTTAATACGTATGGACCTCGTCAGAGTCTTGATTTTGTGATGAGTAAATTCATTATAAAGGCAATGAAAAATGAGGACATTACAATTTACGGTGATGGAACTCAAACGCGAACATTTTGTTATATAGACGACAATATTGAAGCCTGCGTTAATGCCTTTGAAAAGAATTTAATGATAAATCAGGTGGCAAATATTGGTGGAGACAATGAAATCATGATTAAAGATTTGGCTGAGATCATTGTAAGAAAAACTAATTCTTCTTCTAGAATTATAAATGTTCCTCCATTAAAAGATGGTGACATGAAACGCCGTTGTCCTGACAACAATTTTATGAAAACAGAATTATTAAAACGACCGCTGACAACACTTGAAGAAGGTATAGATAAGATGTTGGCAGAGGGATTGTTTGATATGAAAAAATAAGATTATGAAAAGTTTAGAAGCTTACCAGTCGTGTATAAATAATGCTTTAGTTTCTCGTTTGCAAGGTGACGAATTTTCTGAACCGAAAGGTCTGTATGAACCATGTAAATACATCTTGCAAAATGGAGGAAAACGAGTTCGTGCATCGCTTGTGTTGCTTGCTTCTAAAATGTTTTCAGATTCCTATGAACAAGCATTGCCTGTATCTTTGGCATTCGAAACTTTCCATAATTTTACTTTGATACATGACGATATAATGGATAAGGCTCCAATACGCCGTGGAATTCCAACTGTTCATGTGAAATGGGACGAAAATACGGCAATATTGTCTGGTGATGCAGTGATGATTATTGCGTATCGTTTCTTCGAGGAATCAGGTATTTTTGTACCTCAGTTGTTCCGTTTATTGAACAAAACAGCTTTGGAAGTTTGCGAAGGACAGCAATATGATGTTGATCTGGAAAAAGCGTCATTGTCAGATTCCTTTGTTTCGGAATCAGTGTATTTGAAGATGATTGAGCTTAAAACCTCGGTTCTGCTTGCTGCATGTTTGAAAGCAGGAGCGATTGTCGGTGGTGCTTCAGCTGAAGATGCAGATAGAATGTACGAAATAGGACGGTTGATTGGAGTAGCATTCCAGCTTCAGGATGATGTTCTTGATACCTTTGGAAACGAGAAAACATTCGGTAAAAAGATTGGTGGAGATATCCGCGTAAATAAAAAAACATACTTGCTGATAAAAGCTCTTCAGGTTTTACAAAATACAGATAAAGAAGATTTGTTGCATCTTATGTCTGACGAATCTATCGATGAGGTAGAAAAATTCAACAAGGTAGTTTCTTTATACAATAAAGCAGATGTAAAAGCCCTTACTGTTTCAAAAATTTCAACATACTTTGAAAAGGCTCAAAGTATTCTTGAAGAGATTCAGATTGATGACAGCAAAAAACAAGAATTACGTCTATTTATGACTGAATTATTGTGTAGAGAATATTAAGAAAACAAAACAAACTATTTACTTTTTCTATTAAAAATGCTATCTTTACAAACTTATGGCTAGTAAGTTTGTGTTACGATTTAGAAAAAGATAGTATGAAAACAATTGCACGAATTTTTACGCTTGCATTTTGCTTTGTAAATATATTTATTGCATTAAATGCAGCAACATATACAGGAAGAAACGGCTCGACAAACTGGACTTTGGATACAGAGTCTGGTATCTTAACTATTTATGGTTCAGGGGCTATGAATAATTATCATGGAACTTGGAACTATGGTAATAGCGGAACGCCTTCTTGGAATAGATATAAATCATATATTAAAACTGTTGTTATAGAGGATGGTGTAACATCTATTGGTGCAGCTTCCTTTTATCAGTGTACGAATTTAACATCCATCACGATTCCTCCATCGGTAACAACAATATCGTACGAAGCGTTTCGTGGTTGTTCTTCTTTGGAAGAAATTACGGTAGGCTCTGGAGTGTGTACAATACAGGCACGCTGGGTTACTGATTGCCCTAAATTAAAGTATATAAATGTAGCCGAAGGAAATACGTGCTATACATCAATCGATGGAATAATCTATAATTCAGAAATGACCACGATTGTGAAAATGCCAGACAATAATCCAATAGAAACATATGTGATACCGGATGGAATAAAAACAATGGAAACAGATGCTATTTATTCCCAGAAAAATGTTGTCTCGGTAACAATTCCGGAATCAATGACAAAGATTGACTACGGTGTATTTGATAATTGTTCTAATTTAACAACACTGGTTTTTAAATCTGATAATCCGCCTGTTTTAGGAAAAGATCTTAATGGTACATCTTTACAATTTATTTATGTCCCTTGTGATGCAGGTTCTTCATATACGGGTGCAAATGGTTACTGGAATTCATATTCTAATACTACTAATGGCTTTTCGGAGTCCCCAGTAATAACATTAAATACAGCAACAAATAATACAGAATTAGGGCAAGTTTCTACAACTCAGCATGCGGATTGTGAGAATTATATGGCGGAGGTAACCGCTGTTCCTACAGAGCATGGTATTTTTGACCATTGGGAAGAAGATGGTGCGGGAGCAACAACAGAATCAATAAAATTCCCTGTTCAGGTTAATGGTACGTATAATTATACTGCAGTATTTACACCAAAACAGTACACAATTTCTGCCGTACAAGGTACAAAAACTGTTAACAGAAAATCTGTTACTAGTTACTATACAGTAAATGGTTCAGGAACATACTATTATGGAGACACAATAGAAATATCGGTATCGATTCAGAGTGGTATGGGGTTGAAGTTCAGTCAATGGAGTGATGGAAATAATGAAAATCCTCGTAGGGTAAGAGTTACTGGCAATGCAACTTATTCTGCAACTTTAGCTTCTGGACAGCAGACTGTTACAATAAAATCAAATGACACCAACATGGGAACGGTAACTCCTGCAGCTTCTGGCACAAAATATAATTTTGGAACGGAAATAATAGCAACAGCTACTCCAAAGTCTGGATATCATTTTGTTAATTGGAGTGATGGTTGTACTACAGAAAAAGATACAATAATTATAGCAGGTGACGCTACCTATATAGCATATTTCGCCGTAAACACGTATAAAATCACTGCTTCTGCTAACGATGCTCAGATGGGATCATGCAGTGGCTATGGTACGTTTACTTATAATACACAAATAACATTAAATGCTGTAGCAAATACTGGTTATCGTTTTGTAAGATGGAGCGATGGAGTAACGAACGTAAGTCGAAATGTAACTGTTACAAAAAATGATGATTTTGTTGCTGTTTTTGAGCCTATTCCATATACAATAACAGTTAAGACAAATGATGCGTTAAAAGGTACTGTTGCAGGTGGAGGAGTTTATGACTATAATGCTACTGCGGTTCTTAACGCAACACCTCAGGAAGGATACCATTTTGTTAACTGGACTGATGATGTTGACGCAGATGCTCAACGTGAAGTTTTGGTTGTTGGAAATGCGACATATACGGCAAACTTTGCTATAAATACATACACAATATCTGTAGTAAGTTCAAACTCTTTGTTTGGATCGGTTACTGGAAGTGGTACGTATGAATATCAAACTCCGGTAACACTGGCAGCCATACCACAGACGGGCTATCATTTTGTGGCATGGACAGATGATGAAAATGCAGATGCTTCACGTTCTATTACAGTTGCAGAAGATGCTGAGTATGTTGCGAATTTTGCAGTAAATAAATATGTTATAAATTTTAAGAATGATAATGAGTCGTTAATTAAATCGATAGAATGTGATTTTATGACATTGCCTTCATGCGAAAATCCTTCCAAAGAGGCAACTGCTCAATATACATATACTTTTGCAGGTTGGACACCAGCGATTGTTCCGGCAACTGCAAATACTACATATACTGCAACATATAGTTCAAGTGTAAATAAATATCTTGTAAAGTTTGTTGATGAAAATGGAACAGTATTGCAGGCTGATTCTGTAGAATATGGCGTAAAACCTGAGTATAAAGGTGAAACTCCTTCAAAAACATCTAACGCTCAGTATTCATATTCTTTTGCCGGTTGGGATAGTACAATTAAAGAGGTTGTTGCAGATGCAACTTATACTGCAACCTATGACTCAACTGTAAAACAATATACTATCACCTTTAAAAATGGTGATGCGACATTACAATCTTCAAAAGTAGCCTATGGTGTTTTGCCGGAATATAATGGAGCAAAGCCAACCAAAGCGTCAACTGCTCAATATGATTATATTTTTGATACTTGGTCACCGGCGTTAGATTTGGTGACTAGCGATATAACATATTCGGCTACATTCACATCTAAAGTCCGTAAATATGCGATAACGTTTAAAAATGAGGACGGAACTGTTTTGCAGAGTGAAGAGGTTGCTTACGGCCTAGTTCCAACATATTCAAATGCCGCACCAACGAAAGAAGCTGACGTACAATATACATATACGTTTGCTGGTTGGAAAGACTCTGTTGTTGCTGTTACACGTGATGCAATTTATACAGCAACATTCTCAAAACAAATAAATCAATATACAGTAACATTTGTTAATGCAAATAATAATGTAATAAAGTCAGAGAAAGTTAATTATAATGTTGTTCCTTCTTGTGAAAATCCATCTATGGATTCAACTGCTCAGTATGCATTCTCTTTTGTAGGATGGAATCCTGAAATAAAGAAAGTTTCTGGCGACATAACTTACAAGGCTGTATATGATACAACAATAAATCAGTATGAGGTTGTTTTCAAAAATATAGATGGAACAGTTTTACAGTCTGGTTTAATCGCCTATGGCACTGTTCCAGTATACGGTGGTTCAACTCCAACAAAAGCAACGGATGCACAATATGTTTATAGTTTTAAGTATTGGGATAAGGAACTTGCAGAAGTGACAGGAAACATTGTATATACAGCAACATATAATACAACGTTAAGAAAATATACCGTTTCGTTCATGGATGAGGATGGAACCTTATTGCAAAAAATAGAGAATATTGCTTACGGTGAACTTCCAGAATATACGAACGCGGAACCAGAAAAAACTGCAGATGCACAGTATACATATACTTTTGATGGTTGGACACCTAAAATAACTACCGTAACAACAAATACCGTATATACGGCTGTTTATGATTCAAAAGTAAATAAGTATCTAATAACCTTTAAAGATGCGGATGGCACTGTATTGCAGTCCGAATCAGTTGAATATGGCATCAAACCAGAATATAAAGGAAAGACTCCAACACGTGATACAACAGCTCAATACATATATACTTTTAAAGGTTGGGATAAAACAGTAGCTTCTGTAACCAGTGAAACTTCGTATACTGCTGTATATACAGCAACGGTAAGATCGTATACAGTTAAATTTTATGACGAGGATGGTATAACCGTTTTACTGGAAGCAAAACTAGCTTATGGCACAACGCCTTCTGCTCCAAAGCCAGAAAAGGCTGCAACGGCACAATATACATACATGTTTGATTCTTGGAATCCTTCGATAGCGATGGTAGTAGGTCCTGCAAATTATACTGCAACTTATAAGTCTACAATAAATAAATATGTAGTAAAATTTGTTGATGAAGATGGGACAACTGTTTTACAATCAAAAGAATATGAATATGGTGCAATGCCGGTATATTTAGAAACAGAACCTGAAAAGGAAAATACTGCACAGTACACATATACGTTTATTGGATGGGATAAAACTATAGATATAGTGACTGCAAATACAGTATATACTGCGGTGTATTCAACCAAGGAAAACGAATTTACTGTGATATTTAAAAATTATGATGGAACGGTTCTTCAAACTTCAAGTCTTAAATATGGTACAACTCCTGTTTATTCTGAAGCAACTCCTATACAAGAAAAAACGGCACAATATACATATGTATTTGAATCTTGGGAGCCTTCGATAACGATGGTAGTAGGTCCTGCAACTTATACTGCAACATATAAATCAACAATAAATAAATATGCTGTTGTATTTGAGGATGGAAATGGAACTGTATTGCAAAAGGATTCTTTGGCGTATGGAGTTTTACCAGTGTATAATGAAGCGGATCCAGAAAAAGCAGAAACTGCTCAGTTTAAGTATACGTTTAATGGTTGGGATAAAACATTAGTTCCTGTTGTTGAAAATGTTGTATATACAGCAACATATCAGGAAACAACAAAAAAATATCTAGTAACATTTAAGAATTATGACGGAACAGTACTGCAGTCTTCAGAAATAGAGTATGGAATAATTCCTTCTTATGATGGTGCTATTCCTTCAAAGCCATCAGATGGAGCTAAAACATATTCTTTTGCCGGTTGGGATATTGCATTAAAGGAGGTAACTTCAGATATTGTTTATACTGCAGCATTCTCCGATGCAACAAATAAATACTTAATTACATTCTATGATGAGGACGGAGTAACTGTTCTTCAGGCAACAGAATTTGTTTATTTGGCAACACCAATTTGTCCAACTCCAACAAAAGCTCAAACTGCAGAATATACATATACATTTAATGGTTGGACTCCTGAAATCGAAAAGGTTACAGAAGAAACATCATATACTGCAACTTATAAGGCAACAACGAATAAATATCTGATAACATTCTATGATGAGGATGGAACAACAGTATTACATTCATCGGAGGTTGAATATGGAGTAAAACCATCTTGTGATAATCCAAAGAAAGAAGCTGATGCGGAGTTTACCTATTCTTTTGATGGATGGAATCCTGCAATAGAAAATGTATCAGAAGCTAAATCATATAAAGCAACATATGCAGCTACAAAAAATAAATATGTTGTTACATTTTTAGATGAAGATGGGGTAAGTGTATTGAAATCTTCTGATATGGAATATGGATCATTGCCTTCATGTGAAAATCCTACAAAGGTGGAAACTGCACAGTATTCATATTCTTTTGCTGGATGGACGCCTGCAGTTGCTCCAGTAACAGGAAATATTGCTTATGTTGCTACTTATGATTCAAATGTGAAAAAATATACGGTAACATTCAAAAATGAGGATGGAACAGTTCTTCAAAGCGACCTTATTGAGTATGGACAAGTTCCAGTATATTCCGAAGCTGAACCAGAAAAGACTGCAACGAAACAATATACGTTTGTTTATGACGGTTGGGATAAAACAATCGTTGCGGTAAATGGTAATGTTACATATACGGCGACATATATTGCAACAACTAACAAATATTCTGTTGTTTTCAAAAATTATGATGGTACGGTATTACAGTCTTCAATGATTGAATATGATGTTGTTCCTACATATAAAGGAACTACTCCGGAAAGAATTTCTGATGGAGTAAATACGTATAGGTTTGAAGGATGGAATGTAGAACCAGTTGCTGTGAATTCTGATGTAGAATATGTTGCAATTTTTTCAAATACTGCAAGTACATATAATATTGTATTCTATGATGAGGATGGAGAAACTATATTGCAGTTAAAAGAATATGAATATGGGGCAGTGCCAGAATATACTGGCGTAACTCCAACAAAAGCTGCTACAGTTCAATATTCTTATAAGTTTGATAATTGGGAACCTGCTTTGGGTACTGTGAAAACAGACGCTTCGTATAAAGCGAAATATGTAGCTACTGTTAATAAATATGCGATAGTGTTTGTTGATGAGGATGGCACAGAATTGCAGCGTTCTTTTGTTGAATATGGCACAATTCCTACATTTGATGGTGAAACACCTACGAAAGAGAGTGATTATGAAAACACATATGTATTTGCTGGCTGGAATCCTTCTATATCAGAAGTAAAAGGTGCGGAGACATATACAGCAACTTATAAATCATCTGCTGTAAGTTATACTATTACCTTTAGGAATTACGATGGAACAGAATTGCAGAAATCTACAGTTGAATATGGCAAGATTCCAGCATATACAGGTATGACTCCAGAAAAGGCATCAACTGCTCAGTTCTCTTATGACTTTACAGGTTGGGATAAAACGTTGAATCCTGTGAAAGGTGATATGATTTATACTGCAGTTTTTGCAGAGAAAATAAATACTTATACAATTGTATTTAAAAATTATGACGGAACTATTCTTCAATCTTCTCAGGTAGCCTATGGGGTTTTACCAAGTTTCAACAAGGAAGTTCCAACCAAACCTTCTGATGGAGGAATAGAATACTCTTTCTTGGGTTGGGATGTTGAACCGGTAATAGTAACGGAAGATGCTGTCTATACTGCAACATTTACGGATGTACAGTTAAAATATATGATTACATTCTATGACGAGGATGGAAAAACTATTATCCAAAAATCAGAATTTGCGTATGGTGCAATACCTACTTGTCCTAAACCAACAAAAGAAGCTGATGCACAATATTCATATTCTTTTAATACATGGAATCCAGCTCTAGAAAAAGTTGAGGGACCACAATCGTATGTTGCGCAATATTCAACAACGAAAAATAAATACAATGTGAAATTTGTTGATGAAGACGGAGAAACGCTACTTTCTTCCGATGATTATGAATATGGAGTAATGCCGATAGTATCTATTCCAACAAAACCTTCAACAGAACAATATTCATATACATTCGCTGGTTGGAACAATACGGTTGTTGCTGTAACATGCGATGTTGTGTATCAGGCTACATATTCAAAAACGGTAAATTCGTATGTTGTAACTTTTGTTGATGATGACAATACAAAGTTAAAAGTTCAATCTTATGAATATGGAAAATTGCCAAACTGTACAAGTCCAACAAAAGCTTCAACAAATCAATATACATATACTTTTAGTGGATGGAATCCTGAGATAGAGGAAGTTGCTTCTGCTGCAACATACATGGCAACATATACTTCAACTTTGAAAAAATATACAATATTGTTTAAAGATGAAGATGGAACCATCTTGCAGAAATCTGATGTAGCTTATGGTGAAGTTCCTGTGTATTCAGGTGAAATTCCTTCAAAAACAAATACGCCTCAAACTTCTTATGCTTTTGAGGGTTGGAATAAAACTATTCTGCCAGTTGATGGAGAGGCTGTTTATGTTGCAACTTACTCTGCAACTACAAATAAATATTTGGTAACATTTAAGAATTATGATGGAACAATTCTTCAGTCTTTAGAAATTGAGTATGGAATAATTCCTTCTTATGATGGTGCTATTCCTTCAAAGCCATCAGATGGAGCTAAAACATATTCTTTTGCAGGATGGAATAAGCCTGTTGTATCTGTAATAGAGGAAGCTGTTTATGTTGCAACTTTTATTGATGCTACCAATTCTTATGTTATTACATTTAAAGATTATGATGGCTCTATAATTCAGGAAGAGTCTTTTGTATATGGCGCAGTACCTACATGTCCTATTCCTGAAAGACTTGGTAATGAAAGATATTCTTATGTTTTTGAAAATTGGGTTCCTGAAATTTATGCTGTAACTGGTGCTGCTGTTTATACCGCAGAGTATAGTGAAATAACAAAAACGTATTGGGTTACATTTGTAGATGAGGATGGAGAAACTATCTTAGAAAAGAAACAATATGAATATGGAAAAATACCGGGATATACTGGTAAAACGCCAACGAAAGCTTCAACTGCTCAATATTCATATTCTTTCAATGGTTGGAATGAGAAGCTTACAGCTGTAACAGGTGATGTTACATACAGTGCAACATATAATGAAACGTTAAACAATTATACAATTGTATTTATCGATGATGAAAATAATATAATCTTAAGAAAAGATTTTGCGTATGGAGAAATACCAACATGTTCAAATCCAGAAAAAGCTGCTGATGCACAATATACTTATGCGTTTGAAAGTTGGTCTCCTGAAGTGTCAGCTGTAACTGAGGCTACCACATACAGGGCAACTTATTCAAAACAATTGAATTCATACACAGTTAAGTTCTGTGATGAAAATGGAACTGTTTTACAGGAAACAGAAGTTGAGTATGGAAATTATCCTTCATTTAATGGAGTTAAACCTCAAAAGAAATCTACTGCTCAATATACATATGAATTCTCTGGTTGGAACAAAGATTTGATGAGAGTTGTTTCGGATGTAACATATACTGCAATGTATTCAGCAATAACAAATGAATATGTGGTTACATTTAAAAATTATGACGGTACAATTCTTCAGTTGTCTCAAGTAATGTATGGTGAGTATCCATCTTATGCAGGAGAGATTCCTACACGCGAGAAAACAGCAGGGGTAACATATACCTTCTTCGGTTGGGATAAGGCAATGACACAGGTTGTCGGTGATGTTACATTTACTGCTCAATTTAAAGAATCGGCAAATTCTTATACAATTATATTTAAGGATCAGAATGGAACTGTATTGCAGGAGTTTGACTATGCGTATGGAACAGTTCCTGTATGTCTAGTAACTCCAGCTAAATCACCTACAGCGGAAAAAACTTATGTTTTCGATTCTTGGAATCCTTCTGTTGTTGCTGTTGATGGAGATGCAACATATGTGGCAACATACCGTTCAACAACGAATAAATATTTGATAACATTTATTGATGGCGAAACAATATTGAATTCTGATGAATACGAGTATGGACAAGTTCCTGTATGTGAAGATCCTGTAAGAAAGGCTACCGCTCAATATACCTATACTTTTGTAGGCTGGGATTCGGAAATCATGCCAGTGTCAAAATCAATGACTTATGTTGCTACTTTTGATAAGACAATAAATTCATACACGGTTACATTTGTTGATGAAAACAACAATAAAATCTCTTCTAAAGAATATGAATACGGTTCTATACCTTCAATAGAAGCTCCTGAAAAGCCTGCTGATGACCAATATTCATATTTATTTGATGGATGGATCCCATCGGTAGAACCAGTTGTAGCTGATGTTACATATATGGCGTCATATTCTTCAAGTGTAAATAAATATAATATAACTTTCCTTGACGACGACGAATCTTTAATTAAAACGGTTGAGGTTTCTTATGGCGAGAAACCAACTTGTAAAGAACCTCAAAAATCTGCAACAGCACAATATAGTTATATGTTTGCTGGTTGGAATAAAACCATTTTACCTGCAACTAAAAATGAAACATATAAAGCAACATATACTCAAGTAACAAATGTATATGTCGTTAAGTTTGAAAATGAAGATGGAACGGTGTTAGCTTCAAGTCAGGTTGAATATGGAAAGATTCCTTCTTACGAAGGTACTATGCCAACTAAACCAAATGATGTCGGTAATTCTTATTCATTCGCTGGTTGGGATAAGGAACTCGTGGCTGTAACAGAAGACGTAACTTATACTGCTACATATACGGATGATACCCGAAAATACTTTATTACATTCACAGATTATGACGGCTCTGAATTACAACGTGTGGAATTTGCATATGGAGCTGTTCCAACTTGTGCAACTCCGTCAAGACTTGCTGATGTTCGTTATACGTATGAATTTAGCGACTGGTCTCCAAAACTTTCTAAGGTAACGGGTGAAGCAACTTATACAGCTGTATATCAAGAGAAAATCAACAGCTATCTAATTTCATTTGTTGATGAAGATGGTTCAACTGTATTATTCTCTGACATGTATGAATATGGTGTTGTTCCATCTTACGAAGGAGTAACTCCTTCAAAGAATGCAACGGAACAAAATACTTATACGTTTGCTGGTTGGGATAAGGAACTTGTTGAAGTAACAAAAAATGAAACTTATACCGCTACATATTCAAGTGTTGAAAATACTTATGAGGTGCTATTTGTTGATGATGATTATTCGATATTAAAATCTGAAGAATACAGTTATGGTGATATTCCTACATGTGATTCTCCATCAAAATCTGCGGATGTTCAATATACATATTTGTTTGCAGGATGGAATCCGGAAATTTCAGTTGTTTCTAAAAATATTACATATCAGGCAACATATTCTTCTGAAGTGAACAAATATGTTGTTACGTTCGAAGATGAAGATGGTTCTGTTTTGCAACAAACAGATGTTGCATATGGAGAACTTCCTGTTTATGTAGGGGAAATCCCAACAAAAGAATCTTCAGAAAGCAATGATTTTACTTTTGCTGGTTGGAATAAAACTATTGTTGAGGTTGATGGTCCAACAAAATATGTTGCATCATATAATACAGTTGCAAAGACATTTAATGTGACGTTTAAAAACTATGACGGAACAATCTTACAGTCTTCAATGGTTGAATATGGAACAGTTCCTTCTTTCGACGGGGAACTTCCTGCTCGGGAAAGTAGTGATTCAAAAACATATACATTCTCTGGTTGGAATCCGGTGGTGGAAAAGGTAACAGAAGAAATTGTTTATACTGCAGAATTTATTGACGAAACAAATTCTTATTCAATTGTATTCAAAGATGAGGATGGAACAGTTCTTCAGAAAAACACGTTGTTATATGGAGCGATGCCTTTCTGTGAAATCCCAGCAAAAGAAGCCGATGACGAATATACATATGCTTTCAATGCATGGAGTCCAAAAATATCGGTAGTAACAGGAGATAAAGAATATACAGCAACATATTCTTCTTCAAAGAATTTATATACGGTAACATTTAAAAATGAGGATGGTTCCGTTTGGAGTTCAAAGCTATATGAATATGGGGTCTTGCCAACTTGTAAAGTTCCGTCAAAACCTGCAGATGCTCAATACACATATACGTTTGCTGGTTGGGATTATACTGTAATACCAGTTGTTGCAGATGCAGTTTACACAGCAACATATTCTTCCGAAAAGAACCAATATAAGATTATGTTTCTTGATGAAAACAACACATTGTTATCGTCTGTAGCTTATGATTACGGTGAAATGCCAAAATGCCAGGAACCATTAAAATCAGCAACAACACAATATAGTTTTGTTTTTGCTGGATGGAAGCCTGAAATTGTAAGTGTTACAGAAGATGCGATATATAGGGCAACATATACATCTGTTCCAAAATCCTATACTGTAGTATTCGAAAGTGAAGGAGAAATTCTTCAGTCTTCAAAATATGTTTATGGTGAAATACCATCATATGAAGGAGTAATTCCTACAAAAGCAGGAAATGAGCAATATTCATATTTGTTTAAAGGTTGGAATAAAACTATTGTACAGGTTACAGGAAATGCAAACTATAGTGCTTTGTATGAAGAATCTGTAAATAAATATTCTGTTATATTTAAAAATGAGGATGGTTCTGTTTTACAATCCTCTCTAGTATCATACGGGGAAATACCATCGTATGAAGGTAGTACGCCACAAAAACAAGATGATGCGGAAAACAAATATTCATTTTATGGTTGGGACAAAAAACTAGTGGAAGTTACTGGTGATGTTGTTTACATAGCAACGTATTCTGACGAAACAAGGAAGTTCCTTATAACATTTAAAAACGATAATGGTTTTATTATTTTAAGTGAAGAATTCCCTTATGGAGCAACTCCTTCTTGCCCAACTCCGTCAAAAGCTGGAGATGTTCAGTATTCGTATGTCTTTAAAGAATGGTCTCCTGAAGTATCTCAGGTTACTTCCGATGCTACTTATGTTGCTACATATTATAAAGAAGTTCCTGTGACATATACGGTTAAATTTATTGATGATGACGGAATAACTGTATTGTCAGAAAATACATATAATTATGGAGAAATGCCTGTTGTTCCAACTGTGGAAAAAGCTGCTACAGATCAATACTCATACACGTTTAAGGGATGGGATAAAAATGTTGTTGAAGTAGTGGAGGATGTTGAATATGTGGCAGTATATAAAGCAACAGTAAATAAGTACAAAATAACCTTTGTTGATGACGATTATTCTCCTATTGCTGTATCGGAAGTAGCGTATGGTGAACTTCCAAGTTGCATCGAGCCTTCAAAAATTGCCGATGCGAAATATACATATATGTTTGATGCGTGGAGTCCGAAAATAACTCCAGTGAATCAAAATGCTACGTATAAGGCTACATATTCGTCTGTTCTAAATACATATACAATAACCTATATTAATTATGACAGCACTAAATTACAGGTTTCGGAATTCCCTTATGGTGTTTTGCCTGAATATACAGGTGCAATTCCAACAAAACCAGCCGATGCAGAATATAGTTATATGTTTGATGAATGGTATAAAACAGTTGTTCCTGTAACATCAGATGCTACGTATATAGCATTGTATAAAAAGGAGAAAAATACTTATACTGTTACTTTCAAAAATTCTGATGGTACGGTTATTCAATCTTCAGAAGTTGTGTATGGAGCTTATCCTTCTTGTGAAATAATTCCTACTAAACCTGGTGATAATGAAGGTGTATATTCATTTAAACGATGGGAAGATGAAAGTGGAGAAACTTTAGTAGCGGTTGTTTCCGATGTGGTTTATACGGCAACTTATACAATGGAAACACAGAAGTATAAAATAACTTTCTACGAAGAAGATGGTATTAGTATAATTCAGGATTTTGAATTTGCAAAAGGTGCAACTCCATTCTGCCCGGTTCCTGAAAAAACAGAAAGTGAACAATATACGTATATGTTCAACGGATGGAATCCTGAAATTACAGAAGTTGTAGATGAAGCATCTTATGTTGCAACGTATAAGGCAATAACAAAATCCTATTTGATAACGTTTGTTGCGGAGGACGAAGCAACGGTACTGCTATCTGGATATTATGATTATGGTGTTGTTCCAGAATTTACAGAAAAAATTCCAGAAAAAGAAGGTTCCGTACGATATAGTTATGAGTTCTCTGGTTGGCAACCTGATGTTGAAGCTGTAACCGGAAATAACATATATGTTGCTACATATTTGCAGAAAACAAATGTATATGATGTAACATTTAAGAACGAAAATGGAGTCGTGCTTCAGCTATCTAAAGTAGGCTATGGCGAGATTCCAATATATAAAGGTGAAACTCCGGAAAAACAGGCTGATGAAACATATACTTATGAATTTAAAGGATGGAACAGTGATATTGTTGCTGTAACAGGAAACACTGTTTATATTGCGCAATACGAAGCTTATGCTGGCTCATATACAATTGCTGTGGAATCTAATAATTCTTTGTATGGTACTGTGGAAGGTTCTGGTGTGTATGCTTATGGTGCTATTGCCACATTGAAGGCTACAGCAAATATGGGTTATGAATTTGTGAGTTGGGATGACCAAAATACCGAAAATCCTCGTTCAGTAAATGTAGGTGGAAATGCTGAATATAAAGCTATATTCCAGCCAAATAGATACAATTTGCTTATAACAGTTAATGATGACAATTATGGTTATGTAAATGGTGTATATGATTTGTATGACTATAATACAGAAGTAACGGTAGAAGCTATTGCTAACGACGGATATATTTTTGACCATTGGGCAGATGGTTCTAAAGAACCTGTTCGTAAATATATAATTAAAGGTGAAGTACAGGATGTAGCATATTTCCGCCCACAAGAATATCAAGTCTCTGCAGTTCCTAACGATGTTTTGATGGGAACAGTAAAAGGAGTTGGTAGTTATTCTTATAATGTGATGGTTGAACTTGAGGCAAAAGCATACGATGGATTTGAGTTCGTAAAATGGGAAGATGGAAATACGAACAAAATGCGTAAGTTTATGGTTAAGTGTGATACTAGTTTTGTAGCAATATTTAAAACAGTTCAGTACGTCGTAGAGCTTTCTGTAAATGACGATTCATATGGAACAGTGAAGGGAGCTGGAATGTATGATGCAAAAGTGGATACATTAATTGAGGCTGTTCCTAATTATGGTTATGAATTTGTAGGTTGGAGCGATAACAATATGGATTTAGTAAGACGTATTGTTGTTACTTCGGATACAATATTCACTGCGATTTTTAAGCCATCTGTTTTCGAGGTCGCATTGTATAGTAACGATGATAATATGGGAAGTGTAACAGGCGGTGGCTCTTTTGAATTTGGAAGTGAAATAGAAATTAAAGCACTTCCTGCAGATGGTTATCTGTTTGATTCTTGGAGTGATGGAAATACTGATACAGTTCGTACCTATAAGGTAAAAGGCGCTGCTAGTTTAGTTGCAACGTTTAGACCATTAGAATACGAAGTAACATTGTCTGTAAATGATTCATATTATGGTTCTGTACGTGGCGGCGGAAAGTACAGCTTCTTGTCTGAAGTTGAATTGGTAGCAGACCCAAATTATGGCTATCGTTTAGTAAGTTGGTCAAATGGTGTAACAGAAGAAACTCAATCTATAGTTTTAACGAGTGATACTCTTATTATTGCAAATTTTGCACCTGCTTTATATGAGGTGAACTTGTCGTTAAATGATGAAAACGGAGGAGTTGTAAAAGGTGGTGGTTCTTACAAATATCTAGACGTTGCACAAATCTCTGTGGAAGTTGCTGAAGGATATGAATTTGTTCAGTGGAGCGATGGTGACACTTCATTAGTCCGTAATATTATAATTACAAAAGATGTTGCATATGAAGCAGAGTTTAGAAAAATTGAAGACACAAATCTGCTAATCTACACAAAACCAAATTACATTGTACTGAAAAATGTATCTGAGTATGACATTTATATAATAAATCCAATTGGTGAGGTTACTCATCATACAGCTAAATGTCCTTTCGTTACAATTGAATACTATATGCATGTAAAAGGTGTATATGTGGTAAAAGTAAAAGATCCAGAAGGAAATGTTAATGTCAGAAAAGTATTAGTAAGATAGTAAAACTTTAATAAGTTATAGATATGAAATTAAATGGAAGACGCGAAAGTAGTAATGTAGAAGATCGCCGTGGATTATCCGGAGGAACTAAAACGGGATTAGGTATTGGTGGCGTGATTTTAATTGCAGTAATGACTTTCTTGTCTGGAGGAGACTTGTCGGATGTATTTACTAATGTAGTTCAAAGTGGAGGTTTGGATATTGCACAGACAACGCAGTCTGGTGTAAGGGAGTTTACTGCGGAAGAGGAGGAGTTGGCAAAGTTTTCTCGACAAATTTTAGCTGGTACGGAAGATGTGTGGACAAAAGTATTTAAATCAATGGGGAAAAAATATGTTCCTCCTACATTGGTGCTATATACAGGTTCGGTTTCAAGTGCATGCGGAAATGCAAGTTCATCGGTTGGCCCGTTTTATTGCTCAGGAGATCAGAAACTTTATATTGATTTATCTTTCTTTTCTCAAATGAAAAGCCAAATTGGTGCAGATGGTGATTTTTCTTATGCATATGTTATTGCTCACGAAGTTGGACATCATGTTGAAAATTTACTTGGAATACTCGGAGAAGCTCATTCGCAAATGAATAAAGTAGATAAAAAAGAAGCGAATAAAATAAGTGTACGTTTGGAATTGCTTGCTGATTATTATGCAGGTGTTTGGGCACATTATGATAACAAAGATTACAACTCGTTAGAAGCTGGAGATATTGAGGAGGCAATAGACTGTGCTGAGAAAATCGGTGACAATTATCTTCAGGAAAAAGCTCAGGGGTACAGTCAACCTGAAAGTTTTACACATGGGACTTCAAAACAACGTATGAAGTGGTTGAATCTTGGTATTCAAACCGGAGATATGACAAAAACAACTTTCGGAATTTCAGAGAAGGATTTATAAAAAAGGGAAATTTTTGAGCATGAGAATATTATTTCAAAAAAAAACATGCTTTTGGTGTTGTAATTCAAAAAAATAACTACTTTTGCATCCCGATTTAATGGGAAAAGTATATCTAATAATTAACAAACAAATACAATAATATGCCTACAATTCAGCAGTTAGTAAGAAAGGGTAGAGTAGATATTGAGGATAAAAGTAAATCCCCAGCTTTGGACTCTTGCCCACAAAAAAGAGGTGTATGTGTTCGTGTTTACACAACTACACCAAAGAAACCTAATTCTGCAATGCGTAAGGTTGCCCGTGTTCGTTTAACAAACGGAAAAGAGGTGAACGCTTACATTCCAGGAGAAGGTCACAAACTTCAAGAACACTCTATCGTTTTAGTGCGTGGTGGTCGTGTTAAAGATTTACCAGGTGTTCGTTATCACTTAGTTAGAGGTGCATTAGATTCTTCAGGTGTTGAAGGAAGATTGCAGTCTCGCTCTAAATATGGAGCAAAACGTCCAAAAGAAACAAAGAAATAATATTTAATAAGCATTTTCAATGAGAAAGAGTAAACCAAAAAAACGAGTAATTCTTCCAGATCCTAAGTTTGGGGATGTGGCAGTAACGAAGTTCGTAAATAATCTTATGATTGATGGTAAAAAAAGCATCGCATATGAAATTTTTTATGATACGTTAGATATCGTTGAAGAAAAGAAACAAACTTCTGATATGTCTGCATTAGACGTATGGAAAAAAGCCTTAGACAATGTTACTCCATTGGTTGAGGTAAAGAGCCGTCGTGTTGGTGGTGCTACATTCCAGATTCCATCTGAAATCCGCCCAGCTCGTCGCGAATCTATCGGAATGAAGAACTTGATTTTGTATGCACGCAAAAGAGCAGGTCATTCAATGAAAGATAAATTAGCTGCTGAAATTTTGGCTGCCTTCAACGAAGAAGGTGGAGCTTTCAAAAAGAAAGATGAAACTCACAGAATGGCTGAAGCAAACAAAGCATTCTCTCACTTTAGATTTTAATATTAGCGAAAGATGGCAAAACTTGATTTACATTATACAAGAAACATTGGTATCGCTGCTCACATCGATGCAGGTAAAACTACCACTACAGAACGTATCCTTTACTATACTGGTGTAAACCACAAAATTGGTGAAGTACACGATGGTGCTGCAACAATGGACTGGATGGCTCAAGAACAAGAACGTGGTATCACTATCTGTTCAGCCGCTACTACATGTTTCTGGAAATATAAAGGAAACCAATATAAAATTAATATTATCGATACTCCGGGACACGTTGACTTCACTGCTGAAGTAAACCGTTCTTTACGTATCCTTGATGGTCTTGTATTCTTGTTCTCTGCTGTTGATGGTGTTGAACCTCAATCAGAAACAAACTGGCGTCTTGCTGACGGATACAATGTAACTCGTCTAGGTTTCGTAAACAAAATGGACCGTCAAGGTGCTGATTTCTTGAACGTGTGCAAACAAGTTCGTGAAATGCTTGGGGGTAACGCAGTTCCTCTACAATTGCCTATCGGTGCTGAAGATAGCTTCAAAGGCGTTGTTGACTTGGTAAAAGGTATCGGTATGGTTTGGAATGAAGCTGACCAAGGTATGACTTATACTGAAGTTCCAATTCCAGACGATATGAAAGATGAAGTTGCAGAATGGAGAGAAAAACTTCTTGAATCTGTATCTGAATTTGATGATACTTTGATGGAAAAATTCTTCGAAGATCCAGATTCTATTACAGAAGCAGAAATTCTTGCAGCTCTTCGTAAAGCTTGTATCGCTAACAAAGTAATCCCTATGTTGTGTGGTTCTTCTTTCAAGAACAAAGGTGTTCAAGAAATGTTGAACTATGTAATGGAATTACTTCCTAGCCCACTTGATAAAGAATATATCGTAGGTACAAACCCTAACACTGATGAAGAAGTTCGTCGTAAACCAGGTGTAGAAGATCCTTTCTGTGCTTTGGCATTTAAGATTGCGACTGACCCATTCGTAGGTCGTTTGTGCTACTTCCGTGTATATTCAGGTCACTTGGATGCCGGTTCTTATGTATACAATACAAGAAGTGGTGCTAAAGAACGTATCTCTCGTATCTACCAAATGCACGCAAACAAACAAAACCCAATCGAATTTATCGAAGGTGGTGATATCGCTGCAGGTGTAGGTTTCAAGGATATTAAAACAGGTGATACACTTTGTGATGAAAACGCACCAATCGTACTTGAATCAATGACATTCCCTGATCCAGTTATCGGTTTGGCTGTTGAACCAAAAACTAAAGCTGACGTTGATAAAATGGGTATCGCTCTTGCTAAATTGGCAGAAGAAGACCCTACATTCACTGTTAAGACTGACCAAGAAACTGGTCAAACAGTTATCAGCGGTATGGGTGAATTGCACTTGGATATCATCATGGACCGTTTGAAACGTGAATTCCACGTAGAATGTAGCCAAGGTGCTCCTCAAGTAAATTACAAAGAATCTATCACAGTTGAAGTAGAACACAGAGAAGTTTTCAAAAAACAATCTGGTGGTCGTGGTAAGTTTGCTGATATCGCATTCAAAATCGGTCCAGCTGATGAAGGTAAAGAAGGTTTGCAATTCGAAGACTATGTTAAAGGTGGTAACATTCCTAAGGAATTCATCCCAGCAATTGAAAAAGGTTTCAAAGCTGCAATGGAAAATGGTGTGTTAGCAGGTTATCCAGTTGAATCAATGAAGGTTCAAGTTATGGATGGTTCTTTCCACCCTGTTGACTCTGATGCATTGTCATTCGAACTTTGTGCTAAGATGGGTTACAAAGAAGCTTGTAAGAAAGCTGCTCCAAAGATTTTGGAACCTATCATGAAAGTAGAAGTTGTTACTCCAGAAGAATCTATGGGTGATGTTGTAGGTGACTTGAACAAACGTCGTGGTCAAATCCGCGGTATGGACTCAAGAAACAATGCAAGCGTTGTTAAAGCATTTGTTCCTCTTGCAGAAATGTTCGGTTATGTAACAGATCTTCGTACAATTACTTCAGGTCGTGCTACTTCAACTATGGAATTTGATCACTTCGAACAAGTTCCAGCAAATATTGCAGAAACAATAATTAATAAACAAAACTAATATTAAAGGCATGAGTCAAAGAATTAGAATTAAATTAAAGTCTTATGACCACAATCTAGTAGATAAATCTGCTGAAAAGATTGTTAAGACTGTTAAAACTACAGGAGCTGTAGTAAGTGGTCCGATTCCGCTGCCAACTCACAAGCGTATTTTTACTGTTAACCGTTCAACACACGTTAACAAAAAAGCACGTGAACAATTTCAATTGTCATCACATGCTCGATTGCTAGACATCTATAGCAGTTCAGCAAAAACAGTTGATGCTTTGATGAAACTTGAGTTGCCAAGTGGAGTTGAAGTTGAAATTAGAGTGTAGTAATTTAAAATTGTAAAAAAATGCTTGGTATACTAGGTAAAAAAGTAGGTATGACCTCTATCTTCTTGGAAGATGGAAAAAATGTAGCATGTACAGTTATTGAAGCAGGACCTTGTGTTGTTACTCAAATAAAATCAAAAGAAACTGATGGATATTGCTCAGTTCAATTGGGTTTCGATGACAAGAAAGAAAAAAATACTTCACGTGCTGAACTAGGTCATTTTAAGAAAGCTTCTACAACTCCAAAAAGAGAAGTTGTAGAATTCAGAAATTTTGAAAAAGAAGTTAATCTTGGTGATATTTTATCTGTAGCAGATATCATTGCTGAAGGTGATTGGTTGTCTGTAACAGGTACTTCAAAAGGACGTGGTTTCCAAGGTGTTGTAAAACGTCATGGTTTCGGCGGTGTTGGTGAAGCAACTCACGGTCAGGATGACCGTCAACGTGCACCTGGTTCTATTGGTGCTTGTTCTACTCCTTCTCGTGTATTCAAAGGTATGAGAATGGGTGGTCAAATGGGTGGCAATCAAGTAAAAGTTGAAAATCTTGAAGTAATAAAAGTATTGCCAGAAAAGAATGTAGTATTAGTAAGAGGTGCTGTACCTGGAGCTAAGGGTGGATATTTAATAATGACAAAGTAAGATGGAAATAGCAGTAAAAGATATACAAGGTAAAGAAACCGGAAAGAAAATAACTCTTGACGATTCTGTATTTGGTATTGAACCAAATGAACATGCTGTTTACTTGGATGTGAAAGCTATCTTGGCTAACAAACGTCAAGGAACTCACGCTTCTAAAGAAAAAAGCTCTCTTTCTGGTAGTACAAAGAAATTAAAAAGACAAAAAGGTACTGGTGGAGCTCGTGCAGGTAGTATCAAGAACCCATTGTTCCGTGGTGGAGCAAGAGTTTTCGGTCCTCAACCAAGAGATTATTCTGAAAAAGTAAACAAAAAAGTAAAAGAACTTGCTCGTAAATCAGCTTTATCTGCAAAGGTAAAAGATAATGAAGTTATTGTTGTTGAAGATTTTTCTTTTGAAGCTCCAAAAACAAAACAGATGGTAGAATTCAAGAAAAATTTCAATTTGAATGACAAAAACTCCTTGTTGGTTGTGGCAAATCCAAATAATAATGTATATTTGTCAGCTAGAAATTTACAGGGGTTCTCTGTTATAACTGCTTCAGAATTAAATACTTATGAGATTTTGAAAGCAAAAAATTTGATTTTGTGCGAAGGCTCTGTAGAAGAAATTGTTAAAACTTTAAATAAATAATTGGTGATGGAAGTATTGCAAAGACCGATCATAACTGAAAAAATGTCGAAAAAAGGCGACGCTTTGAACCAATATGGTTTTATCGTTGAAAAAACTGCAGACAAAGGTCAAATTAAAAAAGCAGTTGAAGAAATGTATGGTGTAACTGTTCTTTCTGTGAACACTACAAATTACGAAGGAAAAGTAAAAGTTCGTAATACAAAGAAGGGTTTGATGGTAGGAAGAACAAATGCCTTTAAAAAGGCTATTGTTACTATTCAAAAAGATCAAAAAATAGACTTCTATAGTAATATTTAATAGAAATGGCAATAAAGAAATTAAAACCAACCACTCCTGGTCAACGTCACAAGGTTGTTATTGTTGATAATCAAATATCATCAACTAACAAACCTGAAAAATCATTGTTGGCTGTATTAAAAAGCACAGGTGGTAGAGATAACACAGGTAAGATGACGATGCGTTATATTGGTGGTGGCCACAAACGCAAATATCGTATTATAGATTTCAAGAGAGATAAGGAAGATATTCAGGCAGAAGTTGTTTCTATTGAATATGATCCTAATAGAAGTGCTAGAATTTGTTTGGTTCAATATACTGATGGAGAAAAAAGATATATCGTAGCTCCTAATGGTATTCAAGTTGGACAAAAAATAGTTTCTGGAGCAACAGCAGAACCTGAAATCGGAAATACATTGTATCTAAAGAATATTCCTCTAGGTACAATTATTCACAATATTGAGTTGACTCCAGGTAGAGGCGCTCAATTAGCACGTAGTGCTGGTTCTTATGCTCAATTAGCTTCTCGTGATGGAAAGTATGCAATTATAAAATTGCCTTCAGGAGAAACTAGAATGGTACTTGTAACATGTAAGGCAACGATTGGTTCAGTTTCGAATCCAGAACATTCTTTGGAATCATCTGGAAAGGCTGGACGCTCAAGATGGTTAGGTCGTCGTCCACGAAATAGAGGTGTTGTAATGAACCCTGTAGATCACCCAATGGGTGGTGGTGAAGGACGTGCTTCTGGAGGTCTTCCTCGTTCAAGAAAAGGTCTTCCATCTCGTGGTTACAAAACACGTGCTCCTAAGAAAGCATCAAATAAATTAATCATTGAAAGAAGAAAGAAGTAATTAAAAAGAAGAAACTATGAGTCGTTCTCTAAAAAAAGGACCATATATCGATTTCAATTTGGAGAGAAAAGTTCTTCAAATGAATGAAAGTGGAAAGAAATCCTCAATCAAAACTTGGGCACGTGCATCAATGATTTCTCCAGATTTTGTTGGACATACAGTTTTGGTTCATAACGGAAATAAATTCATTCCTGTTTATGTAACAGAAAACATGGTTGGACACAAGTTAGGCGAATTCGCACCAACACGTAACTTCCGAGGTCATGGTGGTAATAAAAAGTAAATTAGCGAGTCATGAATAGAAAAAAAGTAACAGCAGAAAAATATAAAGAAGCCAAAAAGACTAAGGCTTTCGCTATCTTGCGTAACTGTCCAACATCACCTCGCAAAATGCGTTTGGTTGTTGATATGATTAGAGGTAAAGAAGTAAACCTAGCATTGGATATGTTGCGTTATTCTTCTAAAGAAGCTGCACGTAGAGTTGAGAAACTTGTGTTGAGTGCAGTAAACAACTGGCAACAAAAGAATGAAGGACAAAGAATTGAAGATAATCCTTTGTTCATTAAAGAAATTTTCGTTGATGAAGGAAGAACTTTGAAAAGAATTCAACCAGCACCACAAGGTCGTGCTCACAGAATTCGAAAACGTTCAAATCATGTAACAGTTGTTGTAGATACAATTCAAAAAGAAAACTAATTAAATAAATGGGACAAAAAGTAAATCCAATAGGAAATAGGTTAGGAGTAATTAAAGGTTGGGATTCTAACTGGTACGGCGGAGACAACTACGTTGAAAAGTTGCATGAGGATTATGAAATCCGTCGTTATTTAAACGCTCGTCTTGCAAAAGCAAGCATATCTAAGATTATTATTGAGCGTACATTGAAATTGGTCACTGTAACTATCAATACAGCTCGTCCAGGTATCATCATTGGTAAGGGTGGACAAGAAGTTGATAAATTAAAAGAAGAGTTGAAGAAAATCTCTAATAAGGAAGTTCAAATCAACATCTTTGAAATCAAACGTCCAGAATTGGATGCTGTGATTGTTGCAGATGGTATTGCTCGTCAATTGGAAGGCCGTGTTGCTTACAGACGTGCAATAAAAATGGCTATTGCCTCAGCAATGAGAATGGGAGCTGAAGGAATCAAAATTCAAATTTCAGGTCGTTTGAATGGCGCTGAAATGGCTCGTTCAGAAATGTATAAAGAAGGTCGTACACCACTTCATACATTACGTGCAGATATTGATTATGCAAGCACATTCGCTTTGACAACTTATGGCAAATTGGGATTAAAAGTATGGATCTTCAAAGGCGAAGTTTATGGTAAAGTTGATTTAACTCCAAATAATTTCGTTAACAGTGCAGCTCCAAAGAAAAGCTTTACTGGTGGAAGAAGAAAAAGTAGTAATAAAAAATAATAGGAATTAGCGATGTTACAACCTAAAAAGACAAAATATAGAAAGCAGCAAAAGGGCAGAATGAAAGGAAATGCTCAAAGAGGGCATGAGTTGGCATTCGGATCTTTTGGAATAAAATCTATGGAATCTTATTGGATTACTGCTAGACAAATCGAGGCGGCTCGTATTGCTGTTACTCGTTATATGAAACGTGAAGGTCAGATTTGGATTCGTATTTTCCCTGATAAACCAGTAACTTCTAAACCAGCTGAAGTTCGTATGGGTAAAGGTAAGGGAGCTGTTTCTCATTGGGCAGCACCTGTAACTCCAGGTAGAATTTTGTTTGAAGCAGATGGCGTTCCATTGGAAGTAGCAAAAGAAGCTCTTCGTTTGGCTGCTCAAAAGTTGCCGATAACAACCAAATTTGTTGTAAGAAATGATTATGTACAAGAATAGTAAGATAGACCATGAAAGCAACAGAAATTAGAGAATTATCGACAAAGGAGATTGAGGAAAAAATCCAGGTAGAGCAAGAAGGTTTAAATAAAATGAAATTAAACCATGTGATTACTCCATTGGAAAATCCTAATCAAATAAAAGAAGCGAGAAAAAATATAGCTCGTTTGAAGACAATATTAAGAGAACGCGAACTAACTAAATAAATTCTAAGATGGAGAGAAATTTTAGAAAAGAGAGAATCGGTATCGTAGTTAGCAACAAAATGGATAAAACTATTGTAGTTGCCGTTGAAGAAAAAGAAAAACACCAATTATATGGTAAATTCTTGAAAAAAACTTCAAAATTTGTTGCTCACGATGAAAAAGGCGAATGTTCAGAAGGCGATGTTGTGAGAATTATGGAAACTCGTCCTTTAAGTAAGACCAAACGTTGGCGATTAGTTGAGATAATTGAAAAAACGAAATAAGAGATGATACAGCAAGAAACAAGATTAAACGTTGCTGATAATAGTGGAGCAAAAGAAGTTTTATGTATCCGTGTTTTGGGTGGTACAGGAAAACGTTATGCTTCTATCGGTGATAAAATCGTAGTAACTGTAAAGAGCGCAATGCCTAATGGTAATGTTAAACAAGGCCAGGTTACTAAGGGAGTAGTTGTAAGAACTAAAAAAGAAGTTAAGCGTGCAGATGGATCATATATCCGTTTTGATGACAATGCTGTAGTATTGCTTAACGAGGCTGGTGAAATGAGAGGTACTCGTATTTTTGGTCCAGTAGGACGTGAATTACGTGATGGTCAGTATATGAAAATAGTTTCACTTGCACCTGAAGTGTTATAATTTAATAGAAATTAAGATGCAAAAGAAGTTTAACATAAGAAAAGGCGACACAGTACTAGTTCTTTCAGGAGAGTACAAAGGTCAACAAGGTAAAGTTCTTGAGATGAAAACTAAGTCTGATAGAGCTCTTGTTGAAGGTATAAACCTAGTGTCAAAACACACTAAGCCTAATGCAAAAAATCCTCAAGGAGGAATTGTTAAAAAAGAAGCTCCTATTCATGTATCAAATCTTATGCTTGTTGATCCTGCAACAGGAAAACCTACAAGAGTTGGTAAGAAACGTACTGAAGCAGGCAAGTTAGTAAGATATTCTAAAAAGACAGGGGAGGAAATTAAATAATGGAGACTTACGTACCTACATTAAAAAAACTTTATACTGAAACTATACAGGCGAATTTGCAAAAACAATTCGGGTATAAGTCAAAAATGCAAGTGCCACGTATCGAAAAAATCGTGATAAACCAAGCTATTGGTGATGCAGTTGCTGATAAAAAACTTATTGATACTGCAGTTAGCGAAATTTCTATGATTGCAGGTCAAAAAGCTGTTCCTACTTATTCAAGAAAAGATATCTCTAACTTTAAGTTAAGAAAAGGTATGCCTATAGGTGTACGTGTAACATTACGTAGAGAGAAAATGTACGAATTCCTAGAAAGATTGATTTGTACAGCTCTTCCTCGTATTAGAGATTTCCAAGGTATCAATTCTAAATTTGATAAGAAAGGAAACTTCTCATTTGGTATTACTGAACAAATTATCTTCCCAGAAATTGAAGTTGATAAAGTAACTAAAATGATGGGTATGGATATTACATTTGTAACATCAGCAAAAACAGATGAAGAAGGTTTAGCATTACTAAAAGAATTTGGTTTTCCATTTAAAAAATAGATGACAGATGGCAAAAGAATCAATGAAAGCACGCGAAAGAAAGCGTCAAAAGTTAGTTGATAAATATGCGAAGAAACGCGCAGAATTGAAAGCACAAGGTGATTATGTTGGATTAAGTAAATTGCCTAAGAATTCATCTCGTGTAAGACTACACAACCGTTGTAGTATTACAGGAAGACCAAGAGGTTATATTCGTCAATTTGGAATCAGCCGTATCCAATTCCGTGAAATGGCTTCAGCAGGATTGATTCCAGGAGTAAAGAAAGCAAGTTGGTAAAATATAAATACAACAACAATGACAGATCCAATAGCAGATTATCTAACAAGGATTAGAAACGCACAGAAAGCACAACACAAAGTAGTTGAAGTTCCTTCTTCTAAAATCAAACAAGAAATGACAAAGGTATTGTTTGATAAAGGCTATATTTTAAGCTATAAATTTGAAGGCGAAGGACCAGAAAGTGTTATAAAAATTGCATTGAAATATCACCCAGTGTCAAAAGCACCTGCAATTAGAAGCTTGGAAAGAATCAGTAAACCTGGTTTACGTAAATATGTTCCAGTTGAAGAATTGCCAAGAGTATTAAATGGCTTAGGTATTGCCATTTTATCTACTAACAAAGGAATCGTTTCGGATAAAGAAGCGCGTGCTTTGAATGTTGGTGGTGAAGTATTGTGTTACGTATATTAATAGTAAGAATATGTCACGTATAGGAAAAGCACCAATTAATATTCCAGAAAAAGTGGAAATCAAGGTTGAGAACAATCTTGTTAAGGTAAAAGGACCTAAAGGCGAATTACAACAGAAGATTGAAGAAGGATTCGTTGTAAAGGTTGAAGATGGAAAACTTGTAGTAGAAAGACCATCAGAAGAAAAAGATGCTAAATCAAAACATGGTTTATATCGTGCTTTGATTAATAATATGGTAAAAGGTGTTACAGAAGGTTACACTACAGAACAAGAATTCGTAGGTGTTGGTTACCGTGTTTCTGTTTCAGGACAAAATGTTGAAATGGCACTAGGTTTCTCTCATACAATTGTGTTCCAATTACCAATTGAAATTAAAGCTGAAGCAAAATCAGAAAGAGGTAGTAATCCATTATTGACTATGACAAGTTGTGATAAACAATTGTTAGGTCAAGTTGCTGCGAAAATTCGTTCATTAAGAGCTCCTGAACCATACAAGGGTAAAGGTATCAGATTCAAAGGTGAACAAATTCGTCGTAAAGCTGGTAAATCTGCAAGTAAATAATAAAACTTAGGAAAGATGGCTATTACAAAGATAGAAAGAAGAGAAAGAATTAAAAAGAGAATACGTAAAGTTGTAAAAGGTACAGCTGAAAGACCACGTATGTCTGTATTCAGAAGTAACAAACAAATTTCTGTGCAAGTAATTGACGATATAGCAGGAGTAACTCTTGCTGCAGCATCTTCTTTAGATAAAGAAATTGCAGCTCAATGCGCTGGAAAAAATAAGATTGATCAAGCTGCATTGGTAGGTGAAGCAATTGCAAAGAAAACTACTGAAAAAGGAATTTCTTCTGTAGTTTTCGATAGAAATGGTTATTTGTATCATGGTAGAGTAAAATCATTGGCTGATTCAGCTCGTAGTAACGGTTTAAAATTTTAATCACATGTTAGATAGTAATTCAAAAAAAGTAAGAACTTCAGATTTAGAATTGAAGGATCGTTTAGTTGCAATCAATCGTGTGACTAAAGTTACTAAGGGTGGTAGAACATTCACTTTTGCAGCTATTGTTGTTGTTGGTGACGAAAATGGTGTAGTTGGTTATGGTTTGGGAAAAGCTGGTGAAGTTACTGCTGCTATTGCAAAAGGTGTTGAGGATGCAAAGAAAAATTTAATTCGTGTTCCTCTTGTAAAAGGAACATTGCCTCATGCACAAGAATCAAAATTTGGTGGTGCTCAAGTTCTTATCCAACCTGCAACTCCCGGTACTGGAGTAAAAGCTGGTGGTGCAATGCGTGCTGTGTTAGAAAGCGCAGGTATTAAAAATGTCTTAGCAAAATCAAAAGGATCTTCAAATCCTCACAATGTTGTGAAAGCTACTTTCAAAGCATTGATGGAAATGCAAGATGCAGCAATGGTTGCTGAACAAAGAGGTATTGAATTGACTAAAGTTTTTAACGGATAAATCTTATTGAAATGTCAAAAGTACGTATCACTTTACAAAAAAGTAAAATAGATAGAACAAAAGCTCAAAAGTTAGTACTTGAGGCTTTAGGATTGAACAAAGTTGGTTCAAGTGTCGAAAAAGAAGCTACTCCTCAAATAATGGGAATGGTAACTAAAGTAAGTCATTTAGTAAAAACAGAAGAAATATAATACGGCAATGAATTTAAATACATTAAAACCTGTACAAGGTACAAAGAGTAAAAAAATTATTGGTCGTGGTGCTGGTTCTGGACACGGTGGAACGTCTACTCGTGGTAGTAAAGGTGCTAAATCAAGAAGCGGTTATTCAAGAAAAATCGGTTTTGAAGGTGGTCAGATGCCATTGCAAAGACGTGTTCCAAAATTTGGTTTCAAGAGCATTAACCGTGTTGAATTTAAAGCCATTAATTTGAGCGAGATTCAAAACTTAGTTGACAAAAAAGGCATTACTGAATTTGATAATGTTGTTTTTGTTGAAAATGGTTTGGCTTCAAAAAATGATTTGATAAAAATCTTAGCAAACGGTAATTTATCAGCAAAAGTGACTGTAAAAGCACAAGCTTTTTCAGAAAAAGCAAAAGCTGCTATCGAAGCTCAAGGTGGAACTGTAGAAGAATAGTAAATTACTGAGTTATGAAGTTTATCGAAACCATAAAGAATATATATAAGATTCAGGAACTACGTTCCCGAATCTTATTTACTTTGGGGTTAATATTGATATACCGATTAGGCTCATTCGTTGTTTTACCAGGTATTGATCCTGCAAGTCTGGATAATTTGGCTAAACAATCTAACGAAGGTCTTTTGGGTTTGATCAATATGTTCTCTGGTGGTGCATTTGCTAACGCTTCTGTATTTGCTTTGGGAATAATGCCATATATTTCTTCTTCAATTGTTATTCAATTGTTAGGTATGGCTATACCATATTTCCAAAAATTACAACATGAAGGTGAGAGCGGACGAAAGAAGATAACACAAATTACTCGTGTATTGACAATTTTCATTACTGCAGCCCAGGCACCTGCTTATCTAAAGAACTTAGAATACCAAATAGGTGCTGATTTTAGTGGTTTCTTCTGGTTGTCGTCTATTATTATCATGACAGCAGGTACTATGTTTATTATGTGGTTGGGTGAGAGAATTACTGACAAAGGTATTGGTAATGGAATATCATTGATAATCATGATTGGTATTATCGCTCGTTTCCCTTCAGCTTTGTTTCAGGAATTTGGAACTAGAATAGAAGGTGCGGGAGGTTTAATCATGTTTTTGATAGAAATCTTAATGTTACTTGTTATCATAACATTGGCAATAATGTTAGTACAAGGTACGCGAAGAATTCCTGTTCAATATGCAAAACGTGTTGTCGGAAACAAACAATACGGAGGTGTTCGTCAGTATTTACCAATAAAAGTTAATGGTGCAGGTGTAATGCCAATCATTTTTGCACAGGCATTAATGTTCATACCTTTAACTTTAGCAGGTTTCTCTGCATCAGATGGAGCTTCTTCATTCTTAAGTGCCTTTGCAGATCACACAAATTTGTGGTATAATATTGTTTATGCAGTTTTAATTATATTGTTTACATATTTTTATACTGCTATTACAATGAATCCTCAACAAATTTCTGAAGAATTAAAAAGAAATGGTGGATTTATTCCTGGTGTGAAACCAGGAAAGAAAACTGCAGATTTCATTGATAATGTGATTTCTAGAATTACATTACCTGGATCAATTTTCTTGGCAATAGTTGCTATTTTACCTGCATTTGCTTCTTTAGCACATGTAAGTAACCAATTCTCATATTTCTATGGTGGAACATCTTTGTTGATTATCGTAGGTGTGATTTTGGATACATTGCAACAAATCGAAAGTTATTTGTTAAATCGTCATTATGATGGTTTGATGAAAACAGGAAGAATAAGAGGTCGTTCAGGAGTAGGAACAACAATGATTTAATTATGGCGAAACAACAATCTATAGAACAAGATGGAACCATAGTTGAAGCATTGTCAAATGCAATGTTTCGAGTTGAATTAACGAATGGACACGTTATTACAGCTCATATCTCTGGAAAAATGCGTATGCATTATATAAAAATATTGCCAGGAGATAAAGTAAAAGTAGAAATGTCCTTATATGATTTAACAAAGGGAAGAATAACATTCCGATATAAGTAAATATATAAAACAATGAAAGTTAGAGCATCTGTAAAGAAGAGAAACGAAGATTGTAAAATCGTTCGTCGTAAAGGAAGAATTTACGTGATAAACAAAAAAAATCCTAAAATGAAACAACGTCAAGGATAATTTAATAATTTTGCACAAAATTTTAAGGAGTCAATATGGCAAGAATAGCAGGTATAGATTTACCAAAGAATAAGAGAGGTGAGATTGCGTTAACGTATATCTACGGTATCGGAAGAACAACTGCTGAATATATTTTGGATAAGGCAGGAATCGACAGAGGTATAAAAGTTCAGGATTGGACTGATGATCAAGAAACAGCAATTCGTAACATTATTGCTGAAGAATTGAAAGTAGAAGGTGAATTACGTTCTGAGGTTCAAATGAACATTAAACGTTTGATGGATATTGGTTGTTACAGAGGTATTCGTCATCGTTTAGGTCTTCCAGTTCGTGGTCAATCTACGAAAAACAACGCAAGAACAAGAAAAGGAAAGAAAAAAACTGTTGCAAACAAGAAAAAAGCAACTAAATAATAATTGATACGGTATGGCTAAAAAGACAAAGTCTGTAAAAAAAGTTGTAAAAGTTGAAGCTGCGGGTCAAGCCCATATTCATGCTTCGTTCAACAACATTATTGTTACGATCACAAATGCAGAAGGTCAGGTAATATCTTGGTCTTCATCAGGTCGTAAAGGATTCCGTGGATCAAAAAAGAACACTCCTTATGCTGCACAGGTGGCTGCACAAGATTGTGCTAAAGAAGCATTCGATTTAGGATTGCGCAGAGTGAAGGTTTTTGTGAAAGGTCCTGGAGCTGGTAGAGAATCAGCAATTCGCACAATCCACAATGCTGGAATTGAAGTAACTGAAATCGTAGATGTTACTCCACTGCCACACAATGGTTGTAGACCACCAAAAAGAAGAAGAGTATAATTTTTAATGATTTAGAAAAAAGATGGCAAGATATACAGGATCAACATCGAAAGTTGCACGTAAATTTGGTGAACCAATTTACGGTCCAGATAGTGCTCTACAAAGAAAGAACTATGCTCCAGGTCAGCATGGTCCTTCTAAAAGAAGAGGTAAAAAAACTGAATATGGTGTTCAGTTGCAAGAAAAACAAAAGGCAAAATATACATATGGCGTGTTAGAACGTCAGTTTGCTAATTTGTTTGCTGAAGCAGAAAGAAAACCAGGTATTACTGGTGAAATTTTGATTCAATTATTGGAACAACGTTTGGATAATGTCGTTTATCGTATGGGTATTGCTCCAACTCGTCGTTCTGCTCGTCAATTGGTAAACCATGGACATATAATGGTAGATGGAAAAGTTGTAAACATCCCATCATACTCTGTAAAACCAGGAATGGTTATTGCTGTTCGTCCAAAATCAAAATCATTAGAAGTTATTACGAGCTCTTTAAGTACAAATTCTGTTAGCAAATTTGGTTGGTTAGAATTTGACAAATCAGAAATGCAAGGTAAATTCTTGAATGTTCCAGAACGTTCAGAAGTTCCAGAAAACATTAAAGAACAATTAATCGTAGAACTTTATTCTAAATAATAATAAATAGGCACTGTCTATGGCAATTTTAACATTTCAAAAACCCGATAAAGTTATAATGCTTGAATCGGATGATCGTTTGGGAGTATTTGAATTCCGTCCACTAGAACCAGGATATGGTACAACAGTAGGAAATGCAATACGTAGAGTGCTACTTTCTGCATTGGAAGGTTACGCTGTAACAAATATTAAGATAGAAGGCGTTGACCATGAATTCACTACAATAAAAGGTGTAGTTGAAGATGTAACAGAAATAATCTTAAATATAAAAAAGATTCGTTTCAAAAAAGTTACTGCTGATGCAGCTCAAACTGAACATTTCACTGTAACAGTTGCTGGAAAGAATGCGTTAACTGCAGGTGATTTGAATGCGTTTATGACAAACTTCCAGGTATTAAATCCAGAACAGGTATTGTGTAATATGGATTCTTCTATCAAATTATCAATTGAATTTTGGATTGGTAAAGGACGTGGATATGTACCTGCAGAAGAAAATAAACCTGTTGATGGCGAGTTTGGAATTATTCAAGTTGATTCAATCTTCACTCCTATAGTAAATGTGAAATATTTCACAGAAAACTACCGTGTTGAACAAAGAACTGACTATGAAAAATTGATATTGGAAATCAAAACTGATGGTTCAATTCATCCAAAAGATGCTTTAAAAGAAGCTGCTCGTATTTTGATTCAACATTTCATGTTGTTCTCTGATGAGAAAATAACATTGGATGCTGATGATAAATTCGGAAACGAAGAATTTGATGAAGAAGTTCTTCACATGCGTCAATTGTTGAAGTCTCGTTTGGTTGATATGGATTTGTCAGTGAGAGCATTGAACTGTTTGAAAGCAGCTGATGTAGAAACATTAGGCGAATTAGTTCAATTCAATAAAAATGACTTGCTTAAATTTAGAAATTTTGGTAAAAAATCACTTACTGAATTGGATGAGTTGTTAGAGTCATTGAACTTAACATTCGGTATGGATATTACTAAGTACAAATTGGATAAAGAATAGAAAGAGATGAGACACGGAAGAAAAATAAACCATTTAGGTAGAACACACGAACATAGATTGGCAATGTTGTCTAATATGGCAACATCTCTAATCATGCATAAGAGAATTAAAACAACAGTTGCTAAAGCAAAAGCTTTACAAAAATACATCGATCCAATAATCACTCGTTCAAAAGACGATACAACTCATTCACGTCGTATGGTTTTCCGCGATTTGCAAAACAAATATGCCGTTACTGAATTGTTCCGTGAAGTTTCTGCAAAAGTTGCAGAACGTCCAGGTGGATATACGAGAATTATCAAATTAGGTACTCGTTTGGGTGATGCTGCTGAAATGTGTTTAATTGAATTGGTTGATTTTAACGATGTATATAACAAAAAAGGTGCTGCTGCTCCTGAAAAGAAAGCTCCAGTACGTAGAAGTCGTAAAAAATCATCTACAGCAAAAGCATCTGCTCAAGATGCAGAAGTTGTAGAAGAGCCAAAAGCAGAATAGAAATATTATTGTTCTACAATAAAAAAAGAGAAATCCGAAAGGGTTTCTCTTTTTTTGTAGGTAATTAGAATTTATTTGTCTTTATGATCTTAAAAAAAGTATTAGTTTGTTTTACTTGTGTGATATTTTGTGCTACAAGTAGTATTGCACAGGAAAAATATTCTAAATATGTCGTTCCAGAAGCTTTTTCGGTAGCATCAAGATACCCAAACAAGGTTGGTAGTTTTTACAGAAGACAATCGTCAAATGGAACGTTTGAATACTACGTACAAAATTTACCTTTAAAACCTGCAAATTACAAGACTCATTTTTCAAATGGTGAGGAAAAGGTCTTTGATGTTCAAATAGGGGTATTAGATTTACCACAGATAAAAGAAAGATATCAACAAAGTTCTGGGTATATAATTCAAATCAGATCGGATTATTTGTATAATTCAAGACTTTATGGACGAATTCACTATAATTTTATCAATGGTTTTGTATGCTCGTATGCAAAATGGGCTGCAGGATTTCGTGTGAATTCATCTAATAATGGATGGGAGCATTTTGAAGAGCAGGATTATAGTCGTGCAACATACAAGAAATATATGGACGTAATTTTGCAAAATACAAATTGTTCGACATTAGCTCGTGAAATGTCGAAAATAAAACTTGCAGATGTGAAACCTGGTGATGTGTTTATACAGAATGGTCATCCTGGACATGCGGTTTTGATTGTGGATGTTTTGTATAGTGAAGAGGAAAAGGCAGTAAAGTTAGTGCTGGCCCAAGGTTTTTCTCCTGCACAGGATATGGAAATATTAAAGAATTTTGAGGATGATGAATGTCCTTGGTTTACGATATCCGTTGATAGTGAAGATGATACAATGATAAGAACACCTCAATGGACTTTTTATGTAAAAGACTTGCGAAGGTTTGCTAATTAGTTTCTTTTCATTAAAAGATTAATCCAAAAAATGTGTAATTTTGTTAAGAAAATAATTTAACAGTACAAATGAATATATCATGGAATTGGCTGAAAGAATATATTCAGCTAGATGTAGATGTAGAATCGGTATCAAAGATATTGACTGATATCGGATTAGAGGTTGAAGGGATTGAAAAATTTCAAACTATAAAAGGCGGTTTGGAGGGTATTGTTGTTGGCAAAGTTTTGACATGTGTTGATCATCCAAATTCAGATCATTTACATATTACAACAGTTGATGTTGGTGGGGATGAAATATTAAATATTGTATGTGGTGCTCCAAATGTTGCAGCAGGACAAACAGTAGTTGTTGCTACAGAAGGAACAAAATTGTATGACGGAGACAAAGAGTTTGTTATAAAAAAATCTAAGATAAGAGGTGAAGAATCTCGAGGTATGATTTGTGCTGAAGATGAAATTGGTATTGGTACAAGTCATGACGGTATAATGGTTTTGCCAGACTCAATTCCTGCGGGTACATTAGCGTCGGATTATTTTAATGTAAAGGATGACTATATTTTTGAGATAGGACTTACTCCTAATCGCGTTGATGCGGCTTCTCATATTGGTGTAGCACGTGATATAGCTGCATATTTGAACGTTAACGGTTGTGCTGAATTAAAAATGCCATCCGTAAAAGATTTTAGTCTGTCGGAGAAAACTTCTCCGTTAAAGATTGTTGTGGAACGTGAAGATTTATGTCCACGTTATTCCGGTGTATTTATCTCAGGTATAACTGTGAAAGAATCTCCTGAATGGTTGCAGAATCGACTAAAATCAATTGGTTTAAGACCAATAAACAATGTGGTGGATGTTACTAACTTTATCTTACATGAATTATGTCAGCCGTTACATGCATTTGATGCAGACAAAATAGAAGGCAATGAAATTCATGTTAAGACTGTTTCTGAAAAAACGAAGTTTGTAACTTTAGACGGCGTTGAACGTGAGTTATCGTCAGAAGATTTGATGATTTGTAATATCAATAAGGCGATGTGTATTGCTGGAGTTTTCGGAGGTATAGAATCTGGTGTCTCAGAAACAACAAAAAATGTCTTCTTAGAAAGTGCATATTTTAATCCGGTATCAGTTCGAAAAACAGCACGACGTCATGGATTGTCAACGGATGCTTCGTTCAGATATGAGAGGGGTATTGATCCAAATATTACAAATTATGCTTTAAAACGTGCCGCGTTATTGATACAGGAAGTTGCTGGTGGAGAAATATGTGGACCTATTTTTGACTCACATCCAGATAAGTTTGACTCATTTTCAGTGATGTTAAATTTAGATAAGGCATATTCGTTGATGGGAAAGAATATAGGGGATGAAGTGCTCAAAAAGATTTTGAAAGGTTTAGATATTGAAATTATAGAAGAAAATAACCGTGATCTAAAATTGTTAGTGCCTCCTTATCGTGTTGATGTACAACGTGCAGAAGATGTTGTTGAGGATGTTTTGAGAATTTATGGTTATAATAACATTGAAATTTCATCAAATCTTCATGCTGCAATAACTCATGTGGATGGCGTGGATGCAACTAAAACGCGAAATATGATTGCAGACATGTTGGTTGACAGTGGATGGTATGAAATAATGAATAATTCATTGACGAATTCTTCTTATTATGCAGATTTACAAAGCGATATAAAAAATCATCTTGTAAAAATCATGAATCCGCTTAGTGCAGAACTAGATTGCTTGCGTAATACAATGTTATTTAGTTCGTTAGAAGTAGTCTCTCATAATATTAACCGTCAGCAAAATGACTTGTCATTATTTGAATTTGGCAGCATCTATTATACAAAAGAATCAGAAGGTACTGTAACTGATAAATATGGAGAAGCATATCGTTTGTCTTTGTGTGTAACAGGAAAACAGAGAGCACAGTATTGGGCAGAAAAACAGTTGGATTCAAATATTTATGTTTTAAAATCTGCTGTACAAAAAATTCTGATGAAATTGGGTATGAATAATATTCAATTTGTCGTAAAGAGTGATGACCTGTTATCAGGTTTGGAATGTACAGTTTTAAACAACAAAGTAATAGCACGGTTAGGAATGGTTTCTAAAGCAATATTAAAGAAATTTGATATTGAGAAACCAGTGTATTTTGCTGAAATATATTGGGATGTAGTACTTGCTAATTATCGCCAAAAGACATTGTTCAAGGAATTGCCACAGTTCCCTTCTGTACGTCGAGATTTAGCATTGTTGATTGGTAAAAATATTCAGTTTGAACAAATACAACGTATAGCATATCAAACAGAAAAGAAATTGTTGAAGCAAGTGAATGTCTTTGATGTTTATGAAGGAAAAGGTGTTCCTGAAGGCAAAAAATCATATGCAATTTCATTTATGTTGCAAGATGAGCAAAAGACTTTGAATGATGTTCAGATTGATAATGTAATGAATCGTTTGATTGCTAATTATAAAAAGGAACTTGGTGCAGAATTGCGTTAGTGAAAAAATAAAAAGAAAAATGACTTCAAAAAAGGAAATAAAAATCATATCTTTACGTTTTTGAAGTTTGTATATGAAAAGGTTACTTTATTATATTATTTTGTTCTTTTTCTCCGTTGCTGGATATGCTCAACAACAGAATCCAATGTATTTTGAGCAGGTAGCAATGGAAGATGGTTTGTCACAGGTAGGTATAAATTCTATACTTCAGGATTCTACAGGATTTTTGTGGTTTGCAACGCTTGATGGTTTGAATCGATATGATGGCTATACATTTAAAGTTTTTAAACCGTTAGTAAATGACACTACATCAATTTCCAGCAACCGTGTTCTTTCTTTGTATTTAGATTCATATGGTAAGATATGGGTTGGTACGTTAGGAGGAGGTCTTAATGAGTATAATCCGCTGACGGAAACGTTTACGAGATATATGCATGATCCAAACGACGAAAATTCGCTAAGCAATAATGATGTTTATGATATCGTGGAAGATGATGAGGGTATATTATGGTTAGCTACATATGGTGGAGGTTTAAATAGTTTTGATAGAAAAACCCATACGTTTACTTCTTACAAACATAATCCAAGTAATTTGAATTCTATAGGAAGTAACCAGGTTCGTTCTGTGAATAAAGATAGATTCGGAAATTTGTGGGTTGGTGTAAATGAAGGTGGAGGATTAGACAAATTTGACAAAAAAACAGGAATCTTTACTCATGTCAATTTCATTAATCATGATATCATGCATATTGAAAGTGACAAGAATGGTGATTTATGGATAGGAACTTACTATGGTGGATTTGGGGTGTTAAATCCTGAAACATATCAATATCAAGTTTTCGAAAATATTCCAGGAGATTCTTTAAGCTTGTCTAATAATATAGTGTGGACATTTTGTGAAGATACGATTGCCAATATAATGTATGTAGGTACTCGTGGTGGTGGTTTGAATATGTTTAATTTGACAACTAAGGAGTTTTTAGGTTGTGAAAAAATGCATCAACATGATTATGCATTGTCTTCAAACAATATATTGTCTATATTACGAGATAGGTCTGGGGTGTTGTGGATTGGTTCGGAAACAGCAGGCTTAAATAAATATAATACACATCGAAAAAAGTTTGCTTTATTGCATCCAAGTCAGGACTTTAAGTCTAAAGTTACGTCCGACAATGTTATGTCCATATTGGAGATAAAAGATTTTTCTCCAGAACATGATGGACATTTCTTAGTGGGAACTCGTGGAGCAGGTTTATTGTATTATGATAAAGATTTTAATATTATAAAATCTTATCAGAGCACAAAAGATGATAAGAATGGCTTTAATATGATTACATCTATTGTTCAGGATCCAAGAGGCTTCTTTTGGTTAGGAACGGATGGTAATGGGCTGTTTAGATTCTCGTTGGAAAAAGGTGTTTTAGAACATTATGTATATATTGAAGATGCAACTAATGTTTTATCAAATAGTGCAGTTACTGCATTGACTTTAGACGCAAAATTACGCTTGTGGATTGGAACATACGGTGGTGGACTTTGTAAATTCGAGTGGGAAAAAGGAAAATTTACAAAGTATGAGGTGAATTCAAGTAATTTCATGCGTAATGTTATATGGTGCGTAATGCTTGATTCTCAGGAAATCATTTGGGCAGGAACAAATGGTAGAGGTGTAATGCGTGTTGACCCAGAGACAAGTGAAGTTGAGTTTTTTGAACCAAATAGAAATGCGCCCAATACCTTGAATAGTGAAATTGTATATTCGTTGTTGGAAACTCGCAATGGTACGTTTTGGGTTGGAACTGGGGGTGGTGGTATAAGCAAGTTTAACAGAAGAGAAAAAACATTCCAGGCTTACACACAAAAATCGCATGGTTTGACCAATGATATGGTTCTTTCTATGCAGGAAGACAAAAGAGGTAATGTTTGGATAAGTACTTGTTATGGTATATCGAGATTTGCTCCATTTGCAGAAACATTTACAAACTATAATCAGTCTGATGGTTTACAAGGAAACGCGTTTAATGAGCGTGCTTCTTTTCAGTCAGCATCAGGAATGATGTTCTTTGGAGGCTCAAAAGGTTTGTCTTATTTCTATCCAGATAGTATTATAAATGATACTTATATTGGTCATGTTGTAATTACAGGATTAAAAATCTATAATAAAGAAGTTGAAATCGGTGATGAAATTCAAGATGAAGTTGTGTTGACGCAGTCAATAACAATGACGGAAGAACTTTCCTTGTCATATAAGTATAACTTCTCTATAGATTTTTCAATACTTAATAATGTAGCTCCTTCGAAAGTTCAGTATAAATATAGATTAGTAGGATTTGATGAGGATTGGAACTATACGGATGCTTCAAAACGCTCTGCAACTTATACAAACTTGGCTGGTGGCGATTACATTTTTGAAGTTACTGCTACAAATAATGATGGAGTTTGGAGTGAAGAAGTTACTCAATTAAAAATCACAATTGTTCCTCCATTTTGGAAAACTACGTGGTTTTACTCATTGTTGATATTAATCTTTGGTTTATCAATTTATATATACATCAAGTACAGAGAGCATTTCTATAAAGAAGAAAATGCGAAATTGGAAAAGATGGTAAAGGAAAGGACTGCGGAGATAGAGAAACAGAACGTGAAATTAGAAATGCAGAGTGAATTACTGACACGTAATAATGAAGAGCTGGCTAAGTCCAATCGTTTGATTCGTGATAGTATCAGTTATGCAAAACGAATTCAGGAAGCAATTTTACCTCCAATATCAATCTTACATGAATATCTTCCAAATGCTTTTATAATGTTTAAGCCAAGAGATATTGTCAGTGGTGATTTCTATTGGTTTATGGAACGTGAAGGCAAAATGTATGTTGCAGCAGTCGATTGTACGGGTCATGGTGTTCCTGGTGCATTTATGTCTATGATTGGAGCGACATTATTGCAACAAATTACCTACAAAAAAATGCGTACTCCTGCAGAGATTCTTGATAAATTAAATATTGGTGTTCGTTCTGCATTGAATCAGAAAGACGGAGCTTCGACAGAATCTCAGGAAGATGGTATGGATATAACTTTATGCTTGATTGACAAAGAAGCAAAAACTGTGGAGATATCTGCAGCAAATCATGTTGTATATTGTGTTCATGATGCATTAGTGGAAACAATTGAGGGTGATATGGCTTCGGTGGGAGGTTCTATAAATTCAGATATGTCGGAAGGATTTACCAATCATAAGTTTTTTTATACTTCAGGAACACGTTTGTACATGTTTTCCGATGGATTTCAGGATCAGTTTGGTGGCGAAAGCAATAAGAAATTCTTGGGAGTTCACTTTAAAAAGTTATTATTTGAAACAAGTACATTGCCAATGGAAGAACAGTGTCAGGTTCTAAATAAGACGTTTGAAGATTGGAAAGGTTCAAGAAAACAAATAGATGATGTGCTTGTACTGGGACTTGAATTGGATTAAATTTTTAAAACAAGTTGTTCTAACGATATGCTTTTATAGCATGTCGTTTTTTTCATATTCCCAATCAATTGCACATAGTGCAATAACTTCAAAATCTCCTAATATTTCTTATATTGAATTACCTTCAATTCCTGAAGTTTATGATATAAATGTGTCAGATAAAGAGGATGGTTTTCAGTTTGCATATCCATTCTCTGTTTCAATTTCAAAGAATGATATTGCGTGTGATACATTACGTGATACGTTGTATTACCATGTAGAAATTGTATCAAAGGGAGCATATTCATTAAATCTGATTTTCGAGAACATACAGGTTCCGGAGAATGCGTATTTAGCTATTAGTGGAAAAGATTCTGCAGATTTAACATATTATGATTATAATTTGTTGAATCAAACTGGCATTTTACCAACTTCAATCATTAATGGGGAAAGAGTCTATGTTAATTATGTTGAACCTGTAGATAGTAAATTAAAAGGTGAGTGGACAATAACACAAGTAGCTCACGATTTTGTAGGTATTTATCAAAAAGAAAATGAGCTAAAAGCAACGGCTGCGTCATGTAATGTGGATGTGAATTGTGAAGAAGGTAAGGATTGGCAACAGGAGAAACGCGCTGTTTGTAAGTTGGTTATTCAAGGAACAACATTCTGTACGGGAACACTGATAAATAATACAGCAAAAGATAATACACCATATATTATAACAGCAAGACATTGTGTAAGCAATGAAAAGAAGGCTTTGAGAACGGTTTTTTATTTTGGATATGAAAAAGAAAGTTGTGGGGAAGAACATATTTTGAGCGAAAAATCTATCTCTGGTTCATCTTTAGTGTCCACATCACCAGATGGAAAGTTAGATTTTGCATTATTGAAAATGAATCAGATTCCGCCAAAGTCATTTGAACCTTATTATGCAGGTTGGAATCGACAGGATGCTTCTGTAGGAAAAGGCACAACGTGTATTCATCATCCTAAAGGTGATGTCAAAAAAATATCTATTGATAAAGAAAAGCCTTCCACGGCAACGTTCAAAACTTCGGTAATGACATATGCTCAAAACGGAAGTTGGAAGATTTCACGATGGAATGTTGGTACAACAGAAGGTGGTTCGTCTGGTTCATCATTATTTGACTCAAATCATTTAATAATAGGAACGTTAGAAGGAGGTGAAGCTTCCTGTGCAAATCCAGAAAATGATTTTTTTTCGAAATTTTCTTTGGCATGGGATTATTACGATACAGATTCTACAAAATTAGAACCCTGGCTTGATCCATTACATCTTGGTGTTACAAAATGCTCTGGTTTTGATCCATATGTTTTATCTTCAAATGTTATTACTAATATAGGTATTAATGATTCGCTTAGACTTTATGATTTTGGTGTGAAGGCAAAAGGATTATGGACGGGAAATAATGACATTGGATGGAATGCTGTTGCAGAACGTTTTACTGCAGCAAAATCAATTTATGATGTTTCTATATGTGGAAAAATAAACAAGGAATGTAATTTAAATGATGTACGATTTTGTATATGGAAAGGAAGGGAAGCGCCTTCTGAAGAAATTTATTCCATTTCTATGGAAGATGTGTCGTTAAAAGATTCTGCATGGATATATTTTTCTCTTAAGGAACCGATTTTTGTGGACGGATATTTTTGGGTAGGATATACAATGAAAAATAACTCATCGCCATTTGCTTCGTATGTTGCTCCTACGGATTTAGAAGGGCAGATGTATGTGAAGCATCGAAAAGGTTGGACTTCAACAGATTCGTTAGGCTTTCCTGCTCATTTGGGTGTTTTGTTACATGCTACAACCCGTCCTGATACGTTGAAGAACTATTTTTATGAAAAGCCTTTTTTTGCAAACAGCTTAGGAAATGACACTGTGTCAATGATTACAAAAGAGATATTTGGAAAAGATTCGCTAGGTTTAATTTCTTCAAATACTGTTTTTTATAAGATTTCATCAGAAGAAATATCAAATTGGTCGGGGACAAACGAAATTGAAATGGATTGCTTTGCCAATAAAATGATTATTGAAACACCCATGTATTTATGTGGTGTAAAGCTTGCCGTGGCAGAAAAACCAATTGAAGAAAGATGGTTTAATTTGGTAGTTTGGAATGAGGATTTCACAAAAGAATATTATCGAAAAACTATGTCGTCGAACATTGTAAAATCAGGCTATTTTAATATGTTTTACCTTGATTCTTTGATATATGTAGATAAACCTTTTGCGTATGGTATTTGTTATGACCCCAACGGGGATTATCAAAAGAATATTTCGCTATTACAATACTTTGATGTTGCCTCTAATGAGGATGGATTTTTTTCTGTAAAAGGAAATTGGTGTCCTTATAAGAATTATAATGTACCATATAATGTTGGTTTGCAGCCAATGAATGCGCTGACAAGATTTCATTATAATCCTGATTCTGCAGTAGTGATTCAATATCCAGTTTTACGGATTGAGGAACAGAATTTAAGTGAAAAAGTAAAATGTTTTGTTTATCCTTCGGTTTGTAGTGAAGATTTGTTTGTTCAATTTCTAAATGATGTTGCACTAGAAGCGAAAGTGACTATATATGACATGTGGGGAAAACGATATCTTTCGGATATTTATCAAATGAATAATGGAAGAATTGTAATTTCAGTAGGGGATTTGCCTTCAGGGAATTTCTGTGTGCAGATAAATGTGGGGCAAGATGTTTTTAGGCAAAAAATAATTCATTTGAAACAATAAAAGGAAATCACAGAAAAAGATTATCTCATAGATGAAAAAAAGTTGCACTTTGTGTAACTTTTTTTATTTATTTTGCGTCTTAATTAGGTATAAATATATTGTAACTAAAACTACTATTATAAAAAATATGAAACGTATATTTTTAGTATTGGCAAGCGTGTTAACTGTATCTGTTTCTACATTGGCACAGAGAGAGTTAACGATTTCGGGTGGTAACTGTGTGTCATCTATGGTGTGCGCTTCTGCACGTTTGTATGTGTGGGGACAAAATTATAATGATAAATCGAAACAGTATGGTTTACTTGGTGTTGGAAATACGACAGACAAGGTTGTAGCAAAGCCAACTGAGGTAACTTATTTCCCGAAAAATAACTTAACTGTGAAGCAAGTGAACTCCGGTTCAGGTTCTCACTTTATTGCCGTGACTTGTGACGGATATGTATATGCATGGGGTAATAATGGTCATGGACAATGTGGTCAGGGATCTGTTCCTCTTGTAGAAGGAGCTTTGGTAACAACACCTTCCCGTGTACAAACAGGAACTGGCGATTTGCAAGGAACTGAATATGCTTCAAGTGACGGTGGCTATTTGATAAATGTTGATGTTGTATATGCCGGAAACGAAAATAGTTTTGCCATATTAGGAGGTACTGAATATAAAGGCCGTTTAGTTGGTTGGGGATTAAATTCAAATGGTTTTGACCAATATACTCATGGTAACGGTCAGTTGGGTTGCGGAAATTTTGTCAATCAGGCGTATCCTAAGTTCGTATTAAATGGAAAGACAAAAAAACCGTTGGAAGGTGTTATTCAGGTGTATGCGGGTGATAACTGTGCATATGCGTTGGTTGATGAGGATGGTGATGGTGTTGGTACGGTATATTCTTGGGGACAAGAATTGGATAATGGATCACTAGGACGTAATGCAAATGGTGCAGGTAATTCTGGTACGGGCCAAAAACAAAGCTGTTATGCATTTCCTGTATGTTTTGCAGATGGTTCTCCTTTAGACAATATTACAATGTTGGGATGTGGTGATGGTGCAGGATATGGATTGGATGTTGATGGTTACATTTGGGCTTGGGGTAACGGTGCATGGAACAACTCTACCGGTTACCATCAATTAAATGCGGCAGGTAATGATTTTGCAGAATGGATAGGTGCGTCAAGTATTCCAAGAAAAGTTGCTGCAGGAACAACAACAGGAGACAGTAATGACGGAACTTATTTGTTGGCTAAATGGGTCTCTGGGGGACAAGGTTTTGGTATGGCTATTTCTGCTGATAACAAACCTGTTGCCTGGGGTGGTGATAAAACAGATAACGGTGGTATTACAGGTAATGGACTTTCCGTAGAAGGAACTAAAGCTGATCAGGCAACCCATTATATTCAATATGCAAAAGGTGCGGTACATAATGATGTAATATTAATTAACCGTGGTGATACATGGGGATGGTATGTTCGTGCAGATGGTTCTATCTGGGCCTGGGGAAATAATGCTAATGGTCAGTTAGGTACTGGAAATACAAACAATGCATTGTATGCCACAAAAATTACTGTTCCGTCAAACTGTCCTACACGAGATCCTGATCCTTCTTTGGATTTGAATTATGATGATATGACGGTATGTGAATCAACATTTAATGGTTTAACTTTAGATGCAGGTTTTATCTTGTCTAAAACAGATTTGCTGCCAAAATATACTATCCGTTGGTATAAGGATGAAGTGTTAGTGTCAGAGGGACTGTTAAGTGTAAAAGGCACAAAATATAAAATTACAGAACCTGGAACATATCGTGTGGAACTAGAACATACTGATAAAACAGATGGTGGTTGTTATGAGTTCCCATTAGTTACTGATGAAGTAACAATTTCTACTTATCCAAAAACATTTACAGAACCAGATGAAATAATTTTCTGTGCAGAGAAAGGTGAAAATCCAATTATCGGTGTTACTGCAAAAAATGAAAAGGCTGTTTATTCTTGGTATGCATCTGAATCTGCAACAAAACCTTTAGCAACAACTATAGGTAGTGAGCAGAAAGAGGCTGATTTTTCTTCTATACTTGCTGCAAATGGTAAATATGTTTATGTAGAAGAAACATCTCAGACAAGTGGTATTTTTATTACTGAAAAAAGTGCTGTTTGGACATCAGGTGAAGATTATTTGAATGGAGGAAACTTAACAAATATGTTTGCAACAGGTTTCTATGTTAAGGAATCAGTAACAATTACAAGTTTTAATTTTAAAGCAAATGCTTTCTTGTATAATGCGGGCTCAGAAACAGCAACTGTTGTATTTGCTATATATGGAGCTTCAGCTGGTAATGGAGGATATGTTGCAAATACAAAATCATATGGAACATTTACTGCAGAATGTGTTGTAGCAACAACAACGCAGTCAGAAATAACGACATATGAAGCTGTTGGATCTGTAAGTTTGGAACCAGGACAATATTTTATTGTGCCGATAAAATATACACCGGGTAATAATATGTCTTTTAAAATCAAGAGAGGCGGTAGTAGTTTATCTACATCGCTGGTAGATGATGCAACAGGAAATATATTACAATTTCAATCCATTGCAAATGGAAATAATCCAAATCAAAATTCTTCGGGATATGTTTATAATATTCATTTTTCTACAACTCAAGGATATTGTGATCGTTTAGCAATACCTATTGCAGAAGAATGTCCTTGTTCTCAGCCAAAAGCTGTTACAATTACATCTTCAGATGAAGATGGTGTTTTATGTCCTGGAGATAAATCAACATTAACTCCTACAAAACAGGCAAATGCAACTGAGTTTGCTTATGTATGGTATAAAGGTACAGAGGATGAGAAAAATATTGTTGCAGGTCCTTCAACAACAGACCAGTTGACATATAGTGTTTCTGAAGAAGGTACATATATAGTAAAGGTATATGACGCTCTTATGCCAGGATCTTCAAAATGTCAAACAAAGGCAGAGATTACTTTGGAAAGTGCGGAAAATCCTACTGTAACAATTGGTAAAGGTGCTGATTATTGTGAAACAGACGAAATAAAAGATATTGAGTTAACATTCACAGGTACTGCACCATTTACATATACATATAAAGAAAATGCAGGAACTGCAAAAGACGGTTCGGTTGAAACAGGTTTGAAGGGTTCAATTACACCTTCATCAACTGTTGCAGCAGGAAAGGCGTCTTCTTCGTATGAATATACAATTGCTTCATTAAGCGATAAATATTGTAATGCAGTTGCTTCGGGATATGCTGGTAGCGCTACTGTAACTGTAGGTGCTGTGCCTACTGCAGAAATTACAGCTTCGGATGAAACTGTTTGTGAACCAAGTACAATAAAATTAGAAGGTGCAACAAATGTAGCAGGTGCGACATTGGCATGGGGTGGCGATGGTAAAGGGTCTTCAGATTCACAAACAGCAAGTGCTGCAGGAGAATATACTTATACATTGACTGCAACCAATCTTGTTGGTACAAAATCATGTAAGAGTGAAGAAGCTAGTCAAACAGTTACAATCAATGCAAAACCAACGGTAACTGTAGCTGCTCCAGAAAAAGAAATTTGTAGTGGTGGAGATTTGACAGTTAATGCAACTGCAAAAGTTGGAACAGCAAATGCTGTTGGAGGAACATATGAATGGGAAAATGCAGAAGGAACGACAGCTTCTGTAACTGTTTCGGAAGAAGCTACATGGCCAAACGCAGAAACTGTTGATGTTTCGGTTGTTTATACAAGTGAAGATGGTTGTGTTTCTGATGCTTCCAATAAGGTAACGTTAACGTTTAATCCAAAACCTGATGCACCAGTAGCAGTTCCTACAATATCTTATTGTACAACAGCAGATCCTGCAACAGTAAAAGTACTTGAGGCAACTATCTCAACAGGTGCAACTGCAACATGGTATTTGCCAGACGGAAAAACATCTTCCACTGCTCCAAAACCAAGTATTGCATCTGCAGGTACAACTACATATTATGTAACTCAGACAAAAGCAGGTTGTGAAAGCGATAAAACTAAAATAGATGTTGTGGTAAATGCTGAGTTGCAACCATCTTTTATAATGTCGGCTGATGCAATCTGTGAAAACAGTTCTGCGAAAATCGAGTTAGGCCAGGCTGATTCGTATATCTCATACGAATGGACTGGTGATGCGACAAAATATTTTAATGGTGCAAAAATTGCAAACCCAACATTCTCCGGTGCAGATGTAACTACTGCAACAACATTTGATTTTCAGGTGGCAGTTGCAGATAAAAATGGTTGTACTGGAAAAGCGGAAGGTTCTATTACCGTAAATCCAGTTCCAGTAGCAACATTGGCAACTGATGACAATGAACACTGTATCTCAGAAACAACAGCTCAAACTATTACAGCAACAATTGAACCTTCAATGTCTGGTACAGGAACATGGTCGGTTGCAACAAAGACGACTGAAACTACTGCAACATTTACACCAAGCGAGAATGCAGCAGGAACATATACTGTAAAATATTTATTTGTAAGTGCTGATGGTTGTGCTACAGAAAAAGAAGCTACACAAACAATGATAGTTAATGCACTTCCAACACCAACATTTACTTTGAGCAACAATAGTGTATGTGTAAGCGGTAATAATAGTGATGCTATTACTGTAACAAAAACAAATCCTGCAACAGGAACATTTGCTTATGCTATAGACAAAGGAACAATAGACGCATCAACGGGAACATTTAATCCTGCAGGTGCAACTCCTGGAGATTATACAGTAACATTGACATATACGGATGCAAAAGAATGTGTAAACACAACAACTGCAACGTTTACAGTTCATGATTTACCAACAGTTGCAATTAATCCAATCACAGAAGACGAAATCTGTTATAATAGTGAAGCTAAGACTTTGGAGGTAACAGTTTCTCCTGCAGGAGGAAACGGTGTATGGTCTGGTGCTATAACAAGTGCGGAATTTAATCCATCAAAGGTTGCAGTAGGTACTAATGATATAACATATACTTATACAGATGAATTTAAATGCCAAAATAGCGATGGTTATACAATTACTGTAAAGAAACCAGCTGTACCAACAGCAGGTGAAGATGTGAATGCAATGATAAATTCAAGCAATGAATTGACTGGAAAGGTTGCTTTGGAAGCAACTTCGAACGAAACTGATCCAACTGGTGTTTTACAATGGTTGGTTAGTCCTATAGTTGAAGGTGATTCATATAATTCTTCTGAGGAAGCTGTTGGTTCTTATCCTTATGCAGTACGTCAAAAAATAACAGTTGCTGGAGAAGGATGTTACAGTGACAGTGTTATTGTAACGTTGAATATTTCTCAGTGTAATGCAATGGCTCCTTCGGTTGAATATTCAGATAGATATATTTGTGCTGGAACAGCAACACTGGATGAAGATTTCTTAAAGGCTACACGAAATGAAGGTGCAAATCCTCCTGCAACATATCATTTAGCATGGATGGCAGAAAATCCTGTAGGAAGAAAGGATGGAGATGGAAAACCTGCTTTGAATATTAAGGAGACAACAACAGATGATATGGCAACTTCTACGTACAAGCCGGAAATTACAGATGGTGTGTACTATGTAGCAGAATATGACGGTGTAGAAAAATGTTGGTCGGCTGGAACAAAAGTAACAGTTCATGTAGTAGCTCTTCCTGAAGTTTCAGTTTCAGCAGATCCAGATGTTTGTAAAATTGGAGCAGAGACAATACCTGTAACAGTTTCTCCTGCAGGTGGAGAATTGACAGCAAATGCAGGTACTCTTAACGGAGGATTATGGTCTCCTGGTAATTATTATGAAACATCAGACAAATTGGCTGTAACATTTACATATGAATATACAACTCCTGCTTATTCAGATGGAGTAACTTGTAAAAACACTGCAACTACAAATACTACGGCTCACTATATGGTTGCTCCATCAAATCAGGAATATACTTGGTTGATTGATGATATTGCTAATATTCCAACTGGTTATATTAAAGCAGAACTTTCATCAACAGGAGAGAAAATCCATTGGTATGAAGATCAATTGATGAATAACTCTATCAATGACGGATTAAGTTTAACACTTGATAAAGCAGCTCTTCAAGCGGCAGCAGATGGTCAGAAAACATTGGTTGAAACATATTGGATAAACCAAGAAGATGAATTTGGTTGTCAAAGTGCTGTTGCAAATGTTATCTTAAATTTAGTTGATTGTCCTTGGGAAGCACCAAATATAGAATCTGTTGCTGCTTGTAAGGATAAAACATTAGATAATTTGACAGCAGAGGCAGGAGAATCGGTTGCTGATGGTTCATTGACAGGCAATGTTTCCAACTGGATTTGGTACAAAGAAGGCGCTGTGATTTCTTCGGCACAAACAGAAACTTTGGTACATGGTGAATCTACAAATGTTGCGAAAGTTGTTAATTATGAAGTTCAGTATGAAGCTGTTGAAAAACGAAGTGGAAAATCATGTAAGAGTCCAAAAACAGCTGTAACAGTAACGGTATATCCGTTGCCAGAAATCACATTGGATGAAAAAGAAACTGCTTGTTACAATGTGGAAGAAGTCTTGATAAATGTAGAAGCTTCTTCAGTTAACGGTTCAGGTAGTGGAACATGGGCTATTGATGGTGATGCAAGTGCTTTGAAGGGTAA
>JAKSUA010000039.1 GCA_024409235.1 Bacteroidales bacterium | reverse complement strand
CTTTTGTTTCCCATGAACACCATTCATTATTTGGAGATGTGGAAAGAATAAGAACATCATTTACATAAACATCCAAAGGCACAGCACCTCCCATCGTTATCGGATCTTTTGTCAGATCTCCCCAACCGATGTTCGCTATGTCCATTGAAAATTCATACTCTTTATTTGTTGTTAAACCAGTAACAGTTTCTTCCCAAACTGTATAACCTTTTTGTGCAGCCTTACCATCTATCACTAAAAATTTTCCATCACCCGTGCATTGAGGTCCGTCTATCTCATTATTTCCTGTCCAATAGGCAACGTTCTTATTCGTAGTTCCTTTATAATTTATCCAAGCCGTATAACCTGTCGTTGCCTGATCACTAATCAAGGCATTCTGACCATCAGGAATCGAGCCGTCTGTTTTTATAGTATAACTTGTTGTAAAACCGCTGTTACCTGCTTCAAAATCGCCATTGATAATTTTACTGTCTTCGTAAAGCACTGCCGACACTTCGAAAGTCATATCGCCTACTGCGGACAATGTAGCCACGGACGTTTTTCCTGTTGGATTTGCAAACAGCTGGCTTGGTTCCCACGTTACCTGAGACACGGTAACACCAGACTTTGCAACAGCTTCCAGTTCTATTTTCGAGCCAAAACAGTAAGAATCGGCAATATCATTGTTCCTTATCGACAGCATTTTTTCCTGAATTTCTATTGAAGATCCAGAATAACAGCTTTCTTCATTCTCAAACTTTATATTTTTTATCTCTTTCACAACATATTCGCCGGTCTGTTTTGTTGTATATTCCAGTTTTCCTGTACCCTGAGTTACCAAAGAGCCGTCCTTATACCACAAGAAAAGGTTGTTCTGGTCATTATAGTGGGTTACAGAGATTGTTGTTGACTCTCCAGACTCCAGATATTCCAGAGTGGCGCTCAAAGAAACGTCTTCACCAAACACTGGATCACAGCAGTTTGATGTCGTCACCTTCGCTGCAGGAGATTCTTTCACATCACATTTATACGTATAGTTCAAGTCATAAATCATAGAATATTTATCACTACTATATATAACTTTCGTTGTAGGAGTTATTTTCACCCCGTTAGGATCCGCATATACAGACAAAGCATTATCATACCAACCTAATTGTCCATTAGAGTTGTCAATTTTTACTGTAACTGAATAATCACCTTTTTCAATATCCTTATCAACAACTACATTAAGAATACCTCCTGCCAATTCCGAAGCATCAACTGTACGAGCTACCGTATATGCCACCGTAGCACCTTTCTTGAACGTCACTGTTGCTGTAATTTCCCCTTGCGACCATGTTTTTGCAGGTATTGTAAATGAAGTCAGATGAACATCGAAAGGAAAACTTATTTCAGAATAAAATTCATTATTTGACTGGTCATTATTTATATAATTGAAATTTTTTCCGGAAGAGGGATTTACACGGCTTGCTTCACCTTCTTTTGAATACCACATCGTTACGGTTGTACCATTGGCTGAAGTATTTCTAAAAGGTGTATTTATAACCGAGCCATCACCTTTTTCACCATAACCGACTTCGACAAAATTGTCATCTTCATCCTTATAATACCAGTGATATTTTGTTCCCGCAGTAACAGTTTTTGTTGCTTCCCATTTCGCATAATAATTATCACACCAATCAGTCGCCTTAAACTCGATTGAACCCGACGTTGGGCATTGTGCCTGTACAAATGTCACAAAATTTAGTAACGCACACGAAACTAGTATTCCTCGTTTAATTTGTTGCAGATATTTCTTCATAACACATTGTTTTTCTTTTACTTATAAACCATAAAACAGACATCTTAATACCCTATTTTTATAGCAATTAATCTACAAACATACATTATAAATCACTCTTTTTGCAAATTTAATGCACAATAATTTCGACAAATCTTTTTTGTGATTTGCTCTAAAATTTTTAGTTTCGTGGTGTAAAAAAGAATTTACTTATGAATACATACACACACACGGTTCATTACTACGAAACAGACAAGATGAAAATCACTCATCATTCAAACTATATCCGTTTTATGGAAGAAGCACGAGTTGATTTCTTAGCTCAAACAGGCTATGGTTTTGACAAATTGGAAGAAGACGGAATAGTTTCACCTGTAATGTCGGTAACTTGTGATTATAAACATACAACCACTTTTCCTGACAAAATAGAAATCGAAGTATCCGTAGTTAAATGCTCCGCATTAAAACTTATTTTCGGTTATACTATGCGTGTTGAATCACAGATAGTTGCCACTGCAACAAGTAGCCATTGTTTCCTTGATTCCAAAGGAAAATTTGTTTCTTTGGAAGCAACATATCCGGAATTATTTAAAATGCTTCAAGAAATGGCTTCTTCTAACGCAAAATAAGCAATGAAGACAGCTGTTGCCATACTAAATTGGAACGGGAAATCCTGGTTGGAGAAATTCTTACCTAACGTAATTGAAAATTCTCCAGAAGCAACCGTTTTCGTTATCGACAACGCTTCTACTGATGATAGCGTTTCTTTCCTTCAAGCTAATTTTCCTTCTGTTCCTATAATTCAACTTGATGAGAATTACGGATTTGCAGAAGGATACAACCGCGGTTTAGAAGAAATTCAGGCAGAATACTATATCCTGTTAAATTCCGATATTTTAGTTGGCAAAAATTGGATTACTCCAATAATTTCAAAAATGGAGACCAATTCAAATCTAGCTGCATGTATGCCAAAAATCAAGTCTTACATAAATCCTAATTCCTTTGAATATGCTGGAGCAGCTGGCGGCTTCATTGACAAATTTGGATACCCATTTTGCCATGGACGGCTTTTCGATATTTTAGAAGAAGACAAAGGACAATACGAACAGGACTGCGATATTTTTTGGGCTTCCGGAGCAGCTTTATTTATTAAGAGTTCTGTATATAAAGAACTTGGAGGACTAGACAAAGATTTCTTTGCACACATGGAGGAAATAGATCTCTGCTGGAGAATAAAAAATGCAGGATATTCAATCCAATATATTCACGATTCCGAAGTTTTTCATGTTGGCGGAGGCTCGCTGCCAAAGGAGAATCCTTTCAAAACATATTTAAACTATCGGAATAATCTGTTTATGCTTCACAAAAATCTACCAGACGACAGCTACAAACAAATCATATTCAAACGACGGTTTTTAGATGGATTATCATGGATTAATTTCATTTGCCATTTAGATTTCAAAAATGCAAAAGAAATTCTTCATGCTCATAAAGATTACCGTGAAGCAATTCCAAATTTGGAAGAAAAGAGAAAACTTTCACCAAATAAAACTACACATAAGGAAATGTACCAGAAGTCAATAGTCTGGGAACATTTCATTAAACGGGAAAAATCAATAAAAATATAGTTATTCGTTTGTTCTAAACGCATAACGTGCCTCAGATCTGTATTCCTGTCCAGGATTTAACACAATTGTAGGGAAATTTTTGTGGTGAACAGAATCTGAAAAATGCAATGCTTCAACCGCTATTCCCGAAATTTGTGAATTTTCCAAAGACACATGCACTGCAGGTTCTCCAGTTGTCACTTCCAACACTCTTCCCGACTGTTCATTTTCTAGATGAACTGCATAATCCTTAGAAGTTGGAACAATAAAACTATGATCAATTTCTTGTCCCACAACTTTCATCTGACGATAATCAAGTTCTGTACCTTCTATTGGTAAAAATTCCCCTGTAGGTATTTTACCATCATTTAACTGCAAATAAAAATTTGTCTTTATCTGTAACTGATGAGAATCAATCAGATTTTCTTTTCCCGCAGACAAGTTAAAATATATGCAGTTTGTTAAATTCACAATGGTTCTTTTTGTGCTTACTGCATTATATCTTATTATCAATTCGTTAGATTCAGTCAATATATATAAGACCTCAACACTTAATTTTCCTGGATATCCTTCTTCCCCATCGAGACTAGAGGCAGTCAGACGCAACGCATTTCCTTCCCGAACCCTTTTTTCCTGAATATGCCACCACTTTTTATTGAAACCCTTCTTTCCTCCATTAAAGGAGTTTTCACCGTCATTTTTTACCAGATTGTATTGTTTTCCGTCCAACAGAAATTTCGCCCCTTCTATTCTACCTGCACAACGACCGACAATGGCTCCTGTATATTTTGTATCGGAAAGATAGTCTTCTAAACTTTCATATCCGAACACTACATTTTCAAAAATGCCATTCTTGTCTGGAACCTTTATTGAAGTTATTATTCCTCCATAATTTATTGCAGAGACAGACATTCCTGCTCTATTTTTTAGAGTATATACATACACTTCCTTGCCATCAGGCATTGTTCCAAACAATTGTGACATTCTTTTTTCTATAAATTATTACATTCTTTCAGGAACACGGATTCCAAGCAAGCCCATCGAAGATGCTATAACAGCTGCAACTTCTTTCGACAATGCAAGACGGAATTCTTTTACACCCTGGTTTTCTTCATTCAATATTGAATAATCATGATAGAATTGGTTATACAATTTTACCAAATCGTACGCATAATTTGCAAGATACGATGGAGCATGGTCTTTCGCAGCAAGCTCTATTATCGAACTATAACGAGAAATCATTTTTATCAATTCTTTTTCCTTATCGTTACATTCTTTAACAGAGAATTCTGTGCTTACAGTTATACCTTGTTCCGCAGCTTTTCTTAATACCGAACAAATTCTCGCATGTGTATATTGAATGAAAGGACCTGTATTTCCGTTAAAATCTATCGATTCTTTTGGATTAAACAACATTGTTTTACGAGGTTCCACCTTCAAAATAAAATACTTCAATGCTCCCTGAGCTATAATTTCATGAACCTCAGCTGCTTCTTCTGCTGTCAATCCATTCAACTTACCAAGTTCATCAGAAATCGCCTTTGCATCGTTTACCATTGACTCCATTAAATCGTCAGCATCAACAACAGTTCCTTCACGAGACTTCATTTTTCCATCAGGCAATTCCACCATTCCATACGACATATGGTAAATACGTTTTGCCCAATCATATCCTAATTTCTGAAGAATAAGACTTAACACTTGGAAATGGTAGTTTTGTTCGTTTCCAACAACATAAATCAGCTCGCCCATTTCTCCGTATTCACGAAAACGTTCTATCGCTGTTCCAATATCTTGAGTCATATAAACAGATGTTCCGTCTGGACGAAGCAATAACTTCTGGTCTAATCCGTCTCCCGTTAAATCAGCCCATACGGAGTTATCTTCTTTTTGGAATAAAATTCCTCTTTGCAATCCGTCTAAAACGACTTTTTTACCTAACAAATAGGTTTGTGATTCATAATACACATGGTCGAAAGAAACGCCCATACGTTTATATGTTGCGTCAAAACCTTCGTAAACCCAACCATTCATAGTTTTCCACAAAGAAATAACTTCTTCATCTCCTTGTTCCCACTTAACAAGCATTTCACGTGCTTGCAATAAAATTGGAGCTTCGGCCTTAGCTTCATCTTCCGTTTTTCCCTGTGCAATCAGTTCGTTTATTTGTTTTTTGTATTCCTGATCAAAACGTACATAGTAATTTCCAACTAAATGATCACCCTTTATGCCTGTTGACTGTGGAGTTTCGCCATTGCCGAACATTTTCCATGCTATCATCGACTTGCAAATATGAATACCTCTGTCGTTTACTAAATTTGCCTTGATAACCTTATTTCCATTTGCAGCTAAAATTTGGGAAATAGAATATCCCAATAAATTGTTACGAACATGACCTAAATGCAAAGGTTTGTTTGTGTTTGGTGAAGAAAATTCCACCATCACAACAGGAGAATCCTTTGTAACAGGTTTCTTTCCATATTCTGAACCTTGTTTTAAAGCATCCTGCAATAAATCCAACCAATACTTTATAGAAATTGTTAGATTCAAAAAACCTTTTACAACCGAATAAGAATCAATTGCATCTATATGAGAAACGACATACTGTCCTAAATCTTCAGCTGTTGCTTCCGGTGTTTTTTTAGAAAATCTCAACAAAGGAAATATCACAACTGTTTTATCTCCTGCTATTTCCTTCTTTGTTTCCTGAATCTGAACATTTTTTGAATCTATTGCCGCACCATATAATTCCTGTACTGCATTTATAATTTCCTGTTCTATAAGTTTATCTATCGTCATCTTGTATATAATTTCTAATATTATTCGTTTTGTGTTTTATTTGAGCTCCACATCAAGTATTCTTTAATAAAGCCCATTAAATTTCCGTCTAAAACAGATTGAGTATTTGATGTTTCAAAACCTGTCCGGACATCTTTTATCAATTTATATGGATGAAGAACATAATTTCTTATCTGCGAACCCCATTCTATTTTTAGTTTCTCTCCATTTCGTGCAGCCTGTTCTTCCTCGCGTTTCCGTAATTCCATTTGATACAACTGAGATTTCAATAAAGCCAATGCTTTTTCTCTGTTTTGTAATTGGGAACGTGTTTCCATATTTTCAATCACTATTCCCGTTGGTTTGTGACGTAAACGCACCGCAGTCTCAACTTTATTTACATTTTGACCGCCGGCACCACTGGAACGATACGTATCCCATTCCAAATCTGCAGGGTTTATCACAATTTCGATTGTATCATCAACCATTGGAACAACATCCACTGATGCAAACGAAGTATGGCGACGCGCACCTGCATCAAACGGCGATATTCTTACCAGACGATGAACTCCGGCTTCACCTTTTAGATAGCCATAAGCATAATCACCTTCAAATTCTATTGTTGCAGAACTAATTCCGGCAATATCACCATCCTGAATATCTATCGTATTTACCTTATAGCCATTTTCTTCGCCCCAACGCATGTACATTCGTAGAAGCATTGACGCCCAGTCATGGCTTTCTGTTCCTCCTGCCCCAGGATTTATTTTTAATACTGCTCCAAATTGATCTTCTTCTTTTTGAAGCATATTTTTAAATTCCAGAGATTCAACCAAATCAAGAGTTTCTTTGTACTGAGAATCCACATCTTCGGCAGAAGCCTCGCCTTCTTTATAAAAATCACACAGAACCTGAAGATCTTCCGTTGCCTTTTCAACTTTAGCATACGAATCCGTCCACTTCTTAATAGAAGTCACTTTCTTCATCTGCTGTTCCGCCTTTTTGGGATCATCCCAAAAGTTTGGATCATGTGTTTTTTGCTCTTCTTCCTCCAAACGAATTAAACGATTGTCGATGTCAAAGATGCCTCCTTAACGTCTGCTGACGATCAACTAATTCTTTAACCTGTTCTATCGTTACCATTCACTAGTCTTCTTTAGATTCAACAATTTTATCTACACAAGCTAAAGAAATTTCAGTTTCATAGCCGCGTGTCTGACCAAAATAAATCAGTTTACTTTTTCTCTGATATTCATCGTCAATTTTCAAAGACTGATTTTTTCGTTGAAGCTGGTCAAATATCATCTGTTCATAATCTACTGTTGAAAAGAAAGCATCAAAAGTTTCATCGATCACACTTTCCTTAAATCCTCGTAACATTAGATTATAACGAATTTTTACTCGTCCCCATTTATTATAATAGAATTTACCACGGACATAAGAATACAAATATCTCTGACTGTTAATAAACCTTTCTTCTACCAGTTTATTAACTATCTTTTGTGCCTGTTCACCTGTAATGCCCCACAATGTCAATTTCTGACGTACATCGTATTCACTACGTTCCATTTTAGAACAATACGACATTAATTTGTCCAACGCTTGGTCAGGCGTTAATTTTCTTACATTCATTATTCTATATCTTCTATTAATAGCAAATCATCAACCTGCAGTGTTATTTTCAAATCTATTTCGACTTTTTCCGAAGATTTTTCCACTAACACTTCACGCTGAATAAGTAAATAATCCGGACAGTAGAATTCCACATTATACTTTCCTTCATCCAAAGTACATTCAAACGTTCCGTCCGAATCAACTCGTAACTCTTTTACAACCGCATTCGAAACTCCGCGCCTTACAAACACTTTTATTTGTGAATATTTACCCGAATTATCTTCAAAATCTATTTTTCCTTTAAAAGTAGCAGGAACAACAGAATTCGCTTCAACATAATCAACCTGGAATATATCCACACCACCAAAAGTAAAATAGCCTTCATTAAAAGCCACAGAATAAAATCCTAGTTTTCCATTTTTTGCCGGTTTATAAAACATATTATCCTCGGGAGTATTAATAGGATGACCTAAATTTTCCGGTTCGGACCAAGTTCCGTTATTTTCAACAGATTTGAAAACATCAAAACCACCCATATTATAATGACCGACAGAACTAAAATATAATGTTTTTCCATCTGACAACAAATATGGAGAAGACTCATCATATTCCGTATTAATTACGTTTCCAAGATTCTGTAGCTTAGACCATTCAAATTTCGATTTGTTTTTCAATTCACTTTTCCAAATGTCATAACCGCCAAATCCACCTTCTTTATTGGAAACGACGTACAAAGTATTTCCATCGGCAGAAATTGCAGCCTGCGAAATCAAAGCATCAGGAACATTTATATTTTTTCCAAATTTCTTCATCATGCTCCACGAAGAATTCACACTCGGACGTGTACTGTAATACAACACGCCACCACGTTGAATATCTGTCATATCCTCAATACTAGCATGTTTACACAACAGCATAAATGTACCATCCGAATTTACACTTAGAACACTGCAATGTCCAAAAGTCAATAAGTCATCCGATATTTCACGTGGAGCAGACCAATGTTCACCGCCAAGGAATTTAGTCATATAAATCCTCAATTTCTTTTCTACAGAACCTTCCGTACCATTTTTATAAATCACCTGTTGTTTTTCCAACCTTGTGAAAAACAGCACCGAACCATCTTCTGTCGGACAAGGATTAAAGTCATTAAATTCCGTGTTCAGTACATTACCGATGTTAAAAATTTCCACCGGAACCGGCTTCTTAATAATTTCTGCAGCAGTTCTACATGAAATCATTTCACGCAAAGCACGTTTTCGCAACTGCAAATCATTTGGAGACAATCTATCTAAATATTGCTGATACGCAGCAACACCTTCTTCGTAAAATTTATTTGTATGATACCCTCTTGCCAAAGCATACCAGGCCATTATCGGTGCTTTTCGTTCAGAAGCAGAACCTTCGATATAATCATTAGTAACTTCCTTCACAGCTTTTTTCAGATAATTGATAGAACGCCCTGCTTCAAAAGGCATTCTTTGATAACAAACACCAATCTTGTAATTCACATTACAATTATCTGGATCCAGCTGTAAAATATCCTTATATATTTTCAATGCTTGTTCATAATCTCCATTGAAGAAATAGTATTCTGCATCTAAACGCATTGATTGTAATTTATCGTCAATGTTTTGAGCTACGCCCGACAACGTGACAAGCAATAGGAGTAAAAAAGCACGGATAAACTTTGACATTGTATATAAATTTGAGCCAAATATAAGAAAACTTGCCAAATAGCAACGGTATTTCGTTTTTTATTAAAAAAGTACTTTTTAAACTTCAATATTTGCGAAAAATTCCGTTGTTTTGTACGATTAAAAATCAGGGTATCCTATTACCCTTCAAATTTGATGTTTAACTTAACTATTTGTAATTAATGGCAAATTATTTTAATGAAATTCCATTCCGCATTAAATTAGCAGAACTTGGAAAATGCGACTTCATGGACCGTTCAGAATTTGCAAACGGCTGTGATTATCTTAAAGGTAAAAAAGTTGTTATTTTAGGTTGTGGTGCTCAAGGTTTCAACCAAGGTTTGAACATGAGAGACAGTGGTTTGGATGTTTCTTATGCATTGCGTCAAGAAGCTATCGATCAAAAAAGACAATCTTGGAAAAATGCAACTGAAGCAGGTTTCAAAGTTGGAACTTTCGAAGAATTAATTCCAACTGCAGACTTAGTATTGAACTTAACTCCAGATAAACAACATACTCCTGTTCTTTCAAAGGCTCTTCCTTTGATGAAAAAAGGTGCTTGTCTTTCTTACTCACACGGTTTCAACATCGTTGAAGAAGGTATGCAAATCCGTAAAGATATCACTGTTATCATGGTTGCTCCTAAATGTCCAGGTACTGAAGTTCGCGCTGAATACACACGTGGTTTCGGTGTTCCTTGCTTATTAGCTGTTCACCGTGAAAACGACCCTAACGGCGACGGTATGGAAATCGCTAAAGCATACGTTTCTGCTATCGGTGGTGACCGTGCCGGTGTTCTTTCTTCTTCTTTCGTAGCTGAAGTTAAGTCTGACCTTATGGGTGAACAAACTATCCTTTGTGGTATGTTGCAAACTGGTTCTATACTTTGCTTCAACAAAATGGTTGAAAAAGGTATCAACCCTGCATGGGCTGCTAAATTCATCCAATATGGTTGGGAAACAATCACTGAAGCATTAAAAATCGGTGGTATCACTAACATGATGGATCGTCTATCTAACCCTGCAAAAATGAAAGCTTTCTATCTTGCTGAAGAAATGAAAGAAATTATGCGTCCATTGTACCGTAAGCACATGGCCGACATCATTTCTGGAGAATTCTCTAAAACTATGATGGAAGACTGGGCTAACAACGATATTAAATTGTTAACTTGGAGAAAAGCAACAGGTGAAACAGCTTTCGAACAAACTGCTATTTCTAACGACGAAATCAAAGAACAAGAATACTTCGACAAAGGTACTTTGATGGTTGCTATGGTTAAAGCTGGTGTTGAATTGGCTTTCGAATCTATGACAGAATCTGGTATCAAACCAGAATCAGCATACTATGAATCACTTCACGAAGTGCCTCTAATCGCTAACACTATCGCTCGTAAGAAATTGTATGAAATGAACAAAGTAATTTCTGATACAGCTGAATACGGTTGCTACTTGTTCGACAACGCTTGTCGTCCATTGTTGAGCGATTTCATGAGCAAAATTGACACTGACGTTATCGGTAAAAACTATAACGAAGGTAAAGATGCTCATGTTGACAACATGGAATTAGTTCGCATCAATGCTGAAATCCGTTACCACGGTATCGAAGTTGTAGGTGAAGAACTTCGTGCAGAAATGACTGCAATGAAAGAAATCATCAAATAAGATTATTTCATACGAAACAACAAAAAGCCGAGTCTGTTGATTCGGCTTTTTTGTTTCTTGTCTTTTTATTTTAACTATTTGAAACTGAAAAAAAATTATATTTGCAATCGTTAATAAATCGCTTACTAAAATGGAAGAATTAATCGTAGAATTAAAAAATGAAATCATTGATGTTTTAAATCTTGACGGCATGACACCAGAAGATATCGATTCAGATGCTCCTATGTTTGGAGAAGAAGGTCTTGCTTTAGACTCAATTGATGCTTTGGAACTTATTGTCCTTTTGGAAAAGAACTACGGTATAAAACTTGCCAACGCTGCCGCTGGAAAAGAAGTATTCCAGTCAATACGTGTCATGGCTGAATATATTTCTAAAAACAGAACAAAATAACTGACGCATACACGTCACACACTCTCTTTTTGAACAAAATTCAAGGAACTTATATGAATTCATTACGGACTAATGAATTTGTATAAGTTTTTTTCATTTGCATTGTAGAAAATAATCTCACCTGTACTTGCCGACTGCATTTCCCTATTTCCTTCTTTTGATTCATTATTTGGGGGAGTGCAAGGATAGTAAAATAACGATTGGTGATTATTGTTTGGAACCATCTTCACAGAAATCGTTTGGCTACGATTTTATCAAATTTTCACCATTGTTTGGGTATGATTTTCTCAAATTATTATTGTTATTTGGGTATTATTTTCTCGGAAATTATATATTTACACTGTGCAAATGGTTGATTATGAAATATTTCAAGAGACGTATTGATGAAGCACTTTTAAGTTGGGCCA
>JAKSUA010000038.1 GCA_024409235.1 Bacteroidales bacterium | reverse complement strand
GTGATCCAGATGGGGCTCGAACCCATGACCCCATCCTTAAAAGGGATGTGCTCTACCTGCTGAGCTACTGAATCTATCCGTCTTCCTTAAAAGACGATGCAAAAGTACTCTTTTTTTTATTTATCCCAAATTATCAGAGTATTTTTTTTCAAAAAAATCACTCTTCTTCTGGTAAATCTTTTATTTCTCCCTTTAATCGAAAGCGAATATAGGTGATTTTCTTACCTTGTGTCAGATAATAAGATTCATAATGAGTCTTTATTGACAGTATTTCATCATCGTATCTGGAATTATATAAGTCATCCGTTGCAACCAGAATTTCCTGATTATTATACTCAAGAACAGACTTTGTATAATCAAACAACTCCTTACTGTCCGTTTTTAAATTTACAACAGCGTCGGGTTTCAACATTCCGATATACATATTCAAAAAACGAGGTGAAGTCAAACGTTTCTTTGCTCTTTTTTCTCGTAACTGTGGATCAGGAAACGTTATCCATATTTCATCAACTTCATTTTTTCCAAAAAAAGAATCTACAAACTCAATACGCGTACGCAAGAAAGCAACGTTTTCCATCCCTTTCTCTATTGCAGTTTTTGCGCCTCGCCAAAATCTTGCTCCCTTTATATCAATTCCTATATAATTATTTTGAAGATTTTTTTCAGCTAAAGCAACGGTATATTCTCCTTTTCCGCATCCTAATTCCAATACAATAGGATTTTCATTTTTCCAATAAGATTTTCGCCAGTCATTTTTTAATACATAGTCTTTACGAAATACTTCTTCGAAATCAGGCTGAATTACATTTGCGAACTGTTCGTTATCGGCAAAACGTTGTAATTTATTTTTTGCACTCATTATTTTTTATTCACTGAAAATGACAGAGATTTTATTCCTTTCACGCTACATTGTTTGTTTTTACAACGCATAGCCTGCTCAAAAACAAACACATAAGTTCCTTTCTCCGGAAATCTAATATTTGTACGAAAAGGAAAATTATTTGTATATCCACTCATTCCCGAGCCAAGCCATTGCCCGTCATTAGTTGAAAGAACAAATTCAACAGTATCACGAACATACTTTCTGCTTGGAAATATTATATCAGTAAATAGATATAAGTTTGCATAAGGATATTCTTCATCATTAGTTATCGACAACACAACATCGTAAACTTGTGTCGTATCCTTAATATCTACACTGAATTTCACAACAGAATCTTTGCTCCATTCATTGTTTTTCATTGAAACAGATTCTTCATAAATCTGTTTTGAATTACAGGATGCAAAAAATAAAACAATAATGAATGCAATATATTTATGCATTTTGCCCTCCATTATTTTGATTTTTCTGCTGACCTTCCTGATGTCTGTGATTATTTCGATTATGATGTTTATTATGATGATATTGACCTGAATTATTTCTCTGTTCTTGAGGATTCTTCACCTGCTGTTCCTTTTTTTCATTAGGATTTTTTTGCTGATCTTCATTTTCAGCAACACCATCATTTTGTGTATTCTGATGATTTTGACTATTGTTATTATGTTTCTTTTTCTTCTTTTTCTTATCAAAACGCGTCAAACTTTCTTGACCAACAACATTTTCATAGTCAGGAATTTGTTCTACCTCAGAAGAATCAACAGCACATTCTAATGTTTCTGGCTTAACACCTTTTTTATTTAAATCGATAATTTCCTTTACTCGATCAACTGGTAATTCCACAAATGTAGGAACATCATCTTTTTTGTACTGATAAGTGAAAATGCCTTTATACACGTCTGTTTTCGTATGATATGCTTTTCCTCCCTGAAATTCCAACGCAATATTAGTATCAGGGAAGTTTTTACGTGCATCCATATAACTTGCAAGTTCGAAATTCAAACAGCATTTCAATTTTCCGCATTGTCCTGCCATTTTCTGTGGATTCAAAGAAACTTCCTGATAGCGTGCTGCATTAGTCGATACAGAAATGAAATTTGTTATGAACGAAGAACAACACAAATCACGTCCGCAAAGACCAATACCACCAATTCTTCCAGCTTCCTGACGAACGCCAATCTGACGCATTTCAATACGAATTTTGAATTCTTCTGCAAATATTTTTATCAATTCTCTAAAATCAACGCGTTCATCTGCAATATAATAGAATATGGCTTTTGTTTTATCTCCTTGATATTCAACGTCGCCGATTTTCATATTCAGTTTCAAATCTTTTGCAATCTGACGAGCACGGATCATTGTTTTATGTTCCAAAGCTTTTGCTTCTTCCCATTTCTCAACATCAACTGTTTTTGCTTTACGGAAAATTTTCTTGAACGATTCTGGAATCTTTTTCCCGTACATTTTTTTCAGCTGCTCTGCAACTAAATCCCCAGTCAACGAAACAATTCCAATATCATGACCTGGAGCAGCTTCAACAGTAACTATATCACCTTTTTCCAATGGTAGTTCCTGGTCATTTACATAAAAATCTTTTCGAGTGTTTTTAAAGCGAACTTCTACTAACTTCGATGTATTTTGAGGATTATCAATGTCACTCATCCAATCGTAGCAATATAATTTCGCACTTCCGCTTCGTCGTGCAGACTCTTTTACCTGCTCCATATACTTTTCAGTTTCTGCAGCAGAATTTTCGTCCTTTTTTATATTTGAGTTTTCTATATCCATAGTCAATTAGGCTCTTATTAAAACTATTATTTTCATAAACAAATCGAAAAATACAATTTTCGGATTTCCATTTCGTAAAATATGATAGTGTGCAGCATTGAATTCTTTTGTAAATCCTGCAACATTCCTCTCATTTATGTACGGATGAAACTTCTCTGCAAATGTATTTTCCTGTTTATCCATATATAAAATTTCTGGTATATTCTGGTTTCTGATAAAATTTTCCCGAACTTCACGTAGACAGTACATCAAAAACGACTTCTGCTTTTCCCTACCCAACGCATCAATTTCCTCTACCATGGTATTCAACGAGAATACGTCTTTCATATAAGCACATCTCATCATTCGGGTAAAAAGATCAAAATACTGCGACGGAGCATTGTCCGATGTTGCCATTTTAAATGCTTGAATATAATTTCCATTCGCATTTTTCACAATTGAATGTAAATCATCTCCCTGCAGCATAAAATCATTTTGTATTTTAGTTGCAAGACTTGCATCATCAATTTTGGGAATACGCACAATCTGAGTACGCGACAAGATTGTCGGCAACATATAACGAGTATCTTCCGCAATCAACAAAAACAATGTGTTTGGTGTAGGTTCTTCAAGTATTTTTAGGATTTTGTTGGCACAGACTTCATTCATTTTCTCTGCCATCCAAATTACCATCACCTTATATTTTGCACTGAAATTACTGATAGCCAACTTTTTTATAACACCTTTTATACGTGGCAAATCTTTATCACCGGCTGCTTCAGATTCATAAATTATCGGTTGCTTGTTTTCAACTCCGATATATTCCTGCCACATTTCAAGGCTTATGTATGGATTCTGTGCAAAAAGTTCACGCCATTCACCAAGATAATCGTCACAGCAAATTTTATCATTTGTTTTATCCTTAACAATCGGGAAAACAAAATGTAAATCTGGATGTTGCAGTTTCGCATACGCCTTACATGAAGGACATTCACCACAGGCATCCGTTTCTGTTGGATGTTCACAGTTCAAATATTGTGCATACGCCAACGCAAGAGGTAATTTTCCAGAACCTTCAGGACCAGTAAACAAATACGCATGAGCAACACGATTCAATTGAATCGTCTCACGTAATTCATTTTTTACATTTTCCTGTCCTATTACCTCACTAAACAACATTGTCTATCACGAATTGAATGGTTGCAAATATACGAAAATGAATCGGGATTATTTGCTAAAATCACAAGCCGAAAATAATTTCTAAAAACGGTACCTCACTCCAGCACGAAACATCGGGTTTGTGCGGATAGCCCATTTTTCGTCATAAAGCACATCATACAGTATCAACATATATGCTTCAGAACGAGCGGTCAATGCTGTTGTTCCGCCAATTCCTATCGGTAGTGATGAAACGACTTTACTGAACCCTTCAGAATCCGAAATCCGTGACAATTCATATTCAGCATGAATTAAAACATTAAACGTAAAATGATATTCCGCAAATATTCGACCACCATACATCATGTTCCAATATGTCGAACCTAAATCACTGTTATACAACAGAAATGGAGACACTCCAACTTTCATGTGTTCTATGAACGAATACGATAATTCCGGAGCTACATCAAGAGATAAAAAGTTATTTGTTATTCCAAAGCCACATGTTCCTCCCAAATCTATCTGAGAGAAAACAAATTCATTGAAAATCATCGAAAAGAGTACCGAAAGAAGATATTTCTTTATCATAAAAAACGTACTTTTGCATTACACGATAAAGATATTCATTTTCTTGTAAATTTTATGCAAAAAAAACTTGTCGGACAAAATTATTCGTTCTCATTCGATTTCATTCTTCCTGACGAAGAAGAAAAGAAACCTGATGACTTAGGAATTATTTTTCATGGGAAATGCGAACAAACAGAAACTCCTGTCATAATACGGTATTTTTCGGACAAAAAATTGATTAAAAGCAACGAACACCTACAGCTCGTTAAAAATATTCTAATCAGTATCAATAAGATACAAGAAAACACTGCTGTTATTTATGATTGCATCTACGACAACGACGGATTTTTTATCGTAAGGGAACAGCTTGATGGAATTGATTTACAACAAATTGCATTTAGTGGTGACTATCCACATTTAAGAAACGCCAAGTTCCTTCTAAAAGTAGCAGTAAAAGTGTGCGAAATATTAGATGTTCTTCATAAAAATAAAATCATACTTCGCCGTATTCAACCGAACAACATTTTTATTGTTGCAAATGAAAGAGGACAAATAGATGTGGAAAATCCTACGGTAAAAATTCTCAACACAGAATATGCACAAATAAACGGACAAAATATTCTTGGATTTTCATCAATCCCATATTCTTTGTATTATTCGGCTCCTGAATTGGTTCTGCAATGCGCCCCACTTGTAAATGCGACATGCGATTTATACAGTTTAGGAATAACTGTTTTTGAATCATTCGCAAGAGAACACGCATTCATCTGCGACAACAACGATAAAAATCTGCTTATAAACATGCAGGTTTCTTTTCCATTAAAAAGACATCACAGAATACCGAAACAAATATTTCCATTGTTACAGAAAGCAACTGTAAAACATATATTCAAATCTCCTCCAATGCGTTACAAGCAAGACGCACGAACTAAATATTTTTATTTAGCACAGAAGGAAAGATTTCAATCTGCCGAAGAAATGCACATTGCATTAGTAACACTGATTGAAAATATGGAAGCAAAAACAAATCTTAATCTGATCGAAAAAATCAAATCTATATTTATTAAATGAAACATTTTGTCTCACTATTTCTAATTGTTTTATTAATGTTCTTTGCAAGTTTCACTAATCAAAATCCCTGCTCTGTTTACCAAGGAAATTCCAACTATAGCAGTGACATTATATGCAACACAAAAGACGGTAAAATATATAAAAAATCATCTACCTACAGCAGCGACATTCTCTTAACAGTCTCTGACGGGAAGATTTACAAAGGAAATTCAAGCTATTCTTGTGATATTCTATACACAATTTCTGATGGTAAAGTATATAAAGGGAATTCTACATACAGTAGCGATGTCTTATTTACCATAAAAGACGGCAAAATGTACAAAGGTAATTCTACCTACAGTAGTGATATTATTTGTAACTGGAAAGATGGCAAAGTCTATAAAAACTCTTCCTCCTACAGCAGTGATGTTCTTTACAACATGAGTTCTTTTGTCACAATTTACGAGTTTGTTGCAATTTGGCATGTTGTGAATTACGTGTATTAATTCAATATCTTTTGTATAGCAATTAGTTCACCATCCTTATATACTCGTATAAAATATATCCCATTTGATGCACTGAAATTAAGAACGGTTGTTTTTCTTAAAATTCTACCGCCATTAATTTTTTTGCCAACTTCCGATATTATATCATACGTATAGTCAGATATATTTTCATCTGACATTTTTATAATAACATTATGATTATCAGCATCTTTCCTTATTTTTACAAACGAATCATTTTTTATTTCTGAAACAGATGTTTGTTCCTCTCCTACATTAATTTTTTTTCCGTTAAAAACTACAACACATGATTCTTTATAAAAATTAGGTATAGAAATTTCATAATCAAATAAACACATACATGTTGTTATATTCCTCATGAGATTTCTATAGGTTTTTACCTCTAAAGTATCCCCTTTGTCAATTATTTCTGCCGTATAAACGTCTCCCCCACAATAACTTTCTATTTTTCCATAAACAATAAGGGTATTGTCTCCTATTCTGTATTCACAGGTTTCCTCCCCTTCGTCATGTTGACAGCTTTCATAATCTACGAATTCAAATTCTCCTTCATTTTTTATAAGAATATCTTCTTCATACACATCTTCACAACCATTCTCTGCTATCACTTTTAATAATACATTACGGAAACCTCTCTCATTTTCATTTAATACAAAATTTTTCTCCGATGAGAGTATTTTATCATCCACATACCACTCATACTGTAATTTTTCTAAGTTAGAAAATGTTGATTCATTTATAAGTACTACAGATGCCGGAACAATAAAATCAGAGTTTTCATAGGAAAACTTCGCAGATGGTATCTCTTTGACATTCACAGCATATTCCTTTGTAACTTTTGTTTCTTTTTTATTTTTCCATAAATACACTATCGGTGAATATACCCCAGAGCTTTGATATGTATAATTAAAACGCTCAACATTTTTTCTATAATTTCCATCTCCCAAATCCCACAATAATGAATCGTATTCAATTACAGTATTTATATCAAATTCAGCCTGCAAGGAACCACAATCAGACGAAATTATGTTTAACAAAAAATCTGATAAAACGGTTTCTTCTTCTTTTTGTATTATTTCATCTACATATTTTGCAACACTGCCGTTTTCATCAGAACCTGCCGTTAGCACTAAAGAACTGTTATTTTGAATTTGTTTTAAATTCTCACAACGGTCGAAAGCTTTATTTCCAATTGATTGTAAAGTGCTTGGCAAATTCACTGCTACTATATTTCCACAATCATAAAAAGCCATTTCACCTATAGAAACCAATCCTTCTTTAAAAATTGGGTAAATAAGATTAGAACAACTTAAAAAAGCACTTTTCTCTATTTTCTCAACACTTTCAGGAATCGTTACAATCATCAACGAATTGCATTTTCCAAATGCCTGAACACCAATTGTTTTCACCTTCTGATTAAAAAAGATTTCTGACAAATACTGACAATTATAAAAGGCTCCATCACCTATCGATGTAACATTTTCCGGAATTGTTATCGTCGTTATGTTTGTACTTTGAAATGCTGAACTTGGTATTGTTGTAATTCTCTCATTTAACTCCACATCTCCTTGAATATTTCTAGGAACAAAAAAGATTGAAACTCTATTGTTTCTTCGTTCATACAAAATTCCATTTTGACTGAAATACAATTCGTTTTCTGAACTCACATTTATAGATGATAGACTTAAACATAAAGAAAATGGAGCATCTTTTATTGTAGAAATTGATGCAGGCAATGTTAAGCTATACATGTTTTTACTTCCTGCAAAAGCACTTTCACCTATTGTTGTAACCTGATAAAATTTTGAGTCATAAACAAATGAAGCAGGAACCACAACATCTCCAACATATAATTCATCGGGAGAAAAATACATCCAGCCATCTTCTTCGTCGCCGTTATATGTAACTTCAGCTGTATTTTCACTTATCAAGTTGTAATAAATTCCATCAACAAAAACTTTTTCCGCCATCACAAAACATGACGACAACAATAATATCCAGAGTAAAAATGCTTTTTTCATAAAATTTTCTTTCACGAAATATACAAAAAACCCTGAAACAAGTTTTGTTTCAGGGTTTTCATTTATTCTATTTAATAAACTATTAAGCGAATAATGGGTATTGAGCCATCATTTCGTTTACAGTATTCTTAACAGATTTAATTGTTGCTTCTGTTGGGTCGCACAAAACTTTGTCGATAAGGTCAACGATAGTTTTTATTTCTGCTTCCTTAACACCACGAGTTGTTATTGCTGGTGTACCGAAACGCAAACCAGAAGTTTGGAAAGCGCTACGAGTATCAAAAGGAACAAGATTTTCGTTTGTTGTAATGTCAGCACTAACCAATGCATCTTTTGCTGCTTTACCTGTTAATTCAGGGAATTTTGGACGAAGGTCAACCAACATAGAGTGGTTATCTGTACCGTCAGAAATGATTTTGTAACCTTTTGACATGAAAGATTCAGCCATTACAGCTGCATTTTTCTTAACTTGAGTTTGATAAGCCTTGAATTCTGGAGTTAATGCTTCACCGAAAGCAACTGCTTTTGCTGCAATTACGTGTTCTAATGGACCACCTTGCATACCTGGGAACACAGCTGAGTTAATCAATTGTCCCATAGTTTTTATAACACCTTTTGGAGTTTTCTTTCCCCATGGATTTTCGAAGTCTTTTCCTATAATTATAACACCACCACGAGGACCACGCAATGTTTTGTGAGTTGTAGAAGTTACAATGTGAGCGTATTTTACTGGGTTGTTCAATAAGCCAGCAGCAATCAAACCTGCAGGGTGAGCCATGTCAATCATTAAGATTGCATCGATTTTGTCAGCGATAGCACGCATTCTTTCATAATCCCATTCACGGCTATATGCAGAACCACCACCGATAATCAACTTTGGTTTTTCTTGCAATGCAATACGTTCCATTTCGTCGTAATCAACACGACCAGTTTCTTTGTTTAGGTAGTATGGAACAGGTTTGTAAATCAAACCAGAAGTATTTACTAACGAACCGTGAGACAAGTGACCACCATGGTTCAAATCCAATCCCATGAATTTGTCACCAGGATTCAAAATAGACAAAAGAACAGCTCCATTAGCTTGCGCACCAGAGTGAGGTTGAACATTTGCAAATTCAGCACCATAAAGTTCTTTTAATCTTTCGATTGCTAATGTTTCGATTTCATCTACAACTTCGCAACCTCCGTAGTGGCGTTTGCCTGGGTAACCTTCTGCATATTTGTTTGTGCAGTATGAACCCATAGCTTGCATAACTTGTTCGCTTACAAAGTTTTCTGATGCAATCAACTCAATGCCTCGCATTTGTCTTTGATGTTCCTTTTCAATAAGGTCAAAGATTGTATTGTCTCTATTCATTCGTATTATATTTTATTTGACTCACAAATTTATTAAAAAGCAATTATTCTATAATGATTCCAAAGAACAATTTTTAACAATCATCTTTTTATTGTTAATTTCTTTTATAATTCAATGATATTCAACATTTTTAAGGTTGCTTTTATCGCAGCCGTTGTTTGATCCGGATCAAGCCCTCTTGTCTTAAAAGAACGAATACCATCATTCCATGTAATAACTGTTTCAACCAAAGCATCGGTTTTTCCACCTGGAGGAATTGTTACAACATAGTCCTCCAACTTTGGAATCTCAACTTTTCGTTTATTATAAATTTTATGCAATGCTTTCATCAATGCATTGTATTGACCATCACCAGCAGATGTTTCCTCATAACGTTTGTCACCAATTTTCAAAGAAATTGTTGCTACCGGTTTTAATCCCAATACATTACATACATAATAGTTTTCTATAACAACTTTTTGTTCTATCTTTTTGTTTTCCATAACCTCACGGGCTATGTAATATAAATCTTCCGTTGTTATAGTTTCTTTTCTATCACCAAGTTCAACGACACGTGCGGTAATTTGTTTCTTTAAGTCTGAATCCAATTCTAAACCTAATTCCTGCAAATTCTTTTCAATATTCGCTTTTCCAGACGTTTTTCCCAATGCATATTTTCTTACTCGTCCAAAACGTTCCGGCATTAAATCATTGCAGTATAAATTACCTTTTTTATCTCCATCAGCATGAACTCCAGCAGTTTGCGTAAAAACATTCTCTCCAATTATCGGCATATTAGAAGCCACACGAATTCCAGAAATTGTCTCTACAATCTTACTGATTTTGTTCAGATAAATTTCTTTTACCGATGTTTCCTGCTGTAAATGATCATGAATACAAGGAACTATTGTTGATAAAGCGGTATTTCCCGCACGTTCCCCTAGTCCGTTTACAGAAGTATGAATTCCGTTAAATCCTGCAGTTACCGCAGCTGTTGAATTTGCTACTGCCAATCCGTAATCGTTATGTCCATGAAAATCAAAATGTAAATCAGGGTAACGTTCCCGCATTAATTTGCAATAACGATATGTCTCCTTTGGATACAAAACTCCAAGAGTATCAGGCAACATAAAACGTTTTATAGATGTATCCTTAAGATTATCAATTAAATAAAATACATAATCTTGAGAATTCCTCATTCCATTAGACCAATCTTCCAGATATACATTAACGCTTATTCCCAGACTTTCCGCATAAGCAATATTTTCTTTTATATCTATGATATGTTCTTCTGGTGTTTTTCGCAACTGACCTTCTAATTGACGTAACGAACCTTTACACAACAAATTAATGCACTTTCCGCCAACTTCGTTTATCCAATCAAGGGAAACATGCTTGTCCAAAAAACCAAGTATTTCGATTTTATCCAAAAAACCTGCTTCTTTGGCCCATTCTATTATCTTCGATGCACATTCAAATTCCCCTTTCGATACTCTTGCCGATGCTATTTCAACTCGATTAACATTTACTTCTGTCAATAAATGCTTGGTTATCGACAGTTTTTCTTTGTCTGTAAACGCAACGCCATTTGTTTGTTCTCCGTCGCGAAGGGTTGTGTCTATTATCTCAACAAACATTCTTTTACAATTAGCGAGCAAATATACATTTTTTATGTTAGTAGCATGTTGTCTGCCAAGCAATTATTGGCAATTGAGTTTTGATTTTCGTTGCTTTATAAAATAACGAATCGAATAAAATAAAATAGCAACTACTACAATTACAACAATAGCATATCCAATTTCATGACTATACTTATCTATCATATCTTGTTGTCCATGAGCAAGATACCCAAGAAAAGCAAGTACAGCATTCCATATTCCAGCTCCTAATGTCGTAAATATTACAAAGTGAACAATGTTCATTTTGGCCAAACCCGCAGGAATAGATATCAGCTGACGAATCACTGTAACCAATCGGCCAACAAAAGTTGAAACAATTCCATGTTCATTAAAATAAGCTTCTGCCTTCTGTACTTTTTCTCCGCTTAAAAGGCACCAATGTCCAAGTTTACTATCTGCAAACTTGTATATTATCGGACGGCCAAGCCAAAATGCAAGAAAATAGTTTATCAATGCACCTAATAACGAACCTATAGTAGCAAACAAAACAACAAGAAAAATATTCATATCATTATCCTCATTACAAGCAACATATGCAGCTGGAGGAATTACAATTTCGGAAGGAAATGGAATAAATGAACTTTCAATGGTCATAAATGCCGTGATTGTTCCATAATTCATATTTTCGCTATACCAGTCTTCAACATACGACAATAAAGATTTGTCTGAAGAAGCGCTATCTGTACTTTCTGAAACAGCAAAAAGTTGAACACAACAAAATATGACCAAAAGTGTGGAAATGAGTTTTTTCATGTAAGATAAATTAGAGTTAAAACAAGTAGAGACGATGCAAGCATCGTCTCTACAAATATATATTCTTTTTTGTTTCAAAAAATTATCCACCGAAGTTATCGAAACGAATCATTTCGTCTTCTACGCCAAGGCTGTGTAACAAGTCAAGCACAGTCTTTGCCATCATTGGAGGACCACACAAGTAGTATTCGATATCTTCTGGTTCTTCGTGTTGCTTCAAGTAAGTATCACCCATTACTGGAGCGATGAAACCTGGAGTGTATTTAATACCAAGACCATCAGCCTTTGGATCTGGACGGTCAAGTGCCAAGTGGAAGTGGAAATTAGGGAATTCTTTTTCCAATTCTAAGAAGTCTTCTAAGAAGAATACTTCATCGATAGCACGAGCACCATAGAAATAATGCATTTCACGGTCACGAGTATTCAAAGTCTTAAGCATGTGCATAATTTGAGCACGAAGAGGAGCCATACCGGCACCACCACCAA
>JAKSUA010000037.1 GCA_024409235.1 Bacteroidales bacterium | reverse complement strand
GCGCATTGAAAAATTTCGATAATTGTGACACATTTATCGACCTGTTTGGCGGCTCTGGGTTATTGAGCCGAATGGTAAAAGACGAACGTCCCGACGCTCGTGTAGTGTATAACGATTTCGACGATTATCACGTTAGGATTGACAATATCGGCAGGACAAACAAACTGCTTGCCGATTTGCGTGAAATTCTCGCCGACTGTGAAGACGGGAAGGTCGTCCGCGACCCGCAGAGGAAAAAGGTTCTAATGCGGTTACGGAAAGAAGCCCAGTCGGGATTCGTCGACTATATAACGTTGTCGAGTTCCCTGTTGTTCAGTATGAACTATGCAACTACGTACGAACAGTTTGCAAAACAAACCATCTACAACAACGTAAGACAAACCGACTACAGTGCCGATGGTTATCTCGACGGGCTGATAATAGAGAAAAAGGACTACCGAAAATTGTTCTATGAATGGTGCATCTGCGACAAGGTCTGCTTTTTGGTTGACCCGCCGTACTTATCGACGGAATCGGGAACATACACGGGATATTGGCGTTTGCACAACTATCTTGATGTGTTGCAGACTGTAAAAGGAACAAACTATTTCTATTTCACCTCAAACAAAAGTTCAATAATCGAGCTCTGCGACTGGCTGGAAAAGAACTACGGTGCATACAACCCGTTTCACGGTGCCACACGCGTGGATATAGTCAGCAGAATGAATTACAACAGTGTTTACACGGATATAATGTTATATAAAAGGAAAGATGTTGAATTCAATTTGAATGTTGATTAAATGGTGTTAAAAAAGCAAAGGCAGGCAATTGAAATCCTGCCTTTGTTTTTCTTCAAAAATGTACTTTTCATTTTGAAAAATTGTACTTTTCATTTTGGGGATTATAATACTGTTTTCGTTCATATCTTTTATTTATAATTTTCAAATAAAAAATTATTCTTTATAACAACATAACTGATTCTCGTAGGGATAGTTTCTCCATTAAAATAGTTAAAGTAGTTAAACAAAAAGTCCACACACTTTGGAAAACTTGCCCGTATCGTATCCATAATTTGTATTCCTTCTTCCCAATCTCCTTGATCTTCAGAATTACGTATGACCACTATCATTCGACAATTTTCTTGCAATAAATTTTCAAGTATGGCATCAATAATGGTTTGTGCCACCGAATTCCCAGTTGCGACACCTATAAAATCTGCTTTGTGACATACAGAAGAATCACCAAGAAGGAATCGTTTCACATCTAGATAATCCATATCCACAAGACCTATTTTTGTCGCACAATACCATATATCATCTGCTATGTTTTTTTTATAGGATCAGAAATTGCCTCAAAATCATTTTCTCCTAATACGCAAGCAATCATTGGCTTTAAGGCATTTAAGACCTGATCTTCATTTTTATCTGGTTCACCTTCAATTAAATCCAACCGATTTTCGTGTTCTATTTTGTCCATGGTTTTCAATATTATAGTTAAAAATTTCGGCTAAAGTCATTGGTTCATAATCACCATTCAAATGATATTGTTTGTTCATCAAAGCGGCTGTTTTTTCTTTTGAAAGCTTTCCGAATTCGTATTTGTCAACCAAGCGGCCTTTACGCAACAATGCTTTGTCGATTTTCCGAACATCGCTGTTGAACGTGCAGATGAATTTGAGGTTGAGACTGTCGCCCAACAAACCGTCTGCCATATTCAAAATATTTACCAAACCCGTATTTACGCAATTGTACGAATCGCTGCGATCGACAAGCAACTGTTCGCAATCTTCAATAACAATAACAGCATCTGCTAATTTGTCGCAAATAAATGTTATCATTCGCGGATCGGACAAGTGCGATGCCATATCCAATGGCAAATACACAAAGTGTTTGTCGGTTATGGAAATTAAATGACGGATGTACGATGTTTTTCCTGTTCCTTGTTCGCCATGCAGGATAACCAATCCGTTTTTGTCGTTTTTCATAAACGAACGAACATTTTCGTCAACAACGGCAAAATCGTCGTTGTAGAGCAAATCAATATCCATATTTTCCACAGGTTTTATGTCCATCCCCTTGAGATAGTAGTGGCTGTCGTCACAGCTAATGCACTTAATTTTTGATTTTTTAGGATGAAAAATCTTACAGAAATTTTTGAAATTGTTAAGGAATGACTCGCACCACTTTTTGCTTTCGACATTTTGAAGTTCGTAAACGCACGACACAGCGCGGTATTCTATAAAGACATAGATTTGTTTTTCTCGATTCCAAAAGAAATGATAGTTTTCTCCATATCGACAAGGACAATTATCTGACAGGGAAACAGATTCTGACAAACGGATATCATCTCGTGACTCTATTGAATTAACTTGTTCAAAACCTGCATTTTGCAGAGCATTAAACAAATAGATAACATCAGAATTACCTTCATCCTCAAAACTATAGTTATATTGGAAAATCGACGCAAGTTTATCATATTGCAGTGCATATAATCTCTGGGCATAATAAGTGTAATCACCATAGCTATTGCTAGTAAACAAACTTGTGGCATTGTCTCTTAATACATTTTCTTTCATCGTATTTACATTTAGTATTTTTGACAAAAGAAAACATAGCTTAGGCAAAAAACTTGCACAGCAAAATGTTTTTCAAAAAAAAATCCCCAACCTCGAGAGAGATTGGGGAAATAGTTTGATATATTGATATATGTAGAATTACATTTCTAAATCTTTAATTATCTCTATTAACGTAGATTTCACATTATTAGATTTCACTTCTTTTTTATAGCTATTAGTGTCCTGATTCCAAATTAGTCCAAATTTTGAAGAGATATCTTTAAAAAGAATATTTGTTTTTTCTGAATTTCTATGTTTTAAATAGATACAAAAAGAATCTCCAGAAAAATAAGCAATATCCAACACCCAACTATTAAGAGATTTATCTTTATCAATTGCTATACACGAACCTTCTTTACTGTAAAACCACAAGTAATGTTGTTTGTTTAATTCCTCAACATCTTTTAATTCTAAATATTTTTTATATGATTCAACATTGGCATGATCACCACTTGCCTTTTGCTTCTTTAACATCACCCACTTCAAATTCTCACCCCACCATTGGATATTTTTTCCCTCACAATATTCTAATAATTCTTTATTTTGAACAAAATCACCCCAATCTCCTCCTTCGAAATTATCAATAATATATTGCTGTCCTTTATAAATGTCAGCTTTATCCAATTTGTCAAAAAATTCTTTAAATTTTTCTATATTATCATTAATTAATGTTTGCCAATCTGAATATTCCCAAGCAAAGGAATAATTTGTATTACTACCAAAATGTCTTGGATAATCTTTCAAGCGCATTGCTAGCAAAGCACGACGAGTAATATCCAATTCTGCATATTCTAAATTGTCATGAAAGACTTGTGAAAATTTACTTGAATATTCCTTAAATTTTTCAATATTAAAATTCTCATTTTCTTTTGCCCATCCAATAATTGGCTGTATTTCTCCGCTCCAAATTAGATGACTTTGGGCTTTCCAAAAAGCATCTTCAACATCGTTTCTATTGAGACTGCAACTCTTTAAAATCTCTAATTTACACAATTCCTCATCCGACAAAATCTGTTTCGAGATATTAGAGATATCTACACTTTCATCAATTAGGGAAACTATATCTCCATCTTTAAGCAAGTCAATTATTTTTATAGCATCGCCGACCAATGTATTTACTGCTTTTGATACATTGTCTATACGAATTAAATTTTGAAAAAACTCATATATTCTTTTTCCATTTCTCTGCTTATTGGGGTCAGATTCGATCGTAGAAATATTTTTGTAAACATATCTCAACAATGGCAACAAAACAAAGCAATCATTTTGTCCAATTGCATTACGTTCGTTCACCTTTTCGTTAACTTTTGGAGAAAGATAGTCATCTACAAACTTAAAATTATCATTTTCATTTATCCATTTCAATGCTTTCCAATAATTATAAATCTTTTCAAAGGAAATCTTTTTATAAGGGAAATCACATTTTTCCCCTTGTAATATAACTTGAATAAGTTTTTTTATACTATCGGTCTTGTTTTCTTCAGGGACATTGATATCCACTTGTTCAATAATTGAAATCCAACGCAAGAATTCGGCGAAACCAGCATCGGCTGTGTCGTTTTCGCCTTTGCGATTCTTCCAAAACCATGTTTCAATTTCTTCCCAACACTGATCAATTCCCTTGGTTTTTCCAATTGATTTTATTGAAAAAGAAGTATTGTCAAATTGATCATTTTTCTCTTGAATTACCAATGGTTTCAAATTTTGTGTCGAAGACAGAGATTCGCCTGTTGTATTTATCACCACAAATGTTTCCTCGCCATTCTTTCGGTTTTCCATGTCAAAATAGAGGAATGTCACCTTATTAAGCAACCAATCACCAAATTCCGACAAATAATCTGTTCCCTTGTCAGCAAATATGTTATCAATCTTAGCAAGGGCTTTCAACATACTTTGAATACTTGGGTCTAAATTGTAATCGTCAAAATACCAATCTGCCGACTTGATGCATTCAACTTTATCTGTATTTCCAATGAAGAATTTGCATACCAAATCACTTAAAAAATAGAGGGAAGATTCACGAATCGCATAATTCAAGTAAGGTTCCTTATCATCTTGTTTATACTCAAAATCTGAAATGAGATGACGACGAAATTTTCCTTCTGTAAATTGATTATCTTTGTTTTCAACGGTTTCCTTGTTTATCATACCCAAAAGAAGATACAACGTGGTCAAACGCTGCTGCCCATCGCAAAGCTGAATATGGTCGGCAGGCACTTCGTAGCCATAGAAAAGCCCAAGATTGAGAGCGCTTTTATCATTCTTGTTGCGTTGATCATCAAATTGTCCTAATAGATTGTTGACAAAATCCGTCACCAATTCTCCCTTTTCGCCAGTGCTCTTGGTGTTGTTTTCATCTCCCCAGCAATAATCACGTTGGAGGTCTGGAATGATAATTCTTCTTTCACCAGAAAACAGTTCTGCAAGAGTATATGTTTCACCTGTTATGAAGTTAATTTTGTTTGCCATAATATTCCTTGAATTCTTTAAGTGTTTGATACTTGTTCTTAGCTATCTGCTCTCCAGTCCACTGTGATTGTGCAAACTTGTAGATGGTATGCAAAAGGTGGCGGCTTTCAAAAATCTCCTTTTCTGACGGTTCGAAAAACTTCTGTTTTTTCTTATCAAAAGTTTCATTTCCAAAGGAAGAGTTGTTTTTGCCATAAAGCAGCACAAGATTTCCTATGGAATGTTCGCTGGCAACATATTCATCATTGTCAATTAAAACTTTGCAAGTATCCCGCTTTATATAAGTTGCATCAAAATTTGGATCCTTTTGTTCCGTTCCATCCCCAGTATAATACAAAGTATTACCATTTGGATCAATAGTTTCATACCATACTTTTGATTTTGGATAAATATGTTCCAAGGAGCGATTGCCATCCCATATAGCAAAGTCAAAAACCCTACCTTCCCCTTGATTTTGCTTATTATCCTCGTCAATATTCAGCCTTAATAGGAGATGAAATGCGGACTCTTTATACTCATTATACAATTTATTGCTATCCAATTCTGCATATAAAGCATCATACTTTTCATCGAATACATCCTTTTCTTTTGCTTTTTCATCACCTGAAAGTGCTTTTTTATGAGTCTCTATTTCATCATGAGTCAGCCCCAGGAATGACCATTTATAGTAGTTTTCCAAATCCGTATCTGAAGGTTTGCTTTCTGCTGCGAAATACCATTGAATAAATTTGTCTTGGTTTTTCCCTATTCTCAAAATCGCACCCACCCAATTATATACTTTAGAGTTATTGAATGCATCTTCAAATCGCTTTTGCAAACGTCTCAAGCCATCAAAAGTTTGCTTGGCATTAATCGATTTCTGTTCGTTAAGGAATTGATTCTTGAAATTTTCGAACGATAATTCTTCTTGTTTCTTGGTGTTTAAGTATGACGACACTAAATATCCCATGACATTGGAATGTTTATACAATTTCTTAACATCATTTCTATTCCACCACTGGAGCCATTTGTCCCATTCACGGGCATATCGGCTTCGAAGCATGTTGTTGTCCCATTCTATTGCGTGCTTTTCAAAATCGGACTTCCTATAAAAGTCAGGGGTGTTCAATGATGCTAAACGCAACAACTCGGCCTTAATGAGTTCTTCGTTTTTCATCTGTGCCTTGCTGCCATTCATCATCGAAAAGACTTTTGTCGCCTTATCTTCAGGAATGTCAATATACATGAACCTTACATTATTTAAAAGATAATTTAGAAAATTTAATTTGAATTGATATTTATTTTTACATTTTTCTCCTATAATCGAATCAATTATCCTTAATGTTTTTTTGAAGAAATGAATATCTTGAAATTCTTCCTCAATATTTTCAGAAAAATCATTAAGCAAATTCTCTGATGAAAAAAAACTATTAGATTCTTCCCTAATTTCATAATTAATCTGAAATTTTCCTTCATAGCCTAAATACTTAAGCAAAAGATAGAAGAAAGTAGTGCGCTGTTGACCATCAATAAGAATAATTTCATTGTGTTTTTCGCACACTGTAATCCCTTGAATAAAAACAGGAATTTGATTTAAAAAACCTGGAATTAATGACTCTTCAAGAATATAATGAACTGCATCTTTTTTATCACTTTCCTTCGTTTTTTTACCCCATACATAACCACGTTGATAATTCGGAATGGTAAAAACCTTTCCCTTACCTTTGTCTTCTATATAGTCTCTTAATGTTATTGTTGCATTCATACCCTCTCTATATTTGTTGATTTTAAAATTATCTAATAACTTTCTCCAACTATTCAAAACTTACTTGTTCGCAAACTTTTACATAATCTTTCCTTACCACTCCGCCTTTCAACTCATACTTCCCTGCATCTAATTCATCACCATCTTCCACTTCAAATCCCATCTGTAAACCTAAATCAACTCCATCTTTGATAGGATGAACTTCTAATGTCTCTTCCTCTTCCAACAACAATTCACCTATACATCCATCAGGTATTTCAAAGGTTTCACCATCTTCTATTTCTAACTCTTCATCATTGAACATATATTGTTCTGCTTCTTCACTAAAATAAGGAACATCCTCTCCTTCAGACCATTCCAAAATTGGTTTAATCAAAATCCTCATCGTTTTTAGTAATTATTTTGTTGTCAAATATTATACAATATTTACAAATATTTTCCACCATAGAATATTATTTCTTCGACAAAAGAAAAGCACTACTGTGCAAAATTTTGGTGGAGACCTTTATAATTTATAATCCCCAAAAAGTCACCAATTTCAAGGAATTAAATCCTTAGAGTTTGGGTATTTTAAGGAATTTGTTTTTTTTGTGAAAAACAAAAACGTAGAAAGTTTTTTTTTCATAAAGGAAGTTGCTTACAACAAAGGTTATTTCTCAGTAGGAAAAAATGATATTATTTGATTTTATTAAATTATTTTTACATTTGCCCCATCAAAAGAAACAATGAAACGTATTTCCAGATATACAAAACGTACAGTATGGTTCCGTCATTGGAATCGTGCCGGTTATTCAGCGTTTATGAGTCTTGGAAAACAGATTGCCATCAGCAGTCTTCATTGTGATGTTGCCGATGCATTGTTACGCGACAAGCATCTACGTAGAATGCTTCTTACGGAATCATTAATCCAAACTTCTGAATCAGAAGAGTTTGCAGATGAAGATTCAAAAGAGCTGTCGATAACAGATTTATTAGCACAAACTGCAACACTCTACATTGTAACTTCAAAAAGCGAAGTTCTTCCCGAATCGAATTATCTTTATTTTTTAACTATAAATCCTATCCACTTCTTTATGAAGCAGATAGGATTTTTTATTTGTATGTATTATGAAAAAAATCTATTGGATTTTTAGTGCATTACTATTGCCATTCAGCAACTTTGCACAAACAGAGAAAGACACTATGACTGTTGACATTACAAACATAGAAGTCATAAAAAAAGCAACTTCCATAGCGTCGGAATCTTTGAGAATTGTAACAACATTAACCCGCAACGAAATTCAAGAAATGCCGGTACAAAGTATTAATGATCTGCTTGATTATCTTCCAGGCATAGATGTCCGTTCACGAGGAACTAACGGTGTACAGGCAGACATGACCATGCGTGGCGGCACTTTCGACCAGGTTATCATTCTTCTTAATGGTGTAAACATCACCGATCCTCAAACTGGTCATCAAAACCTTGATATTCCTATAGATTTGTCTATTATCGACAGAATCGAAATTTTACAGGGAACGTCAATGAATGTTTTTGGACTTTCTGCATTCAGCGGAGCTATCAATATTGTTACTGGTACACAAAAAGACAATAAAATATCTGTAGGATTAACAGGAGGCAGCAACGGATATTTTGCCCCACATGCAAGCATTACTGCTAGTAATGAAAAATGGTCTGTTGCCGCTTCTGCATCTACAAACCAATCTTCCGGCTATATTGAAAACACTGATTTTAACTATACCAATGTTTATGTTCAAACAAAATACAAATCATCAAAAGCTGGTGATTTCAGTTTTCAGTTAGGAGGTCAAAACAAAGAATTTGGTGCAAATTCATTTTATTCTACAAAATATCCTAATCAATTTGAAAAAGACAAAACGATTCTTTCTTCTTTACAATGGGATAAAAATATTGGAAAAATCAATCTTTCCGCTTCAGGATTTTACAGAACGCACTACGATGAATTTCAGTTATTTAGAGACAAAAGCATAGCTCCTTCCTGGTACAAAAATGCAAATTATCACATTTCACAATTATCGGGAGCTAACTGCAAAATCGCCACATATTCCCGTATAGGAAAATCAACCATAGGCATTGAAGCAAGAAATGAACACATCGTGAGCAATGTGCTCGGCGATCCTCTCGAAAGCCCTAAAAATATTCCTTTTGCAAAAGAAGACAGTGTATTCTTTACTTACGAAAAAAATCGCTTAAACATCAATTATTTTGGAGAACAGACATTTTTATTCGGAAAGTTCACTGCTTCACTTGGATTTTCGGGAAATTACAATACCATGTTTAACTCCAATGTGTGCGGTGGAGGAAATCTCAGCTACCGACTATCCCGGAACAGCCGAATTTACACTAACATAAACACGGCACTTCGTCTTCCTACATTTACCGACATGTACTATAAAAGTGCTACACAGCTTGCAAATCCAGACCTGCAACCTGAAAAAAGTTTGACAATGGAACTAGGTACACAAGGTAACTCAGAGAATTTCTCTTACCGGGCTTCAGCATACTACAGAATAGGAAAAGATATTATCGACTGGGCCAAAAAAGCCGATGACGAAGTTTGGCAAAGTATGAATATTGACAATGTAAACGCCTTAGGTACAGAAATTTCATTACAATACCGCTTCGATTCTTTCTTAAAACAAATTGGTACAACATACGCATTCTGCAAACTCAACAAAGAATCAGGAGAACTCATCAGCAAATATGCACTTGATTATCTACGAAACACATTCACTATCACCATTGATCATACAATTTATAAAAACTGGGGAGCAAACTGGCAGTTTTCCGTACAAGACAGAATCGGTAATTATATAGACACGAACGACAACGTAACTGACTATAAGCCATTTAGTTTATTAGACCTTCAGACATATTGGAATAATGATAACACAAAAATATTCCTTGAAGCATCGAATATTCTAGGAACAAAATATTTTGATTACGGCGGCATTGAACAGCCAGGACTACAGGTACGGGTTGGAATTAATGTTCAGTTTGGATTATAATATTTGACATGTATTCTATTATAAACGTATTACCCTAACATAAATTTTGGAATAAAAGATTACATAAAGATGTGTATTCAGCCGACAGAAGAATCACCTTTTATAAATTGTGTATAATTTCGTTTTATTATTTTTTAGAAAACATAAAAACAAGTTAACTTGCAACCGATTTTAAAACGTTTTAATAGATCAACAATGAAACATATATCAGAACGCTCTGCGGATAACATGCGAATATTGGCTCTTTCCATGGTTGAGAAAGCCAAATCTGGTCACCCAGGCGGAGCAATGGGCGGAATGGATTTCATCTCCGTTCTTTATTCAGAATTCTTACAATACGATCCAACAGACTTGAAATGGGCAAACCGAGACAGATTTTTCCTTGATCCTGGACACATGTCTCCTATGCTTTATGCTACTCTTTGCATGGTTGGTTCACTTTCTATTGAAGATTTGAAAAACTTCCGTCAATGGGGAAGCATAACTGCCGGTCACCCAGAAGTTAACTTCAACATTGGTATAGAAAACACATCTGGTCCTCTTGGACAAGGTCACACAATGGCTGTTGGTGCGGCAATTGCAGAAAAATTCCTTCGTCAACGCTTTGGCGACTGGATGCAACATAAAATCTACGCTTTCATTTCTGATGGTGGTATTCAAGAAGAAATTTCGCAAGGTGCTGGTCGTATCGCAGGTCACCTTGGATTGGACAACTTGATTATGTTCTACGATTCAAACGACATCCAACTTTCAACAAAAACCGATGCCGTTTCAAGCGAAGACACAGCAAAGAAATATGAGGCTTGGGGATGGCGTGTTATCACTATTAAAGGTAACGACCACGATGAAATCCGCAAAGCATTGAAATGGGCTAACGAAAAAACTGACAAGCCATCATTGATTATCGGTAAGACAACTATGGGTAAAGGCTTACTTGATGCAGAAGGCAATTCGTTTGAAGGAAAAACTTCTACTCACGGTCAACCAGTAAGTAAAGCTGGTGCGTCTGTAGAAAAAACTATATTGAATTTAGGTGGAAATCCAGAAGATCCATTTGCTGTATTCAGTGATGTTCAAGAATTCTGGTCTAAAGTCAATGCGGAAAAAGCAAAAGCTGCTCAAAAACGCAAAGACGAACAAGCTGCTTGGGAAAAACAAAATCCAGAATTGGCACAAAAATTTGCTCAATTCCAGTCTGGTAAAATGCCAAACAATATAGATTTCTCAAAAATCGAACAAAAAGAAAACATCGCAACTCGTGTTGCTTCAAAAACTGTTCTTGGCTACTTCGCAGAAAACATTGAAAATATGATTTGCTCTTCTGCCGACTTGTCAAACAGCGACAATACAGATGGTTTCTTGAAGAAAACACAAGACATTACAAAAGACGATTTCTCAGGTAAATTCCTTGAAGCCGGTGTTGCTGAATTAACTATGGCTTCTATTATGAACGGTATCGTTCTTCATGGTGGTATTTTTGCATCGTGCGGTACATTCTTCGTATTCTCTGAATACATGAAACCAGCAATGCGTTTGTCTGCTTTGATGGAACTTCCTGTTAAATACATTTGGACTCACGACGCATTCCGCGTAGGCGAAGACGGACCTACTCACCAACCTATTGAACAAGAAGCACAAATCCGTTTGATGGAACAAGTTTACAACCACAGTGGTAAACGCAGTTTCGTTGTTCTTCGTCCAGCCGACGCACAAGAAGCAACAGTTTGTTGGGAAATTGCAATGAAGACAACAGATCGTCCTTCGGGATTGATTTTCTCTCGCCAAAACATTAACGACCTTCCTGCTAAACAAGGTTCTACACGCTACAAAGATGCACAACAAGCCGTTAAAGGTGCATATATCGTTAACGAACCTAAAAAAGATGTAGATGTAGTTCTAGTTGCGAATGGTTCCGAAGTAAGTACAATCTACGCTGCTTCACAAATTCTTGAAGCAGAACACAAGCTTTCTGTACAAGTAGTTTCTGCTCCATCAGAAGGATTGTTCCGCGACCAACCAGTAGAATATCAAGAACAAGTAATACCTTCGAACAAGCCAATTTACGGTGTTACTGCAGGTCTTTCAACAAACCTACAAAGTCTTGTTGGACCAAAAGGAAAAATCTGGGGATTGAACCATTTCGGTTTCTCTGCTCCATACACTGTTTTGGATGAAAAATTCGGCTACACAGCAGAAAACATCGTGAACCAGGTTTTAAACTACTTGAAAGAATATAAAGCGTAATCTTTAGTTCGTATATTTATTTTAAAAGTCCGTGATAATTCACGGACTTTTTTATTATACATATCTCCGATTTTCTATATTTGTTCTATTGTTGATTTGCATTAACTATGCTGAACTTCAGAAACAAAATAATCCCATTTGGTATATTCTCAGCAATTTTCCTGTATGTTGCTTTATTATTTTCATTTAACGCGACAACAAATAATGCAACACACGCCGAAAATAGTTCCATAACTTCACTTAGTTCACAAATCGACTGTCACGAAAAACAAAATGACACAATCGGGAATGTTGTTCAATCATGTAAAACACCAATAAAAAGATGGGAGGAAAAACAAATTTTCGCCCCTCTAAAAAATGAAAACTCCTATAAAATTAAAATTAGATACCTTTTAAAAAAGACTTCTACACTATCAGGTTATTTATTTTCAAACACTGACATCATTTTCCCCTTCCAATATTTTTGGTAAACAAGAAACCTACAAGTAAGCTAAACTTGCCTGAACATCCTTATTAGAGAATACTTTTTTGTTTTCACCTTGCTGGATTCAGCCGATTTCACAGCCGAACGTTAAAAAATATGACGTAGTGAAGCGTTAAAAACAGGCTGCTTTGCGGCGTCGGCTTTTGTATGCAGGTGCAATCCCAGACTGTTTAGCGGAACGAAGGCATATTTTAGTGAGGATGTGGCATCGGCGGCGTTCTTTGGTTCCTTTCTTTCGCTGTAGAAAGAAAGGAACAGTCATATATGAAAAAATAAACTTTGATTTTTAGCATTAACTAAATTTTATAAAAAATGAACACTACATACATCTTAGGCCTTTTCTTATTGGCAATAACAATTATTCCCATACTACTACTAAACCTTAACACATATAAGAAAAACAAGATTATTAAGAAAGAATTAGAGAAGCTTGGCTGTTCTGCAAAAATCACAAAACAAGACTATTGGAACGGATATCTGATTGCTATAGATGAAATAGCCAAACGTTGTTTCTATATTCACAAGAAAGATGACTGCTGCACAACCGAGCTTGATTTGAACCAATACAAAGATTGTCACATTGTTACAAGCAGAACACTTGACAAGTCAGACTCATGTATTGAATTAATCGAGTTAGTATTCACTCCAAAAAACAAACAGATGGAAAACAAAGCACTTGTATTCTACGATGCTGATTCAGACGGATTCACACTGAACGGAGAACTTCAAACAGCAGGACGATGGAATAAAATCTGTAATGCTTGTTTGCATATGTAAAAGTAAAAGGCAATCTGAATCAGATTGCCTTTTACTTTTTTTATTTTGAATAAATATTCTATTTGTCTTCAGTTTTATCTACTATTTCTGCATCAGGAGCATTTTTGCGAATAGATTCAATACCATTCATACAACCTGCTTTAGACTCATAATCTTCACCTACAGCGATAATTTCACCATTAGTAGCTTTCAAACGGAAACGTGTTTTTCCTGCTTTATCTGTATAAACTTCAAATTTAGGATTTTTTGCTGTTTCAAATCCTTCTATTGTTTGATCCTCAAGATTAGCCTTTACACTATTTTTTTTTACACTTTCAATACCATTTTTGCAAGCACTCATAGTTGTGTAAACTTCAGATGTAGCAATAACCTGATTGTTTCCTGCCAATAAATCGAACTTTACACCACCTTTTGCATTCTTAATAACAAATTTTCCCATTGCTAAAAAATTAAAATTAAACAAATAAATCATCAGTTAGCTAATATACAAAAAATATCATCTCAATTCAAAAAAAATCCCAGATTCAAAAATATTTTTTCCGTTCCGCATCACAGCGCACACATAACAAAAAAAAACGCCTACCATGTTCATGATAGACGTTTCTAAAAAAAAGAGGCGGCACCT
>JAKSUA010000036.1 GCA_024409235.1 Bacteroidales bacterium | reverse complement strand
TTTTGACGCTATTAAGGATAAAGCGTATATTATGTCTTTGTTTTTTGCCAATGCTTGTAACTTTAATTCATACCTAAATGCGATTTGTGCGCAGTTGTCTTTTATCGTACAAAATAATCAGACTGGCATAAGAGAAGAAGTAACAACAAAACAATTGGGTGACAATAATGACTGGGAAGAACTGAGTGCAGTTTGGACTGCTCCCGAAGATGGTAGTTATACATTATATATTCGTGCAGCAGGTGATAATACCTTGAATAAAAATGGTAAATCTGGAGGAAATGACTTCGTAATAGATGATATTAGTTTTGCTACAACATTGGACAAGGTTTATTCTAATACAATAGAAGTTCCTCCTGTACCTAAAGTTTCAATTATTGCATCCAAAACTGATATCTGTCCAAATGAAAGTATTGAGTTAAGTCTATCAGAACCAAAAGATGAGAATTTTATATATGTGTGGTATAAGGGAGCGGTTGATGAAGGTCATTTATATGCGTCGGATTCTTGGTCTTTACAAGTAGATGAAGAAGGCACTTATATAGTCTGTGTATATGAAAGGGATAATGATGCTCCTTATGGAAAAGTCTATAAAGGGGGAGACACTATAGAAATAGTTGCCACCCAAGGCCACACGGAAGTGATAGATGCTGCAGTAGCTCCAACTTGTACAAAAAGTGGTTTAACGGAAGGTAAACATTGCTCTGTTTGTGATGCAGTTCTTGTAGCCCAGGAAACAATAGCAGCTTTAGGCCACACGGAAGTAATCGATGCAAAGGTAGAGGCAACTTGTACGGAAACAGGTTTGTCTGAAGGTAGTCACTGTTCTGTATGTGGTGAAGTTTTAATAGCTCAGGAAACAATAGCAGCTTTAGGCCACACGAAAGTAGTAGATGCAAAAGTAGAGGCTGCTTGTACAGAAACAGGTTTAACGGAAGGTAAACACTGTTCTGTGTGTAAAGAAATTTTGGTAGCTCAGGAAACAATAGCCGCTTTAGGCCACACGGAAGTAGTAGATGCAAAGGTTGATGCAACTTGTACAGAAACAGGTTTGACAGCAGGCAAGCATTGTTCTGTATGTAAAGAAGTTCTTGTAGCTCAGGAAACAATAGCAGCTTTAGGCCACACGGAAGTAGTAGATGCAAAAGTAGAGGCAACTTGTACAGAAACAGGTCTAACGGAAGGCAAACACTGTTCAGTGTGTGATGTAGTTCTTGTAGCTCAGGAAACAATAGCAGCTTTAGGTCACACGGAAGTAGTGGATGCAAAGGTAGAGGCAACTTGTACCGAGACAGGTTTAACGGAAGGTAAACATTGTTCAGTGTGTGATGTAGTTCTTGTAGCTCAGGAAACAATAGCAGCGAAAGGCCATACGGAAGTCATCGATGCAAAGGTAGAGGCAACTTGTACAGAAACAGGATTAACAGAAGGCAAACACTGCTCGGTATGTAATACGATTTTAGTGGCTCAGGAAACAGTTGAAGCCAAAGGTCATACCGAAGTGGTAGATGAGGCAGTTGCAGCAACCTGTACAGAAACAGGTTTGACTGAAGGAAAACATTGCTCTGTATGTAAAGCGGTATTAGTAGCTCAGAAAACAGTGGCTGCCAAAGGCCATACAGAAGTGGTTGATGCCGCTGTTGCAGCAACCTGCACAGAAACAGGTTTGACTGAAGGAAAACACTGCTCGGTATGTGAAGAAATTTTAATTGCTCAGGAAACAGTTGAAGCAAAAGGTCATACAGAAGTTGTTGATGCCGCAGTTGAGGCAACTTGTACAAAAACAGGATTAACAGAAGGCAAACACTGCTCGGTATGTGAAGAAATTTTAATTGCTCAGGAAACAGTTGAAGCCAAAGGTCATACAGAAGTTGTTGATGCCGCAGTTGCAGCAACTTGTACGGAAACAGGTTTAACGCAAGGCAAACACTGCTCAGTGTGTGAAGAGGTTTTAGTAGGCCAGGAAACAATAGCCGCTTTAGGCCACACAGAAGTAGTAGATGCAAAGGTAGAGGCAACTTGTACAGAAACCGGTCTAACGGAAGGCAAACACTGTTCAGTATGTGATGCAGTTCTTGTAGCTCAGGAAACAATAGCAGCGAAAGGCCACACGGAAGTAGTAGATGCAAAAGTAGAGGCTACCTGTACAGAAACAGGTTTAACGGAAGGCAAACACTGCTCGGTATGTGAAGAAATTTTAATTGCTCAGGAAACAGTTGAAGCAAAAGGTCATACAGAAGTTGTTGATGCTGCAGTTGAATCAACTTGTACAGAAACAGGTTTGACGGAAGGAAAACATTGCTCTGTATGTGAAGAAATATTGGTAGCTCAGGAAACAGTTGAAGCCAAAGGTCATACCGAAGTGGTAGATGAGGCAGTTGCAGCAACCTGTACAGAAACAGGTTTGACAGCAGGCAAGCACTGCTCTGTATGTAAGGAAGTATTGGTAGCTCAGGAAACAATAGCCGCGAAAGGCCACACGGAAGTAGTAGATGCAAAGGTTGATGCAACCTGTACAGAAACCGGTCTGACTGAAGGAAAACACTGCTCGGTATGTGAAGAAATTTTAATTGCACAGGATGAACTTCCTGCAAATGGACATGACTATGTATCTCAAGGATTTGAATGGAGCGATGATTTGTTGTCTGCGACAATACAATTTGTATGTTCGGCAAATGATGAACATAACGAAACAGTTAATGCTGTTGTCACCATAGATACAACAAGAGCTCCTGGTGTTGCAAACAAAGTTGTGGAATATAGTGCAGTTGTGATATTTGAAGAAAATGAATATGCTGATAAAGTTCAGAATGTTCTGCCAGCTCAGTTTGCAGTTCCTTATTATGTTGCAGGTGAAGATAGGGATGAAGATAATGAATCTGATGCTTTCCATAAAGGTGTGTCTGAATTTGTTATGGAGCCAGCAAATGTTTATTGGGATGGTTTGTGGAAACCTATTGTCGGTGATTTATTTGTAGTAAATATGACTGGCGTTGCTGATTATACAGGAACGTTACAATTCCAAATTGTTGATCACAGATCTGTTGTAAATAACTGGGCTGAGTTATGTGAAATAAGTAAGCCGGTTTCGGTTGTGGAAGGTGAAGAATTTTCTGCAACTGTTTATCTTATTGTTTCAAAAATCTATAGTGACAATGCTTATATTTTAACAAGTCCTGAATTAGAATTTATTTGTAAACCAGTTCTTACAAGTTCTAACGAAGGATTTACAACGGACGATAAGGTTCTACAATTCTCAGAATTTAATGTGATTTATGAGTCAGTTGGAACAAAAAACAATGAAGACAGTCCTTATACATTATTATATAAGGGAACGGCTCCAAAGAAAGAATTTGCTTATGAAAATGTGTTTGTTACAGATTTACCGGCAATAGACGAGGAAACTGATGCCTTGAATCTTTCTATAGAATTTTCAACAAATACTCCAGCAGATTTCTTCAGTTTTGCTTTAGTTGGTGAGAATGAAAATGGAGAATATGTAATGTTGACCGGCGAAGAATATGTGAAGATTGAAAAATCACAGATGTGGTACACTCAGAAATACTATACGTTTGAAACTTCGGTTGATCTGCAGGAAACCACAGTAAATTCTCCAAGTTTGGTGTTATATACAGAAAGTCCTTACGAGAAAAACAGAATATTATACTTTGTGAAAAATTTGGATTTGTCTGTAACTAAATCTCATAAAGAAGAAATTGTATCTGCGGTAGCACCAACATGTACAGAATCTGGTTTGACAGAAGGAATACATTGTTCGGTATGTGGATTGGTTCAGGTTGAACAGGAAATAATTCCTGCTTTAGGCCATACGGTTGTAATAGATGAAGCTGTTGAACCTACATATACAGAAACTGGTCTAACGGAAGGTAGTCATTGTAGTGTCTGTGGTGAAGTTATTGTTGCTCAGGAAATTGTTCCTGTATTAGAAGATGAAACAGTTGCTGTAACTGCAGTTGTTCTAAATGCTAAAAAGCTTATTGGACGTTCTGGAAATATATCAGTGTCGGCAATTGTTTATCCGGAAGATGCAACAAATCAGGCTGTTTCATGGAAATCTTTAAATGAAAATATTGCAACAGTTTCAAATGGATCAATTTCATTTGCAGCCTTTGGACAAACCGAAATAGTTGTGATAAGTGAAGAAAATCAAGAAATATCAGATACTTGTGTGGTAGAATTTGTTGATGCGTCTGCATTGTCAACTCAAATTTTGGTTACATCAACATTACATGATATTGCTACGGAAGGTACAGCTATTGGTTTATATGAGTATGGTTCGAAAGGTGTTTTGAATATAGTAATAGAGGAATCTCAAAATATATTCAATAATACAGAATCGTCTCAGGAAACTATAGATGCTGCAGTGATAGCTTTGCAGGAAGCAGTTGACGTATTTAAACAATCAAAGATTACAGAAGATGATAAATGCGGTTTAACTGTAAGTGCCGAAGTTGTTCATAATAAATGTTATGCCGGAGAAGAGGGTAGTGTTGTTTTATCTGTTTCTGGTGGGGTGGAACCATATCAGTTTAGATGGAGCAATGATAGAACAAGTGAAGGTATTTATAATATGCCTGCAGGAACTTATTCTGTTGTTATTATGGATTCTACTGAGTGTTCAATAGTTAAGGAATATCAGATAAAAGATGCGAAGGAAATTGTTATAGATGCGGCATTTTCTGCTCCTTTATGTGGTAATCAGAATGGTGCAATAAGTTTGAATGTTTCAGGTGGAAGTTATCCATATTCATACTATTGGATAGATTCGGATAGTCTTACATATATGCAGAAAAATATAGAAAAACTTGCTCCGAAAACATACGTTGTAACAGTTGTTGACAGCAAGTCGTGTAAGAAGTCGGAAACATTTGATTTATCAGATGACGGAGCACCAATAATAACAGTGGAAGGATTGATGGAGTCAAGTTGTGATGTGAATACAGGTGTTATTATGCTAGATGTTAAAGGTGGTTCAGGTAACTATACTTACTTATGGAATGATAATGAAACAACAAAGAACCGTCTAGCTCTTGCTCCAGGTGAGTATTCTTTGATAGTAACAGATGAGGCAGGCTGCAAAAGTTCTTTCTCAACAGAAATTTCGGTTACTACTTTTAAACAACCAGAAATAGCTTTAGTAAGCTACGGAGAGGAATCTCGTAAAAATCTTGTTACATGGCAACGCGAAGAAACCAATCTGATTGATTTTTATACTGTATATCGTGAATCAACAGTTGCTGGTGAGTACGATAAGATTGGTGAAGTTCCTTACCGTGAATTAGGTATTTTCTTTGATGGAAATGCAGATATAAAAGAACAGGCATGGCGTTATCGTATTACGGCAACGGATCGCTGTGGAAATGAATCTCCTATGAGTAAAGAACATAAAACAATTTTCTTGCAGAAGAATATAGGTCTTACAGGCGAGGTTAATTTGATTTGGGATGCTTACGAAGGTGTTGACTATTCTACATATCAGATTTATAGAAAGACTTTATTTGGTGTGGAAGAAATAGCTGAAGTATCAGCAAACAATGTTCGTTATACAGATAAGAAACCTGCGATAGGTACAATAGGATATTTTGTAGCAATTAAGTTGAAAGAAACTATTGATATTACAAAACCATTGAAATCAGAGAGCGGACCGTTTGTAATGGCGATTAGTAATATTGCGGAAGTTGAAAATACCGATCCAAGTGCTGTTCAGACGATTACAGAAAATTCAGCTCTTGTGCGTGTTCAAGGTATGAATATTCTAGTTGAAAATGCTGAAAACAACGATGTTGAAATTTATGACATAAATGGTCGTGCTATTGACGTTGTTAAAGCGAATGAACACGCTGGAGAATGTGTTATTTCTGTTCGTATTAAAGGTGTTTATTTAGTGATTGTTGGAAATCAAGTTTATGAAGTATTGGTAAAATAGCAAATGCTTCAGGTTTATAAAAAAGCAGAACTTAAATTATTGAGTTCTGCTTTTTTTAAGTTTTAATTTTAGAAAGATTTATTCGAAGTGCAAAGCTTTTATTGCAAGTTTTGCTGCAGCTTGTTCCGCGATTTTTTTTGACTTTCCTGTTGCTTCCGAAATGATGTTGTTATTTATAATTACCTCAGATTTAAAGAAAGGAAACTTTTCTCCTTCTATTTGGTAAGTGTTGTATGTCAATGACAATTTATCTCGTTGACAGTAGATTTGAAGCGAACTCTTGGAGTTTGTCTCGTTTTTAGGTAATTGTTTTATGTTAGTGTGTTGTTGTATAATTCTATTGATAATAAACTCTTTTGCTTTTTTGTAGCCTCTGTCTTTGTAAATAGCACCTATTAAAGCTTCCAAACAATTTCCGATAGCATCATTTTGTTTAAGATGCGGTATTCTTGCTAATAGGTGTTTTTGCAGTTGAAGATCTATACCGATGCAGTTCATGTTACGTCTATTTACAATTCGAGAACGCATTTCCGATAAAACACCTTCTTTTTCGTTAGGGAATTTAATGTAAAGATAATCTGCTGTTACGCTGTCAAGAATGGCGTCGCCAAGAAATTCAAGGCGTTCGTTGCATCCAAACTGTGCTGTTTTTAAAGAGGATTTATGTATAAAACATAGTTTATACAATTCCATATTATAAGGGAGAAAATCAAGTGTATTGCAAAGAAAAAAGAAAAAGTCCCTGTCTTCTTTTTTTATAAAGAGCGATTTGAATTGGATTAAACGTTTATTCACTATATTTTTTGAAAATTATAGAGCTGTTGTGTCCTCCAAAACCAAACGTATTACTCAAAACATAATCAACGTTTCTGTTTTGTGCTTCGTTAGTGGTCAAGTTTAGTTTGCTGTCAATGTTTGGATCAAGCTGCTTGAAATTAATCGTAGGAGGAATTATGCCTGTTTGTATGGCAAAAATTGAAGCAACAGCTTCTATTGCTCCAGCAGCACCTAGCATGTGGCCTGTCATTGACTTTGTGGAACTTATGTTTATTTTATAAGCATAATCTCCAAATAGTTTTTGAATAGATGTAAGTTCTATTACATCACCGATTGGTGTAGAAGTTCCGTGAACATTAATGTAATCAATGTCGGATGTTTGTATTCCTGCATCTTCCAAGGCAAATTTCATTACGTTAATTGTACCTAAACCTTCTGGATGAGGCGCTGTTAAATGATATGCATCTGATGTTTGTCCGCTACCAGCTATTTCCGCATAAATTTTAGCTCCGCGTTTTTTAGCGTGCTCTTTTTCTTCCAAAAGTAGGGCAACGCCACCTTCTGCCATTACGAATCCATCTCTTGTTACATCAAAAGGACGACATGCAGTTTCCATTTCGTCATTGTTTTCGGAAAGGGCTTTCATTGCGTTAAAACCTCCAATAGCACTGACATTGATAGGTGCTTCTGAACCACCTGTAATAAACATATCAGCTTTCCCTAATCGAATATAATTATATGCGTCGATAATTGCATGGGAAGATGATGCACAGGCAGATGAAGTTGCATAGCTAATGCCACGTAAACCAAACTTAATAGAAATTAAGCCGGCTGCCATATTTGGAATTAATTTTGGAATGGTAAATGGACTGAAACGGGGTGTATTTGTACCAGATGTGAAAAAATCTTTGATTTCTGGTTCATAAGAACCTAATCCTCCGATACCAGTTCCCCAAATAACACCTATACGGTCTTTATTTATTGATTCTAAATCAATTTTTGAATCGTTCAAACAAGCTGAAGCTGCTGCAACAGCATATTGTTCAAAAAGATCCATTTTGCGAACTTCAGGTTTGCTTAAATAAAGAGTGGGGTCGAAGTTCTTTACCTCACATGCAAATTTTGTCTTACAGTTAGAAACATCAAAACGAGTGATAGGGCCACTACCACTCGTTCCTAATGTTAAATTTTGAAAAATTTCATCTATGGAATTACCTATTGGTGAAATGCCACCTATACCAGTAACAACTACGTGTTTTAATTCCATAGGAATTAGAATTTTCTTACTTTTGATTTTTTTCGATGAAAGCTATTGCATCACCTACAGTAGCAATTGTATCAGCTTGTTCGTCTGGAATTGAGATACCGAATTCTTTTTCGAATTCCATAATCAATTCTACAGTATCCAAAGAATCTGCACCTAGATCGTTAGTGAAGTTAGCTTCTTTTGTTACTTCAGATGCATCGATACCTAATTTTTCAGCGATAATTGCTTGTACTTTTGATTCAATTTCTGACATAGTCTTAAAATTTAGTTATTAAATACGTTTACGGCTGCAAATAAAAGTTTTTTTTTTAATACAAAAAAGAAAAAAAGTAGTTTCTTTTAAACTAAGGAAAGTCTTTGCATTGAAACTCAAATATTTATATTTTTGCATTTGAAAGAAATTCAAATAAAAATCAATAAATATCATGCAAAGAATTGCAATTTTTGCTTCAGGATCGGGTACAAATGCTGAAAATTTAATAAAGACTTATAAAAATACGGAAATTTCTGTTGTTAGAATTTTCTGTAATAATGAAAATGCAGGAGTTTTAGAAAGAGCAAAACGGTTGCAAATACCGGTAACATTGTTTAAAAAAGCAGATTTGTGGGATGATAAAGTAATTTATAATGCACTGATTTCTGAAAAAATAGATTGCATTGTTCTTGCTGGTTTCATGATGTTGCTTCCTCAAAATATTATTGACGCATATCGTGATAAAATTGTGAATATTCATCCTTCGCTTTTACCAAAATATGGAGGTAAAGGGATGTATGGACATCATGTTCATGAAGCTGTTTTAGCTAATGATGAGAAGGAAAGTGGCATAACTATCCATTTAGTAAATGAAATTTACGATAGTGGTGAAATTTTGTTCCAGGCCAAATGTCCTGTTCTTGAAAATGATACTCCAGATTCTTTAGCAACTCGTGTTCACGCATTGGAATATGAATATTATCCCAAAGTAGTTGCGGATTATATAAAGACTCTATAACAAAAAAGCCATCAAACGATGGCTTTTTTTGTTGCTATTTATATTGTAGCTTTTATTTTTTCTTACTCTTTTTTGAAGAATCATTCTCTATTGCTTCATTTGTCTCGTCACTAATGATTTCAAGTAATTGAATCTCGAATATCAACGTAGAACAAGGTTTGATTGTTCCCATATCCTTCATTCCGTAACCCAATTCCGATGGAATGTATGCTATATATGTGGAACCGACAGTCATTAATTTTAAGATTTGTGTAAAACCAGGAATTAAAGCATTTACAGGAAATGTTGCTGGTTCTCCACGGTCAATCGATGAATCAAAAACAGTTCCGTCAATTAATGAACCTTTGTAATGAACTTTCACTCTGTCGTTGTCGTTAGGAGTTTTTTTGTCTTTACCTTTCACAACAACTTTATATTGTAATCCGTTTTCAAGAGTAACAACATCTTTGTTTTCTTTATTTTTTAATAAGAATTCTGAATTCGCTAAACACATTTCCTGTGCTTGTGCCTGCATTTTTGATTCTTGTTCCTGTTGTAATTTTGTGAAATAATCACGAAGCAATGGCTCAATTGATTCAGCTGGAATAATGCTGTTGTTTACTTCCTGAAATCCTTTTAGAAACATTTCTGTTGAAAGTCCAACAGTTTCAATTTCTTTTACAATATTACTTGCTGTATTTACTCCTAATGCGTATGCTACGCTGTCTTTATTGCTTTTTAATGTATTCTGAGCAAAAAGCACAGATGTTGCAAGTGTAAAGATTGAAAATAATGCTGATTTTTTCATTAGTAATAACTTATTTGATTAAACAATTTGTGATTTCTGCAATATATTGAACGTGGAAATCACCGTCAACATAATTTGATAGTAAGTTCTTTTCTACAAATCCTTCTTTAACAAAAGGTGCAGCATAAAGTTTTTTGCATTCTAAAACAATACGTGCCTGTTCATATGAAATAGAACCGTTTTCAGTAACAAAAGGTGTGAGATTGCATTCTTTGATTTTGTCAACAGTACGTCCACTTTTTGAACCGCAAAAAGCAAACATGTCTTTAAAGGATTCGTCAAAGAAAGATAGTGTAAAGAAATCTTCTCTGTCAATGAATTCTTTTGTATATCGTTGTGGACGAATTACTATACAAGCAACAGGTTTTCCCCACATAAAACCTAAACCGCCCCAACTTGCAGTCAGGCAGTTGCTCTTTTCTTGATTTCCTGCTGTTACAAGCATGTAGTCTTTGCCAATAAGTTTGCTGGCATTCTCTTGAATGTCAAGAGGTGATATTTTTTTGAAATCCATAATGTTAGTCATTTATAATATAAATATCCTCGTTGTCTTTTTTCATCAGATGTTTTTCCCGTGCGATTCGTTCTATATAAGCATTGTCATCAAGGGCGTTGATCTCTTTCTGAGTTTCTTTAATCTTCATCTGATAGTCCTTCTTCGTTTCAATTAATTTGTTTTGTTCTTTGTTTAATTGATATTGCTTTATAAAGCTATTTCTATCGCAGAAAAGAATCCAAATAGCAAAAAGAACGCAGATAGCGATGATTACATTTCGCTGAGTAATGTATTTGCGAAATCCACTATCCTGTGGATTTACATCGTCTTTTTCGTTTTGTTCTAGTTCCTCGTTCATTTCTAAAAATCGTCTATAAAAATACTATTATTTTGAATAATGTAAGATGTTTTTATATGCTGAATTTATATTCAGAATAATATCATTTGCAATAATAGGGCTATTGTCCCCATTATTTGCAATATCACCGGCTAAACCATGTATAAAAACTCCAATTTTAGCTGCTTCAATAGGCTCGTATTTTTGTGCTAAAAGTGATAGAATAATTCCTGTTAAAACATCACCGCTTCCAGCTGTTGCCATTCCTGCATTTCCAGTGCTGTTAAAGAATATCTTACCATCTGGTGTTGCGATTGATGTGTAGTGACCTTTTAAAATAACTATGCAATTATGTTCCTTTGCAAATTTTATTTGCGTATTGAAGCGGTCGTAACAAGTTGTATGTTTGCAAGTTAATCTGTCAAATTCGCCGGGATGTGGTGTGATTATAGTGTTTGATTTTACAAATTTCCATACATCTTGATGTTCAGATAATATGTTTAGAGCATCTGCATCTAGAATCAAGGGTTTTGTGTTGTTTTTTATGAAGTTTATAAGTGCCTCTGTTGTACATTCATTTGTTCCAATACCAGGACCAACTCCTATTGCTGAATATTTTTCCTCATCGGGTATTGATGAGATATATTCCGCGTTGTTATCTATGTCAACCATTGCTTCTGGTATTGCAATTTGTAGAATTTCGTATCCGCATTTGGGGCTATGAGTGGTTAGTAAACCACAACCTGTTCGAAGACAAGCTTTTGAAGCTAATACTGATGCTCCTATTTTCCCATAACTGCCAGAAACAAGTAGGGCGTGTCCAAAAGTTCCTTTGTGAGAAAAGTTTGTTCTTTTTTTGAGCGTAATGTCGTCTTTTGTTACAAATTCAATAGCTGTTTCGCTTTCACAAAATGGACTTTGTAAATTAATATCTGTAATAGTTAGTTTGCCGACATATTGTTCATTTTCTGCAAAAAAGAATTGTAGCTTTGGCGCTTGAAATGTAATGGTTTCATCAGCTTTGAATACTACAGCTGCTTTTTCAATGGGATTGTCAGCAAACAATCCCGACGGAATATCAATAGCAATCCGCTTGTTTGGTAATGAATTAAGATAATTGATGTATTCTGCAGTGAAATCTGTAATAGGACGATTTAATCCTGAACCAAATATTGCGTCAATAATTATTGTGTTTGATACAATATTTATAATGTGGAATTCAGATAATTCAATTATGTTACAGTTTTCCAATTCTAGCAAACGTTCGTAGTTTGTCATAAAATCATCGCTTGCCGAATCAGTGTAATTAACAATGTAAACAGAAACGTTTTTCCCGTTGTTTGCTAACATTCGAGCAATGGCTAAACCGTCTCCGCCATTGTTTCCTTTCCCGCAAAAAATTGCAAAATTATTCTGGTCGGGAAAGTTTAGTGTAATAAAATCAAAAACAGTTTTGGATGCACGTTCCATTAAATCAATAGACTCTATCGGTTCATTTTTAATGGTATATGCATCAGCTTCATGCATTTGCTTTGAGGAGAAGATTTTCATTACAAATAAAATTTAGTAACAAAAGTACGATTTTGTATAGTATAATTTCAAAAAAAATCCCTCAAGAAGATATTTCTTGAGGGATTTTGCTATTAAAGAAATATGTAATGAATTATTTCTTTTTTGAATTCAAGTAGTTCATAATACCTGCAGCAGCACGACGACCGTCGCCCATAGCAAGGATTACTGTTGCACCACCACGAACAATATCTCCACCGGCGAAAATGTCTTCAATATTACTTTGTTGTTCTTCGTTTACAACAATTGTACGTTTTGGAGACATATTCAATCCTTCTACACTGTTAGGAATAAGTGGGTTAGGAGATACACCAACGCTAACAACAACCAAGTCAACGTCTATTTCGTATTCAGAACCTGCAACAGCAACTGGGCTTCTACGACCAGATGCATCAGGCTCACCAAGTTCCATTTTTTGAACTTTCACCTTATTTACATGACCTTTTTCGTCTGCAAAATATTCAATAGGGTTGTTCAAGCAAAGGAATTCAACACCTTCTTGTTGTGCGTGGTGAATTTCTTCTTTACGTGCTGGCATTTCATCAAGAGAACGGCGATAGATAATCATTGCTCTTTCTGCACCAAGACGTTTTGCTGTTCTAACAGAGTCCATTGCTGTGTTTCCACCACCGATTACAGCAACATTTTTTCCAAAGAAAGTAGGAGTGTCATAATCTGGTTTTGCAGCACTCATTAGGTTTACACGAGTTAAGTATTCGTTAGAAGAAAGAATACCTGTGTAATTTTCTCCAGGAATACCCATGAATCTTGGAAGACCGGCACCGCTACTTACAAAGAATGCATTGAAACCTTCTGCACGTAAGTCGTCGATTGTTGCAGTATTTCCAACAACGAAATCTTTAACAAAAGTAACTCCGATTTTTTCCAAGTTGTTGATTTCAACATCAACAATGCTGTTTGGAAGACGGAATTCTGGAATACCATATTTCAATACACCACCAATTTCGTGTAATGCTTCGAAAACAGTTACATCGCACCCTGCTTTTGCTAAGTCACCGGCACAAGCAAGACCTGCAGGTCCAGAACCGATAACGGCAACTTTGAAACCATTTTTAGGTGCAACTTCTGGTAAAGACATTTGGCCAGATTCACGTTCGTAATCAGCAACAAATCGTTCCAAGTTACCGATTGCAACTGCAGGTTTCTTCATTTTTAAGTAAGTACATTGCGATTCGCATTGTTTTTCTTGAGGACAAACACGGCCGCAAACTGCAGGAAGTGCACTTGTTTGTTTGATAACCTTAGCAGCACCAAGGAAATCTTCTTTTTCAATACATTTAATGAAGCCAGGGATGTAAATACCTACAGGGCATCCGTCCATACAAGTTGGATTAGGACAGTCCAAACATCTGTGTGATTCTTGGATTGCCTGTTCTTTTGTGATACCAATATTTACTTCCTTGTAATTTTTACTTCTTTCAATAGGATCTTGCTCTGGCATAGAAATTCTATCAATATTGCCACGATCTTTTGCAGAGATTTGTTTCCGCAATTCTTCGCGCCATGCTTGGGCACGTTGTTCTTTAATAAATTCTATATCTTTCATATTGCAAGTCTTATTTTGTAGTCTGTAAATATTTGTCGAAAGCTTCTTTCTCTTCTGCTTTGTATGCACCCATACGCATCATCATTTCAGGGAAATCAACTTTGTGTGCATCGAATTCAGGACCGTCAACACAAACGAATTTTGTTTTTCCGTCAACTGTAACACGGCATGCACCACACATACCAGTTCCGTCAACCATGATAGTATTTAAACTAACGTATGTTGGAATGTTATATTCTTTTGTTTTTAATGCAGCGAATTTCATCATAATTGCAGGACCGATAGCCATACAGAAATCAATTTTCTCTTTTTTGATAGCTTCTTCCATACCAACTGTTACAACGCCTTGTTTACCATAGGATCCGTCGTCAGTCATAATGATAACTTCATCAGAACTTTTACGTATTTCGTCTTCAAGAATAATCAAATCTTTTGTGCGGGCTGCAAGTACCGATATAACTTTATTTCCAGCAGCTTTCATTGCTTGAACAATAGGAAGTAGGGGAGCAACGCCAACACCACCACCACAGCAAAGAACTGTACCAAAGTTTTCAATATGTGTAGCTTTTCCTAGTGGACCAACAACATCATGTAAATATTCACCTGGATTAAGAGCTGCTACTTTGCTACTTGAAACACCAACTTTTTGAAGAATTAATGTGATTGTTCCTTTTTCAATATTGGCACTTGAGATTGTTAGGGGAATTCGTTCACCTTTTTCGTCAACACGAACAATGACAAAGTGACCAGCTTTTCTTTTTTTTGCGATTTGTGGAGCTTCTACTTCAAGTTCTACCACAAGATCGGAAAGAAATTTTTTGTTAATAATTTTATTCATTACTATTTGCTTTAAATTAGGCAAAAATACAATTATTATTAATACAAAAAAACTCCTTGCGTTACAGAACGCAAGGAGATTAATTTATAAGTTAGTAAAGAATTATACTAAACCTTGAGCCATCATTGCATCAGCAACTTTGATGAAACCTGCGATGTTAGCACCTGATACATAGTCGATGTAACCATCAGCTTGTGTACCGTATTTAACGCAGTTTTCGTGGATAGACTTCATGATACCTTGTAATTTAGCATCAACTTCTTCTGATGTCCAAGAAAGACGAGCAGAGTTTTGACACATTTCCAAACCTGAAGTTGCAACACCACCAGCGTTAGAAGCCTTACCTGGAGCGTAAAGAATC
>JAKSUA010000035.1 GCA_024409235.1 Bacteroidales bacterium | reverse complement strand
ACCGTATCTTGGCATTCGATGCATACGCATACGATGAAGCTGATGGTGCATTGGTACTTATTGCAAGCGACTTCACGAATCAACGTGATACAGCTCCAACGCTTACAAATACTCGTATTGAGGAGTTATATGGCCGTATGCTGAACTTTGTAGAAGAAAGCATACAAGGTAATATTAGCAAGTATTGCGATGACTCCGATCCTGCTCTTCTGATAGCCAACGAATTCAAGAAAAAGATAGGAAAGGGTATGCTCTCAACGGAAATTCTTCGTTTCAAATTTTTAATTATTTCCAATGCAACATTGAGTAAACAGGTAAAGAATCTTAGCAAACCAGATTTACTTGAACGTCCTGTTGAGTTGAATGTTTGGACCCTTGAACGCTTCTATCAGACGTTTGCTTCAAATTCCAGTGAGATTATAGAAATTGATACAGCCGACTTTGACTGTCAAGGTATTCAATGTTTGAAGGCTGACCTTGGACAAGGTTCTGAATATGATGCTTATCTTGGAATTGTTCCGGGTAAATTCCTTGCTGATATATATTTGAAATATGGTAGTAAGTTGTTACAAGGTAATGTTCGTGCATTCCTAAGTGTACGTGGTAAGGTGAATAAAGGTATTCGTGATACTATTATAAATCATCCTGAAAATTTCTTCACCTTCAACAATGGTATTGCTATTGTTGCTCGTTCTGTAAGTTTTTCTGCAGATGGAACTCAAATTGTCTATTTCAAGGATCCTCAGATTATCAATGGAGGGCAGACAACGGCTTCGCTTGCCAATGCTATAATAAAAAAGGAAGCACGTTTGGGGATGGATACATTATTTGTTCCGATGAAACTTACAGTTCTCAATGTTGAGAATGATATGAGTGAAGTACAGGTTGAGCAGTATAATACGATCACTAAAACAATTTCTCAATGTGCTAATAGTCAGAATGCTGTTTCTGATGCAGATTTCTTTTCAAACCATCCTTTCCATGTTATGATGGAAAAACTATCGCGTAAAGTTATGGCGCCCCCTGTCGATGGAAATCCATTCCAAACAATTTGGTTCTATGAACGTTCACGTGGAAAATGGGAGCAAGAACAAATGAAACTTACTGTTGCACAAAAGAAAAAATTCTGTGAAATGCATCCTAAGAATCAGGTTATTAAGAAAGAAAAACTTGCAAAATGTTATAATGCAATATTGATGAATCCTCATCAAGTTTGTCAGAGTTCTGCAATAAACTTTAACCATTTTGCAGATGTAATTGAGAAAATATATGAAGAAGATCGTGACACTATAAATGAAGATTTCTTCAAAAGATGCGTCAGTTCAGTTATCTTATTTGATTCGCTTGATAGTTTAGTTGGTAAGGCTTCTTGGTATCCGAAGGCTGGTAATAAGGCACAGATTGTACCTTATACAATTTCAAAGTTGATGACCCTTATTCCTAAAGGTCGTGACCTCGATTGGCACTACATATGGCAAAAGCAATCTCTTTACCCTGAACTTGCGGAAGAATTGCTTAAACTTGCCTATGTGACACATAACTTCCTTATGGATCAGGCAAATGGTGGTATTGTGCGTACAATCTCTCGAACTCAAGCGGTTTGGAAGAACTTCCAAGATTATAAGTACACGCTTAGTGACAAGTTTATTGACACGCTTGCTTCTATGGCAGACAATAAGGTTGCTACACAATCCGCAAAGAGAGCACACAAATTCAATTCAGATGTTGATGTATCAGTAGAAGTGTTCAAACTTGGAGCACAGTATTGGATGAAAGTTTATAATGACCTTGTTAAGGAAACCGTATTGTCTTCTGGCGATTACAGTTTTATTAAGAGTATTGCAGATTACATTACACGTGGCAATCTGCCATCTGCTTCACAATGTAAGCGACTGCTAAAGATTGTAGCAAAAGCAGAGGATAAGGGTTATATTATGCCTAACATATAGAATGTTAATCAAAAGTGTTGTTGTATTCTTTTGCTTGAAACTGAAAATACCTATTTTTGTGTTATGAAAAAAGCCGCACTTACATATTCAGACAAAGCAAAATTGGGAAATGCTATTGTTTATATAGCAGAAAAGGTAGAGGATTTAAGCAAAACCAAATTGCTTAAATTGCTATTCTTTATGGAGGAATATAGTGTTTGTCGTTTTCAAACTCCGTTTTTAGGAATGCAATATGAAATTTGGCAGGCTGGTCCTGTAATTAAGGATGTATTTGTTGATCTATCGGAAACTCCTGTATTATTGGAAGGTTATGTCGAAAAAGTCAACAAAGAAGGTAATACGTATATTCGTTCAATCAAAAATTTTTCCGATGAAGAGTTTTCCGATAACGATATGCTGGTGATGGATGAGATTATTTCCAAATATGGTAATAAAACAGCAACAGAACTAGTGAAACTTACGCATAAAGAAGGATCTTTATGGTATAATACGGCCAAACGCAATGGTTTACTTGAAGCGTTTGAACAGAAAAAATTAATAACTCCGATTGTGTAATCGATTTTGGTGATGAGTTGTCAGGGTGTAGTCGTGCTTTTTATGAAGAACAATTACAATTTCTGCAAATAGCTCGTCAATATGGAACAAGATAGTCGATTTGAGAAAGGAACGATAGTATATTTTTCTCCGTTTATTTTTGATAATGGTGATAAGCCAAAGAATAAATACTTTTTAGTGTTACATTATAGTGAACACAATGTAATACTTGCGTCTTTACCAACTTCACAAGATCATGTGCCTGAAAGTATTCAGAAATATCATGGCTGCATCAATCGTGCTGATATAAATCTCAATTGTTATTTATTTGAAAAAGGACATGTGGTTTGTTCTAATGGATTTTCTTTTCCTGTTGAAACAAAAAATCAATCGTTAAACATTCTGTAAATATCTTTTACAAGAAGGAAAAAAAGTTTCAACATACCATACCCTAAAGAGAAGACAAAACTCAAAGATAATATTGTAAAAAGGATATTCATTCTCTCTATGTTATCATTAGAACTTTGTCAAAGTTATAAATAATAATTAAATGTCAATACTATGTCAGACAATTCAGTGAATTTTACAATAAATGTTAATGGTAACGCCAATCAAACAATTACCAATATTGGTAAGAGTATGGAAGGCCTTACTGGAGCATTTACACGATTATCTGCTAAATTGACTTTAGTTAATCAAGCAACTTCGTGGTTCTCGAGTGCTGCGCAATCTATGCAAAGTTTGGTTGGAACATCGCTTGAATTTGAACAACAGCAAGCCAATCTTAAAACATTGCTAAATGGCGACGAAAAAGCAATGCAAGGACTTATCGATAAAATCCAAGACTATGGGGTTTGTTCTAATGGATTTTCTTTTCCTGTTGAAACATATTTATATGGCTTTCGTTTGCAATTGCTTGATTTATATACATTTATTGTGCAAGAATGTAATAATGAAACACAGATAGAGGTAAAAGGGAAATTGTTAGAACAAGAATATGATGCAATAATATATTGCTTAAAGAACTCACCTTCTGTAAAACGAAAATATAGGGACATACTATAAAATACATTTTGTTTTTCTCTTGTTTCAAATTGTGAATTTGTGGGTAAATCTCTATTAAAATGATAATATAAACGAACAAATCTGCATAGATACAAATGTTCCCAGATATGATACGTCAACGGGAGGTACTGAACAAATATAGCAAACAAATCTTGTTGCAAATAGAAACAATTAATAATAGGATACAAAAAAAGGAAGTATAGAAACTTCCTTTTTTATATAAAACCAATGTTTTATAGCTTATTTTCCCATGGACAATAGGAATTCATCGTTATCTTTAGTCATTGGCATTTGTTGACTAAGGAATTCCATTGCCTCAACTGGGTTCATGTCTGATAAGAATTTGCGTAATACCCAGCATTTGTTTAGACGAAGTTTGTCAACAAGCAGGTCGTCACGGCGTGTACTAGAAAGATTTACATCAACAGCAGGGTAGATACGTTTTGTTGCAATTTTTCTGTCTAATTGAAGTTCCATATTTCCAGTTCCTTTAAATTCTTCGAAGATAACGTCATCCATCTTAGAACCTGTTTCAGTTAATGCTGTTGCAATAATCGTTAAAGAACCGCCATTTTCAATATTTCTTGCTGCTCCAAAGAAGCGTTTTGGTTTGTGCAGTGCGTTTGCATCAACACCGCCGGAAAGGATTTTTCCAGATGCAGGCTGAGCCATGTTGAATGCTCGTGCTAAACGGGTTATGGAGTCAAGAAGAATGCAGACATCGTGTCCACATTCAACCAGACGTTTAGCTTTTTCCAAAACGATGTTTGCAATTTTAACATGTCGGTCTGAAGGTTCGTCGAACGTTGAAGATATTACTTCTGCACGAACGCTTCGTTTCATGTCGGTTACTTCTTCAGGACGTTCATCTATCAATAAGATTAAAAGATATACTTCAGGATGATTGTCAGCAATTGCGTTTGCTATATTTTTCAAAAGTGTTGTTTTACCGGTTTTTGGTTGTGCAACAATTAATCCACGTTGACCTTTACCGATAGGAGTGAATAAGTCTATTATTCTTGTTGACAAATCATTATGACCATTTCCTGTTAAATTGAATTTTTCTTCAGGGAATAATGGTGTTAAATGGTCAAAATGAACACGGTCGCGAACTTCGTCAGGTGTTCTTCCGTTAATTTTTTCTACTTTAACTAAAGGAAAATATTTTTCACCTTCTTTTGGTGGACGGATAGGACCTTCAACTGTGTCACCTGTTTTTAAACCGAATAGTTTTATTTGTGATTGACTAACATAAATATCGTCTGGCGAGTTTAGATAATTGTAATCGCTTGATTTTAAATATCCATGTCCGTCCTGCATAATTTCAAGAACACCGCAGCCTGAGATTATTCCGTCAAATTCGGAATGTCTTTGTTGTTCTTGTTGTTTCTGCTGTTGATGATTCTGATGCTGTTTCTGTTCAGCTTTCTGCTCGGTAGAATCTGTTGTTTGCTCACTATTTTGAGGTACTTCAGTTACAGGAGTTTCTGCTTCTGCAACAGGCTGTTCTTCTGATTTTTTTTCAGCAGAAATTTTTTCTTGATTGATAGTAGCTGTTTCTTCTGCAACTATAGGTTGTTTTACTACAACTTTTCTTGTACGTTTTCTTTTTTCTGTTTTTTCAGGAGTTGTAGGTTGTTCATTAGGAACAACATTTTCGGTTTCGTTTAGGTTTTCCGATGCCATAATTTAATAAATAGGTTTCTATAAGCCGCTCAGTGCTTATAATTCAAAAAAGAAATATTTTTTTGATGATTTTCAATGTTTATAAGGATTGGGCTTAGTTGTTTCTCAAAAGCCGGTGCAATAATACGGAGTTTTAGGGAATTACAAATATGTTTTTCTTAAAATATTGAAAAAATGGATGAAAAAAGAGGAATAGTACTCGTATTTAGTATGTATTCCTCTTTTCTCAGCTTAATTAGCTGTTATTATCAGCTGTGTTCTACGGTTTTTAGCTCTATTTTCCGGTGTGTCGTTTGGTGCACAAGGTTTTGTACTTCCGTAACCTTTCCAAGAAAGTCGTTCTATTTGTATGCCATATATTTTTATTAGTTCTAAAGCAATGAATTTAGCTCTTTTCTCTGATAAAGTTTGATTGTAAGTTGCATTTCCTACGTTGTCAGTATGTCCTTCAATTTCAACATGTACAGTTGGATTTTGCTTCATGAAACGTCCAATAGCTTCCACTTCTGGCTCTGATTCTCTTTTGTAGTTAGTTTTGTCTGTATCAAAGAAGATATTCTTTAATACAACATAATTGCCGACAATAATTTTCTGAAGCGGTATGTCAACTTTTGCAGAACCTTTGAATGTTGATAGTGAAACGGTTTCTGAATAGAATAGGTAGCCTGCTTTTTCAACCGAAAGCGCATATTCGTGGCCTTCTATAAATGGAACGATACATTCACCTGTGAATTGATCAGAATTGCTTATAAAAACCTTTTCGTTGTTAGTTATGTCGGAAAGAATAATTTGTGCCCCCAACTTTACTTTTGTTTCAGCGTCAAAGACAAAACAGGTTACGTAAGTTACAGGATTTGGTTTAACCTTGAAAGTCTCGTCGATAGTGAATTCGTAAATGTCGAATCCTCCGAAACCACCAAAGCGGTTTGATGCAAAATATCCTTTAGTTCCTTCAGCATTTATAATTAAATGAGCTTCATCTTCATAGGTATTTATAGGATAACCAAGGTTTTCGGGTGTAGCCCATGTTGTTCTGTTGTTTGTTCCTGAATTATCAGATGCTATGATTTTTGTTGCGAAAATGTCTTTTTTACCCATGCCAGGTCTTCCGTCAGTAGCAAAATACAATGTTTGTCCGTCTGCATGGATGTATGGAGATTCGTCATCATATTTTGTATTGATTTCTTCACCAAGATTAGCTGGTTTCGACCATTTTCCGTTTGATTGCAGATGAGATACGTAAAGGTCTTTTTTACCGATGCCGCCAGGACGGTTTGATGCAAAGTAAAGGGTACGTCCGTCTGCAGAACAGGATGGTTGTGATTCCCAGTATTTGCTGTTTATAGGTTCTCCAAGATTGATTGGCTTTGTCCATGTGTTTCCAAATTTCTTTGCCATGTATATATCGCATGATCCGAGGCCGTTTGGTGCTCCACAAATGGTGAAAAACATTGTCTTTCCGTCTGCTGTTATAGATTGCGCACCTTCGTTAGTACTTGTGTTTATGCTTGTTAATGGAGTGCTTTTGTTCCATTCATCATTTACTTTTTGTGCAGAAAATAAATCCTCTTGTTTTATACGTGGATTGTTGGTTGGGAGATTGGTGGTAAATATAATTGTATTGTCGTCAACGGTTATTGAAGGGTGGTAGTCGTCGAATTGTGTGTTGATGTTTTTACCTAAATTTTTAGGGGTAAAGTTTACTGGATTTTCTTGAAGTTTTAAAGCTGTGGTTGTCTTCTCGTATAAATCATTGAAATTATTCTCTTCAACTTTGGAAAGTGTTGAGGATGTGTGCATTTCGTTTGCCCGTTTGAAATGCTGAAGATTGTCGAATGCTTCTTTGTACATTCCTAAATCGTACTCTTCGTAAGCTAATTTGTAACGTGACCAAAGATTTGTTCCTCCACATTTGTCAACACATGTTTGCAGTGCGTGAAGCATTTGTGTTGTGTCCTTTTTCTGAGTGTAAACGCCAGCTAAAAGATAGTATGCTTCAGAAAAATACTCGTCCTGTTTCAATGCGGTCTTTAAGTTCTCTTCAGCTTTGTCGTAATATAAAAGCTGATAGTTTTGCAATGCTGTTTCGTATGCTGCAATCGCTTTCTTATTTTTTGACGAATATTCCTGAGCAATAGAAAACAGAGAGATAAAAAGGAGGGATAGGAGTATAGTTATCTTCTTCATAATTTAATGTTTGTAATGTACAGAGATGTACAAATTACTTGCCAATATTTGTTATTGGTGTAAATATAAAAAATGCTAACTCTTGCAAAAGACAAGAATTAGCATTGGAATTTAAATGAAATTAAAGTGTTCAAAATCAGTTGTTTTTTCGCAGTATTCACATTTTAAACTAATGTTTGGCATTTTGCTGACAACTGAGAATTTTGGCACAATGTTTTGATGGTTTGTAATACATTTAGGATTGAAGCAACGGGTGATTCCCTGAATTTTTTCTGGGCAAGTAATCACTTTCTTTTCAACTACTTCATAATTTTTAATGATACTTAGTTTTGCCTCAGGAACTAAAATCGCGATTTTATTTATTTCGTCTTGTTCAAAGAATTTGTCTGCGATTTTTATAATTGCCTTACTTCCTAATTTTTTACTTTCAAGATTAAGTCCAAAAGTTATCTGTGTATTAATATCTTCAAGTTTCAAGATAGAAATAACTTTAAAAAGGCTTTTGCTTGGAATATGGTCAATTACAGTTCCATTCTTTATGGCACTGACTACCATTTGTTTACCTTGTATATTTCCCATGATATTATGCGTTAAGATTTAGTAAATAACTGATGATAGCCTGACGTGTAAATACACCGTTTCTTGCTTGTTCAAAGTAATATGCTTTTGGATTATTATCCACATCCTGTTGAATTTCGTTTACGCGAGGAAGCGGATGTAAAATCTTCATGTTAGGTTTAGTATGTGTAAGCATATCATTTCTAAGGATATACAAGTTCTTCGTTTTTTCGTATTCCATTAAATCCGAGAATCTTTCTTTTTGAACACGTGTCATATATACAATATCAACTTCATTCAAAACAGACTGCATATCAGTATGTTCGTAGAAAGTGATATTGTTAGCTTTCAAGATTTCCTTGTATTCGTTTGGTAGAGCCAATTCTGGTGGTGCTACAAGATGGAATGTAGGTTTGAAGTATTTCATTGCCATGATAAGCGAATGTACCGTTCTGCCGTATTTCAAATCACCAATAAGAGCAATAGAAAGATTTTCTAGTGTTCCTTGTGTTTTAGTGATGGAATACATGTCGAGTAGTGTTTGTGTAGGGTGTTGGTTGGCACCATCTCCAGCATTGATAACAGGAACATTTGCAACTTCGCTGGAATATTTTGCTGCACCCTCGAGTGGATGACGCATTACAATCAAATCACAATAATTAGAAATGATTTTAATTGTATCATGCAGTGTTTCACCTTTTGTTGTGCTTGTGGTTTCGATGTCGGAAAATCCGATTACTCGGCCGCCAAGACGGTTTATTGCACTCTCAAAGCTCAATCGTGTTCGAGTGGAAGGTTCAAAGAATAGGGAAGCAATGACTCTTCCGTTTAATAAGTTACGGTAACTGTTTGCTTCGAATTTCGCAGCAAGTTCCATGATTTTGAGGTATTCTTCCACATCAAAATCACTGATAGACACTAAACTTCTCTTTGTATTCATAAAATAAAAAATAAAAAAAGAGCCGGTTGAAAAACCAGCTCAAAACATTAAAAACCAAATTCAGAATCGTCTTTGTGAGATTCGCTTCGAGGAACAAAATTTGGATTCTCATTAGTAACAAATTCCACTGCCTCGTTGATTCCAGCAACGAATTTCTCAAAATCTTCTTGGTATAAGAATATTTTATGTTTTTCGTATGTTGGTTTGTCCTCAGAATCAAAGACACGTTTACTTTCTGTAATTGTAAGGAAGTAATCGTTGTTTTTAGTTTTCTTTACGTCGAAGAAATAAGTTCTTTTACCTGCTTTTACTGGTTTAGAGAAAACTTCTTCTTTTTCATTGTAATTATCCATGTCACTCACATTTTATCTTTCAATGTAAAAATAGATTTTTCTATTAAAATAAAATAGCTCTTGTTTGATTAAGTTATCAACATCTTAGAAACCGAGTAACAGACTGAATCAAAATAAAAAAGCCGAATCTTGTTTGATTCGGCTTTTAAATCTTGAAGATGTCGTGAGACTATTCTTCTGATTTGATTGCACCTGTAGGGCAAACATCTTCGCAAGAACCGCAGTCTGTACAAGCGTCTGCATTAACTTTGAAAATATCGCCTTCTTCAATAGCACCAGCTGGACATTCGCCTTGGCAAGCACCACAAGCTATACAATCTTCTGAAATTTTGTGAGCCATAATGTTATAATTTTAAGTTGTTTGTATTTGTTTGATTCGCAATTATACGAAATTAATTCGTTTCTTTTCTTTTTACTCCTTGTATTTTTTGAACTTTAATGCATTAATTAACAGTTTAGGAAGTGGCTTTTGTGGATCACGTCCTTTTAGTTTTAATGCAAAGAATTTTGTTAATGGAATCTTGTATGCTTCAGTAAATTCTATGAGTGTTCCGCCCATATCTTCTATATATGCAAACATACCCGAAGTGTCGCCCATATCAAAATCGCCGCCGTTTAAGATTTCAAGTGTGTCAACTGTGAAAGGATAACCTTTGTCTTTACAAACTTGACGAAGAACATCAACTCCTTGAACGTCAAAACATAGGTGGATAAAACCTCTGTCACCCCAGAATCTGCCTTCGAACATGTTTTTTGGTTCACGGTCGGTAACTTCAACAAGTTCTATTTCGCTAGGTCCGAATATTTTTCCAAAACCTCCAATACGTTCTTCCGAATGTCTAAGTAGTAAACGTTTGAATGAATTTTTCCCTCCTGGAACAAAATCAAAATCTTCACAAACTTTAGATTCTGTATTGTAAACTTCAACATCGTAACCAAGAATATCTTTATATAGGTCTTTTGCTTTTTCAATGTTTGGAACACCGATTACTGCTCCGGCAGAAAGTCCTGTTATTTTGCCTTCGTTTTTATATTTGAAAGAATCAAGAATTACTTGGAAATAGTTTCCAAATGGATCTTGAAGCCAGAAATATTTATCACCTTTAGGATCAGTGCAGATATCAGATGTTTTTGTTCCATCTGTTTTTGATTTAAAGAAGGAATTAGCTTTCTCTAAATTGTCAGTTCGTATTTTTCCTGCAAAAATACCATTGTCTCCTAACTGGATGTTGAACAAAGGAGCTGTTGATTCATGAGATTTATATTGCCAAATCTCGAAACCGCCACCACCTTGTAGGCTTACAACAAGTATTGCATGACGACGGTGAGGAACGCCACCTGTGTAACGTAACATATATCTAGCTTCCGAGTCATCGTCAAGAATTTTAACATCGGCACCGAAGTTTTCTCTGTACCATTTCCATGCAGCTTCAACGTCAGTTACTCCGACGCCAAGTTGCTCCATTCCACGTATATAATATCTATTTCCCATTTTATGTTGGATTTATTTTAGTTGCTAATAAATGAAATAGGCGAGGGAACTTTCTGTAGATATGTACCATGATAAGTTCACCTTTTCCTACTAATATCTCGTGTTTTTTCTTTGCTACACCTTTTAAAATGCGATTTGCACAAATGGACGCATCCAAGCCTTTGGCTTGTCCAGGATCCATTTCACCATGTGGCGTTCCATTTTTTGTCAATGCTGATAAAGATATGTCCGTATTGATTCTGCCAGGAGAAACAATGGTTACCGCAATGTTTTTTGAACGCATTTCTATATCAAGTGCCTCGTAAAAGCCATACATGGCATGTTTTGCTGCACAGTATGCGGAACGTTGTGGAAATCCGAAACATCCTGAAATACTGCTTGTTACAATAATGTGTCCAAAGCCGTTTTGTATCATTTGAGGAAGTACAGCTTTGGTAATAATAATGGTACTGAAATAGTCAATTTCCATTATTTTACGGTCATTTGCTATTGGTGTTTCAATGGTTAAAGACCGTTGACTGATACCGCCATTGTTTATTACAATGTCAATTTTTCCAAATAGTGCAATTGCTTCGTTTGTTTTATATTCCAAAGAATCTGTTTGCTCTAAATCAATTGGATAAACTATACATTTTGCTCCGTTTGATTTGCATTCTTCGGCAGTCGCTTCCAATTTCTCTACACGGCGTGCCGAAAGAATTAATGATACACCTTCTATTTTAGATAAAGCTACAGCAATATTTTTTCCAATACCACTGGATGCTCCAGTAATCCAAATAATACGGTTTTTGAAATATGTAGAAGGAGTTGCCATTAATAATTATTATAAATCATTTCAAGAATCTTCGCCTGTTTTTCTTTCATTTTATGATCACTGTCGAAGAAACCGTTAAACATTACACAGAATGAAACCATTTTGCCGGATTTTGTTTCCATGTATCCTGCCATATTTCTTACACCTGTCATCGAGCCTGTTTTTGCATGGATTTTATCGACAAGATTAGAAGAGAATGGGAATGATCGTAATGTTCCCGTTCTTCCTGATGTTGGAAGACTTCGGTAGAAAGAAGAATTTTTACCACCAGCAGCAGCATATTCTTTCACTAAGAATTCCGACATGTGATTTGCATTTATTAAGTTGGTACGAGATAGTCCACTTCCGTCATAAATTGCTGTTCCGCCACTTTTTACACCTAATTTTTTGAAGTATGAAATAACCGTAACAGCACCATCGGAGAATGTTCCAGAACCTTTTTCCTTGTATCCAAGGTATTTTACAAGATGTTCCGCATAATTGTTACTGCTGTAATAGTTCATTATTCCTACAATGTACTGTAATTGAGGAGAATAAATTTCTTTTAACACGTTAACGTTCACACTCTTTTTCGATATTCTATATTCATGAGTGTATTGAACCAATCCTTTTTTAAAGAAAGCTTGGTGAAGTTCCATACCTAGTACATCTGGTGGAGAAGGCATGGCACTTCGTACAACATATTCATTACGGTTTGGTGGAAGATAGCCGGTAATTTTCACTAATTGATCGTCTGCATTTGAGTGAAGTAATATTGTGGAATCTTCACTTGCAGATTCAGTAAGTGTAATGTTTGTTTCAGTACTATCGGTTAAACCTGTGATTTCACCTTTGTTTCCTGTTTTTATACTGATTTGATAAATATTGTCTTGGAAAGAAACAGGAAAAACTCCGGCGGCATATTCTTTTCCGTAATCATCGAAAAGCCAAGTCTTAGGAATAGATTCTTTTTCATCTTTATATAATGAACAGTCGATAACAACACGTCCACGAATTTTTAAGATTCCTGCATCAGTAACTGTTTTTACAATAGTATCGATAAATGATTTAGTTGAAGGGAAGAATTTTGAACCAGTTGTTGGATCACCGCCGCCAATTACTACAACATCTCCGGTAAGCGTACCATTTTTGTCTATTGAGCCAGTGTATCCGATTGTTGTTTTAAATCTAAAATCATCGCCGAGCATTGACAATGCAGCTGCAGAGGTGTATAGTTTTACAATAGAGGCTGGTGTCATTGAACGGTTTGCATTGTATTCTGCAATAATTTTTTCTGATTCAAGGTCTCGTACACTGACAGCTACACTGGTGTAAAAGAAGTTTTTTTCGTTATTGCAATAAGTATCAATACTTTTCTGCATTTCATTTTGTGCATACGATGTAATGACACATTGAATGAAAAGAATGAATGCAACTACTATTTTGAAACTATTTTTCATTGTTTAAAAAGTGTAAGATAAACTAAATTCAACAAAATCAGCTTGACCGCAGTTAGTTTTTATAAACATACCTAAAGCAAGTTTCTGAGACGCAAAAGAATTCCAGATAGGATAGAATTTGAATCCTGCACGTGGAGCAAATATTGCTTTGTGCCATAAAGACCACTCTCTATCAAGGAAATATGAACGGTAGAATGGATCTATTACCTTGATTCCTAAATCAGTAACAAGTCCAAAACGTTTTATCAAAAATTCATGGCCGACATGTAAGGTCCATACTGTTGATGCTAGGTATTGTAAGTGGTTGTAATATTCAGTAAGATGAATAAACGTGTGGAAACTTTCGTAATAAGATACAGATGCCCCTAATTGAATTTCATTAATATTTGTCAGGCGTTTTGCCATGCCTGCATATATTTTATATATGTTGTAGCTTGGTCCGTCGGTTGGATCCGTTGAATAAGCAAGTTCATGTCTTCCTAAAGAAACAGAAATACTTTTCTTCCATGTTGTGTCAGTTTTTGGAAGTTCTTTTTCTTTAAGCGCAATTCCTTGTAATGAACCTGGTGAATAAATGACGCCTATTTTTGCTGTGAAATCATTTAAACCAATATTTGGAATGTGTGTGTGGCCATTGGAGAAATGAATGAAGGAAGTTCCTGTTTCAATTTTCCATTGTGGTAAAAATTGAAACCATAAGCCTAATCCAAGTTCTGTAACATTTGTTATGTGGGAACCAATTAATGTGTTTTGAGGATTGTCGTATTTATTGTATGGAGTGGAGAACCATGCAAAACCACTGCCTAATTTTATGTTTAGTCCAATGGATTTGTTGTTGAATAATGAATAATTCCATGTAGGGTAAAGGGCATAAACATTTCCAAGTATTTCTTTTTGTCCTAAAAGTCCTATTAAGCCGGAAAAACCGATTTGTGGTTTTTTATACCAATAGTGAAGGTAACTGTCGTATAATGTAGCAGTGTTAATTGTTGCGTTGAATTGAAAATAGTTTGAGCCATTTTTATTTTCTAATTCCTTTGCTTTTAAAACATTACCATGAAGATAGTCTAATGAAAAGTTTGGAGTTATTTTGCTATCTTTATGTTCCGGTGTAATGTTTTGGTTGGCATAAAAGGAGTTTGACTGTTGTGAGTAAAGGGAAGAATCTTTTGTTTCACTAGCTTGCTGGGCTATCGATGAAATCGTAGCAGATAACAAAATAATGATATAAAATGTTCTCCTCACTAAATATAAAATTTTTGCTAATATAGTGAATTTTATACAACCTTGAACGATAACATTTCAACGCGTTTTTCACAATGCTAAAATACTTCTGGAAATCTCATTTTCAGATAGTTAAATATGAAATCAATTGTTTTTTCTTCTCCTAATTTCGAGACATCAATGGACAAATTATATGTTTTGGAATCTCCCCAAATTTTGTTTGAATAAAAATTATAGTAATTAGCACGTTTTTTATCTTCGTCATGCATTAATTCTATAGCTTCTTTTTCGCTGATATTCATTCTTTTACTGATTCTTTTTGCTCTGTTTTCTTCAGAAGAATGAAGGAATATGCTCACGCAATCAGGATTCTCGCGTAAAATATAGTCAGAGCAACGACCGACTATGACGCAGGATTTCTCTTGTGCTAGTTTAAGAATGGCATCTGATTGTATTTTGAACAAACGATCACCGGAAAGAACACTGTCGTTGAAAAAATGTCCGGTGCTAATAAAGTCTATTGCTTGTTCTAAGAAATTATGTGATTTTTCGTCTTTTTGTTCAAAGAATTCCGATGCAATGCCACTTTCTTTTGCAGCAAGCAGTAACAATTCCTTATCGTAGTAATCTATGCCTAATTTTTCTGATAATGCTTTTCCTATGACGCGTCCGCCACTACCAAATTGACGACCGATGCTGATGATTATATGTTTCATATTCAGTAGTTTATATGGTTTGTTTAAATGGTTTGTCTTCTAGTTTGTTGAGTTTCTTCATTTCTCTTTTTAATAAGAAAAAGGCAACAACGGTTGAGATCCCATCGGAGATTGGCATGCTCCACCAAACGCCATCAGAACCTAAAAGTGGAGGCAGGATTATCAATAATGGAATAAGGAAAATCATTTGTCTTGTTGCAGAAACTATGATAGCCATTTTTGCTTTTCCTATTGATTGGAAAAAGTTTGATGCAACCATTTGGAATCCAACAATAGGGAATAGTGAGACTGTAATACGGAAACCGATGATTGACTTTTCAATAAGTTCTTCGTCGTCAGTGAACATTCTTGTAAGATAATATGGTATGCTTTCACCAATAATGAAGGCAAAGGTGGTTACTGTAACCGCCATGATAATTGTAAAGCGTAAAATGCTTCTGACACGGCTATAAATTTGCGCTCCGAAGTTAAATCCGGCAATTGGTTGCATACCTCTGTTTATACCCATTACAAGCATTACGAATAGCATAATCAGACGGTTTACGATACCGTATGCGCCTACGGCCATATCACCGCTGTATTTTAAAAGTTGGTTGTTTATGAGTATGACAATTACGCAGTTACAAACATTCATAACGAATGGAGCCATACCGATTGAAATAATGTCTCCACAAATTTTTTTGCTGAATTCCATAAA
>JAKSUA010000034.1 GCA_024409235.1 Bacteroidales bacterium | reverse complement strand
ATTTATGCTACGAATTGTACACATTTCATTGATAAACAAGGTAACGTATATACTGAAAACATCTGCGATACTACAAAGTTGTTGAAATCGGACAACTTAAAAATTCATTATAATAGAATAACAAAGATAATTCATACAAGGAAAGGGTTGCGAATTACAAAAGGGTATCCCATAAATAACGAGCAGTCAAATTATTATTGGATTATTAAAGGAAGAACGACGTATCCAACACCATCGGGTTACTTTTGCGAACTCCGTGATGAAAATTTTAAAAAAGTTGGATGGGAAAATTGTATTAATGTGGGAAACGATGGTAGAAAAAGTAATTGTACAAATTGGATGGATGTTGAATATAAATATAAAAAGATAGATAAAAACCATCAAGAGATGGATATTCGATATCTATATGAAGTCGATGCGGATAGTAAACAGAGCTCTTTTAGTGGAGATTGGGCATATATAAGAGAGGCATTTACTAATGATTGGTATAAGAATAAACAGCACTATGTAAATGTTCGGGCAAAAGTACTCATAGCCGCTGGCTATGTAAAATATTCTAATGGGGTAATTGATTCTTGTTCGGGAGAGAAAAAGCCCAAGACAATATGGACAAAAGAGGATTGCATTATAAAAGATTCTTTATGTAAAGACGATTTGAAAGATATTGCAAGATTGTGCGACCTGGAATTTTTTTTGCGAGGGAAAAAATATATTGAGATACCTGAAAGTGTTAAATTGATTGATGGCGAAAACTGGGAAAAGACAGAATTATTAGAAAAAATTGTGGTATATTGGAATGAACCTAAAAATATTGAGGCTCCGCCTTCGTGGAAACATAAAGATATTATTTTGGAAGTTCCCAAAGGTACAAAAGAGAAATATATGAACGTGAAGCCATGGGCAGATTTTATCATTGTAGAACGAGAAAAATAATATGAGAAAAGAGGTTGTTATTACATTGATTTTTTGTATTTCAGCAACAATTGAATTGTTTGCTCAAATAGATTCCTCGTTGTATTACGACAAAGGTGTGGTGATAAATGGTGTAAAATGGGCGACGAGAAATGTTGGAGAACCTGGTAGGTTTGTTGAAACTTATAATCAGACAGGAGAATATTATCAATGGAATTGTCGTCGGTCATGGAGAATAGAGAATAAAAATTATACAGCTTGTGATTCTTATAGAGAAGACACAGTATGGGCACCGCAAAACGACCCGAGTCCGCGCGGATGGAGAATACCGTCATTACAAGAAATACAATCGCTATTGGATACGACAAAGGTATTGCATTATGATCATCCGTCATATAAAATCAAAATATTTGTTGATAAGTCAACGGGAGATTCTCTGATGTTACCAAATCACGGATATTGTCATTCAGAGCCAAATTTTTACCTGAGTTTGGGGGATCAAGTAGTAGAATTTTACGCTGGAGACCTTATTGCCGATATTGCTGTATATTGGTCAAACTCAATATATTATGCTAATCGTACGAAGTCGAATGTATTTACTGTTGCAAGAGGGGGGCATCCTTTTTGGTCGCATAGAAACAATCGAAATGGTTATTTTATCCGTCCAGTAGCAGAATAAAATGAGAAATAGATAGTTTTCGGAGTTATAAATTAACAGAAATAGTAAAAAACAATGTGAACAAATGTATCAAACATTGATAGAACTATAATACTCCAGTAAATTTAGACAACTTTTTTGCTTAGTTAATGATAAATCCATCAAGATTTTCCTTTGTAAATGTTGACTGTTCTTTGAGAGCTTCTATGGCTACCTTGGCCTTAAACTCCGAGCTAAGTTTTCGTTTACTTTTCATACAGCTAATTTATTATTTTTTATCTTTACTAGCTGTCTAAAATTTCTAGATAATTATAATGGTAGGAATTATCGCAAAACAGGACGATTAGAATTATAGTAATTATTTTCAATTTGAGTTATACTCTTCCTAATCGGCTCAAGAATACCCTAATTTAAGAATTTTTAAGCTCAATTTGAGCCGATAGTCTATGAAATAATACTAAATTTGCACCGAAAAAGATAGTACTATGGATGTTTCAAGAGAAATATTACAGTTTTTGCACTATAGTCCGCTTTCTTCGCGTGAAGAAATAGCAAAGGGAATTGCCTTTGAGGGTAGTGATGCTACGCTCAAACGCTTAATAGCAGCATTGGTTAGGAATAATGATGTTGTGGTAGAGGGTAAGGCACGTGCTACACGATATCGTCTTTCTAATTTTGCACATCTGCTGATGCCTCTTAACTTGGATACATATTTCGCTCAGGATGTGGATGAGCGAAAGGTGCAAACTTCCTTCAACTTTGAACTTATTCGTAAGCAATTACCTTCTGTATCACTTTTTACAGATGAAGAAAGACTATATCTTGAAGAATTGCAGAAGGTGTTCCGTCAGCATGTGGAGGAAATGACCCAGAACGAATATAATAAAGAAATGGAACGTTTAGGTATTGACCTTAGTTGGAAGTCTTCGCAAATTGAGGGCAATACCTATTCTTTGCTTGAAACAGAACGTCTTTTGCGAGAGAGCAAGGTTGCAGATAACAAGACCAAAGACGAGGCTGTTATGCTACTTAATCATAAGTATGCATTACGTTTTATTCTTGATAATCCTGACTACTTGCAGGAGTTGACTGTTAGTCATATAGAGGATATTCATTCACTGTTGACAAAGGATTTGTCTGTGGATAAAGGTATTCGTCATAGGCGTGTTGGTATAACTGGTACGAACTATCGTCCGCTCGATAACGAATTTCAAATTCGTGAGGCATTGTTTGATACATGTAGTCTGATTAATGGTAAGAAAGATGTTTTTGAAAAGGCACTGCTGACGCTTGTTCTCTTGTCGTACATTCAGGCATTTTCTGATGGCAACAAGCGTACTGCACGCATCACTAGCAATGCTATCTTGATTGCCAACGGTTATTGTCCATTGAGTTTTCGTTCCGTTGATTCCATTGATTACAAGAAGGCAATGCTTATTTTCTATGAGCAGAATAACCTATATGCCTTCAAGCAGATATTTATTCAACAGTTTGAGTTTGCTGTAAGTGAGTATTTTTAATTAGAATACAGGACAACTATTGTATTACTATATTTTTGGGGATAATGACATGTTATATACAGTAATGCAACTATTTCTTTTTGTTTTGTTTAGTATATAGTTGGTTATTCTTTGTTTTTTTTGACTGTTAACAGAATGTTGGTAAAAAGTTGGTATATTTATTAGTAAAAAGATTGTATATGATTGATATACAATAAAATAAATTTAATTTTGAAGTAATTCATAATCATGAGGTCGGCGGATCATGCCCGCCTCTCGCTACAGATAGCACTTACAGAAATGTGAGTGCTTTTTTGTTTATTATAATGTTACAAATCCATTATAATTTCTCCAGATTGGATTTAGTAATTACAGGTTTAATTTCTTAAAGTTATTCTCTCCTTTTTTCATTCTTATTATTGTAAAACTCAAAAATTCAACGAAATTTGCCGCCGTAAAATTTTCATCGATGCAAGATATTAGAAACATTGCGATAATCGCACACGTTGACCATGGTAAGACGACCTTGGTTGACCGAATTCTTCACCAAGTAAAAACATTTCGTGATAATGAAGAAACAGGAGAATTAATCCTTGACAACAACGACCTTGAACGTGAACGTGGTATCACCATTTTATCAAAAAACGTTTCTGTTCGTTATAAAGGAGTTAAAATAAACATTATCGATACTCCAGGACACTCCGATTTTGGCGGTGAAGTAGAACGTGTATTAAACATGGCTGACGGCTGTCTGCTTCTTGTGGATGCATTCGAAGGTCCTATGCCACAGACTCGCTTCGTTCTTGAAAAAGCTATCGAAATGAATCTGAAACCTATCGTTGTTGTAAACAAGGTTGACAAGCCTAACTGCGATCCAGAAGGTGCTAACGAAGCTGTTTTCGACCTTATGTGCAACCTTAACGCAACCGAAGATCAGCTTGATTTTAAAACGGTTTACGGTTCATCAAAACAAGGATGGATGGGTCCAGACTGGAAAACTCCTACAAATGACTTCGCATATCTTTTAGATACAATTCTTGAAGTGATTCCTGCCCCAAAACAAGTGGAAGGAACAACACAGCTCCGTATAACTTCTCTTGATTATTCTTCGTATATCGGACGTATTGCCGTAGGAAGAATTGCCCGCGGAACTCTTATTGGAGGTCAAAACATTTCGTTGGTTAAACGCGACGGAACAATTGTAAAATCTAAGATAAAAGAACTTTATACGTTTGAAGGACTTGGCAAGGAAAAAGTTAAAACTGAAGTTCAATGTGGAGAAATCTGCGCAATTGTTGGTTTAGACGGTTTTGATATTGGCGACACTGTTGCTGACTATGAAAATCCAGAAGCGTTACCTACAATTAGTATCGACGAACCAACAATGTCGATGGTTTTCACAAACAACGACTCTCCTTTCTTTGGAAAAGAAGGTAAATTCGTAACATCACGCCACTTACGTGAACGTTTATACAAAGAATTGGAGAAAAACCTTGCTCTAAGAATTGAGGAAACTGGTTCTGCTGATTCATTCAACGTTTTTGGACGTGGAATCATGCACTTGTCTGTATTGATTGAAACAATGCGCCGCGAAGGATACGAAATGCAAATCGGTCAACCTCAGGTTATTATAAAAGAAATCGACGGTCAGAAATGCGAACCTATGGAACAAGTTACAGTTCACGTTCCAGAACGCCTTTCCGGAAAAGTAATAGAACTAATTACTCAACGTAAAGGTGAAATGAAAAACATGACAACAAAGAATGACCGTGTTCACCTTGAATTCTCTATTCCTTCACGTGGTTTGATTGGTTTAACAAGCAGCATGTTGACAGCAACTGAAGGAGAAGCCGTAATTTCACATATTTTCACAGGTTTCGAACCTTGGAAAGGCGAAATGCCAGGTAAAAACAATGGCGCTCTTATTGCTATGGAAACTGGTCAATCTTATGCTTACGCAATAGACAAACTTCAAGACCGAGGAACATTCTTCATTGAACCAGGCGACGAAGTTTACGCTGGTCAGGTAATTGGCGAACATGTACGCGAAAACGATCTTGTTATTAATGTTTGCAAAAGCAAAAAATTGACAAACATGCGTGCTTCTGGTTCCGACGAGAAAGTAAGTATTGCTCCTGCAAAGAAAATGTCTCTTGAAGAATGTATGGAATATATTCGTAAAGATGAATATTTGGAGGTAACTCCAAAATCTCTCCGTCTTCGTAAAGTAATTCTTGACGAAAACGAAAGAAAACGAGAAAAGAAAAGCAGCGAAGCTAATTCATAATAGAATTATTTCTCTCTAAATAAAAAAGTCAAACTCGATTGAGTTTGACTTTTTTATAATCTTACTGCTCTCAGCATTTCTCTTTTACCAGGAGGGCCATCAGTTCTTTCTACCGAATAACCAACAGCCTGCATCATTCTCCGCACATCACCTTTTGCACAATAGGTGGTTAAAATGCCATCAGAATTTGTATGGTTAAACAAATATGTGAAAATCTCTGTTGACCACATAGAACTCTGTTTATTTGGAGCAAATGCGTCAAAATATATCACATCTGCAGAAGGAATTTCAGGAAATGTTGTTAAATCACCATATATTTTCTTCAGATAAAAAAACTCTGAAATTTTCACCGTTCTATCCCACTCCGCCTCATGTATTTTTTCAAACAAATCCTTTTGCTGAGCCATGTTTGAATAGTTCAGTAAGGAATATTCTTCCTTCTCCAACGGATATTTTTCTATAGAAACATAAGTCGTCGGACGTTTGTTTTTTTCAGCTTCAATTGCCGTTAGAAAAGTATTCAATCCTGTTCCAAAACCTACTTCAAATACAACGGGATTCGCAATTTTCGAATGATTATAAGCTTTTGCTATATAAATATGTAATGCTTCCTGAATGGCACCGTTAGTTGAATGATAATGTTCATCCATTTCAGGAATATAAATAGTATGTGAACCGTCAAGAGTTTGCTGAAGAATATGTATCATTCTTTATTTTCCTCCATATTTTCAAGAACATTCTCCTTCCGAGGTTTTGAATAATTTATTATGATTAATGGAGAACGACGTTGCAATGCTTCAATATGTACGGACATAATATCTTCATCCAAAATAATCTCTTTTATTTTCTTTGCAGAATAAAAAGGCTGCAGATGTTCTATCGGCGTATGTCCGATATTTATTTTAGTGAGTTTTTCGCACGCTTCCATGCCTTCAATAGAAGCAATCTGAGTATCGGAACAGTCAAAATCAGTTAACGAAACACATCCGGAAAGCGACGACACATCAGTAACTTTGGAATGAGAAAGATTCAGTTTTTTTAATTTAGACATTGCTGATAATACAGAAATATCTTCGACATTGGAATATGACAGGTCCAATTTTTCCAAATCCACACTTACCGCTAATTCAGCAATAGAAGAAACTAGAGTATGCGACACGTTCAATTCCTTCAGATTTGCCTTGTCTTTAAGAAAAGCAATGTTTTTTGTCGAGCTATGTGAAACATCAACTTTCTTTAACTTCAAAGCACGAATCAGCATGTCAAAATTACCAATAGAATCACAACCAGATGCATAAAATTCCTGCAGACGGGAATTACTGCTATACAAAAATCCTAGAGATTTTATTCGGTCACACTCAGATATATTTACTTTCGTCAGCGTAGTTACATCGGAAAAAACATCCATCGTTTCGTTCGTAGCCTGATGGTTATAGGAAACATCCAACATTGTAAGTTTATTCAATTTTCCCAATGAATCGTAGTTCTGGAATGTATGTGTGCTTCCCGAAAGATTCAGTTTTTTTAACTGCTTCATTTCTGAAAGAAAACCTAAGGAAGCCAGCGGAGATTTTTCAAAAGAAACACTTACCAGAGCCTTTAAATTCCTTAAAGCATCATAACCAGTAATTGAAGTAGAAATAACATGTAATTCCTTCAAAGAATCTAATTCAGCCAATGGTTCCAATGAAATTGGCTCTTTAGGAGAGCATTTTTTAAGCTGAAAAAACTCCATCTCCTTTAACTTCTTTAAAGAAGACAAGTCAGATATTTCCTCATTATTCTCTACACTGAATTTCTTTATCCACTTAAATTTTGAACAGATATTATCAAAATCCGACTGAGAAATGTCTGAACCAATCTGCACCAAGCGGTTTTCTATGCCCGGAACTTTATTTATTTCGTTTAAAACAGAGGAACTCGCATCGTAGATACGTACACCAGCTGTAGATAAAGAATATCCGTTATATTGAGCTATACAAAAAGTGCTTTCAAGAAAGAATAAGAGTACAAATAAAAAAGACTTCAAATAACAATAACCGAAAATCCTATTAAGAAAATTAGTTGTTGAATGAAGATTTTTCATACCGAATTCCACAAATGGGATTATTCATTCTGGTCAACGACAACACCATCTATAAAAACACGGGCTTCCGTATTTACTGGATCATTTGAAATAATGGTAATGGTTTGACGAACATGGCCGTGTTTATTACGAGTATTCAATGTTACATTTACATCACCTTCCTCACCTTTGGCATAACTCATTTTATCCATAGAACCAGCAGTACAACCACAAGAAGTTTTTATTTTTCGTATTTCCAAAGTAGATTTTCCTTCGTTTTTAAAATGGAACTTGCAAGCAACAGGATCACCTTTTTTTACTGTATCGAAATCAAAAACTTCTTTTTCAAAAACAATTTTTGGCGCTTTCTTTATTTCCTTTGGAGTAAGATTCGAGAAATCTTCAGTAATATTTCCCGATATAGACACCTTCATTTTATAATTTACTTTTTTCCCTTGAAATCCTAGATATAGCTTATCATATATTGGTCCCCATTCTTTACGTAATTCGGAATTATAAGACACAACCATCAAAGCAGTTGAATTTGGCTGAATTTCCTCAGGGAACATCTGAACAGTCAGATAATTTGCAACATTAGGAAATACAAGCGAAACTGCAGTATCTTGAGGATTGTACACAACAATTGTATCTACAACAGTATTTGGATAATTAATATTACCGTAATTAATATTCAACTTCGACATGCGGACTACATCGAACACACATGGATATAATTTTTCTATCGTTGAATCAATGTCCTTTACTGTTCCCGATAATGTTAGAGTAATTTTTCCCAACATTTTATCTGTTGTATAAACATCAATATGTTCACTAAACATAGATGAATATCCTTTTGGATCAAACGCAACATTGATAGATGCACGTACTCCTTGCTTTAATGTGTCACGGGACACTTCACAGGAAATTGCATCAGTAGAAGGAACAACTTTTTTTATCACTATAGGCTCAGTTCCTCTATTTGTACAACTAAAAATGGCTTTAGAGTTCAGTCTGTCGCTTGGAATTATTCCAAAATTATATTCCACTTTGTCGAACGACAAGAACTGTGCAGAAACCTGCAACGTCAAGAACATTGCAAGAGCAGCTATTACGTATGATTTTACCTTATTCATAACAAATTTTATTTTCACAAATTTACAAGATTTTCAATAGAATAAGCCAAAGATTCATTGTTTTATGGAATTATGAGTTTATTTTACAGAGTTATCTCCTACCTTTTCTCTTGAAAGAAAAGGTAGCCAAAAGTTCAAGACTTAGCTGCCCGGCTGCAAATCTAGCTTGCTACGCAAAACGCCGTGCAGCTAAATCCCAGTATTGCAAGATGCCAATTATAGTAGCTTGAGCCTTTTTATATTTCACCTTGCCGGATTCAACCGATTTCACAGCCGAACATAGATGTTTACAAGATTAAAGTGAAGTGTACTTTTATTTTATAAAAAATAAGGTCAATGAAAATCATTGACCTTACCATTAATACAATTCTACTGCAGTCATTGAACTGCAGCCTCAAAATTCAGATTATCGCAACAACGTAACACTACCAAACTTGCTTTTCTTTCCATTTCCAACATCAAAACCTTCCCATATTTGTCCGTCAATAAACGTTGCTTCCATTTTCCAAATATAAACGCCAGACTGCATCATTTTTCCATCATACATTCCATCCCAAGAATCAACAAACACACCATCTTTCACATTATTTGAGAACCACAATAGATTTCCCCATTTGTCATAGATAGACAATTCGCACGTTTTTAGGTTAAAACCTTTTGGTTGGAAATTACGTACACTATGAGCCGGATTTGTCGGTGAAAACGCTGTCGGCATATACAATGAAGTTACAATATTTACGAATACGCATTCCGTGTATGAATCGCGACAACCAAAACTATTTTCAACTGTCAATGTTGGACAGTTATAACCATAAGCATAATCAGTTTCTGTTATCGGGAATTTACGGCGGTCGTATGAAATTATAGTATCTATTTCTTTTTCGCTTTCGCCTTGGTGTCCGTAATTCCAATACATAGTATAAGAAATTGGATCGCCTTCTAATTCACCTTCAGCATTTCTTCTCCAAACGGTATCTTGCAAAGTACTATCCTTCAATTCTATAATATTTGAAGCTCCCGGCAACGACCAAGTGAACATTGCAGTTGGTTTTGGTCCAACAATTACTACCAAAGTATCAAAACCTTCACAACCAGCCCATGTACGTTCATACAATGTTATTGTATCAATTCCAGGATCATCAAAATCAAAATAACGTACCGCAGAACTTGTATTTTCTTTTGAATAGTTTACAACTCCACCAGTTACATTCCAGATATAAGAACTTCCTTGAGCGTATTCACTATAATAATACAATGTTTCTTTCATACATGTAGAGTCTTCACCGATAATATGAGTTTTTGCAGAAGCAGCCACAGTCATTGTAAGTGTGTCATACTCACTCTTACATCCTGTCTGCATATCTTCGTCACAAACCATAAATCTATATTCACCTATTTCTAGATGCTGTCCACGGGTAAATTCATACTTCTGTCCATGCCAAACTTCAGGTAATATTCCATCAAGACTCATCCATGTAATGTTTGGCGTACCTAATGCTCTCAAAGGCTCAATGTCTTCGTCCTCACAAATTACTTCCGAGAACACAACAGGTTTTCTTCCACGTTGATTTACAACATACTTAACCGTATCGTATTCACTCTTACAAGTTAGTTTATCATTAACCGCAACAGCATACTGAGCACGAATAATATATTCTATAGTTTTTTCCGTCAGCGTGTTTTTATATTCTTCGATATTGAAAGTATCCAACGCTTCAACAGGACGGCTTAAAGCATTTGGCGAAATATACCAGGCAAATGAATTTCCTTCTGTGAACGCAGGTGTTACTGAAGCAACAATCGGTGGTAAAGTATCATAAATACAAAATGCTGTATCTTCTCCTATATTTATCGTTGGTGTTTTAAACACGTATAATGTAACAGGAATTGTATCAGAAAAACATTCATTCTGTTCACGGACAATATAATAAGTCAAATCTTTATCTTTCACCAATGCACTATCCGGTGTATGAGTATATCCATTTGTTACAAATGAAGTTGCCTCTGGATCTGCATACCATTTGTCCTTATAAAGATTGGTTGAAAGTGTTGGTATTGAAGATGCACCCTGACACATTGTTGCATCTACTACTACCGGACTAAATGGTTTTGCATATACATAGAATGCTAACGATGACATAGCACCTTCACAGCCTTCATAGGTTTGACTTGCATAGAAAATATTTCTACCCTGAGTTAAACTTTCCATTTGATATTCCTCGCCATAACCATCAGCATATTCCGTATTTGCATAAGTTTTCTTATCTGACTGATACCAACGAATTTGAGCTCCCACACTATCAACTTTCGCTTTTAATGCTGGAGGATTGTCATATTCACAATAACGACTTTCTGTCGTTATAATTTCAGGAGGTGAAGGCAATTTGATAATTCTAAAATATACTTCCGAAGCTAAACTTTGACAGCCATCAACTGTTTGAGTTGCATAATAATAGTATTTATCATGAAATGATTCCATAGACGTATAAGTAGAACTATTTGACCTCAACAAATGAGATTTTGCTCTATCAGGATTAGAATACCATGTGATATATCCATTTTCCGAAACTGCAGAAATTGGTACATTTTGTTCTCCTTCACAAACTGAATCAGCATGAACCTCTGGTTTGTCAGGGATTGGTTTTATTGTAAACTCTGTAACTGTAGGCTGACTATAACAGCCATCTTCAAGAACTACTAGCCATACAGGATGTGTTCCTACTTCTACAGCTTTTGGAGTATATACAATACTTTCAAAATCCGAAGGCTTACAATTTGGATAGTTAGGATCCTCTTCGTACCAATAGAATTTTCCGTTACCTTCGAATCCTGCTACTCTCATGTCTGGATTCTCACCTTCCGGCCACTCGCATACACTTTCTTTTGTTACAGAAACTTTAGCCGAAGGAGTTTTCTTCACATTTAAAATAACTTTTGTTGCTGGACTTTCACATCCTCCCTGTATTGTTAAATCACTAATCGGTTGACTGTTATATTCTGAAATATAGAAAGTCAACAATGCGGCCTCAGACTTGTCAATTTCCGGAACGAATATTCCTGAATTATCTTCTTTCAGTTTTTCGGATTTATCCGCATTGTACAAATAGAATGTTTCAGGAGTTCCGTTTGGACGTCCAGCCCATTCAGTAGCAACAGCAGTAAGTTCTTTTGTTTCGTCGTAGTTACACATTTCATTTCCTACAGTTTTTGGTGCAGGAATAGGACAAGGAACAATTTTTACAGTAGTTTCCTCACGTTCACTTTCACAACCATCGACCACCTGAGCTGCGAAATAAGACTTTTCAACTTCTACAGAACCCTTGTCACCTGTTGTCCAAGGATTTGCAATAGAAGCCACACGTGAATCTTCCATTCCTGAATACCAACGAACTGTATCTCCCGCATCCATTGTAGCAGAAAGTTCCGCATCAATATTTTGAGATGTCATTGTATAATGATGCGATAAGACAGGTTTTGCAACATAGCGGACATTCAGATTCATTGTAGCTGTATTTTCACACCCCTTTGCATCTTTATAAGAATAATGAACAGAGTAAGATGGTTTTTCACTAACATTTTCATCAACAACAGGTTTAAAGTTTGTTGTAAACACACCTGTGCCGGAAATTGCACCTGTTTCACCATCAACAGACCAAACACCACTATTTTCACCATTTTGATGATAATCAACCTGAACCGCAAGCTGGCGTTTTCCTAAGTCATAACAAACCGTAGAAGGATTTCCGTTAAATGTGATTTCTGGTAATGGAAGAACCTCGGCAGTTACTTTCGCTTTCTTACTTTCACATTGAGCGTTTGTCTTTGTTTCTGTTGCCAAATAGCTTACATAATATGTAGTTGTCGCAACAACTGATTTATCTGCCGTTGGAGTAAAACGTGCATTATCATTTTCAACGGCTTCTAATTTTCCATTAACTTCTTCGTACCACAACCATTTATCTACAGTATTGCTTGTCGAAACAACAAAATCTCTAAAATCAACATCTTTACAAGTTGCCAATGTATCAACCAGCGGTGCTTCAAAAGGACATTTTATTATCAACAAATGTTGTTCTTCACGTTTACTTTCACAACCTTGAATTGTTTGACTTACAAAATACGATTTGTTAACCTCACCATCTTTTGCATCACCTGTTTTCCAAGGATTGTTATTTGATAGGACTTCTGTTTCCGTTGCATTTTCATACCAGTTTACCTTAGTGCCTGTTTTTGTTGCAATGTTTCCGGCAACAACTTCAACATCAGTTTCATTTATAGTCAAACGTTTAACATCTTCCGTTGTTGGAGTTTCAGCAAATTCTATTTCTATAGATTTCGCATCCTTTCCATAACATTCCTCTCCATCAGCATATTCTGAATAATATTCATATAGAAGAGTGTATGTACCATCATTCTCACCTTTAAATTGCAGATTAATTTCCCCTGTTGTAGAATTAACTGCCCCAGAATTATCCTCTATACTCCATAATCCATGTCCATTTGTCAACATAGCCAAATCATTTCCGTCCACTGTAGCTTTAGCTGTTTTTGTTTCGTCATAATAACAGAGAACAGGCATATCAACAATCTTTACAACTGGATTTGGATGAACAGTCACTGTTATCGGTGCAGACAAAGGTCCATAACATTTATCTCCACTATTTGTTCCATCATCACCATTCTGTTTTACAAAGAATGTATAAACAGTTTCTTCCAATACCGCAGATGTATATCCTGTTAAGCCTTCCAAAGTCAAATTTTCACCTTCTCCTACTTTTATTTTTCCTTCGGAATCGCTATACCAAATCCAAGAATCAGTCTGGTCACCTTTGTTGTCTGCATTTAAAGTCGGTAAAACAGAAGCTTGCAAATCGTGTGTTTTTGAACACAAAGATTTATTTTCTGCTGTCGGTGCAGGTGTAGGACAATCAACTATATTCCATACAGAAGTAACAATAGGACTTGGACACGTATTCACCCATTGCTGTACAGTATAAGTATATGCACCTTCTGCCGTAATGTGAGTATTCATAGAAATCGGCGAACTTGTTCCAATTTCTACTGAAGATGAATTTCTAACACTCAAAGTAGCACTTAAATCTGTTGCGTATGAAATTTCCATATCTGGAATCAGCGCAATTTTTTCAGCACTCGAACTCCACACCTGAGCTGTTTCAATACCAGTTCCTGTTGGAGCAATCACATTTGTTACCGTAAATGACTTTGTAATATATTGAGAACAAGTCTTCTCCTGTGGAGTACCTGCGCCCCAAACCTCTTTTGTTGTTACAGTCAGTTCTGTTGTAGTTAAACTTGTAGTCGTATTATCAAAAACTACATTCCACGTTTTATTATCAGTAATATCTCCTTCTGCTGCTGTTAATGTTGATGTTACGTTTCCACTTGTTGCTGGTCCATAAGTAACATCTATAGTACCAACAGTACTACAAATCACATCAGGAACAGTGATTGTTGGCTGAGGCTTAGCATGAACCTCTACTGTTACAGCTGTAGCAGGACTAAAACATTCTTTTCCTACTGTTGCATCATACTCCGCAACATAAACAATTACATTTCCAGCTTCACTTAATTTATCTTTAGAAATTGTAAACGAAAGACCTTTTCCATCAGGATTCGCCGATGCTAAATCTGCAATTGTTGTTACAGGAATATTGTTATTATCCCAGAACCATCCAATCGTTTTGGTTTCATCTGTTTCAGGATTTGTATATGTTGACACCGCAGTTACGGTAATTTCATCTTCATCAACACAAGCATAATATTTCGAAGCCTCCGGCGAAGTTACAGGACAGTCCGTAACTGTCAAAATTGCCTGAGCAGGTTCACTCTGACAGCCATTTAACGTTTGAGTTACATACGCAGGATATTGTCCTTCCTTCATTTTACCCGTTCCGTCATCAACAAAATCAACCTGATAATCCTGAGTTGTTGCTTTGACTACTGAAGTAACATCATTTGCCAAATACCATGTATATGTTGCACCTGCAGATCCTACCGCCGATAAACTAGGAACAGTTGCCTGACTCGTTACGTCAAGTTTTGACGCACTTTTAGATACTGGTGTCGGTGCATCCGTATGATTTACTACTATGTCATGAGAAACGTCGTCAGCCTTACAAGAATTTTCATCAACAAAACTTAATGTAACCGTTTTTGCTCCCACAAGCCCTGAAGGATTAAATTTTGATTCAGCAACACCACCTGTTCCTGTAAATGTAACGGTACCATTAGTTATGATAGCAAAACTTCCTGTTTCATATTTAACCTTTCCAGAAAGTTCAACAACATTTGCATAATCACAAATATTATCAGGTAAATCAAAATCAATTACTGGTTTTGCATTAATCTTCACAGATGTCTCAGCAGTGCTTTTACAACCATTTGCATCTGAAAACGCAAGTTTTATTGTGTGATTTCCTGCACTTTGACCATTAGAAGAAAAATCTCCTGTAGTTTCATTCACTCCAGTTAATGTTGTACTTGTATAAGAATACACTGGTGTTTTGCTTCCTATTTTTGCATAAGTTCCATCCATCGAAACAGTTACCGTTCCCGATGTTGCACCACCCTGTTCGCACACAGCAGTCAAACTTGGAGCAATAGTTATGTTTGGCAAGGCAAAAACCTCAACTGACGTTTCTTTCTGTAAAGCTTTACATCCTGCCTCACTCGTAAAATCATATGTTATTTTCTGTAAACCTGCACCTGCAGTTTTAGGTACAAACGAAGCTGTTATTTCAGTTTGTTTAGAAACATTTCCTGTCCATAGTCCTGTTCCTGTTACACCAGAAGGTGTTATAGTTGCAGAAATTGTTTGCGTCGTTTCATTATCAGCACACTGATCTATTAAAGCAGACAATGTTGCAACTGGAATCGGATGCACAACAAGTTCTTTCGTTACAGGAGCCGCATTCTGACAACCTTTGACATCCTTTACAACAACTCCTACCGTATATGTTGAAGCTGGTGCAGTAGCCTTCAAGATTGTTGTTGCTTCACTTGAAGAACTAAGATTTCCATCAGGACTGCATGTCCAAGCATAACTTGAATAAGTCTCAGAAAGACTTAAACTAATTGCAGTTCCAAAACAAGCATTATCCTTTACATCATTGCCTACTTTTGCAGTTATTACAGGATTTGGAAGCGGATTTACCGTAACAGTTACTTTTGCCTTAGCACTTTCACAACTATTTGCTGACTGTGTAACATAATAATATGTTACTCCAGCATTTGCAGTTGATGGCTTTGGCGCTCCAGCCAATTGAGTTCCTTCCGAATCATACCAAGTTAGAGTATTTGAAACTGTTGAATACAAATTCGTCAAATCTGTTGCATTTGAAGCAGCATTCACACAATATTGTATTGATTTATCACCCAACGCACTCGGAATGTCATATACTGTTATTTCCTTTGAAGGAATTGGTGAAGCAACATTACAACCATACGTACTTACATAACTATAAGATACTTTATTGTCATCGTATCCGTTAGCAGTGAATGTTGCTTTTAATGGATTTGTCGGATCGGCAACCAAACCTTTTCCTGACCATGTTCCTACTGCAGTTTGACCTCCCATTCCATCGTCACCAGAAACAATTATTGCCTCGACTTCTGCAGAAGTCAAATCACATATAGCAATCGTTTCCGGAGTCAATTTTAACACAGGCAAAGCATAAATAGTTATATTTTTTGAACTTGTTCCTTTACAACCATTCGCATCCTCAACATCAACGGAAATTGTATATGAACCGTCATTTTTACCAGCGCCATACGTATATGTTGTTCCTGTACCTAATGTAGATGTTTCTTCTTTCCAAGTTACTTTTGAATATGTTTGATTAGGAAGTGACAATGTTGTTGTTTCGTTTTTACAGAATTTCTCTGATTCTGCCTTTATTTCCGGAGACAAATTATCATTAATCGTTACCATTGTGCTTTCAGCAGATGCACTACAACCATTATTATCCGTTACAGAAACACCAATTGTATAGGTATTTACCGCTGTACCCTTCTTTAAACTTGGTGAGGCCGAAGTTGTCTGAAAACCAGAAATGGTAGGAGTACATGTCCACGTCTGAGATTTGTAGGTAGCATTCAAGCTTAGGGTTACATCTTCTATATTATAACAAACACTTGGTTTACTTCTTGTTATTTCTGGGGTTGGCAATGGATTAACCACTGCAGTTGCTTCCGTTGAAACCGCAGAACATACTTTATCCGAATAAGTCTCAGTATATTCAAGTTTTTCTTTTACCGTTGTTTCCGCAGTTACAGTCTTTTTAACTTTCAATGTTTCTTCCGAACCTGCTTCCGTACCAGTCCAAGAATAAGCTTTGGTTCCTGTACCTGCATTTGTGATTGTAGCACTAAAGAAAATCTCTTCACCGCTACATACAGCATTCTTATCAGGTTTAACAGCAGTGATTTTGGGCTGAGGATATATTGTTACCTCAGTTGTTTCTTTTGTATCAGAACAACCATCAAGATTTACCTGCAAAGTATATTTACCCGAATTTTTACTTGTTGCAGCAGTTGCAACCGTAGCTGACGCTGTTGTTGCCTGCCAGCTGTTTGGTCCGGTCCAAGTATAATCAGCACCCGCACCATCTGTTACTGTTGCAGAGACTGTCAAAGGATTACCTTCGCAATCATTGCCGCTAGTCTCAACTTTTGTAATTTTAGGTTGAGACTTAATTGTGATTGTTGTAGAACTTGTTAAATCTCCTGCAGTACATAATGCATCGTCTAATGCTGTTAATTTATAAGTATATGTTCCAACAGCTGACGGTGCTTTCGGAGAATAAGTCAGTTCTGTCTGTCCTGTAATCCAGTTTGATTCAGTTTTACCATCAGTAAATTTAAACTTAAACGGTGCTGTTCCGGTAAACGTAAACACTGGAGCAGAAACCGTTTCTCCAGCACAATATACATCTCCACCTGTTATTGTAACGGTAGGTTTTTCTGCTACAGTAATTGTAACCGACTCTTCTTTCCAGCAGGCTTCCATTTGTGGATATTTTGCATCACTCACACGTACCCAATATGTTCCAGCATCATTCACATCGCCAATCACATAAGAGTCTGTTTTTTTACCCGTAACAGCTACTTTATTAGCAACATCTGCAGCAGTCTCTATATCTTCCCCTTTGAACCAGTCAAACTGAAACTCTGTTGTTTCCTGAGCATTTGTAGTAATCGTAATTGATTCTCCATCACACATATAACCATCTTTTCTGGCAGAAAGAGTTAGTGTAACATCTTTGGGTTCTTTACAAGCAATACATGGAGACACTTCGATTGTGCTAGAATACGCTTTATCCAATGTTGTAGCAAAACTAATATCATCTATTACGAAGTCATTTCCTCCAGATTTACCATTTTTATTCAAGGTATTATCACCTGCTGCACGAATATATAAGGTATATTCTCCGTCATCAGGGGCTGTCCACACTGCACTCAAATCTTCCCAGTCATTATTTTCCCCAAGCTGTTTCGTTGTAACCTCTTCCCTTACTTTTGTTGTTTTATTTTCTACAATAAACGACAACTGGGCACATATTGCATTAGCATTGCTTGAAAAGTTACAAGCATTGGCAAAAAACAAAGACAAAATATACGCTTTATCCTTAATTGCGTCAAAATCATACGCTATCACATCGCTATCATCCCCTATTGGGTCAACAAACAACATTTGTCCACTCCCTGTCGTGTGATCTCCCAAATCAACACAATAACCTCCACATGCAGTTTTTGTTGGATCTTTTAAGATTGAAAATGCTCCAACCTGCGTTCCCTCATTATACAATCCATTTGCACTGCCATATTTAAAACCGCTCATTCCATACTCAAAATCACCGTTGGTAATCACACTTCCTGCAGGAAAATAAGCAACTGCCTTATACGTATCTTTTGTTGCTATTTCCGTTAAATCCAGCGTACTGCCGTAACCGACAATTGTTCCTTTGGAATCCTCCCAATGGTCAATTTGTCCAACTTCCTCGTTTGTCACAGAATTCACTGCTTTTGCCGTCAATACACAGTTTTCATTTTCAATAACTACATCATAACAATCGGTAACCGGCAACGAAAGTCTTGCTTTTTGTTTTCGTAATATTCCAAAATTCACATTGTCTAGAACAAAATCATTTCCATTATCGCTGGTACACTGCTGCACAATTTTTATTGTTGCTGAAGTTGAAGAACCTGAATTCCATTTTGCCGCTTTTGTTTCCCATGAACACCATTCATTATTTGGAGATGTGGAAAGAATAAGAAC
>JAKSUA010000033.1 GCA_024409235.1 Bacteroidales bacterium | reverse complement strand
TGGAGAGATTTTTTTGTCTCTCAAATTAGTTTTGAATTAACTTTAAACAGTTTCTTATTCTTTTTCATTTGCCGTATGTCTGTCTCGCTTGCTTATCTAAATGGTTACGGTTCTTTACAGAGCATAAAAAAAGCGTGAACTTTGACCATCCACGCTTCAGAGGCTCTGCAAAGCCCGTAATAGTTGACAAGTCATCGTCCACGCTAACGCACGGACGTTTACAGACTTATTCGTAACTATTACTCTTATGAATTTTGAGATTCCTGAAGCTGTACCGAATAAATAGCAAACGCTATGTTAATATGTAATTAATTCTATTTCTTTTTTCTATTTAATATTTTTCTCGTTGTAAAATTACAAAAAGGCAATAGATAACCAATAACTAACTATAGAAATTTGAGTATCAACAACAACGAAATCCAACCAAACCGTAAGAAAAAAAATGGCTGGAAGCCGCAAAAGACGACATTAGAGTATTTGTAACATTATGTGCAAACCAATGATTCGTTTGGGAAATAAAACTATATTTGCAGTAAGCATAACATCAACAAACCGAATCATTTTTTTACGTACACTTAAAACATGTAATATGGGACATGAAAAAACAAAGAGAACAAACGACTTTGACAAGCTTGTAATAAATGTAGAGCAGGTTCATTCTATTACAAGTTCACACGCACAAAACGCCATCAATCAATTTTTGACTGTTCGAAATTGGGCAATAGGCTACTATATTGTAGAGTTTGAACAAAATGGACAAAATAGAGCTACTTACGGAGAAAAACTTTTATCTAATCTTGCTTCACGCCTTAAAATAAAAGGATTAGACCGATCTATGCTTAATATTTGTCGAAAATTCTACATCACATATCCACAAATTTGTGATTCAGTGAATCACAAATTACAATCAATAGGGAATTCGTTTCCACTACAATCTCTATCGTTTTCACAAGCAATTAAGACACCTGATAATTTCACAAAATGGCAGGAAGCCAATAAAGACTTTCTGCCATCTCTTGTATTTTTTGCTATATAGTGAATTCTTACAATTCCATTATTTCACTAACAGTTAGCTTTTCAAGGATTTTATCGGGATTATTCTATTCTCTGTTCTAAAATATGCCAACATATCATTTGCCGACATAAAAGAACAATCCTGTGTCGCACCTAAGGTTTCCTTTATAATGCTATCATTTTCTTGACCTTTTGTTTCTGCCAAACAAACTATCCTATTTTGCATCACAGATTGTAATTGGCCATTAAATACTCCCTTACTTGCGCCACTTGATAGTATGACAAACATATTCACCAGCTTTCCTTGTGTAATTAACTGATATAACAGAGAATAGATATATTCTAACAGATTTCCAGAGTATCTTACTTGTTCAACAAAATCATCGAATTTATCCACTATCAAAATATAGTTTCCATACGTTTTATCTGGATATTGCAAACGACTCTGTAACTCTACAACCGCAGCTTTCAAAGTCTTAATAAAATCTATTGCATTGTCAACAATAGGCTGTTGAACACAATTCTGATTTTCATATACAGAAAACTCACATAGAAAATTCTCAGCCAACACCAACTGTAGATCTGTTTTGTTTGCTTGCAATATAGAGGAAATTATTCTATGTAGGATTGTAGTTTTACCACTACCAGCAAGACCTGTTACAAAAAGACTTCCAAGTTCTGAAAGATCAATCGACACATCTTTCAACTCAATAAATGTCCGATTGGCATCAAACTCTTTTCCTATAACAACCGATACTGTATTATTTTCCTTCACACGTATTAACATAAAAAATAATTTGAGAGACAAATATATAAAAAGCTGGAAATCCAGATACTTCCAGCTTTTCGAATGTAGAAATACGGCTTTTATCAAAGGTTTGCAGTACTAAAAGTTAGGGTCTTATCCTTGAACAAAGTGCCTGTCATAGTACCTGTTGTTGCACTAAACAAATAGCCATCTTGTTGTTCCATGTAAACTGTATAACTTCCCGCTGGCATATCTTTTATATCTTGATAATACCCCTGACTCACGGTATATGTTTTATTGAATCCTGTAGTTGTATTTCTTATCGTAAACTTATATGTTCCACCATCGGAACCTGTAGCATTATTGTTCAATCTGATTATGCCCTTCGACTCTTCTTTTATTATTGTTGATACGGAATTTGCGCCTTTAACACAATATTTGTAGTATGTTCCGGATTCATTCGTTTGAGTGTCATTTTTCACATAAAAATAATAGGTTGTATTCTGATCTAAACCATTGAAAGTTACTTGTCCTTTTGAATCCGTATATTTTGAAGAGCCAACAATATTCGTTTGTTTTGCATAATCTGTACTATTTGCAAATAACCGAACCGTTGCTCCCGACACCACATTGCCATTTTCATTTTTTACAGAAATAGTCAATGTGGTTGTTGTTACAGTGAAGGTAATTCTATTCTCCCCTTTTTCTAATGTAATTTCCTCATCACAGACATAATTCTGACCTTCGTAACCTGCAATTACAAAATAATATGTTTTGCTTATGTCTAAGTTCGAGAATGTAGCAATACCTTTCTCATTTGCTGCAACTACTGCAACTAACGCATCATCAGACGCATTATATAAAGCCGCATTAGCTCCAGCCAAATAGGTTTTTGTCGTGTTGTCATAAAGAGTAATTATAAGTGTAGAATTTTTACTTATATGCTCTTCTTGCTTTTGTTGTTCTTCTGGTTTAATGTCTGGTTTTGTACATCCAACCATCACCCCCATTGCTACAATAGAGGCAATTAGAAAATAAATTAGTTTTTTCATTATAGTAAAGTATTAAAATTTCTGAACAAGTTTTAGTTGAGTTGTCACATATTGCACACGACCACCTATAAAATGTGGAGTTCCTATTGTATAATCAGCACTTAATCCTAAACCAAATCCACCAAACATTTTGTATAGCTGTAATCCAAACTTTCCACCAATTTGCAAATAACCTACTGATTCCAACACTATATTATCTATCGTAACTGCAGGATCTTTATACACTCCAACAACCAATTCATCATAACTTTCGATAAAAAATCCACTGTTCCCTAGTTCAAGACTTTCGACTAATCCTACTCCTATATTGTAACATCTCGATCCCTTTGCCTCTCCATTGGCAAAATATTTACCAGTAAGATCTAAATACTCATTGAGAGCTTCGTTCAAAACAACCATGTCGTATTTGAAACCATACATATTTATGTCTGTTTTCAAGCCAAAATTTGGCGTAAAATTTCGTTGGTAAGACAATCCGTATGCCGGGCCCTGATTATTTTCATACTCCATAACACCTATAGGAACCACTACACCAATTTGTTCACTAATAACATTTTTCGGAGTATCATTTTTTTGAGCAAAACTGCTCGTTCCTGCCAATAACACGGCAACAATCAAGAATACTTTTTTCATAAATTCAATGTTTATTTGTTCTAATTTTATTTGCAACAAAGAAAAACGATTACAAATACAATTTTCATAATTCGTTGTAAGAGTGTTTCTTATAATATGTAAGATTATTTCTTACAAATCTTTTTTGTTATCACAATTTGATTTTCGCTAACCATAAGTTCACACCAATCAGAAGCTTGAGTTCGTACACTATTTGCAAGCATCAAAAAGAAATCCTTATGCAGAATGCACGAAACTTCATGCAGTCGTTCTATATCAATATTCGAACGTCCAAGCATATCGTAAACAGTTTGACGATGCACATGTAACAACTTTGCCATTTTCGTAGCCGACACATTTTGTCGTTTCATTTCCGCTTTTATAAGCGAACCAATGTTTAATTTATTCATAGCGTTTTGTTTATTTATTCCGTTTTTTTAAGGCGTATGCGATACGCCGCCATAGTCATTGTCGAAAATCAACAATGCAAATATTGACGGTAAACGATGTGTATTTTTGTGGAAACAAAAATTATTTCACCCCAAAACACAGATGAATAAAGGGAGATGGCAAAAAATTATACGGAAATTGTAGGGAAATGGCTTACAACCTAAAAATTATCGGAACTGCGATAGTTTTTTTGAATTTGCTTAAAAGTCCTGGAACCTTTTTCTAAAACTTGTGTGGTAATTTGTGCGGCCTGCTTGCCCCAAATTCTACCCAAAATCTTGTCAATTGAAACAATTACACTATGAACGCGAACAATATCAGAAGGTTTTCCTCCTTCACATTTATATGTATATAAGCAAGACAAATCACAGGTTTTCACAATTCCTATCAATTCAAATCCTGATTTATCTGCACCAACTTTATAATCATTAAAAATCTTTAGGATTTCTTGTTCTTGCTCTTTGGTTATTTCAAATGATTGCTCTGTTTGTTCCTCGTAGATTTTTCCTTTCCAGATGCCTTTCTTTTGTTGTTTGAGACGCTCAATTTCATCGTACAAAACAGCAAAAACCATAATAAATCGTTTTTCTAAACAATCTGTTACGGCCAGTATCGGCTCAAAAAAATATGGACCAAGTCCTTCTTTTGTAACCTTATAATCACCGAGTTGTTTGTCGGAAAGACTTTCATAATCCTGATAGAAAAAAGATGGATTCATATCCTTAAACAAATTGGAGTTATAATTTTCTGGCGGAAAAATCATTTCTTCCATTCCATTTACTGTCCGATAAATCTTAGGACAAGCCGAAGTGTAATCAACATCCTTCAAAAGTCCTTTCAAGACATGTATTTTCGTATCAAAAGAAGATTCCTGTTTTAGCGTAGCAGAAATAATATTACATATACCAACAAGATTTTCTTTTGTCAAATCCATACCAACCCTCGATTACAATTCAAAAATATGGAATTTTCCGAAAAAATTATAAAACAAAAGTAATAACCTAAATCATGGGAGATTTAAAAGTTCTTAATTTTCATATATTTGCCATGTTTTTAGGATATAAACCAGTGAAGGCGTATTTGAGAATATTTTTGTTTTTATTATTGGCGGCGTTTTGTTTGGAATCATGCAAACCTATGTCGAATGCTCAACGTGCAACAAAAATTGCAAAAAAACGATATAAATATATAAAGCACGATTGTAACTGTCATGCATCTGTTTATCAATTAGAGGAAGAATCGTCGGAAATATGAATACATTTTTAATAAAGAAAACAATCGGTTATCTTCTAACTGCCGGACACAAGTATGGTCATAGAATTCATTCACCGTTTGTGTATGATTTGATACAGTCTGTATTCCGTGCAAAACCTTCAAAATCTGTGTTTAAAAAGATTGAGAAAAGAAGGAAATGTTTGCTGAATGATTCTACTGAAATAAAAATTCAGGATTTTGGTGCCGGTTCAAAACAAAATGCTTCGAATTGCCGGAAAATCAATTATATAGCTAGTACAAGTCTTTCCGATGGAAAATATGCAAAACTGCTATATAATTTAGTGCATCGTTATCAGCCTCAAACTGTTTTGGAACTAGGAACATCCCTGGGAATCAGTACGGCATATCTTGCCTGCGGAGCGCCCGATGCTAAAATAATCTCGTTGGAAGGTGCGGAATCTATTGCAGAATACGCAAAGGAAACCATGAAGCAATGTGAAGTGGACAATGTGAAAATTATTGTTGGAAATTTTAATGATACATTGTCGTCTGCTCTAGAAGAACTTGGTTCGGTAGATTGTGCTTTTATTGATGGAAATCATACAAAAGAGGCCACATTACGATATTTTGAACAGATTTTCCCTTACTGTAATTCGAATACAGTCTTGATTTTTGATGATATATCGTGGAGCGAAGGCATGAATGAAGCGTGGAAAACAATCATTGCAGACGAAAGGGTAACGGTTAGTGTTGATTTGTGCCAAAAGGGCTTGGTGTTTTTTAGAGAAGGTATTATAAAACAAGATTTTGTAATTCGTTATTAATGAAAAAAACGTTCACTTCATTTATGTTTCTTGTATTGTCGTTAATGGCAATAGCACAACAATTTGCATTAAGTGGTGTTGTGAAAGATTCTAAAACGGGCGAAGTGCTGGTTGGTGCCTCAGTGTCGGTAGTTGGTACGGACATTGGAACGTTTACCGATACCAAAGGTGCATATTATATCCCGTTAAAAAAAGGAATATACAAAGTTGAGTATTCCTATTTGGGATATGAAGACTTACAGACAGATGTGCAGATAAATGATAATGTAAAGAAAAATGTTCGTCTGTCTTCGAGTGCAATAAAAATTGAGAACGTTGTTGTTACTGCTCAGGCACAGGATTACAATATATCGTCAACACAAGTGGGTGTGCAGACGCTGAGTATTCAGGAAATAAAGATGGTTCCTGTTCTGTTCGGTGAAAATGATGTGTTGAAAACCTTGCAGCTGATGCCGGGTGTAAAAAGTGCCGGGGAAGGCGGTAGCGGATATTATGTTCGTGGTGGCGGTTCCGACCAAAATTTAATATTGCTTGATGATGCACCTGTTTTTAATGCGTCGCACATGATGGGAATGTTCTCTGTTTTTAACGGAGATGCGATAAAAGATGCAAAATTGTATAAAGGAAGCATGTCCGCGGAATATGGAGGAAGACTATCGTCTGTGTTGGATGTTACTATGCAGGAAGGCAGTAAGGAATCTATTCATGGACAGGGAGGTATAGGAACAATTTCTTCGCGCTTTGAAATTGATGGTCCGATACAAAAAGGGAAAAGTTCGTTTCTGATTGCAGGAAGAAGAACGTATGCCGATATCTTTTTGAAAATGGCAAAAGACGAATCACTCCGTACAACAAAACTGCATTTCTTCGATGTAAATTACAAGTTTGTTGATGTGATTGATGAAAAAAATAGAATTAGTCTGTCGGGATATATAGGCCGTGACGTGTTTAAGTTTAAAGATATGTTTGGCTTGGAAGGTGGAAATATTACATCGACATTTTCTTGGGTAAATCTTCCGTCAGAAAAGGCAAAAGTGACTTCGTCGTTGGTCTTCAGCCGTTTCGATACGGAAACAAGTCTAGGTATGTCTATTCTTGATGCATGTTTAACTTCGGGAATTACGGATTTCAATTGGAAAGAAGACTGCGAGTACCGTCTTTCAAATAATACAATCCAATTTGGAGGAAATGTTATGATGCATCGGTTTGCTCCAGGACATTTAACGACTTCCATGTTGGAGCAACCAATAGACTTGGACAAACGTACAGCACTCGAAGCAAATGTGTATGTAAATAATTCTCAAACAATAAAGGATATTGTGAAAATAGAATATGGTCTGCGTTTTTCTAATTTTATAGGTTTGGGTGCAACAACAAATTATGAATACAATGAAGAGCATGAAATTGTGGACAGCACTGTTTTCAAACGTGGGGAAATTGTGAACTATTATCCAAATTTAGAACCGCGCCTTAGCATGAACATTAGAATTGACGAAACCAGTTCCATAAAATCGGCATTTACGCGTACTAGTCAGTTCGTGCATTTAATCCAAAGTTCAACAGTTTCTATGCCTACAGATTATTGGATGCCAAGTTCTAATAAAACGAAACCGCAGACTTGCTCGCAGTTGTCGATAGGATATTTTAGAAACTTTAATGAGAATATGTACGAAACCTCTGCTGAGGTCTATTACAAACAGATGCAGAATCAGATTGATTACGAGAATGGTGCCAATCTGTTTTTGAATGCAAATTTGGAGGCGTATCTGTTGTACGGACATAGCCGTTCTTATGGTTTGGAACTGTTTGTGAAAAAGAATCTGGGAGATTTAACCGGCTGGATTTCTTATTCATTGTCGAAGACAGAAAAGCAGTTTCAGGGAATAAACTCAGGGAAATGGTACCCTGTGCGTTATGATAGAACTCATGACTTTTCTTTTGTTTTGATGTATGATTTCACAGAGAGATGGAAGGCTTCTGCAACGTGGGTGTATTCAACTGGCGATGCAGTAACATATCCTTCTGGGAAATATATTATTGACGGAAGCACCGTGTCGTATTATACCGACAGAAACGACTATAGAATGCCGGCGTATCATCGTTTGGATCTTGGCGTGACGTACTTAGCATCAAAGTCAGAAAGATTTGAATCACTTTGGTCGTTGTCTGTATATAATGTTTATAACAGGAAAAATGCCTATATGATTTATTTTGAACCTGTTGATGACGAAAATCCGGATGTGTTACAAGCTGTAAAAGTTACAATATTCCCGATAATCCCATCAATTTCGTGGAACTTTAAATTTTAAAAGATGAAAGGTAAGTTACATATAATAATAGCATTGCTGATAACTGTATGTAGTTCCTGTGTTGAGGTAATGGACGATTTTGAATTGAATACAGCAGCACCAAGAATTGTGGTGGAAGCAACAATCTCTCAGGAAAAAGCAACGGTAATTCTTTCGAAAACCACCAGTTATTTAAATCCTTCGAACGTTCCTTATATTTCGGATGCGAAGGTTACAGTGGCTTTTAATGATACCATACTGACATTAAAAGAAGATTCCACTGGTTTTTATTCTATAAAATATAGTTTCCCAATGGAAACAAAATATCATTTGGCGGTTACGATAGGGGATACCTTTATTTCAGGGGAAACATATATGCCGAAAACGGTAAAATGGGACAGTGTTGTTGTTAGACTTTCAGAGTTTTCGGAGATGTATCATCAGATTGATTCTACTGCAGATTTATATGATGTATTGGTATATGTTACCGATCCAAAAAATGAACAGAATTACTATAGAGTCGAAACTTACGAGAACGATACCATGAAAAGTTCCAGTGTAACTGACGACGGATATTTTGACGGACAAAATGTGCAGCTTGTTACTATGTTAGGCGTGTATGAAGTTGGCGACAAACTTATGATGTATTTAAAATCGATAGATAAGCCTGCGTATGAGTTTTATAATACCTTGGCACTTTCAAATTCCAGTACGGGAATGTTTTCTGCACCCGATAATCCTAAATCAAATTTAGTTGGAGGTGCGTTAGGTAGATTCTATGCATATTCAGTTGATTCTATTGGCGTTGTTTTTGAATGAAAATATGAATTGGGAAGCGTTTGTAGTTGGATTATGTAGTTTTTTGCTTATAGGAATTTGTCATCCCTTGGTAATAAAATTAGAATATCATTTTGGAAAAAAATCCTCAAGATGGATATTGATTCCGGCAGTGATTTTTATTGTGTTGTCTTTTTTCTGTGAATCCACATTGGTATCGATTGCATGTGGTGTTATAGGTTTTTCTTTGGTATGGTCAAGCAAAGAAATAAAAGAACAGCATGAACGTGTGTTAAAAGGAAGATTTCCTAAAAATCCAAAAAGAGAGTATGAATATTGATTTTGTCATACAATTATTTGGTCTGCAACTGAACCTTTCCGGTTTTATTGTAGGTTTGGCAACCTTTATTGCTATAGCCTTTGGACATTGGGCTTGTATTGCAGGTGAATATTATTTTACTAAAAGATTTTGGGTGTTCTTTTTAATATCAGGTTTGCTCTTTTTAGTCCTTGCCTTACTAAGTGAGAATATGGTGTTGGCGGCAAGTTTGTGTATTGCAGGTTTCTCGATGATGTGGGGAATTGGAGAAATAATAGAACAGGAAAAACGTGTAGAAAAGGGATGGTTTCCAAAAAATCCCAAGAGAATGTAAAAAATATTATTTTTGTAACAAGAAATCAAAGATATGCAACAGGTAGCGATAGTAAAATATAATGCGGGAAATATTCAGTCGGTGAGCTATGCTCTTAACCGTTTGGGAATAGAACCAATTGTGACAAATGATCCTGAAATTTTGTACAAGGCTGATAAGATAATTTTCCCCGGAGTAGGTGATGCGGGAACGGCAATGCCTTATCTGCGTGAGCGTCATTTAGACGAAGTGTTAGTGTCTTTGAAACAGCCCTTTTTGGGAATCTGTTTCGGCATGCAGCTGATGTGTAAACATTCCGAGGAAGGAGATGTTGACTGCTTGGGCATATTTGATGTGAATGTGAAACGTTTTCCTGCAGGTATGGAAAAAATTCCTCACATGGGGTGGAATACAATATTTGATTTGAAAGGCACTTTGTTAAAAGATATTAATCCAGAAAGTTATGTGTATTTTGTGCATAGTTATTATGCAGAGATGAATCCTCATTCTACCGCAACATGCAATTATGTGCTTGACTACAGTGCCGGAATAGAGAAAGATAATTTCTTTGCTTTTCAGTTTCATCCAGAAAAAAGTGGAGACGTTGGAGCAAAAATTCTTAAGAATTTTATCGAATTATAATATGCCGAAAATAGAAGAAAATCTGAGGATAGACAAGTGGTTGTGGTCTGTTCGTTTGTACAAAACGAGGAGTCTTGCAACAACAGCTTGTAAAAACAATCAGATTTCGATAGACGGTGTATATGTGAAACCATCGCATATTGTAAAAATAGGTGATGTGGTAAACATAAAACGTCCTCCAATTGTACGTTCCTATGAAGTTTTAGGTTTGTTGGCACAAAGAGAATCAGCAAAGGTTGTGGTTGATTTTGTGAAAGATGTAACGCCACAGTCGGAACTTCAGAAGTTGGAAGATGTAAAGATGGTATTCACAGTGTTCCGCGATAAAGGTGCTGGGCGACCAACGAAAAAAGACCGCCGTGCTCTGGAAGACTTTGGCTATATTTAGAATTATTGTGGAAACTTGTTGTTTCATTATCTCAATTAATAAAAAATCCTAATTTTGCACACGATTTCAAAAAGATAGTCGATGATAATTGCGAAGCAGAAACGTGAAGAGAATATAGCCGAATATGTGCTGTATATGTGGCAGTTAGAGGATTTGCTCCGCGCGTATAACTATGATGTGGAATCATTAGTGAAGGGATTTACACTGTCGCCTTTGCAGATGCCGGCAATAAAGCAATGGTATCAGGACATGGCAGATGCAATGAAAGCTGAAGGCATTCACAAAAAAGGACATTTAATGCAGTTAAAGGAATTAGTTCAGGATTTATCTACTTTGAACATCAAACTGCTGCAAAATCCCGAAGAAAAAAAATACAAGGAACTTTTTGAAGCTGCAATGCCGCATATAACGGAAATCATCAATAGTTCCGACGGATTTGTGAAGAACGAGATAGATGCTTGTTTTACAGGTTTGTATGGAATGATGGTGCTTCGTCTTCAAAAAAAGGAAATTACGGAAGACACGCAAAAAGCAGTTAAAACATTCTCAAACCTCTTAGGTGCTTTGTCAGTCCGATTCAAACAATACGAAAAAGGTGAACTTAATATAGAACTTTAAAATCAAAACAAATGCCAATAGTTTCTCCCTCAATTCTTTCTGCAAATTTTGCAAATCTTCAAGCTGATATTGAAATGTTAAACGAAAGTGTCGCAGATTGGATGCATGTAGATGTAATGGATGGCGTTTTTGTTCCTAATATTTCTTTTGGATTTCCTGTAATGAAAGCGATTCAGCCAATTGCCAAAAAGCCTTTGGATGTTCATTTGATGATAGTGAATCCGGAAAAATACGTAGAACGTTTCAAAATGGCAGGAGCAGACTTCTTAACGGTTCACTACGAAGCTTGTAAAGACTTGAAAAAAGTTGTTGACCAGATTCATGCGAACGGAATGAAGGCAGGAGTATCTATTAATCCTGAAACACCTGCTAATGTATTGAATGATATACTTCCTTTTGTTGATCTTGTACTGATAATGTCGGTGCATCCTGGCTTTGGAGGACAAAAATTTATTCCAGAAACAATTTCGAAAATACAGGAAGTCCGTAGTATGATAAAAGCCCGTGGATTGCGTGTTTTGATAGAAGTTGACGGTGGAATAGGACTTCAAAATGTTGAGGAAGTTACTGCAGCCGGAGCCGATGCAGTTGTTGCCGGAGCGTCGGTATTTACTTCAGAAAATCCAAAAGAAACGTTGAAAAAACTGAAAGTAACGTTATAATTGATATTAAATAGATTGTCACATTAATATCAATAGAATCAGACCCAGAAACAATTTTTTTGTAGAAAGGAAAATTATATCTTTGCAAAAAATAAAAATCATGATAGAAGCACAAGACAATAAAGCTGATCAGGCGGAAAAACTAAAAGCATTGAAGTTGACGCTTGATAAAATTGACAAAACCTATGGTAAAGGTGCCATAATGAAACTTGGGGAACATGTGGCAGAAAATCTTCCATGTATTTCATCCGGATCAATCGGATTAGATGTAGCATTGGGAATCGGAGGATATCCTCGTGGACGTGTTATTGAAATCTACGGACCGGAATCTTCTGGTAAGACAACATTGGCTATCCATGCTATTGCAGAAGCACAAAAGAAAGGTGGTTTAGCTGCATTTATCGATGCTGAACATGCTTTTGATCGCTTTTATGCTGAAAATCTAGGTGTTGATGTGGCAAATTTGTACATATCACAGCCAGATAACGGTGAGCAGGCGTTGGAAATTGCAGATCAGTTAATTCGTTCTGGAGCAATTGATATTATCGTAATTGACTCTGTTGCCGCTCTTACTCCAAAGGCTGAAATAGAAGGTGATATGGGTGATTCAAAGATGGGACTTCACGCACGTTTGATGTCGCAGGCTTTGAGAAAACTTACGAGTGTTATAGACAAAACAAGTACAACAGTTATTTTCATTAACCAGTTACGTGATAAACTTGGCGTATTATTCGGAAATCCTGAAACTACAACAGGTGGTAACGCTTTGAAATATTACGCATCAGTTCGTATTGATGTCCGCAGAGTTGGACAAATAAAAGACGGTGACAGTGTTGTTGGAAACAGAACACGTGTAAAGGTTGTGAAGAATAAAGTTGCACCTCCATTCCGTCAAACAGAATTTGATATTATGTTTGGTGAAGGTGTGTCAAAAATTGGCGAAATCATAGATATGGGTGTGGAACTTGACATTATCAAGAAAAGTGGTTCATGGTTTAGCTATGGTGAAACAAAATTGGCACAAGGTCGTGATGCAGTCAAAGCATTGTTGCGTGACAATGATGAACTTCGCGATGAAATAGAGGCAAAAATCAAGGAAGCTTTATTGAATAAAGAAGCATAAAATTATTTTTTGAAAGGCATTACATTCTGCTGTTTCGTAAAACGCTTATTCGTGTAATTCCTTTCCGTAATGGACAGGCGGTTCTGTCCCTAAAATAGATAGTATGGAATTATACGAAGAAGGTGGTTTGCTTTCAAAAGAAGTATTGCAGGCCATAAAAGAATTAGGCTTTGAAAAACCTACAGAAATTCAAAGTCAGGCAATCCCGTTTTTAATGACAGAAAAAAGGGATTTGATTGGTTTGGCTCAAACAGGTACAGGAAAAACTGCATCTTTTGGTTTGCCGTTAATTTCTCAATTGGATTATGAGAACTCAATCCCTCAGGCGTTGGTTATTTGTCCAACACGTGAACTTTGTCTGCAGATTGAAAGAGATTTGACAAATTATGGAAAATATCTTCCATTACAGACTGTTGCAGTTTATGGTGGTGCTGATATTGTTCGTCAAATAAAGAAAATCCAGGCTGGTGTGCATATCGTTGTTGCAACACCTGGACGTTTGGTTGATATTATCAAACGCAAAAAAGTTGACTTGTCAAATGTGAGAAATCTTGTACTTGATGAAGCTGATGAAATGCTTGACATGGGATTTCAGGATGATTTAGATGCAATTTTGGAACAAACTCCGTCGGAAAAAAGAACATTGTTGTTTTCTGCAACTATGCCGACAGAAGTTCGTAGAATCGCTTCGAATTATATGAATGATCCTTTTGAAATAACAATTGGTACCAAAAACTCAGGTGCGGAAACAGTTTCTCATCAGGCATACATAGTAAGCTCTAAAAACCGTTATATTGCGTTGAAACGAATAGCGGACTTTTACCCAGATATATATGGTATAGTTTTCTGCCGTACTCGTGAAGAAACTAAAGAAGTTGCGGATCAGTTGATGAGCGACGGATATAACGCAGATGCTCTTCATGGAGATTTATCTCAGGCACAGCGCGATTATGTGATGAAAAAATTCCGTAATAAAAATCTGAATATGCTTGTTGCAACAGATGTTGCTGCACGTGGTTTGGATGTTCATGATTTGACTCACGTAATCAATTATTCTATTCCTGATGATTTGGAAACATACACTCACCGAAGCGGACGAACTGGACGTGCAGGAAAAGAAGGTGTTTCAATTTTGATTGCAAACTTGCGTGAAAAGGGCAAACTGAAACGTATAGAACAAATTATAAAGAAAAAAATTGATATAAAGAAAGTTCCTGGCGGACAGGAAATTTGTTCGGTACAGTTAAAGGACTTAATCAATAAGGTGCTTTCGGTTGAGGTTAATGAGGAAAAAATCAATGATTTGCTAACTCCAATCTTGCCAAAATTTGAAGGTTTAAGTTCCGAAGAAATTGTGAAACGTTTTGTTTCTTTTGAGGTTAATCGAATTTTAGACTACTACGAAAATGCGACGGATATTAATCTTGATGTAGAAAAGGAAAATGAACGTCGTAAGGAAGCTGAAAACAAAAATAGAGAACGTAATGAACGTGGACGTCGCCGCGATAGAGGTGAAAGACGCGATGCAGATGAACGTCCTCGTGAAAGACGTGAAGATAGAAGAGGCCGTGATAGAGGAAAATCTGATGGCAAGAACTATACACGTTTCTTCATGAATATTGGTAAAAAAGAGCAACTTGATCAAGGTAAGTTATTGAAATTGTTGAATGAAAATGCCAATGACAGGGACATTCATTATGGAGCAATTGATATTATGCGTTCATTTTCTTTCTTCGAGGTGGAATCACAATATACAGATAAAATCTTGAAGAGTTTAGCTAATGCTAAATATGAAGGTATGCCAGTTTCTGTTCAGGTAGCAATGGCTCCAAAACCAGCGGAAAATTCAGAAAAACCTAAAAAACGTGATGATTTCAAAGGCTCACGCAGAGGAGGTGATTCCCGCAGAGATCGTGATTTTGGAAAAGGAAAAAGAGGTGGCGAACGCCGCTTTGACCGAGATAGAGGAAATCGTAAAGGAAGAAGAAGAGAATTTTAATATTGTAAGCCATGGATTCTATAGAAATTCAAGATATTATGCTGAAAACTTCTGTAAATGGTGATTTGCAGAAAATAGCAGAAAAAGTTCTTCAAAACGAAAGAATTTCGTGTGATGATGCATTGTTGTTATATGAAAAAGCAGACTTGAATTTTGTTGGAATGCTGGCTAATTATGTCAAGAATCAGAAATTTGGTTCTTCTGTATTTTTCAATAAAAACATACATGTAGAGCCTTCAAATGTCTGTGTGCATAAATGTAAATTCTGTTCGTATTATAGAGAAAAGGAAGATGCTGATAGTTGGGAATATACACTTGACGAGATTGCGGAAAAGTTACGTGTCATTCCCAAAGAAGCATTGACCGAAGTTCATATTGTTGGTGGTTGTCATCCTTCGAGAAAAATTGAATATTACTGCAGTCTTCTGCAATTAGTAAAACAGGTGTTGCCGCACGTGTATATTAAGGCATTTACAGCTGTTGAAATTGAATACATGGCAAAATTGAATGATTTGTCAGTGAAAGAAGTGCTAAGTATGTTGAAAGACAGCGGATTGGATGCAATGCCTGGTGGTGGTGCTGAAATTTTTGATGAAAAACTTCGTGCGGAAATTTGTCCTTCAAAAACATTGAGTGCAGATTGGCTTGCTATTCATAAACAGGCGCATTTGCTTGGTATAGAGACAAATGCTACGATTTTGTATGGGCATAGAGAAACATTTGCAAATCGTGTTGATCATCTTAATAGATTGAGAACATTGCAGGATGAAACAAATGGTTTCAATGCGTTTATTCCTTTAAAATATAAAAAGGAAAATAATGTGCTTGGCATAGAACGTGAACTTCCTTGGACCGAGGATTTGAGAAATTTCTCAATAACCCGTCTGTTCCTTGATAATATTCCTCATTTAAAGGTTTATTGGCCGATGTTAGGAAAAGATTTTTCTCAGATTACGTTGGATTATGGTGTTGATGATTTTGATGGTACAATCAATGATTCGACAAAAATATATTCAATGGCAGGATCTGTTGAAAAACGTCCTTGTTTGACTCAGGATGAGATGATTTCTCTTATAAAAGACGGAAATAAAACTCCTGTTGAAAGAGATACGTTGTATCATATAATTAAGACTTATTAGGTGGAAATACAGCAAAATAGCATAAAAGACTTTCTTACAAAGAATTATTTCTTGTATTGCTTTTATGTTTTTCTGTTATTAGGCTTGTTTCCGTTACTTTTATGTTCAAAACCATATTTGAATATTTGGGTAAATAACCATATTGCTAATTATGGTCTGGATCCAATTATGATATATTATTCTCAGATATTTGAGTGGTGGTGTATCTTAATCGGTGCAGTATATTTATTATTTGTTTCCCGGAGAAAAGTCTTGCTGTTAATAATTATAGGTCTGCTGTGCGGTATTGTTACAATGCTTCTAAAAGATTATATTGTTGGTAATATTCCTCGTCCCACGAAGTTGTTGCCTTTGCAGTCGTATAAACATATTCTGAAAGACGTTGATGTTTATAAGGAAAATTATTCTTTTCCTTCGGGACATACAATGTTAGCTTTTTCGGTGATGTCTTTGCTTGCTTCGTTTTCAAAAAAGAAAATCTGGACAATTGTGTTTTTTGTAATTGCTTTAACTGCTGGATTTTCAAGGATTTATCTGCTACAGCATTTTCTTGTGGATGTTTATGTCGGCGCTTGTATTGGAGTGATGCTTACTTTGGTGGTTATATACTTTAGCAACAAATATCTGAGAGTTCCCGATACACCTTTCATACAGAAGAAAGTCAGGAATTGCTAAGCGTTTATGAATTTTTGTCAGTAAAATCTGCCAAAAAATTTTTATTTCCCTTTTTATTCTGCCACAATATCATTCAAAAATGAAAAAAAACACATGGCACAAAGATTGACCATAAGTGAGAAAAATTAGTAAAAAACTTTAAAACATTAATACAATGGGAAAGATAATAGGAATTGACTTAGGAACCACTAACTCGTGCGTTTCGGTTATGGAAGGTAATGAACCTGTAGTAATTCCAAATAGCGAAGGTAAACGTACAACACCTTCTATTATTGGATTTATTGACAATGGTGAAAGAAAAGTTGGTGATCCTGCAAAACGTCAGGCAATTACAAACCCAACTAAGACTGTATATTCAATCAAACGTTTCATGGGTGAAACTTACGATCGTTTGTCAAATGAAATTTCTCGTGTGCCTTACAAAGTTGTAAAAGGCGACAACAACACTCCACGTGTTGATATCGATGGTCGTTTGTACACTCCACAAGAAATTTCAGCGATGGTTCTTCAAAAAATGAAGAAAACAGCAGAGGAATATCTTGGTCAAGATGTAACAGAAGCAGTTATCACTGTTCCTGCTTACTTTAACGATGCACAACGTCAAGCAACTAAAGAAGCTGGTGAAATCGCTGGTTTGACAGTAAAACGTATTGTAAACGAACCAACTGCTGCAGCTCTTGCATACGGTTTGGACAAGACAAACAAAGATATGAAGATTGTTGTGTTTGACTGTGGTGGTGGTACGCACGATGTATCTGTATTGGAATTGGGTGATGGTGTGTTCGAAGTAAAATCAACTGACGGTGATACTCACCTTGGTGGTGATGACTTCGATCAACGAATCATTGACTGGTTGGTACAAGAATTCAAAAACGAAAATGGTGGTATTGACTTGAGCAAAGATTCAATGGCATTGCAACGTTTGAAAGAAGCTGCTGAAAAGGCAAAAATCGAGTTGTCTAACACAACTTCTTCTGAAATCAACTTGCCATACATCATGCCAGTTGACGGTGTTCCAAAACACTTAGTTCGTACATTGACTCGTGCAAAATTCGAACAATTAGTTGATGATTTGATTCAAAGAACTATCGCTCCTTGTCAGTCAGCATTGAAGAATGCTGGTCTTTCTACAAGCGATATCGACGAAGTTATCTTGGTAGGTGGTTCAACTCGTATTCCTGCTATCCAAGCAGCTGTAGAAAAATTCTTCGGCAAAGCTCCTTCAAAAGGTGTTAACCCAGACGAAGTTGTTGCTATTGGTGCCGCTATTCAAGGTGGTGTGTTGACTGGTGAAGTAAAAGACGTGTTGTTGTTGGATGTAACTCCACTTTCATTAGGTATCGAAACCATGGGTGGTGTGATGACAAAACTTATCGAAGCAAATACAACAATCCCAACTAAGAAGTCTGAAACATTCACTACTGCCGTAGATAACCAACCTTCAGTTGAAATCCACGTATTGCAAGGTGAACGTTCTATGGCTAAGGATAACAAGACAATTGGTAAATTCCACTTGGATGGTATCCCAGCAGCACAACGCGGTGTTCCTCAAATCGAAGTAACATTCGATATCGACGCTAACGGTATTTTGAACGTATCTGCAAAAGATAAAGGTACTGGTAAAGAACAAAGTATCCGTATCGAAGCTTCATCTGGTTTGAGCGATGACGAAATCAAGAGAATGCGCGAAGAAGCTAAAGCTAACGAAGCTGTAGATAAGGCTGAAAAAGAAAGAATAGACAAATTGAACCAAGCAGATTCTATGATTTTCCAAACAGAAAAGCAATTGAAAGAACTTGGTGACAAATTGCCAGCAGATAAAAAATCTCAAATCGAAGGTGCGTTAGCAAAATTAAAAGAAGCACACAGCAAACAAGACGTTGCAGGTTGCGATGCAGCTATGAACGAATTGAATACTGTATTCCAAGCAGCTTCTCAAGATATGTACAATGCACAAGCACAACAAGGACCTCAAGGAAATCCTAATGCAGGCCAACAAGGTGGTTCTTCAAAAGGTGATGACGAAGTGACAGATGTTGATTTTGAGGAGGTGAAGTAATTTGACGCAAAGTTAAATTACTTATCATAGTAAAAGGTCGTAGCTCAAAGAGTTACGACCTTTTTTGTTGGAATACAAAGTGTTGCATTTTATCAAAATTTGTTGTTTATAATACTCCCTAAATTTTGAACAATAACAAAGGTATAATTATATAGAAAATTTAGACAGCTTGTAAAATAATAAATTAGCTGTATGAAAAGTGTACAAATAAAATTTTTGTACATTTGTTTCGCATTTTCGTAAGCAACCAAGGATTCATAAGGATTGTAGGTGACAGAAGAATTTGCAGCCTGGTAGAGCTGTAAACTCCATTAAACCTAAATATTATTTTTATGAAACAAAAACAAAAAAAATCTAAAGCGCTTACGTTTACAATTCTTTCAATTTCTTTGTTGACTGTTATGGCTGGTGCGGCTATGGCTCCAGCACTTGGCGTTATAAGTGAACATTTCTCTAATTGTAGCAATCTTTTGATTCAGCTAATTGTTAGTCTTCCTGCATTAACTATAATTGTTACGACAATGTTATTCCCATGGTTGTGTAAGTTTATAAGAACACAATCAATTGCCCTTTTGGGGCTTTCCATGTATATAATTTTTGGAGTTGGTGCATATTTTGTCTCAGATATCTATTGTATATTGATTTTAAGGGCTTTGTTGGGGGTAAGTGTTGGTATGATTATGCCACTTTCTACAGGACTTTTGGCATATTATTTCCCTCCTGAGGAACAAGCACATTTAATGGGTTTATCTGCATTTATGAGTCAAATGGGAGGGGTAATTGCAACCTTATTAAGTGGGCTTTTGGCCAATATAAGTTGGAATAGTGCGTTTCTTGTGTATTTGTTAGGCGTGATAGCGTTTGTACTTGTCATTGTATTTCTTCCAAACGAAAAACTTGTTACAGGGCAAGAGACTATGAAAAATTCTCCAGATTACTATGAAAGCGAACTGGGTATAACTCGAGCACGAAAGAACAAAGAAAAACCGTTAGCTTCATTAACTCGTTTTGCTCCTTCTGTTATAGGTATGTATTTACAAATGTTCTTGTTTTTTATTTTTCCAACAAACTTCGCTATTTTGTCTCGTGCAAATGTTGAATTAACAGGAAATGACATAACTTTAATTATGGTAGGACTAGATGTAATTGCGGCTATACTTGGTCTTGTCTTTGGTGTGATGATGAATTGTATGGGAAGATATATGAAATATTTGGCACCACTAACATTTTGTATTGGTTTTGCTTTTTTTTCATGTGGAGTTTCAACCTCTGTACTCGTATTAGGCTCTGTATTTATAGGTATCGCTAATGGGGTTGGTATGCCTTACCTAAATACGATAGCTTCAATTAAAGGAGGAAAGGATGCAGCTACTACGGTTATGCCGTTGATTTCAGCGGCATTGTATTTAGGTCAGTTTACATCTCCTCTGATAGTATCAACGCTGGCTACATTTATACCAAGCACAACGGGACCATACGTTGTAGGATTGTTATTTTCCTTGGCTTTTCTTTTTCAGGCATTTTATTCGCGTAAATATCAAGCTTTATTTCCTTCAAATGTCTAGTCCTAAAATAGCGTTACAGTTTTTATAGGACAAAAATAATTAATAAATCACAGCAGATTTCGATCTGTTGTGATTTTTGTTTTTCTATATGTTTTTATTGGACAACCTCGTTGGTTATGCATCCATTCTGGAGTGTGATACAGGCAAGACGAATGTGGCCTTTGCTTGTTATATATTTCAACGCATTCCTTTATGACTTTTTTCATGTCATTTAAAGGCAAATTAAGTTCTTCCAATAGAGATTCTTGTTTTAAGATTCCATTTATCCTTTCCGCAACCGCATTTTATTCGTTCTGTTACCTATATAAGTGATATCCGACACCCACACTTGCTCCGGAT
>JAKSUA010000032.1 GCA_024409235.1 Bacteroidales bacterium | reverse complement strand
ATGCCTCCAGAAAGAAGGAAGACCAAGTGCAGAACAAATTGTTGAAAGATTGGAAGAAGAATATGCATCTTATGAAGAAGATTAAGTTAATATTGGTTAATTAAGATAAAAGGTATTTAATATAAGTGTTATTTATTAATAAGATAAATGTTGTTATTATTTATAATAGTCACAAAATCAGTGTTTTATAAAAGTTGTTTGTATAAGAAATTTAAGTGTGAAAGGAACTTTTAAGGTGATTTTATCGTTTTTATGCTTTTAAACCATGTTTTTTAGATGGATATCAGTAATTAAGGATGTTTATATAAAATAAAACTACAATGTATTTATTGTGTTTGTTTGTGATATATGAAAAGGTGGCGTTGCATAAATATTGAATTGTTGTTTACAATATTTAACAAGTGCGGTTTTTGTTATTTAAAATAAAATATTTACATTTGTAAACTATTCTAGTGGTGGTATGAACGAAGAGTTTGCTATAAATTCACGGGTAATGGAGGTGATGAACTTGAAGCGTTTGTCTCCTTCTCAGTTTGCGGATATGATGAAAGTTAATCGTGCGAGTATTTCTCAATTGGCTTCCAATAGAAATAAGCCGAGTATTGGCTTTTTGATGAATTTATTGCATACTTTTCCTGATATTGATGCAAATTGGTTGTTGTTGGGGACAGTTCGTATTGTTCCGGAGAGTAGAAGGGAGTTCGAAAAAGATTTTTCTATTGAAAAAAGAGAAATGCCTATGGTAGAAAAAGAAGAACTTCCTGATGAATCTGTCGTTGTTTCAGAAAAAACAACACCAGTAAGGAAAGAGATAGAAAAAATCGTGGTTTTTTATACAGACAAAACTTTTTCTGAATCATATCCAGAATAAATTATTACTTTCGTGGTATAATTTATTTATATGAAATATTCGGAAGCCATACAATATCTATATTCTCAATTTCCTTGTTTTCAGCAAGTTGGTAAAAGTGCTTTTGTGCCTTCTCTACAAAATACAAAAGATTTATTATTTTTTTTAGGTAATCCAGAAAGTAAAATTCCTTGTGTACATGTTGCAGGAACAAATGGAAAGGGTTCTACGTCGCATTTTATAGCTTCTATATTGCAAGAGTCTGGCTACAAAGTGGGACTGTTTACGTCGCCTCATTTAGTTGACTTTACAGAGCGAATTCGTGTGAATGGTGATGCAATATCGAAGAAATATGTTTGTGCTTTTGTTGAGAAGTATAGATCTAAGTTGGAGGGAATGCAGGCTTCTTTATTTGAGGTAACAACAGCTTTGGCGTTTGATTATTTTCAGTATAAGAAAGTTGATTATGCGGTAATAGAAGTAGGCTTGGGAGGCAGATTGGATTCAACAAATGTGATAAATCCTTTAGTATCAGTTATTACCAATATAGGATTTGATCATATGCAGATTCTTGGAAATACGCTTGACAAAATTGCACTCGAAAAAGCAGGTATAATTAAACCGAAGGTTCCTGTTGTGATTGGTGAGTATAATGAAAATACGGCAGCGGTTTTTGAAAGAGTAGCAGGAGAAAATGATTCTCAAATTATCTTTGCCTCAAATGATTACAATATAAATATTGAAAACACATCGGAATTTTGGAATGGTGAGTTTGAAGTAAAGGCTGGAGATTCTGTAAAAATAAGAGCGAAGGCGGGCCTGGTTGGGGAATATCAAAAGAAAAATGTTGTAACTGTGTATGCTGCGGTAGAAGTGTTAAAAGAATGTGGCTGTAAGATTACTAAGGATGCGATTAGTAAAGGTTACAAGAATGTTGTGGAAAACACCCATCTTTTGGGCCGTTGGCAAAAAGTAAATGAAAATCCTTTGACAATTTGTGACACAGGTCATAATTATGATGGCATTTCCTATACAATGCCTCAGTTAGTGGGGTTGGGGAAGAAAGATATTCGTATTGTGTGGGGAATGGTAGGAGATAAAGATATAGATTCTATAATTGATTTGTTGCCAGAAACGGCTACATATTATATATGTAAACCCAATATTGAGAGAGCGATGCCGATATCACGTTTAGAAAAATATTTTTTGAAAAAAAAATACTTTATTTGTGAAACGGTTCATGACGCTTATTGTGCTGCAAAACAAAATGTTACGAATGAAACAGTCATCTATGTTGGTGGAAGTTCGTATGTTGTTGCAGAATTTTTATCAAAAAAAATATGAAAACGTTTGGAGGTAAATTAAAAATGTCTATCTTTGCATCGCATTTGAAAAACAAATGTAATCAAAAGGGCGCTTAGCTCAGCTGGTTCAGAGCATCTGGTTTACACCCAGAGGGTCAGGGGTTCGAATCCCTTAGCGCCCACAAGAGGAGGTTTCAAAAAGAAATCTCCTTTTTTTTTATAAAAAATCTCGGAGATTGCCGCAAATTCAAATTTTCTTCTACCTTTGTGCGGTTTTTAAAGAATGTAAACTGAATGGAACAAATTTCAAAAAGACTGGCCGCATTAGCAGCTTCGCAAACATTGGCCATGTCTCAGAAAAGTGGTGAGTTAAGAGCTGCCGGTAAAGATGTAATCAATTTGAGTATTGGAGAACCAGATTTCAATATGCCGGATTATGTAAAAGAAGCAGCAAAAAAAGCTATTGATGACAATTTCTCTTTTTATTCTCCAGTAGGAGGTTATAAAGATTTGTTAGAGGCTGTATGTGCAAAACTAAAACGAGAAAACAATTTGTCTTATTCGACAAGTCAGGTTGTTGTATCTGCAGGAGCAAAACATGCTTTGTCAAACGTGTTTTTAAGTTTGTTGAATCCTGGCGATGAAGTTTTGATACCAACTCCATATTGGGTTAGTTATCCAGAAATGGTGAAATTGGCAGAAGCTAAACCTGTATTTATTCCAACAAATATTAAGTCAGGTTTTAAAGTAACAGCAGAGCAGGTTGAAAAGACTATAACTTCAAAAACAAGAATGTTTGTATTTAGCTCGCCTTCGAATCCTTGTGGTGCTGTTTATACAAAACAAGAATTAGCAGATTTGGCTAATGTGTTTGCAAAAAATCCACAAATATTTGTTGTTGCCGATGAGATTTATGAACATATAAACTATGTAGGAGAGCATCAGTCTATCGCTCAGTTCGAAGAAATCAAAAATCAGGTGATTATTGTAAATGGTGTATCAAAAGCATACGCAATGACAGGATGGAGAATAGGTTATATTGCTGCTCCTGAATGGGTTGCTAAAGCTTGTACTAAATTACAAGGTCAAGTTACTTCAGGCGTATGCTCTGTTGCTCAAAAAGCTGCCGTTGCTGCGTTAAATGGAGGTTTGGAATATCCAAAACAGATGACCGCAGCTTATTTGCGTCGCCGTGATATGTTTATTGGTGAGCTTTCAAAGATAGATGGTTTGAATATTTATGTTCCAGATGGTGCATTTTATGTATTTGCAGAAGTTAATGCATTTTTAGGAAAAACAGCTCCTGATGGATCTGTAATAAAGAAGTCTGGTGATTTGGCAATGTATTTATTGACAGAAGGCTTGGTTGCATCAGTGTCGGGAGAAGGTTTTGGTAATCCAGAATGTATTCGTTTTTCTTTTGCAACTTCTGATGAATTATTGAAAAATGCTGCTGGACGTATCAAGGTGGCTTTGGAAAAATTGAAATAGTTTTTCTATTTAAATAAAATGAAGGGAGTCTAAAATTTATTAAATTTAGACTCCTTTTTTGTATGTGTGGAATTAGTGGCATATTTTCTTTTTCAGATTCAGCAAAACAATATCAAAGTTTTGTAGAACGGTCTATCGCAACTTTGCGAAAAAGAGGTCCTGAAAATCAATCTGTTGTATGTAAAAATAATGTTGCGTTAGGTCATGCTCGATTAGCGATATTGGATACAACAGCAGCTGGTAATCAACCTTTTACTGAAAAGTCTGGGCGTTATACCATAGTTTATAATGGTGAATTTTATAATTATCGTGATTTCTATGCAGAATTACATGCTGATGGAATAACTTGCAATTCTTCGAGCGATACAGAAGTATTGCTGTATTTGTATTGTAAATATGGCAGAGAATGTATGCAGAAAATAAATGGTTTCTTTGCGTTTGCTATTTATGATTCACAGGAAAAAACATTGTTTGTGGCACGCGACAGAATGGGGATAAAACCATTGTATTATATACAGACGGATTCATTCTTTGGCTTTTCTTCGGAATTAAAAGGGATTATGGAATTTCCTTTTGAACGCGTATTGAATTCTAAGGCATTGTTTTCTTATTTGCAGTTAATGTATGTGCCTGCACCAATGACAATGTTGCAAGATGTACATAAGTTGGAGCCTGGATGTTCTTTATTTGTGACACAGAATGGAGTAGAAGAGCGTCGATATTTTTCTTTAGAACAAGAGATAGATAATTTGCATTGCTCGTATGAAGATGCACAACATTTGTTAGTTGAAAAACTTACGGAATCAGTTCAAAAGCGTTTGATTTCGGATGTGCCGTTGGGGACATTCTTAAGTGGTGGAATAGACTCCTCGGTGGTGAGTACAATTGCGAGTCGGTATGTTGATAATTTACAGACATTTTCTATAGGTTTTAAGGATAATCCTTTTATTGATGAAACAAAGTTTGCTCGACTTGTTGCAAAGAAAATACACTCTCAACATACTGAAATTCAGATAGATAATAAAACTCTTGAAGAATCAGTATATGATATATTGAATTCTATAGACGAGCCTTTTGCTGATTCGTCCTCAATAGCGGTGCATGTGCTTTGCAATAAAGTTAAACCGCATGTTACGGTTGCATTGTCGGGTGATGGTGCAGATGAATTATTTGCAGGCTATCATAAGCACATGGCTCATTATAGGCAGATGAACAGTCCGATTTTGAATAGCATTATTTCCAAGGCTTCTCCTTTGTTGAAACAGTTGCCTCAGTCGCGTTCAAATGCAATTTTTAATATGTTTCGAAAAATGTCGAAGTATGCCGAAGTTGCTGGTATGCAAATCGATGAGATGTATTTGCGGTTATGCAGTTTTACGCCATACGAGCAAGTTTTTCAAGAGTTGCAAAATCCAGATTCGGATTTGTCGTGGTTGAAGATGAAGTATTGCAAATTCCCGGAAAAGGCGACTATAAATGATGTCTTGTTGGCTGACCAAAAATTGGTTCTGGCAAACGATATGTTGACGAAAGTTGACAGGATGTCAATGGAAAATAGTTTAGAAGTTCGTACGCCATTTTTGGATCATACATTTGTGAAATTTGTCAATTCATTGCCTGTGGAATATAAAATAAACGGGACGATGAAAAAGAGAATTTTGCAAGATGCTTTTCGTAACGATTTACCTATTGAATTATACAATCGTTCCAAAAAAGGGTTTGAAGTGCCTTTGCAAATGTGGTGTAAAGAAGCTTTTCTTGATTTAGAAAATCAATTGTTATCGTCTTCGTTTTTAAAACAACAAAATATCTTCAATGTTGGTGCGATTGGAAGAATTGTTGAATCCTCTAAGTTGTATTCGCAGTCGTTTGCTCCTATGCAGGTATGGGCATTACTAGTCTTCCAAAGTTGGTGGAAACGCTATTTGTCATAAGCTTATTTGTTGTTGCTTAAAAAACATAAGTAGCTGATTTTGTATATGTTAAAAAGAAATAAAGAAGAACGTTTAATTATGTTTTTTTCTAAATTCTTGTGATATGATGTAAATATGCTTGCGATAATCTTCACAAGATGTAATTGCTCAACGAAAAAATACATTTTCATCAATGTAATTTGTCTTAAAAACTCTGGAGGGATTGTTTTATTGTTTTTTAAAGAGAGAATAGTCTGTATTGATTCTTTTGTTTGTAAAAGAAAATTCTCGTTAGAGGTATTATTTTTATGAAGAATAGGGTTGTCTATATGGAGGATTGGAATTTTTGCTTGTTGTAATCTAAAGCCAAATAAAGTGTCTTCATGACCATAAGAACAGATTGATTCATCAAAGTTAAAAAATACTTTTTTTGATATTACAAAGTTGATTGAATTAAAAGATTTATATGGATTTTTCATGCGTTTAGATGCGGAAACGACCTCTTTTTTTGTACCATAATTCCATCGTAATTTTTTTTTATTTTCAGGTTCTGTTTGTGGATATAACAAACCGCCGCTAATAACAATGTTGTCATTACATAAGGAAACATAGGTTTGTATAAAATTACTTTTAATAATTTCGGTGTCGTTGTCAATAAAAAGCAAATATGGGAAATTTGCTTTTTGTGCTAAAAGATTTCGTATTTTACTTCTTCCAATATTTTCAGATAATTCTTCGTACTTGGTGTGAGAGAAAGTTTGAATGGCTTTGTTTTGCTGTTGAATTTCTATAGATGAACAATCATCAATTACAATGATTTCAAAATCAATTTGTTGTAAAAGGCATTGGTTATGTAAATCTTGAATCAGTTTAAAAACCAAACAGTTATAAACAGGTATTAGAATTGACAACATTCTTGATATTTTTTGCAAGGTAGTAAATTTATCAACAAAGTGTGTGTAACTTGTACAAAACTATTGTTTTAATGGGCTTGTTTGTTTCTGAAAAATACCTATTTTTCCCATTGTGAAATAATGCGATGTGTACATATCTGTTGTGAGTAAGAATCTGAGAAATATTAAATGTAAGTTATTGGTAATATGTTTATTGTCAATATTTTGCAATATTGTTGCATCTGCTCAAATAACAGCAGATTTTTCTGTTTCACAAATAAAAGGTTGTGGCAATACAGAAATAGAAATCACAGATAAATCCGAAGGTGATATTTCAATGTGGCAATGGGATTTCGGTAATGGTATAAAAAGAACCGAAACCGAGTCTGGTTCTTATAAATTTGTTTATCAGCCAGGGGAATATACGATAACATTGACTGTTTTAGATGGGGTAAGTTCTAGTGTGCATTCGGTAGATTTGATAATAAATAAATTACCTGAGCCAGATTTTGATGTTACATTTGATAAAGCCTGCGTTGGTTCCGATATTTCATTTGTTGAGAAATCACGTTCGGAGTCATTGATAAAGGAGTGTCTGTGGTTGTTTGGAGATGGTGGCCGTTCATATGAAAGTAATCCTGTATATCAGTATGCAGATGGAGGAGAATATGCTGTTCAGTTGATGGTGACAGATGAAAGCGGCTGTACGGCGACAATAAAGAAAGAAAGTGTTGTTGTTATAGCAAAACCATTACATGTTGTTTTTGATGTTGATAAAAATATCTCATGTTCTGTACCGTTTGAGACAAAATTTTCATCGGAAGTATTTAATTCGGATGTTGAATATAAGTGGGATTTCGGCGATGGTGAATTTTCATTGGAAGCAAGTCCGTCGCATATATATACAACAGCAGGTTCTTTTGATGTTTCATTAACACTGAGTTTGTATGGTTGTAGTAGTTCAAAAACTATTTCGGATTTTATTCAAATAGAATCTCCTGACATAAAAATAGAGGGAGAAACAATTGTTTGTGTTAATTCGGAAGTCGCTTTTTCAGCAGTTTCGCCACAATTTTTTAAATCTTATGCTTGGGATTTTAATGATGGTACAGGGGTTTCGAAAGTTGGAAAAAATGTAAAAACAAGCTACAATAAAGCTTGTGAGCCAGTTGTAACTCTACAGGTTGTTGATTTTAATGGTTGCGAATCAACTATAGAAAAGAAATTTCAGGTAATTCAACCTGTCGTTGATTTTTCTGTTGATAAGTCTCGAGGTTGTGATGATGGTAGTGATTTCAATGTTACATTTACTTGTTTAAATGAAAATGTACAGTCGTTTTTCTGGGATTTTGGAGATACCAAAACTATGGAAACTATACTCCCAAATTGTGAACACAATTACGTTGATGGGGGAAGTTACGATGTAAGTCTGCAGATAGTCGATGAGAATGGCTGTGTCGGTATTAAAAAAGTTGACTCTTGTGTTGTAAAGAGTTTACCAAATGCAGAGATTGATGTGTTAAATAAAGAACTTTGTATCAATAAGACAATTTCTGTTAAACCTCAAAAAGATCCTTATGTTTCAAGTGTATCATGGGAGTTTCTTTATGATAGGAGTAAGGAAAGTTCCATTCAATTTAAAGACGAGAATGTTGTAGAGTTGCAATTTAATGATGGCGGATCTTATCCAATACAATTAACAGTTTCAACGGATTATGGTTGTGTAAATACTTCTGTAAAAGAGTTGTTAGTTGGAAATACGACAGGGTTGGATGTTTCAATAAAAAAACCTACTGCAACACAAAAAAGATTTTGTGCTGGTGAACAGATTGATTTTGTTGTTTCCGAAATGGATGGAATTACGCAGTATAAATGGTCTATTTCCAGTAGTGCGATTGCTAATCGTATAGAGGCGTATGTTGAAGATTCTCATTTTAGTATATCTTTAGATACTCCAGGAATTTATTCTGTAATAGTTATTCCTTGCCAGTATTCTTGTCCTGCGTTATCTTATGATCGCAAAAGCATAACAATAAAGCCTCCGATAGCAGAATTTTCTTTCTATCCATGTTTATTGTGTTCATATTCGGATACATTGCACTTTAAGCCCTCGGATTTAGCAGAGGCTGATTCGTATTTATGGAATTTTGGGGATGGAAACAGTATTCTTGTTGAATCTAATGGAGTTGAGGGACATTTTAAATGGTCTGATGAATCTAATACTGTGATTGTTGCGGATACAAATTCGATTAATCCGCATCATGTTTTCCCTGCGGAAAATACTTATGATGTATCTTTAATTGCAACAAAAGAAGCTTGTTCTAATTCAAAAACACATGCTGTTACAATTTCGGAAAAAAGAATAGGTTTTATAACTAATGAATCTGCTGCTTGTAAAGGTTCTAATATACAGTTTATAGATACAACGACATTTACTGAAGAGGTGGTGACAAATAGAATATGGACATTTATAGAACCAACATTGCATGACACGACAATTGTTGAAGCAGATTCGATTTATACTCATACTTTCTATAAAGCAGGAAATTATAAAGTTGGGTTGACTTTGTTTACTAATACAGGATGTCAACGTCAGATTGTAAGAGATGATGTGGTAACTATTTATCCAGATCCTATAATTACAGAATTTAAGGCAAAGGAAAATAATTCTGGGTGTGCAGATTTTACAGTATATCTTCAGGCACAATCCACATCGGAGATATATAAATATATTTGGTCATATGGCGATGGAAATGTTGATACCACAAATGAATCAATTTCAAACAAACACATCTATTCTATTGGAAATTACGAACCTTTTGTGCAGGTTATTGATTCTAAAAATTGTAAAAGTATTTCTGAACCAATAATTATTTCTGCAACAAAACCATATACAAACTTTAAAATACCGATAGATGGATGTCCTAATACCGAAATAATTCCAGAAGAAAATTCTGTCGGAAGCAATTTGAGTTATTCTTGGAGTTGGGGAGATGGAACTGTTTCTGTTGGAAAAAATGTTTCACATATGTATGCTGAAATGGATAAATCATATACGGTAACTTTAACGGTAAAGGACGAGAATGACTGTGAAGAGTCTGTGGCACATAAAATATTTATTCATAAACCAAAAGCTGATTTTTCTGCTTTAAAGACATCGTTTGTCTGTCCTCCGGCTGAAGTATCCTTTGTAAATGAATCTTATGGAGAAAATTTGACATTTCAATGGATTTTTGAAGATGAATCGGATTCTAAAATTTCAGTAAAAGATGCTTTCTATGTATATAATTCATCAGGTACATACGATGTTTCTTTAATTGTCACAGACGAATATGGTTGTTCTGATAAAATGACAAAGTCTGATTTTATATCAATAAAAGGTCCTGTTGGAAATTTGTTTGTTGAACCAGAAAATGGATGTACTTATTCTCAAATTACGTTCAGTGCGACGGAAATAAAAAATGCAGAGAAGTATTCATGGATATTTGGAGATGGACAGTTCCAAACAACTACCACTGAATCGATTACTCATATATATGAAAATGGAAATTTTTACACACCTTCGTTGGTAATAACGGATGAAAATGGTTGTGAGATATCCTTTTTAGGAAATATAATTAAAATTTCAGAGGCTAATCCTGATTTTACAGGGGGAGGTATGATTTGTGAGGGTAATTCTATAGTGTTGCAAGATGCTTCTACTTCATATCCTGATCCAATTGAGTCTTGGTTATGGACAATTATTAAAAATGGTTCGAAAGAAACATTTGAAAGTAAAAATGTAACAAGTGTTTTAGAATCAGGAAGTTATGATATTCAATTACAAACGAAAGTGAATGATTGTTTGTACACCAAAGCAAGTTCTAATTATGTAATGGTACAGGAAAATCCTGTAGTGAAAATAACTCCAGAAATAGTAGAAATGTGTGATTTTACAACGACAGATTTGAAAACAGTAGTAGTTTCTGGTGATGATGGAAAAGGACCATATCAAGCACTATGTTCTTGGGAAGGAAATGGAATTGAAGTTTCAAGTGAAGATGCTTTGCTTGCAAAATATACTGCAAAAAGCTACGACGAAAATGATGTTGCTGTTGATTATACAAGTTCTTATGGATGCAAAGCGCAGCAATTGGCCAGCAAAAGTATAACAGTTTACAATATACCTGAAAAACCAGCTAGTGTGGCTAAATATTATTGTTTACATGATTTGGCTTCCGAGGAAGATTTGTTGACAATGCTTTCTGTTGATGGTTCTTTAACTTGGTACACATCAGAGTATGATGAAATCCTTGGAACTCCAATCCCACAGACATCATTGGTTGGAACGCAGACGTTTTATGTAACTCAATCGCTACATGGATGTGAGAGTGATAAAGCTCAGGTTCTTGTTATAGTAAATCCTTTACCTGTACCAGAAATTATAGCGGAGGAGGATATTACATGTGAAGGAAATACCGTTAGTTTGGAATTGACAGAGCAATATAAAACGCAGCACTGGTCTTGTTTTCCGAAAGATTATTTAAGTTCAAGTGTAGGTAATTCAGTTGAGATAAAACCAACTGCACCTGCTGATACTTATACGATAACTGTTGCTGTTGAAGATGAAAATAATTGCAAGAGTGAAGTGAATGCGACAAAACAGATTATTCTGTATCCTGTAATTGATGTAAAAATGGAAGCCAGTAAAACTGCTGTGGAAATGTTGGAAGATATATACTTTATTAATAAGACAGACACAACAAAATATCGAGAACCAATTGTTTGGTCTTGGTTTGTAGAAGATAGTTGTTTCGAAAATATTGTAGGCGTTCCGTATGTATTTAATGAAGCTGGTGAATATGAAATAACGTTGGTAGGTTATACTCATGAAGAATGTAAAAGCACTGATACGAAATCTGTTAAAGTTTTACCGGAAGTACGCGTACCAAATGTATTTACACCTAATGGAGATGGTATAAATGATATTTTCTTTGAAGGAATGCCTGATGCGGAGTTGATTATAATAAATCGTTGGGGACAGGAACTTTATAGAGGTAATGAAGGTTGGGATGGAACATATAACGGAAAAGAAATGTCGGCGGGGACATATTTTTATATGATTTCATTACCGACAGGGAAAAAATATGACGGTCCTTTGATGTTGATTCGGAATTAATTAAATGAGACGCTTGTTTTACATAATAATTTTATGTTTGCTAACCACTGCAACTTTTTCTCAATCCAAAAAAATGAGAAAAGGTGATGCTGCATATAAAGGAAAAATGTATGCGTCGGCATTGAATTATTATGAAAAAGTATTAGATAATGCAAGGGAACACGGTGATTCTGCATTAATTGGATATACCAGCTTCAAAATAGCAGAATGTTATTATAAGGCAAGCAATTATGCACGGGCAATACCTTTTTATAAATTAGCATTAAATGTTGGTTATCAGGATACTTCAAAGGTTTTGTATCGTGATTATGGAGAAATGTTGATGATGATGGGTGATTATCAGCAGGCTCGTGAAATGTTTCAGAAACAACTTGCGACAGATAGGTCTGACGTAAAAACAAAATCACACATAAAAGCATGTAACTTTGCCGATACAGCCATTACTAGGGAATCTTTATATGAAGTTTCAAATGCCCAGGCTATAAATACTAGAAATGGTGATTTCGCGGCTGCTCCTTTCAGAAATAAGATTGTTTTTACAACTTCACGTTTTAATTCAGATAGTATAGTATATACCTATACGGGTGATGGTTTTGAAGATCTGTATGAAACATATTATAATGTTGATGGAAATACATGGTCTCCTGCAAAAAAACTATCGGGTTCAATAAATTCTTCTTTTAATGAAGGTTCCTTTACATTCGATGCGAAAAATAATGCTGCCTATTTTATGCAATGTAACGGAGCGGATGGATTAAATAAAAATTGTAATATTTACTATTCAAAGTATAATGAGAATAAGGATTCTTGGGAGAAACCAAAGCCGTTTCAGTATTATACAACAGAATATAGTTCTGGACATCCAGCTATCAGTCCGGATGGAATGACATTGTATTTTGTCTCAAATAATCCTGCCGGAATGGGAGGTACGGATATTTGGATTTGCCATAGAGATTCGTTGAATCCAGAAAAATGGACTACTCCGGAAAATGCCGGTATAATGGTGAATACACCCAATGATGAAATGTATCCATACGTCGCAGATAATAACGGCTTATATTTTTCTTCAAACGGCCGTCCTGGTTATGGCAGGCTGGACATCTATTATATTCCTAAAGTAGGAAATTCGTTTGGAGTTCCGATAAATTTACGTCCACCTTTTAACTCAAGTGCTGATGATTTTTCTTTGATGTATTTGTCGGAAGATTGTGGTCTTTTGTCTTCTAACAGAATCGGCGGTGTTGGTGGAGATGATATTTATGTTTTTAGGAAGAAAGATGTGCGTGTGGAGATTTCCGGTCGGGTGATTTCGGATGATAAACCTGTATTAGATGCTCTTGTTTTAATAAAGAATGTTGCAACAAATGAAACGGATTCCTTGTTGACAGACACAACAGGGTATTTTTACTATCCAGCCATGGAAAAGGATTCGAAATATAAAATCTTTGTGTATAAAGATAATTACTTGACTCCTAATGGAAAAATGATTAATACATATGGAGTTACACAATATACTTATATGGATTCTTTACATGGATATGATATGAATTTTGATATAAAAAAAATAGAAAAGAATCGTGAATATGAAGTTGGTGATATTTATTATGATGTAGATAAATATGAACTTCGTCCGGAATCAATAAAGGAACTGGAGAATCTGGTTTCGATGATGATAAATAATCCGGAAATATGTATTCAGGTAAATTCTCATACAGATGAACGTGCTTCAGATTTGTATAATTTAATATTATCCAATAACAGAGCTAAAGCAGTTGTTGATTTTATTAATTCAAAAGGCATAGATGTCAATCGTTTAACATGGAAGGGATGGGGCGAGTCAAATCCATTATTTCCGAATGCAAAAACTGAAGAAGAACATCAGGCAAACCGTAGAACTACGTTCTCTATTGTTAATATTGAAGATTTGAAATTAGCAAAGAAAGCTGAAGAGCATCAAAAAACTGTTTTAATGTTGGAAAGTACAGGAAAACAGGAGCCTCGTGAAAACGGCTTGTATTTTCGTGTTCAAGTTGCTGCTATGAGCAATAAGAATAACGCAATATTTAAGAAAATAGAAAAAAATCTTCCTGGTGTTCCAACGTATTGTTCAAAAGATGCTGATGGGTTATTTAAATATACAGTAGGTATGTTTGCAACATTTCAGGATGCGTCTATTATGAAAGATGAAATTGATAAACTTGGATATAATTCATTTATAGTTGGTTACGATAACGGACATCGAGTTTTAATCAATGATGTTTTGCGCAAACAAATTCAAATGGAAAAGTAATGAAGCTGTTTTTACAACGATATATTGTTTTGATTAGTATTTGTATGTGTTTTGTACATACATATGCTCAGAATGATATAAATGTTAGTAATTATATGTTTGATGAAATTAGCTATAATCCGGCTTGTACAGGCGAGGGGGAAACTTTTCGTGCCTCTATACTTGCTCGAAAACATTGGCTAGGAATTGATGGTGCACCTCTGTTCCAAATTGTAACTGTTGATGGTAGAACTAAACGTTTAGGTGGATTAGGTTTACATGTTGTAAATGATCAGGTTGGCTTTGAAAATAATGTTACAGCAACGGTAAATTATTCTTATGGTGTTAACTTAGGGGCACGCTCGCGATTGTCGTTAGGTTTTGCTGCTGGATTTATTGATCATTTTGTTGATAATTCTGAATTTGTATATCAAAACCAGGTTCAGGATGATCCTTTTGGATATGTTGAAGATAATTTTATAACACCAACTTTGAATGTCGGTGTACAATTGGTAGTTCGACAGTTGACAATAGGACTTTCATCAACTCATATAACACAAAGTCAAGAAAATCTTACAGCATGTGATTTGCCAAAACATTATTATGGCTTTGCAAGTTATAGAATAAATGCAAATGAAAATATGATGATAGTTCCTTCTGTATTAATGAAAATGGGAAATTCTATTATGCAGATGGAGTATAATGCAAATGTTTATTTTTATAATAATTTTTGGCTTGGTGCTTCTTTCAGAACAAATGAATCTGTTGTTGGATTGGCGGGGTTGATTCTGAAAAATAGAATATTCATAGGGTATTCTTATGATTGTGCAATAGGCGATAAACGTCGTTATTCGTCTGGTAGTCATGAAATTTTCATGTCGTGGAGAATGAGAAAAGATCCAAGGCAGAAAGGTTTCTACCAGAGTACAAGATTGTTTAACTAAAGAATTAAGAACGAATGGGTAATTATTTGATAAAGAATAAGAACGTTCGCATTTCTGATAGCTTGTTAGTTGTCGGTGAAAAGGCTTTGGTTGCGAATGAAGACCTTCCAAAAAATACGATTGTGTTTCTTTACGAGGATTCTGCAACAGATCAACGGACGAGAACATCCATACAAGTTGCTGAGAATAAGCACATAGAACCTGGTGAATTTGGTGAGTTTGCAAATCATTCGTGCTCTCCTAATTCTCAAATAATTGCCAATTATGATGATTCTACCAATATTGCAGAAGTCTTGATGATTACAGTACTGCCAATAAAAAAAGGTGAAGAAATAACATTTGATTATGCGACAACGGAAACAACTGTTACTGCGGATTTATTAAACAAGAAATGTTTGTGCAAATCTCAAAATTGTAGAGGTAAAATTGTAGGATTTAATGGTTTGTCGTTGAAAGAAAAAATGCTTCTTTTATCAAAAGATTTGACTGCAAATTATATGCAAATAACTGAAGATTAATGCTATGAATGATATTCAGCTGCCGTCGAAACATTTGGAACTTGCTGTAAATGAAATAAGCAAATTGCCAGGGATTGGGAAGAAAAATGCCCTGCGTTTGGCTTTATATATTCTAAAACAAAATGAAGATTTTGCGAAAAATCTAAGTGAATCTATAGTTCGTCTAAAAACGGAAATACATTTTTGTAAGAAATGTCATACAATTTCGGATAACGATTTATGTGATATCTGTTCTAATCCAATGCGTGACAATTCTACTGTATGTGTTGTTGAAAATATAAAGGATGTTCTTTTGGTTGAGCGTACAAATCAATACAAAGGGCTTTATCATGTGCTAGGAGGCGTTATTTCTCCAATAGAGGGGATTTCCCCGATGGATTTGAACATAACGTCTCTAATGGAACGTATTGCAACAGGTGAGATAAAAGAGGTGATTTTCGCTCTGCCAGTAACGACTGAAGGGGATACAACAAGTTTTTATCTTTTTAAAAAGTTGCAGAATTATCCTTCCGTTAAAATAAGTATGCTTGCACGTGGCGTTTCCGTAGGTGATGAACTTGAATATACGGATGAAGCGACCTTGGCACGTTCTTTAAAAGATAGGGTTGTTTATTCAGTAACCTTATAGTTTTTATTGAAAAATTAGGTTCACAACACCAAATTTCTCAATTTTCTCACCATTAGGTAAGTTTATTTTTATTTTGTATTGATAAGTTCCAGTAGGAGCTATTTTTCCTTTGATTGTTCCGTCCCAACCGCTATTTATATCTGAGGTAGAAAACACGCATCCTCCGAATCTGTCAAATATTTCCATTTTGTATTCGCCTGTTATGAATGCATATTTAGGCTTGAATATTTTGTTTTCTTGAATGTTGCTGTACGGATTAAATGCGTTGGGAATAAGTAGTTTATATTCTTTATTTAAACAGACAGTGTTAGTGGAAGAGGCAAATGATTCGCTTTCGCTATTTTGAATTGCTTCAACTCTGTAGCACATTGAAAAATTGTTTTCAAAATTGTTGTCCAGATCATCTATGTAGATGTAGTGGAATTCCTCAACGGAATCTATAATTTGCTCGATATCATAGTTTTCTGATCTCCAGATTCTATATTGACCAACAGAAATCCATGGCGAATTCTGAGACCATTCAATAATGTTTGTTAAATCGTCACCGTTTCTTAGATGTAGTTGAATAGGTGTAACTATATATGATTCTTTTACTTTCTCATTACAGTTGTCAAAGACTGCTGTTTTGTAGTAGGCGGCAGTGTCTTGGATATATGCTGATTTATCTGAGAAATTGTAATATGGTGAATTTGTTGGTTGTAAGTTAATTGTATCAATTCCAATAAAATGCAGCGTGTCCGTTTTTGATTTGTAGATGATATATTTTCTGAAATCGGATGCAAGGTCATATTTACAGACTAAAGAAATGTCATTATTCTTTTCAATGCTGATGTTTGCTATTTCAATGAATTGTGGGTAAACTGGTGCTTTTTCAGAAACATCGCACATGCATGATGTTGATTGGCGTTTAATACCTCTGCAGTCAGTGAAAGTTGCACGTACAAAGAAATTCCTTTCCTTGTTTTCGTTTAGTTCTATAAGACAGTTGTTTTCGTTATTCGAGCATTCCTTCAAGACGATTTCTTTACCGTTTTGTGTTTCAATTATTTCGTATTTGTCAACGGTTATTCCAAAACCAACATATTTTGTCCATGAAATTTTAATTTTAGACGGACATTTTGTTATTTGTGCAGATGAAACCATCGTGGTATGGTATTCTCTCAACGATGTGCTGTTGTTTCCATTTTCGGAATATGCATCAACGGCTAGCGATATTGGTTTCTCGTTTGCTTCAAATGAGAATAGGGATATAGTATCGGTTTTGAACAAAAAAGTATTGTCTTCGTTACCGGGAATATCTACAATACCTTTTCCTTTGATTAGTGTTGTTTCGTCGTATATGTATAAAATCCTGGAATTTTTAATGTTTGCGGATTCACTTTTGTACCAGCAAACAGAAACTTCATTGGTGTAGGGGTTTACAGAAACATAAGACACGTCGGTAGGATCAATTTCTTCAGCGTGCGTTAGTATTGCACTGCAAAAGAAAAGGGAAATGGCGATACATTTCTTTGTGGTTAGAAAAAATTTATCCAACAACAATTTCATACATTGAGTCTTCGTTTAGATAATCGTTCGCAAGTTTCAGTAAATCTTTAGATTGTATCTTCTGAATAGTCTTCCAATATTTTTGATAATAATTATTAAAATCTATATTGTAGCCGATGATATTTTTCAACATTTCACTAGTGGGAATTGCACCGTCAAAATTCCTGATTAGCGTTGATTGCATATGAGTTTTTACCATATCCAATTCATCCTGAGGAATAAGTTCGGTGCGTAGTTTTTTGATTTCGTCGTAGATTGCGGCTAAGGCTGGTTCTACAACTTCATTACCGACGCGGGTGGTGATGATGAAATATCCTGAATGTTCATGGGATATTATGCCAGAACCGATTCCATAGGTAAATCCTTTGTTTTCTCTAATGTTTGTCATTAGTCTTGAACCAAAATATCCGCCAAGTACGGTGTTCAAAACTTGTAGAGGAATAAAGTCTGGATGGGTCTTGTTCACCAAGATTTTTCCAATATTGATAGAAGACTGTACTGCGTTTTCTTTCTCAATTTTATGTTTAATTTGTTTGTCGCTAATTATTTTTGGTTCAATGATTTTGGGAGTTCTACCTAAATTTTTGATACCGTTGTTTTTTAATATTTCAACGAGGGTTTGAACTTCGTATGATTTAGGATTTCCGCAAATTACGATTGTGCATTTTTCTGCAGTATAGTTGTGTGTGTGGAATTTTATTAATTCCTCGCGTTTTAGAGAAGAAAAGTCTTCTAATGAACTGGAACGTCCATAGGGGTGTTTCTCTCCATATAGAACCTCTGCTAATTTCTTTTGAGAAAGTACTTCAACCCGTTCTATATCAATTTTATAACGTTCTTCTCTTTTGCTAATATGTGTTTGGAATTTGTCTTCTGGAAAAGTTGGATTTAAAATGAAATCTGTGATGATGTTCATTGTTTCCGGTAAGTGTTTTTCCAAACAGCAGATGCTGATTGTTGCGTCGTCTTTTGATACTTGTTGATAGACATAAGAACCAAGGAAATCAAGACGTTCAGCTATTTGTTCTCCTGAGTTTGTTAGTGAACCTTCTTGCAACATTGCAAGTGTCGATAGGGGTGTCAACGCTGATTTTGCCGCATAGTCACCTGCTTTAAAAATAAAGTCTATTTTTACAATTTCTTGGTCTTGCAGCGGTAATAAATAGATGGGAATACCATTTTTTGCAGTATAACGTTCCGGATTGTTTACGGAAAATTTACTAAGTGGGTGGAAATCAGGTTGTTTTTCTCTATGTAATCTACGGAAATGCATGGTTATTGTTTCTTTGCCAAATAATATAATGTGGAATCGTTTGTTTCGTCGAATAGTTTGTCGGTAACGCGTTTAACATCTACTAACGAAACATCGTTATATTTTGATATACGTGTGTTTACCAAATTTACGTCGCCTAAGTTTGCATAGTACGCAAGTGCACGGGCTTTGGAAAGCACGTCGATTTCTCCTAGAACTGCAGAACTTTCATATTTGTTCTTGACTTTCTGGAGTTCATAGTCAAAAACGAAGCCTTCTTTTATTTTGTTAATTTCTGTATATATTGACTTTTCAGCATCTTCCATGGAAACGCCAGGATTAAGATTTCCTGTGATAATAAATAGGCCAGGATCAATTTCGCCGGTAATAAAAGCATTTATTTCGCTGAAAAGTTTTTGCTTTTGTACAAGATTTTGATATAATCTTGCAGATTTTCCGTTTGATAAAATGTCTGATATTAAATCAGTTGCGTAAAAATCCATGTTCAGTTGGTCGCACATGTGGAATGCCTTGAATATGCATGATGCAGGAACGTTGCGTTCAACGGTGAGCGTTCTTTTTTCTGTTTGCAGGGGTTCTTCTGGCAGATTTCTTTTTGCGATATCTCTTCGAGGAATGTTTTCGAACCACTTTTTAGCGAGAGATTTTACTTTTCTCATGGAAACGTTTCCGGATATTGCAATTACAGCATTGTTAGGGGCGTAATGAGAGAAAAAGAATTTTTTCACGTCGCTTAATGTAGCGTCTGCTATATGTGACGTTTCTTTTCCAATTGTTGCCCACTGATAGGGATGATTTTTGTAAGCTAACGGACGTAAAAGTAACCATGTATCACCGTATGGTTTGTTTAAATAACGTTGTTTAAATTCTTCTATTACAACATTTTTCTGTACGTCAAGGCTTTTTTGTGAAAAAGCTAATTCCAACATTCTGTCTGATTCCAACCAAAAAGCCGTTTCAAGGTTGTTTGCTGGAAGTGTTATGTAATAATTGGTAATGTCCGTTGTTGTAAATGCATTGTTCTCACCGCCAACTTTTTGCAAAGGTGTGTCAAATGATGGTATGTGTTTTGACCCACCAAACATTAGGTGTTCAAAAAGATGTGCAAATCCCGTTTTTTCGGAAGACTCATCTTTAGAACCAACGTTGTATAATGTATTAACAGCAACAAATGGGGTAGTCTTGTCTATATTGACAAAGAATTTTAACCCATTTTTCAGCTCAAATTGTTCAAATTGTATCATAACAGTCTTTTAGCAAAGTGGCAATTCACACTTTATCTAATAATTAGTTTGATTCAAATTTATATAAAAGAAATTTATTTTATGATTTGAAAGATTGGATTTTACAAACAGGAAATACACATGAGGAAATTTTCTTGTGTTGTGTAAAATAAAAAAGTCCGTAAGCAAACACTTACGGACTTTAAACTAATCATTAATCACTAATAACTATTTTTTGTTGACGATTTCGTATGTATCGCGTGCGATAACGATTTCTTCGTTTGTTTGAATTACCATTACCTTAATCTTTGAATTAGGTGTTGAAATAACCCAACTTTCGCCTTGTGTATTATTTGCAGCTTCATCAATTTCGATACCGAAACATTCTAAACCAGAAAGAATGCGTTTACGAATATCGCCGTCGTGTTCACCAATACCGCCAGCGAAAGCAATACAGTCAGCACCGCCGATTTCTGCAAGGTAAGCACCAACATATTTCTTGATGCTCAATGTCATCATTTCTTTTGCAAGTTGTGCTTTTTTATCTCCTTGTGCGGCCATGCTTTGTAAATCGCGCATGTCAGAAACACCGGCAATACCTTTCAAACCACTTTGTTTATTTACGATGTTGTCGATTTCGTCGATGCTCAATTTTTCTTGACGCATCATTTGGAATGCAGCACCCATATCAACATTACCAGCACGAGTTCCCATAATTACACCTTCGAGAGGAGTGAAGCCCATTGATGTATCAACAGATTTGCCATTTACAACAGCTGTAACCGATGAACCATTACCGATGTGGCAAACAATAGTTTTACAGTTATCCAATGGTTTATTCATCATTTTTGCAGCCTCTTGCGATACATAACGGTGGCTTGATCCGTGGAAGCCATAACGACGGATTTTATATTGTTCGTAGTATTTGTATGGCAAACCGTACATATAGGCAACAGGTTCCATAGTTTGGTGGAATGCAGTGTCGAATGTACCACAGTTAACAGCCTTAGGAAGAGCAGCTTGTGCAGCTTTTATTCCTTTTAAATTTGCAGGATTGTGAAGTGGTGCAAAGTTGTTGCACGCTGCGATTTTTTCTATTGCATCAGGAGTAAGTTCAACACTTTCGCTGAAGAATTCACCGCCATGTACGATACGGTGACCGATAGCTTTAATTTCGTCTGGACTTGAAATTAAACTGCGTTTTGGGTCCAATAAAAGATCAATAACTTTAGAAACACCAATTTCATGGTTTTCAATAGGTAAATCAATCGCTTCTTTATTGCCATTGATTTCCATTTTGATTTTACCCATTGCTTCGCCAATACGCTCAACAACACCTACAGCCAAAACCTTTTCGGCTGGCATTTCCAAAAGTTGATATTTGATAGATGAACTACCACAGTTTAGGACTAAAAGTTTCATTTTGCTTGTATTTTTTTGTTTCACAAATTTCATAAAAAAATATTAAAGTTCAAAGTAGTTGAAATAATTCTTATATTTGAAGACAAATATTACATTATGAACAAGCAGAAGACGCAAACAACAAAAGAACCTACTGTTTCGTACGGTTTAGACACTGTACAACAGTTAAAGGCACAGATTACAGAAGCAATTGGAACAACAGAAAACATTAGTGTTCTACAAAATTGCCTTTCGTATATAAAGAAGCAAATATGTACAAAGAAAACATATTCGTCTCGTCTACAAGAACTTAACAATTTAACTCAGAATCTTGCGGTAAAGCTTGATAACGATGAGCGAAGCCTTTATATATTAAACAAATAGTAAATGAAAAAGGTGTTTTTAGATACAAATGTCATTCTTGATTTTGTGTTGCATAGAGATGGGGAGAATAACGCAATAGATATTATGCAAATGGGAGAAGAAGGGAAAATATCATTATGTACATCTTTTCTGTCAATGGCGAATATTGCGTATATATTAAGGAAAATACCAAAAGAAAATCTATATAATATATTGTCTTTGCTTACTACAATATTTTCTATTTTGCCAATGACTAACGATCAGTTTTCAAAAGCCTTGCATATAGAAAACACAGATTTTGAGGATGTACTTCAATATGTATGCGCAAAGGATAACCAATGTGATTGTATTGTAACCTCAAATAAAAAACATTTTGAGTTTTCAAAAATACAGATATATTCACCTTATGAATTTTTAGAAAATGAAATATAAACCATTAAAATTTTTTGCCTATGAAGTAAACGCGTAATTGTACGCACATATATAAAATAGCCACTTTGGTGGTAGAAAAAGCGTTTTTTGCTGAATCTTGGATTCTTTGAAATCTCGACAATTTCAATTTTAGTCTTATCAAGAATGAAAGTAGAAAATGCTCACGTCGTTTGGCGTGGGTATTTGTCTGTTGATTTTGGTAAGACAAGGTAGTCGAGAACCTCAAGAATCCGAATGATACAATTAAACAAGTACCTGCGCTTTTTTTATGTGCATATATGAACTTTTGGTACTTCCGACAATCTGCCTATGGTCGTGAGAATAGATGGCAAGACAAGAATTAAAAACAAAACATTACAATGAGTAAAAAATATTTTATCTGCGATTTTGCCCGTTCTGATTCGGGGAAAACCACGGTATTGAATCAATTGGCAAAAAAACTGAAACAACATAAAGAAATTGTTCAAGTCGATTCTGATGATTTGCGGAACGGCGATATGTGGTATTTGTTTGAGTATAAGGGGAAAAAGATTTGCATAATAACAAGCGGCGACAATTCCAAAGATATGGAAGAATGGTATGGATGGGCGTTGGATTACAAAGTGGATGTGGTGGTTTGTGCTTCACGGAGCAAGGGCGAAACCATTGGTTGTGTGAACGAATATGCCGAAAAAGGAGATTATTATGTGGTGTGGCTCTCGAATTATTACTGCAACAGCGACGAGTCTATTATTGACACACTAAACGACTGTACGGCAGAATCTATTATGAATATGATTGAAAAATTGTTGAACATTAAATTTTAAGGGTTATGAAAAAGATATTATTATTAATTAGTTTAATGTTCTTGTTTGGAATGAATGTATGGGCATATACTATCAAATATATATATGATGACGAGTCTAATACCGCATGTGTAAATGGTGTAAGTCTATCATCGGGCGAAGGTGATTCTATCAATATTGTTATTCCAGAAACTGTATCAAATTCTGACAAAGTTTATACAGTTAGTACAATTAAATCGTTATCAACATCTTTTACTTATCTAAATGAAAAAAATATTGCTTCAATTTCTCTTCCGCCAACTATTACTTCTATTACTGGGGTAAGTTTGAGACACCTGCAAAGTATCACTATGCCAATAGACTTAGATGTATCTACAGTAGAGTTGTATCTTAAAGATGGTGATTTTTTATATCATGTAATGAATGGGCATGAAATGCTGGTGCTTTCAGCTCCTAATAATGGTGGTAAAATTGTGGAATTTAAGGAGACAGTAACAGCGGGGAATACGTTTACCGTGGTTTCGATAGATCCTGACTTTAGGGGTACAGGGAACTATGAGATTCCAGAAAATTGGAATTTATTAGAATTTACAAGCAATTCATCAGAGGCTTCATTTTATTTTCGAAAAAATGGATTCCGTTATCGTATAAAAAACGACAACGAAGTTTCTATTGCATATTTGGTAACAAATGAAATAGAAAGCCTTCCTTGTTCAGAATATCGTGGAGACATTGTAATACCAAGTACAGTAACAACATCAACTGGAATAACGTTTCAAGTAACATCAATTGATGATGGTGCATTTTCGCCCCGATGTAGTGAAAATTATGATTTTATATCATCAATAATTATCCCTGATAACGTGAATGTAACCTCTTCAAGCATGATTTATTTTATAAAAAATGGTGTTTGTTACGAAGTTTTGAATAATAACGAAGTTCGTGTACTCAATTATCATTATACAGGTGATATTATAATTCCAAGTACTGTAACAGCAGGAAATACTTTTACTGTTAAATCAATTAATTATAATGCGTTTTCGGGAGCAACTCTTTCTTCTATAATCGTGCCTGACAATGTTAGCATCTCAAGTGCAGGAATAAAAATTGAAAAAGATGGTGTTTACTATAAGGTATTGAATAACAATGAGGTTTCTGTTTGCGGAACAGAGTCTTCTACAAAAGACTTGAATATACCCAATACGGTGACAGCAGGAAATACTTTTACTGTTAAATCAATTGAAAATAATGCATTTTCGGGAACTACTCTTTCTTCTATAACCATACCAGACAATTTTGACATCTCAAGGGCTGGAATAAAAATCTTAAAAGATGGTGTTTACTACAAAGTATTGAATAACAACGAAGTATCTGTTTGTGATGCCGAATCCTCATTAACAGAAGTAACAATTCCAAATTCAATAGCAGCAGGAATGACTTTCTCCGTTATCTCTGTTAAATCAAATGCTTTTTCGAGTTGTCCCAAACTTACAAAAGTGACCTGTTTGTCAACTACACCTCCAGAAGCATATTCTAATTCATTTGTGAACTACAATGGCTATCTCTACATCCCTTGTGATAACAAAGTCGATTACGAAATAGATGTTTGTTGGGGCTCATTCAAACACATAGAGTGCATAGGTTCGGAAACGGTAGAATTAACCAAAGACGAAATCGTAGTTACCCCAGAGAAAACCGAGGCGTTGTTTTCAATGCCAATCAACGAATCGGCTGATTCTTATACACTTACAATTTCCAACAACGGCGTAACATTCTGCACCCTCACGTTCAACGCACAGGGGCAGTTGGCAAATATAGATTTCTCTAACTCGCAACTCAAAGCAGCCGTAGAAGGCTATCAATTCACGATTACAGGTCTTTCTGCTTCAACACGCTACAATTATTCTTTCAAGGCATTAGATAAAAGTAAATCGGTGCTAAAAGAATATACAGGCTCGTTCACAACTAAAAATGCAGATGGCACAGGCGGAAGCTCCGAAGGTGGAGAGTCTGGTGAAGGAGGACAAGGTGGAAATGAAGGAGAACAAGGTTCTGGTTATACAATAACGGTACTATCTGCTAACGAAGTTCTTGGAACAGTGTATGGCGAAGGAAGTTATGAAGCAAACACTGTCGTAACAATTATTGCAATACCAGAAAGGGGAAACCAGTTCGTAGCATGGAACGATGGTAATACAGATAATCCACGTAAGGTGGTAGCAACAAAAAATGCCACTTATATTGC
>JAKSUA010000031.1 GCA_024409235.1 Bacteroidales bacterium | reverse complement strand
AAAGAATAGACTATATTAAGTCTTTCATATCAACACCAAGTGCTTTACTAATTGTAAAAAGAGTTTTTATTGTAATGTTCACTCGGCCAGATTCAATTCTGCTCATACTTGAACGCTCCATATCGCAGAGATACGCCAAGTCTTGTACCGAAAGATTCTTTTCTATTCGATAAGCTCTTATTTTGGAGGAAATTAACTGAATCTCTTCCTGATACTCCATTTGTTTTGCGTAACATATTTGCTACGCAAAGATTTCTTTTTATATTTGCCTAATGCGTAACATATATGTTACGGAAAAATGTTGAGAACAAATTTTTGCTGATGTGTTCTAAATTTTTGCACAGTGGGAAAATATGTTTGCCGAAAATAAATTTAACATTTAATAAAAGTTGCGCCCGTCACGGATAAGGGTAAAAAAAGATGATAGCAGATATAATTTACAAAAACAAAATGTATTATGTTTTAAATGAACAAGGCAAAGAAATATCACATAATTGGGAAAGCTCTTTAGGTGAATTAATGGGATTCAGTGGAACATTCGTAGTGTTTAGAAAAAATAAAATGTTTTATTCTATGGATGACAAACTCAAAGAAATCGCACACAATTGGGAATCATCTCTGGGTGAATTTAGAAGTATTGCTGGGAATTCTGTTAACTTTCGTCGAAACAAAATGATTTATACCTACGATAATCACTTAAAAGAAATCAGTCATCGTTGGGAATAAATCCAAGTCAATTATAAATAATTGAATTTCTAAATTTCAGTCATCTTATGGAATCTCTAACAATTCAAAAACTTTTTGACGCAAAGAATCGTCAATTTGAAATTCCTGCATATCAACGTTCTTACAGTTGGGAAAGTAAACAAATCAATCAATTTATAGAAGATTTAAAGAATGCATCTTCGCAGTACTATTTGGGGCACTTTCTTTTTGAATCTTCGTCAAACAACACTCTTTTGATAATTGATGGACAGCAGCGTCTTACTACTTGTGTTATATTTTTTAGTTCTCTCAAAAATGAACTGAACAATCGAAAAGCAAAAGGCGAATTTGTAAGCTTAGATTTGGATGACATTACGGATTATTACATTCGCGATATTCGCAAGGGAACTCAAAAGTTCAAAACAGTTGATTATGACAACAACTTTTTTGTAGACGAAGTGATTGATTGTAAAAATTCTTCGCAAGAACCTGCAACCCGTTCACAAGAACATATTCGTAATTCAAAAAAGATGTTTGATGAAGCTTTTGCAAAAGCAACAGTGGCGGAATTAGAAAAGTGGTATAACTTGGTGCAAAATGCAACGATTACCCAATATGTGGTTTCGAGCAAAGCCGAAGCAGCTCAAATATTTGCGTTCCAAAACGATAGAGGAAAAGAATTATCAAAATTAGAAATTCTCAAGTCTTATTTTATGCTCCAAATTTATTTGAGTTCTGATAATCAAGATTTGACAAATGAAAACATTCAATATCTTGAAAACGAGTTCAAAACAATTTACCAACGAATTGTTTCGGTTGACGAAAAAGAAGACGATGTGTTGAATCACTATTGGCGTGCTGTTAGCGGGAAAGGCTTTTATAGCGATGATGTGGTTGATGGCGTAAAGACTGCTATCGCAAACCAATTGGAGAAGATTGATTGGATTAAAGATTTCGTTGCGGGTATCTCGCAGGCATTTGAAACTGTTTACAAGGTAAAACAAAGCAAATATAGTTACATCACCGACCTTTTCTATCTCAATAATATGGCTTTGGCATATCCGTTCTTCATCAAAGCCGATAGATGCAAGGCAAGTGAAAATACGTTCAACCGCATGGCTCGTTTCCTTGAAAACATTACCTTCCGTAGTTTGCTGCGTGGTGGACGTGCCGATGTTGAAAGTCGTTTCAATTGTGTTCTCAACAATTTGAACATTAAAGATGACAAATCTTTAAACGACAGTATCAATTGGATGATAGATAGAATCAAAAATGATTGGTGGTGGGGCTATTGGAGCGACAACGAAATGATACGTTGTGTTGATTCGGGTTGGTTCTACAAAAATCGTGTTGATAATTATCTTCTATGGAAATATGAGTTGTATTTGTGCAACGAGAACCATCCTATGCCACACAAAGTTAAGTTCAGTGATTTAATTCGCAACGAAAGTATCGAACATATTGCCCCACAAACACCAACCAATGGCGACCCACTTGCAAATGGATATGGTATATATACAGATAAAGAAATTCCTGAAAATGGAATTGAGTCAGGTAATTGGTTGAATTGTGTTGGCAATTTAATGTTGATTTCACAATCACACAACAGTTCTATCGGCAACAAACCTTTTGCCAACAAATTGGCGTCCTATGGGAAAGACAATCTTTTAAACCAACAGAAAGAAATCATTGAATTTGTTAGCGACAAGAATAATCCGGTCTGGAACAAAGATGCTATTGAACGACGTCATAATAAAATTAAAGAAGCTGTATTAGAAATTTGGAATTTAAATTTGATATAATGGAAAACAAAAAAATTTACACACTAGGAACAGTCTTAATGATTTTCTTCATCCTATTGGCTTGGCTTTGCGGAGCGTGGATGGGTTTAGAAATCGCATCGCAGTTGTTTGCGGCAATAGCTGGTGCAATTATCGCTGCAATTATTACTATGTTACTCCTTCAAGGGCAAACTGCAACCGAAGAGGTGAAAGAAAGGAATACTAAAGTTTTTGAAGAGAAGCTTTCTGTATATAAATCATTCTTAGAGAAACTATGCGATTCTCTTGAAGATGGAGAAATAACAACAGAGGAGGCTATCCATCTTCAATTTAGTATTTCGCATTTAGCTATGATTCACACCTCAAGTGAACATATTAAGCAAATTAGCGAATGCGTGAAAAACATTATGGCTGCGGACGATGTTAAACAGGAAAATAACAAATCAAAATCAGAAACTATTTTAGAGAATTTATTCGGTATAGTTCAGTGTATGAAAGAGGAACTATATTCGAAAGAAGAAAAAAATATAGATTTACCATACAATGACGATGAAAATATAAAACAAGCTATAAAGAATTTCTGTGAAAATCTTGAAGCGACAAAAGCAAAAGAAATTGCTGAAATAAAGACATCAGATTGGAATAGCTTTGTTTATAATATTGAAAAGTTAGGTTGGAAATCTGTTGAAGAGGATCTTGGTAAAAACTCCCCTATACGTTACAAAAAGGAATTTGCCCATTTTGGAGTTGATTATGAAGAGGGATGGTATTTTTGGGCTGATATTAAAGATCACAACGGCTTACAACACGATGTATATCAACATCTTAAATGGAAATTTGGTGGAAAGTATAGTCAAGAAAATTGTTGGTGGATTTATTTTCCTAAAAAAGATAACTTCATCAAACGACCAAACTTGATGGAGGATTTACAAAATGGAGAAAATAAAGATTTCTCCAATTATGTTTTGTCAATGTTGACAGCAATAGCAACTTATATGGATAGTTTAATACAGTTACTAGATGAGATCCATTCTGAAATTAGACAATTACCTGTTCATTCTTGGCCATATTTTGAAAGATGTCTTGCTATTGATTATGATGGGAAAAATAATTCTACTGTAATTGAAGATCGTCCTTTTATAGATGTTATACTCAATAAAAATAGCTATGAAATTCAAACATCATCCAGATATAGTAATACCGATGGTTTTAATTTGTCTGATTTCATAAATAAATATGGTTTAGACCAAGGAGAAAAAAACGGCTCTCGATTATGCTATAAAAACCTTACTAAAGAAGAATGTTTGTCTAAAATTCGTGTTTTAGACAAGAAATTTCGTAAGGATTTATAATATTCATAAACATTCTAAGGCGAATCGAGAGGTTCGCCTTTTTATTAATCCATCGGATATTTCACGCCCCATTCTTTGCGCAATGCATCCATCTGCTGCATAACCGAAATGGTTTCTGCGTGGGGCATCATTGGTGATTCCAATAAACCTGATTCTATACAACGGCGGCTTTCAATTACTTGATATTCATAGCCCGTAATCATATCTGCCGGCTTTTCGTATGTGGCAACTTTTGCGTAATTTCTATATACATCAATGACTTCTGGGCAGTTCACATTGTCAACGCGAATATACCCTTCGGTTCCGCTAATAATTCCTTGTCTGTCGTTTAAACATAATGCTCCGGTTTGTAGGTTTGCCATTTTACCGTCGGCGTAACTCAACGAAATGCTTTCCTGCATATCCATTCCCGTAGAACCTAATTGGCAATTTGTTACAGTTTTTACAATATTGTTCCCGAAATACATTCGGGCAAAATTGAGCACATACACGCCTACGTCAAGTAAAGCCCCGCCGCATAGTGCAGGATTTGTTATTCGTTCTTTGTCTTCAAGTGGATAACAAAGTGTCGCTGAAAGTAGTCGTGGTTCACCTATTATGCCACTATTCATTATCTCTGCAATCTTTTGTGACATAGGCATATAGCGAGTCCAAATTGCTTCGGTAACGAATACTTTTTTGTCTTTTGCAAATTGCAACAATTCTTTGGCCTCACGAGCATTTGCCGTGAATGCTTTTTCTACAAGACAATGTTTCCCGTGCTCTATTGCTAGTTTTGTATGTTGGAAGTGATGAGAATGTGGCGTAGCAATATATACTAAGTCAATATCGTTATCGTTAACCAAGTCTTCGTACGAACCGTATGCTTTGGCGATATTGTATTTCTTCGCAAATTCTTGTGCTTTTTCTATTGATCGTGAGGCAATGGCATTCACTTCGTATCCTTCCATTTCTGCAACAGTTTCTGCCATTTTTTCGGCAATCCAACCTGCTCCAATAATGCCAATTTTGAATGTGTTGTTCATTTTGTAAAAACTCTATATGACAAAATTAGGATTTATTTGAATTCAATGTCGTTTGTTGATGGTATTTGAAATGAAAATTTTGTTCCTCCATTTTTATGGGTAATGGCAAAATCTCCTAGTCTAATGATGTCCATCCCAATTAAAATGTCAAAATTTTCAAAAATTCCTTCTGTTACAGTCAGTCCTTTAATTTCTATACCATTAGGCAAAAGTAGGTTTATCTTGTAAACATTTACAAACTTTTTCCCTTGCGCATATTGCATTTCACATTTGCTAATAGGGAATAAATTAAGAATAGAAATAAGTCTTTGCGAAATAACGGACGATATTGCTCCGGTATCCCATAAACCTGTGATGTCTATTACAAAATTTTGTTCTGTATAGGGTTTGTAAACTGCACACGGAGTTTCTATGACGGACAATAATTTGTTGTCTGTCATAGTATAGCAAGCAGGTTTCATTAGAAAGAAATTATTGGATTATAACAGGTTCTTGTAAATGCTTCTTTCCCAGAAGAACAATATTGCAATAAAAAGTTTCCCTCGCCAAATTCTTTTAGAGATTCTTTGTAGGCCTTGTCTTCATTATCGTAAACTCTAATCTCTTTCCGATTAGAAATAACAACATACTTCCCATTGTATGTTTTAACCAAATCGTCTTGGTTTTCTAAATAAAAATTAAAAAGTTGCGAAATCATTTTTGTTGTGTTTTTTGCAAAAATAGATAATTTTTTGAAAAATGATATTGGAAACCTATTCCATAGAAATGTATGTCCATTTTTATTACATTTGCAAGAATCATTGTTTGTATGAAAACTATCGAAATGAAACAACCGCGAGCGCTTGTCGTTCTTTTTTTCACAGAAATGTGGGAACGCTTTAGTTATTATGGAATGCGAGCTTTACTTGTATTGTATCTTATACAACAATTGTTTGATTTTGAGGGCTCGAAGACAGTTGCTTACGGTATTTTCGCTGCGTATGGTTCATTGGTGTATATGTCGCCTTTTATAGGTGGATTTATTGCCGATAAATTTCTTGGTCACCGAAAGGCTGTTGTTTGGGGCGCTATACTGATGTCAATTGGCCATTTTGTGATGGCAATAGAAAACGAGACTTTCTTGTACATTGCCTTGTCGTTTTTGATTATAGGAAATGGTTTTTTCAAACCGAATATGCCTACAATATTGAGTGGCTTGTATGAGGAGAAAGACCCTCGTCGAGATGGTGGTTTCACTATTTACTATATGAGTGTGAACCTTGGAGCCTTTTTCTCTCCAATTTTATGTGGAATTATCGGTGAAACATATGGTTGGCATTACGGTTTTACAATTGCCGGAATTGGTATGATTGCCGGACTTTTCATCTTCTTAAAATTTGGACATATTATTGATTACCATGAAAATATAAATCCAGAAACAGGTGAAAAAACATTAGAATATCGTCCGCTTGGTGGTGTGCCAGATAAGGAAAATCTTGCACAAAAAATCTGTGGATTGTCAAAAGAAATTTGGATTTATGTACTTTGTGTAGTGAGTGTTTTAGGTGTTTCGTTGCTCGTGAAACATTATGAACTTATGTCGTATGTGATTTTCCCACTTTCGCTTGGCATTTTGGCTTTTATTTTTATGATAGCATTGCGTAGCGAGAAGGTTGAACGCGATCGTTTGTTCGTGATTTTAATCTTGTTGTTGTTTACGACATTGTTTTGGTCTTTCTTTGAGCAAGCAGGTTCTTCGTTGACATTATATGCAAGTGAAAATGTAAACCGAAACTTTTTTGATAGTGTGATTCCGGCATCTTTGTTTCAGTCGGTGAATCCTATGTTTATTTTGATTTTTGCGTCGCCGTTGTCTATTCTTTGGATGCAATTGGCTCAACGCAAGAAAGAACCAACAACGCCATTCAAGTTTGCTCTTGGTATATTGTTGTTGAGTGTCGGATTTTTGATACTTGGTGTCGCACCACATTTTCTTTCAATGCAAACAATTGTGGAAGGCGACTCTATAATGAACATCGTTGCTGTGCCGGCAGTGTTCCTGATTTTAAGTTATATGTTCCAAACATTAGGTGAATTGTGTTTGTCGCCAATCGGTCTTTCAATGGTAACACGACTTGCTCCGGCAAAGATTGTTGGAATGGTTATAGGAGCGTGGTATTTGTCTTCGTCGTTGGCGTTTCAAGTAGGAGGCTGGATTGCGAATCTAACAACCGAAGAAGATTCTGCTTATGTTATTGGAAATACGGAAATCTCGGAGACAGCAGATTTGGAGGCATTCTCGTATGACGAAATTGTATCAACAGAAAAAGCATCTGCTTCTATTCAAAAGGCTATTGATTATGGCTATGTAAGTCAAGAACAGTTAGAACAAATGTCTGGTGAGGAAAAGTATTCTTTACTGAATTTGTTGCGATATACAAAAGTGTTTTTAACTGTTGGAATTATTGCTTTTCTGGCAAGTTTGCTGTTGTTCTGTTTGTCGCCATTTATCTATAAAATGATGCACGAGGAATGAAAAATATATTGCTTCATATTTGTTGTGCGCCTTGTGGATCGGCTTCGGTGGAACGATTGCTTTCAGAAGATTGGAATGTGACGTTGTATTTCTATATGCCAAATATATTCCCTTACGAAGAATGGAAAAAACGCAAGGCCAATGTGGAAAAATTGGCTCAACATTTTGGTGTACAACTTATTGTTGGAGAATACGAGCACGACTTTTGGCGCGAACAAGTAAAAGGACTTGAAGCAGAAAAAGAAGGTGGCCGTCGTTGTCATTCTTGTTTTAAGACATTATTGGCTGCTACTGCAAAGAAAACCGAAGAACTTGGTTTTGAACATTTCGCAACTACATTGACAATAAGTCCGCATAAAAATTCGTCTGTAATACAAGAAATAGGAGAACAATATGCGACATACACGCATTACGATTTCAAGAAAAAAGATGGTTATAAACGAAGCATAGAATTAAGCAAAGAGTTAGACTTATATCGTCAATGCTATTGTGCGTGTGAGTTTAGTATAAATAATACGAAGAATTAAAAATGATAATAAGAAGTAAAGCGCCTTTGCGTCTTGGACTTGCCGGTGGCGGTTCCGATGTGTCTCCATATTCTGATATTTATGGTGGTGCGATTTTGAATGCGACAATCAATATGTATGCTCATACAACCATCATTCCTACGGAAGATGGAAAGGTTGTGTTTGAATCGCAGGAGAAGCATTTGCGTGAAGAATATGTTCAAGCAATGGAAACCGATACGGATGGCTATTTTATCTTACACAAAGGTGTCTATAATAGGATAGTAAAACAGTTCACACACAAACCGCTGTCTTTCCGTATTTCTTCGTATGTTGATGTACCTGCTGGCTCTGGTTTAGGAACATCTTCTACATTGGTTGTCAGTATTTTAGGCGCTTTCGTAGAATGGTTGAAACTTCCTTTGGGCGAGTATGATATTGCCCAATTGGCATACGAAATTGAACGCGTAGATTTAGGTCTTGCTGGTGGAAAACAAGACCAATATGCGGCCACATTCGGTGGTTTCAATTTTATGGAATTTAAGGAAAACAATGTGATTGTAAATCCGCTTCGTATTCGTCAACGCAATATTGATGAGTTGAATCATAATCTTGTTTTGTATTACACTGGCACAAGCCATGTTTCTGCCGATATTATTAAGGAACAGCAACAAAATGTTGCGGCAAAGAAAACGACCTCGGTGGAATCTATGCACAAAGTGAAGGAACAGGCAGTCCTTATGAAGGAAGTCTTGTTAAAAGGCGATATAGATGCTATCGGGAAAATCCTTGATTTTGGTTGGCAACATAAAAAACAAATGGCAAAAAGTATTACGAATCAGCATATAGATGATTTGTATGCTGCTGCTATCAATGCTGGTGCAACGGGAGGGAAAATTTCTGGCGCAGGTGGTGGTGGCTTTATGTTCTTTTATTGTCCTGAAAACGAACGCTATGCTGTTGTAGAGGCATTGGAACAATTTGGTGGTCAGGTAAAACGCTACGAATTTACAACAGAAGGTCTTAAAACATGGTCAATTTAGAGAAAGAAGCAATTGTTTTGGCTGGCGGCTTTGGAACTCGTTTGCAAAGTGTGGTAAATGATGTGCCAAAACCTATGGCTCCAATAAAAGGGAAACCGTTTCTTACTTATCTGTTGGATTATTTGAAAGACTTTGGTTTTACGCATATTGTGTTGTCTACGGGCTATCTTCATGAAAAAATAGAATCATATTTTGGAACCGCTTACAATGGGATGAAGATTTCCTATGCGTATGAAGAATCTCCATTGGGTACAGGAGGAGGTATTCTGAATGCACTACAAAAGTGTCAAACTGAAAACGTGGTTGTTCTGAATGGAGACACACTTTTTCAGGTTGATTATTATGCTTTGGAACAGTTGTTTTCGCAAAAGGACACTTTGTTGGCCATAATATTACGAGCAGTTGAAGACACTTCCCGGTATGGTCGTGTGTCTATTGCGGAAGATGGAAGAATAATAGGTTTCGTGGAGAAACAAAATGCTTCGGGAAAAGGTAGTATCAATGGTGGAATTTATATGTTGAACAAACAATTGTTCGCTGATTTTTCTGTTGGTCAGAAGTTCTCTTTTGAAAAAGATATAATGGAGAAGTTATATTCTTCCTCATCGTTCTATGCTTACGTGTCCGATGGCTATTTTATAGATATTGGTGTGCCCGAAGATTATAAGAGAGCACAGATTGAGTTATAAAAAAACGGGGTAGATTTTTCGTGAAATCTGCCCCGTTTCTGTTTCGATCAAATAAGTTTTAATAAACAGCGTAAATTGTTTCTTTCGTAATTCTCAATACTAATTTCCCATCTTCAACTGTTACATTTTTAGGTTCTAAAACAACTTGACCAATATCCCAATTTCCTTTTCCCCAACGGTTAGAATCAAATGTGTCAAAATCGTCTGTCCAACTTTCAGTGAATTTTTTTGTTTCAGTATTGTAACTATACACTTTTACATAATCAATGTATTGTGCAGTAGGAATTTTGTTTGGATTAATTTTACCTACCCATTCAGTTGATTTGTCAGACCAAACGTTAAAACGAAGACTTTCATCTTTTACGAGTGTTTCCATTTGTCCAATTTCGTCGTTGGCAGGTGTCGTTCTACGCATTTCTACGCCGTCAAGGTACCATGCGATATAATCCGGAGTCCATTCAATTACGTATGTGTGGTAATCCAAATTTAGACCTAAACCTGAAGCATACACTTGTTCAGATGTTATACGGTTTTTACGATTACCATTTATAATGTTCGTTTGAATTTTTGTGGAATCTTTCCCTAAAACTTCAATGTCAATTTCATTCCAAATAGTGTCTCTATCAGTGTCGGAAAGGTCATAGTATAAGAACATAGAACTAACGCATCCTGGCGCATACGACATTTTCATTTTTGCTTCAAAACGGCCATATTTGAAAGATTGTTTAGAGTATAGTTCTGCTCCATAGTATGCGTAACCTGCAATTTTTGATTTCCAACGTGCGTATAGTGTAATATCTTCCGTAACTCTATCATTTTCAAAGTCCCATGGGAACATAAAACTTGCATCTTTATACCAACCAAATAGATAAAAATCTTCATCAGTTGGTTCAGGCTTTTGTATTTTTGATCCGCAGTCTACGGTGTAACTTTCTGGAGCAATTCCCTTTTTAGTACTAAAAGAAACTGTGTAAGTACCAGCAATAACCCATTTTGCATAAAGTGTAATAGGTGCGTCCACTTTGTCAGTGTTAAAGTTCCATTGGTTAATACATTCTTTTTCTTTATACCAACCAGCAAAGTTGAAATAGTCAGTTTTTGGTTCTGTTGGTTCGGTAATCAATGTTATACCTTCAACAGAAATAGTGTCATTTTCAACTTTTTCTTGTCCATTAAATACAACTGTGAATATTGGTTTGCTGTCGTCTTTACCATTGCAGCTTGTTATTAAACATGCAAGAGATAAGAGACTTAATCCGAGAATAACAAATTTTTTCATATTGACTTTTTTAATTTATGGGTAAAGATAAACTTAAACTATGAATTACAATAAATAACACAAGAAATATTTTATTGACAAACAAATACTTCTTTTGTGTTTTTCAGTAGATTTGTACAAAAGAGGGATTATACAAGTTGTATATGATGTGTGTATCATCTCTCCAGTAATCTAAATGTTGGCTATGATAAAACGTTTTCTTGGATTAGTTTCTTCTGTAGTTGTTAGCACGGTTGCTGTTTCACAGTCACTTGTGATTCCTTTGTCGGGAATTGCCAATATTGGCGATAAACGCTCCAGTCAAATTATTGAGCATACTGGCTACACGGTAAGTTATAATTCGCAGTGGCATATCCCAAATTGGGTTGCATATGAACTGACAGCAGAAGAAGTTCAGGGGACATTTTCTCGTAAAGGAAGCGCATTTCTCCCTGATCCTGAAGCAGAAGGTGTTGTAATAAGTACACGCGATTATTCAGGTTCTGGCTACGATCGTGGTCATATGGCTCCAGCAGGTGATATGAAGTGGAGTCAGGATGCTATGACAGAAAGTTTTTATTTGTCAAATATTTGCCCGCAGAATCCGAATTTGAATGGCGGTGATTGGCGCATCTTGGAAGAGAAGATTCGTGTGTGGGCTGGATATTATCAATCTATTTATGTGGTTTGTGGTCCGTTAGTGTCAAAGAAACCGAAGACAATAGGTGAGAATAAAATCGCTGTTCCCGATGCGTTTTTTAAAGTGTTGCTTCGTTTTACTAGCGATGGTGTTGAAACAATAGGTTTTATCTTCAAAAATGAATCTGGGCATAAACCATTGACAGAGTATATGGTTACGGTAGATGAGGTAGAAAAATTAACGGGCATAGATTTCTTTTCAATCTTGCCAAATGCACAAGAAAAAGCAACTGAAAGTACCTATTGCGCAGCGTGTTGGAAGTAGCTATTTAACGAAATTCTTTATGCTTTCTGTCATTCGTGACCATGCATATTTTTCTTTTTCGATTTTCACGTTTGTAATAAAGTCTTGCTCTCGATTGTTTTCGTAGAAATCAGTGATTGCATTGACGATTTCTGAAGGTTGAGGTTCTACAACATAGCCTACCTTTTGGTGAGGAACAATTTCTGCCAAACCACCAACGTTGGTTACTAACATTGGCTTTTCAAAGTGATATGCAATTTGAGTCACGCCACTTTGTGTAGCGGATTTGTATGGTTGTACGATAATATCGGCTGCCGAAAAATATGTGGCAACCTGGCTGTCGGGAATAAAATCGTTGTGCCATATAATTTTGTCGGCAACGTCGAGCTTTTTCTCTAATTCAAAATATTTGTCGGAGTTATTGTAGAATTCACCAGCGACGAGCAACTTTATATTGCTGTTTTTCATTTTTTTATCGGCCATTGCTTCAATTAATAAATCAAGGCCTTTGTAATCTCTGATGAATCCAAAAAACAGTATGTAAGAATTTTCTTCTTTTAGATTTAGTTTTTGTAAAGCTTCGCTTCGGGTAATTCTCTGCCCGAAATTGTCGTATAAAGGATGGGCACAAAAGCAACGTGGCTTTTGCGTGTCAAAAATGTTTAAATCTGAAAGTACCGATTTCGACATAGCAATAAAACTGTCAACCGCTCCTACAAAATAATTGGAAAGAATCTTGTCTGCGATTCTTTTTTCATGAGGAATAATATTGTCAAGAATAGAGATGACTTTTGTTTTGCCATTCTTTTTGGCAATTCTTGCTATTGTTCCAAAACATGGAGCCATAAAGGGAAGCCAAAATTTAATAATAAGAATATCTGGAGCAGCTTTTCTTATTTTCTGTCCAACTGAAATCCAATTAAAAGGATTGATAGAACTGACGCTTCGATTAATCTGTAAATTTTGAGGTGGATTTTCCGAAGAATATTGTGTTTTACCAGGGAATAGGAAGTTTGGATATTGTAATGTGAATGTTTCAATAGTAACATCGTCTCCTTCGTTAACGAATTCTTGGGAAAGTCGCTCATTAAAAGCTGCTAATCCTCCTCGGTAGGGATATGCTGTACCTAAAATAGTGATTTTCATAGTGTTATTCTTTTAGTTACAGCCATCATTTCTGAAAGCAGATTAGGTTGTTTTTCTATGATTGTTCCAACCACTGCAATGTCGGCACCACTCTCGTAAATCTGCTGTAAAGTTTCTGGAGTGCGAATTCCTCCGCCAACAATTATTGGAATAGAACAGGCTTTTTTTACACGTGTAATAATTTCTGGATTTACAAAGGTGTTTGCTCCACTGCCTCCCTCTAAATATATAGCTCTAAGGCCAAGTAATTCCCCAGCCAATGCTGTTGCAACGGCGATGTCTGGCTTGTTGTAAGGAATAGGGCGAGTGTTGCTCATGTATTCTACTGAGGTTGTTTTTCCACAATCTATCAGTATGTATCCAGTAGGAATAGATTCAAGTCCTGCATTTTTAATGACAGGTGCTGAAAGAACATGATTCCCAATTAAAAATTCCGCATTTCTTCCTGAAATTAGAGAAAGAAATAAAATGGCATCAGCGTTGGCGCTTACCTGGCTTGCATTCCCTGGGAAAAGAATGACTGGCCCTTTATATGATTGTTTGATGATATTTATTGTGTTTGATGTACTTGAAGTTACTAAACTACCTCCTACAAAAATAAAATCAACGCCTTCTTTTTGTGCTGATTCAGAAATTGCATGTAATGAGTTTTCGTTATGCTTGTCTGGATCTATAAGAAGTGCTAATTTCTTTTGGTTTTGTGTGAAAGACTCGTATATCATAGTGTGTTATTTTGTTTTTCTAACTGTTCTTTTGCTTTGAGTATGGTTTTGTCATCAATGTTGTAAAATTCACTGAAAGAATTGTTGTCAAAGATATTTCTAATTACATAGCAGCGGGTGATTTTCTCAATGAGTGATATTTCGTTAGGTATATTGTTCTTATAAATGTATTTGTTATGATTTTCAGCAAATTTGTTGATGTCATTTAAAGCAATTCTTTCGGAAATCCATTTGTGTGCTTCCTGTGGACTTTTTGAGCTAATTGTATGTCGAAATTTTTCAGTGAAATCAAATGCATATTCGTATAGGATTCCGCTGTTTGTTATTTTGTGAAATTCTGGGGAATACGTGGTAGTGTCCATTGCTACAAAGATGTCTGGCATGATTCCTCCACCTCCGTAAACGATTTTTCCGTTCCTTGTGGTGAACTTTAATGAGTCCGGAAAGTCAATGCTGTCTGCAGAATTAAGTTCTCCGTGAGAATAACGATCAACCAGTTCTTTGTCGTAATCTTTAAGATTGCCGTTGTATGGCTTTTGAATGCAACGGCCAGAAGGTGTATAGAATTTCTTTGTTGTTAGGCGGACAACAGAACTGTCGCGTAAAGGAAAATCTTCGTTTACAACTCCTTTTCCGAAAGAACGCCGTCCTACAACAATTCCTCTTTCGTTGTCTTGCATAGCGCCTGCGAAAATCTCACTTGCAGAAGCTGAATATTCATTTATTAAAACAGCGAGATTTAAATCCTGACAGGTTCCGCTTCCTTCAGAAGTATAATAATCTGTGGGAGTATTTCGTCCTTTAGTGAAAACAATGGTGTCGCCATAAGGTAGAAATTCTGTTGCTAAATCAATTGCAGTGTAAAGCAGGCCTCCGCCGTTTTCCCGTAAGTCAACAATCAGATTCTTAATGCCCTTTTCACGTAGTTTTGTCATTTCATTCAAGAATTCCTTGTGCGTGTTCTGTGAGAAACAGTTGAGTGCAATATAGCCTGTCTCTTCGTCAATCATGTATGCTGCATCTATACTGGAAATTGGCACATAATCTCTTGTTATGTCAAAGTAAATCAAATCATTGATGCCAGATCTTTTTATTCCTACTTTAACGTGAGTCCCATGTGGTCCTTTCAGTAATTTTATTGTTTTTTCATTTGTGATACCGTTGCCTGCAATGATGGAATCGTTTACTGTGATAATTCTGTCTCCCGGTAAAATGTTAAGCTTTTCCGATGGCCCTCCTTGTATAACTTGTACGATTATTATCGTGTCGTTTTGTATATTGAACTGAATGCCAATTCCTTCGAATGAACCACGGATAGGATCTGTCATGTCGCGGTAGTCTTCAGGAGAAATGTAAATGGAGTGTGGGTCTAGCTTTTCAAAGAGTGATGGTAGTATATCATCGCTTATTTTGTCAATGTTTATACTATCAACGTATTCGTTTGATATTAAATTTATTATTTCCTGTAATTTAAAGTTGTTGTTTGCTTCAAGTTTTTTTTGTGTTGAAGTAGAGCGTTTTTGAAGCAACATTCCTAATGAAAATGTTACTGCAAGAAGTAGAGGAAGTAATGTGGAGAGTTTGTTATTCATCAATCTTTAGTTGCAGTACTTCGATGTTTGCTCTTCGTAAAAGCTGGATTCCGTCGTCAACTCGGTATGGTTCACAGTAAACAACTTTTTTAATGCCTGATTGAATGATTAACTTCGCACATTCGATGCAGGGAGATGTTGTTACATAAAGGGTTCCGCCATCGCTATTGTTAGCAGATTTAGCAACTTTTGTTATCGCATTTGCCTCTGCATGAAGCACGTATGGCTTTGTTTTTCCATCTTCGTCTTCACAAATGTTTTCGAAACCCGAAGGTGTTCCGTTGAAACCATCTGAAATAATCATCTTGTCTTTAACAAGCAACGCACCCACTTGGCGGCGTTTACAGTATGAATTTTCTGCCCAAATTTTCGCCATACGAAGGTAACGGCTGTCAAGTTGTAATTGCTTTTCTTCCAAAATTTTATAATCGCAAGCCATACTATTTGAATAAAATCGGCACAATTTACAAATTAAAACCTAATGCGTAAAGCGTGAACGGTAAATTTTGTATTTGTTTCCTAATTCATACCTTTGTCGTATGAAAAATGTGATTCTCATAATTGGTCTGTTGAGTTGTTTCTGTGTTTATGGACAGCAGAAGTCTATAGATTGTCGTCTCACAGAATCTTTCATTAACCAAGATATGAAAACTTGGAATGTTTTTGTTGATGAAATATCTACTGAGTTTGAGAAAAATCATTCTGAGGATTTGCAATTTAAACGAATGGTTGTCAGACATTTATATTTAGCCTATTTGTTGTTCAATGATCCTGAATCAAAACAGATAGATATTCAATTGGAAGGACTGAATAGTGACATTGAGGACTTGAAAAAGTCTGTGAAATATGGGAAGATAAGTCTTGCGTTTAGGTCTCCGTATTTGGCCTATGCCGCGTTAAATAATCCTGTGACAGCAGTCTATCGTTTACCAATGAGCTTTTCTGCGGCAAAATCTGCAGTTTCTGAAGCGCCTGATTCTCCATATAGCTGGTCGGAACTTGGAAATTTGCAGTATTGTTATGCTTTGTTTGTCGGAGGGAAATACGATGACGCAATAGCGTCTTTCAAGAAAGCAATAAGTTTGTTTGAAAGTATTAGTAAAGATGATAACTGTAATTGGTATTATATCAATACGTTACTATTTTTGGCGAAGAGTTATGAAGATGCGAAACAATATGAGAAGGCAGTTCAGGTGTACGATAAAATTCTCGGTATCAGATCTGATTACGAAGCGGTAAAACGCTGGAAAGCAAAAAATATCAATCGATAGTTGAAGTGTTTCTAAAGATAATTAATATAACTATCGGTGCGCCAATTATCGATGTTACAGTATTAATCGGTAATGTAAGTTGTAATCCTGGTAGTTGTGAAATCAAATCACATAAAAGCATTAAGTTGACTCCTATTAATAATGCGTTTGGTATAATTGTTTTGTGACAGTTTGTTTTAAAAAGAAAACGTGTTATATGCGGAACAGTCAAACCGATGAATCCAATCGGACCGGTAAAAGCTGTGACTGTGCTTGCTAAAATGGATGAGATGAGTATTGCAGTAAAACGAAGTTTTGCTGTTTTTACGCCCAACGCACGCGCATAGTTCTCTCCAAGCAAAATCGTGTCTAACTGTTTGGAAATTATAAAAGTAGCGAGTATGGTCGGAAGAATAATGCAACTCATAACTGCGAGTGCGTTTGTGTTTGTATTTGAGAAACTTCCCATTGTCCATAATACAAAATCATGGATTTCGTTCGGATCTGAAAAATATTGAAGAACATTTACTATTGCTGCTGTTATGCATCCAAACATAATGCCGATAAGTAACAAGGAAATAGTGCTTCTTACTTTGGTGGCAAGAGATAAAATCAGAAGTATGATGCTTGTAGAACCGAGAAATGCGGAAAATACGATGCCAATACTGCCAATCAATCCTGACAGAATTCCTCCTGCAAGTGAGAATAGTGCAACGCCAAGGCTTGCTCCGGTGCTTACTCCCAAAATGTATGGGTCGGCAAGCGGATTTTTAAAAAGAGTTTGCATTAAAAGTCCTGAAATTGGCAGGGCTAATCCTACCAATAATGCGGTAATTGCCCGTGGAATTCGTAGGTTCATAATAATGTTGTACCAGAGGGAATCACTGTTGTTAGAAAAGATGTCCCAGAATCCCTCCAAAGGAATTGTTACACTGCCAAATAGAATGTCGCAGATGAAACATATTGGTACTAAAAATAGTAATATGGTAGTGTAAACTCTATTCACGTACTTTGTCCATAAATATCATCTCGTAGTCCGGTAGTAGCTCAGGATGGATGATTTTTAAATAATCTTTGATTATAAGATCGGGACGCACATAGCCGTATTCCCAATAGTCGTTGCCTCCTTCCGCATTAGTCCTTTTGGCTCTGTGGAAAACATCTTTTGTCTTAAAAGGATGTAACAGCGCGTAGTTTTTGTTGGTCGCTGCAAGACTTTCGAATGTTGTTTCGTCGCTGCCAATCCATACATCAGCGTTTTGTGAGGCTTGCAGAACTTGCTCGAAATTAACCATAACGCTTCCTGTGTTGTCGTCGTCTTTCCATAAGTAATCACCTCCGGCATCTGCTATGAATGTCGCAACATAGCTTTGACCTCCTGGCATATACCAGATTTCGTTGTAAGCAGATCCGGCAAGGACGCTTGGTCTATTTTTTACCGATGATGCTAATGCTTTTGTTTCAAGATATTTTTTTTCAATCTCGCTGAAAATACTGTCCGCTTTTTCGTATTCACCAATAAGCATTCCGATGAATTTTATCCATTCAACTTTTCCTAATGGCGAATTTTCTTGCCAGCCCATATTATAAATTACTGGTATATTTAACTTTTCTAGAATGTCGTTATTCTGAAAATCAGCTTTACTATATGCGGAAGTGATTACAATATCGGGGTTTAATGCAAGCAGGCTTTCCATGTTGATTTCCATGCTCGTACCGATATTCTTGATGTGTCCTTGTTCAACTCGTTTACGAACGGAATTATTGCTGATTCTAAAAGGATCACAAACGCCGCTGATTCTTTCAGTCTCATTCATTTCAGCAAGCATTGCGATGTCTGTTGTCGAAATTGTGGCAATGGAGTTTGCTGATTGCAGAAAGTATTGCAGATGAGATGAACTGCTATTGCTTGCATTTGCCAAGGAGTCTAGACAATAAACAATGCTGTCTCCCCAGCTAAAGTAAACAGTTACCGAATTGCTCCCAGGTTGTGAATATACGTTTTTGGCGTATTTAAAAATATTATCAGTTTGTGGAGACGATTGATGTGTCGTCTCCACTGATGAGTTTTTACAAGAAAGAAACAGTGAAATAATTGCTGCAAATAGGGCAATTCGCTTCATGTTATTTCATAAATTGTTTCATTAAATCTGCCATTTGAACTTGTAGTTCTTTAGCTTTTTCGCCGGCAACTTCTGCGAATTTTTCTGTAGTGTCTGCGTAAATAATTCCTCGCGAAGAGTTTACCAGCAAACCGCAGTCTTTATTCATTCCAAATTGAGCAACAGCTTCCAAACTTCCTCCTTGCGCACCAACACCAGGAACAAGTAAGAAGTGATTTGGCACGATTGCACGTACATTTCCTAGCATTTCGGCTTTTGTTGCGCCAACTACATACATCATGTTTTCATCGTTGCCCCATTTTTGAGACGTTTTGAGAACAGATTCGTATAAACAATCGCCGTCGCTTTCTTTAAATTGGAAATCGAAGGCACCTTTGTTGGAAGTTAAAGCAAGAAGAATTGCCCATTTGCCTTCGTATGTTAAAAATGGTGTTACCGAATCCTCGCCCATATAAGGAGCAATGGTAACAGAATCGAAAGGAAGGTTCTGTAAAAATGCCTGTGCATACATTTTTGAAGTATTTCCTATATCACCACGTTTTGCATCGGCAATTAGAAAAATCTCAGGATAATTACTTTTTATGTAATTCACTGTTTTTTCCAAACTTTTCCATCCGGAAATTCCATAACATTCGTAAAAAGCAATGTTAGGTTTGTAAGCTACAGTATATGGCGCAGTTGCGTCGATAATTGCTTTGTTGAAAGCAAAAATAGGATCATCGGCAGATTTTAAATGTTCTGGGATTTTGTTGATGTCAGTGTCTAATCCAACACACAAAAAACTTTGTTTCTTTTTGATTTCAGCAATTAATTCGTTCTTATTCATTGTATTATGATTTGAAAAATTCGAGTGTAAATATACTAATCAATTCGAATATTTGTTGAGACTTGAAATAATAAATGTTTTTTTCTAAAACTGAGAATTTTTGTAATTTTGAAAAATTTCTTTTTATGGATAGTAGAGTTCAATCAGTTAAGCAAAACTTAGGCATTATAGGCAATTCGTCACGTTTGAATAATGCGGTAGAAATTGCGTTGCAGATTGCTCCGACAAATCTTTCTGTTTTAATTATGGGGGAAAGTGGTGTTGGAAAGGAGGCGTTTTCGCAGATTATTCATAAAAATAGTTTGAGAAAGGATAAGAAGTATATCGCAATAAACTGCGGTGCAATTCCTGAAGGTACTATTGATTCAGAACTTTTTGGACACGTAAAAGGTTCTTTTACAGGAGCAGTTAGTGATAGAAAAGGATATTTTGAAACGGTAAACGGGGGAACTATTTTCCTTGATGAGGTTGGGGAGCTTCCGAAATCAACTCAGGCAAGACTTCTTCGTGTTCTTGAATCGGGAGAATTTATTCCTGTGGGAGCTTCAAATGTTCAGAAGACGGATGTGCGTGTTGTTGCTGCAACTAATGTGAATCTGCAAAAAGCAATAGAAAATGGTAAATTCCGTGAAGATTTGTATTACCGTTTAAATACAGTTCCAATAACAATTCCTCCTTTGCGTGAACGCCATGAGGATATTTATGTGCTTTTTAGAAAATTTGCCAACGAAACAGCTGAACAATATAGACGCACCCGTATCGATTTAAATGAATCTGCACGGACTATGCTTATGTCATATCGATGGCCGGGTAATATACGTCAGTTAAAAAATGTGTCGGAGCAAATTGCTATGTTGGAGGATGGACCTGTTGTTTCTGCGGATGATTTACGAAAATATCTTCCTGATTTAGGTCAGTCTCATCTTCCTGCTGTTGCTCAATCTGCTTCTGAAAATACTTATGCGTCTGAACGTGAAATACTTTTCAAATTGATGTTTGATATGAAAAAGGACATGGATGATTTGAAAAAGTTGGTTAATGGCATGATTCAGAATGGCACTCAATATTCATCGGCAACGCTAATAAATAATCCTACCACTGAGAAAGACTTCTTTTCAAACAGTGTGGTGGAATTTCAGCAGGATGATAATACGCAGATAAATATTGTTAATCCAACAATAAATACTTCCCGGATGCGGGATGATAATCACATAGTTGATACTCAGGAAATTCAGGAGGAATCACTTTCACTGGCAAACAATGAAGTTGCGTTTATTAAAAAAGCATTGCAGAAATTTAATGGAAAGCGAAAGCTTGCAGCGGAAGAACTCGGTATTTCTGAAAGAACATTGTATAGAAAAATAAAAGAGTACGATATTCAGTGAAAAGAATCTTTATATATATAGTGTTGTTTGTCGGAGTAGTTGGCTGTTCCGTAAATTATTCATTGTCAGGAGCATCGATTTCTCCTGATGTAAAGACTTTTTCGGTTGCGTATATCCCAAATCATGCGGCGAATAAACAGGCTACGTTGAGTGATGTTTTTACAGAAGGCTTAAAAGATAAATTTCGTACTACTGCAGGTTTGTCCCTTGTATCTTCAAATGCGGATTTGCAGTTTTCAGGAAGTATAACTGGATATACAACTTCGTATCAGGGAGTTACGGCAAGTCAGTTGGCTGCACAGACAAGGCTGACTATTTCTGTGCAAATAAAATTTGTCAATAAAACAGATGAAAAACAGAATTACGACAAAACTTTTTCTGCATATCGTGATTTTGATGCAACGGAGAGTCTTTCAAATGTTGAGGACGCTTTAATTGCTGAAATCTCAAGCGAAATTATAGAATTGATTTTTATGGAAAGTGTCGCAAATTGGTAATGATGGGCATAAATAAAAAACAAATAAAAGAATTCATGGAAAATCCTGCTCTGCTGTCTGTTGCAGAGTCAAAGAAATTATTGTCTTTGATAAATGATTATCCATATTTCCAGACTGCTCGGTCGCTTTACGCAAAATCTCAGCAAAATAATGAGGTTGTAGATTTTAATGAAATTCTGAAGTTGACAGCTACGTATGCCGTAGATCGTTCAAAATTATATGAATTGATGAAGTCTTCTGAACAGGAGGAAGCTTTTGAGGATGAGGTAGAATTGTTTTCTGAAGAATGTGGTACAGACGAAACAATAGAGGAAGTTCAGGAAGAAAAAAGTAATAGTACACAGGTATTTTCTTTTGTTGATGAAGAACCTGAAAAAGATGATTCCGAGGTAGTAAGTGTTCTTGAAGCTGAGGTTGAAAATGAGAAGAACGAAGAAGTTGTAGAGGTCATTTCCAATGAAACTGTGCAGGAACAGGCTGTTAAGGAAGTTCCCCAGGTTGAGGAGAAAGTTATTCAAGAACCAGAATTAGAGCCGGTTGTTGATGCTGTGTCCGAAGAGCTTGCTGATAATAATGTAGAGGAAAATAGTTCTGCAACGGAAGAAAATAGTCCTTTGGAAGAAAAAACTGTTGCTCCTGCGATAGAAGAAATAAAAGAAACTGAGAATATTCAGCCTGTAAAACAGGAGTCTTTAGCTGATAGAATTCTTCGGGAATGTCGGGAAAAGAAAGAACGTGAGGCTGAAAGATTGCGTAGTCTGCAAAAACCTGCTGAGCAAGAGGCTTCTCCGATGCCAGAAACTCCAGTTGTTGAACAGCAGGTGAAATCAGTGGAACCGCCTTCTGATGATTTGTTGGATTTTTCATCTTTCGGAGAAATTCAAAGTACAGAGAATGCTGTTACAGAAGAAAAAAAATCGTCAATTGGAGTAATAGACTTTAATGTATTCCAAGAAGTTGAACAACATGATTGGTTCGAACGTTCTGAAAAGAAGACGAATGATTCTGCTATGGATTTAATAAATAAATTCATAGAAAACGATCCTGAAATGCCAAAACTTCAGTTCTCAATCGGTGAATATTCCGAGAACGAAAAGGTTTCGGATCTGTCAAAGACAAATAGTGAGAATCAAGGCTGTTTAACAGAGTCTATGGCAAAGATTTATGCAAAACAACACCTTTTCGCTAAGGCGATTGAGATATATGAAAAATTAAGTTTGAAATATCCAGAAAAAAGTGTTTACTTTGCGAACCGAATTTCGGAATTAAAGGAAAATAAAAAATAACAAAGAGAATTATGGTAGTCGTTAATGTATTATTGATAATCGTAAGTGTTTTATTAATCTGTGTAGTATTAATTCAGAACTCTAAAGGTGGAGGTATAATGTCTTCTCGATATGAGATGGGTGTTGCCCGTACAACAGATTTTGTTGAAAAAGCTACATGGTCTTTAGCAGGTGCTTTAGTTGTTTTATGTATTGTATTAACAGCTTTATTGCCAACAAACAGTGTAAAAGAATCTCGTTCAATGTTCGAGGATAATGCTCCTGCAGTTCAAATGAACGTTCCTTCTGATGTTCCTACAGCAGAAGATTTCCAAGAATAGAATTCTCTTTAGAATTACAAGTGCCAATATGTTTATACATGTTGGCACTTTGTGTATTAGAATCTTTCTGTTGTGATTCAGGATTTAACAAAGGGACGTCCGACAAATATTATTTTATTGTTTGCTTTTCCTATAATTATAGGGAATATTTTTCAGCAGATTTATAGCGTTGTTGACTCGGTGATTGTTGGACGATACGTGAGCTATCAGGCACTTGCTGGTGTCGGCATAACAAATGGACTTACCTTTTTTGTTTTTGGCTTTGTCATCGGAATAACTAGTGGTTTGGGTATAAAAACTGCTCAGTTCTTTGGCGCGAAAAACTATGAAAAAATGCGCCAGTCTCTTGGAACAGGTTTTCTTATCTGTATTGGAATGTCAGTTTTGTTGACGTTTTTTTCTCTTGTTACGATAGACCCAATGTTGCGTTTAACTGGTGCAACCGAAGATATTTATGACTATTCAAGGAGTTATCTTCTTATTACGTATATTGGACTGACGGCTCAGATTGCTTATAATATGGTGGCTTGTATTCTGCGGGCTTTAGGCGACAGTAAAACGCCGTTGTATTTTCTGATTTTTGCCTCTGTTTTGAACATAATACTAGACGTTTTATTTGTGAAAACATTAGGCTGGGGCGTAAATGGTGCAGCATGGGCAACGGTTGTAGCGCAGCTTGTGTCTGCCGTAAGCTGTTTCTTCTATGTTTTTGAAAAATATCCGGAATTGCGTTTGTCAAAAGAGGATTTTAAGACTACTTGGCAATTTGTTTGGGATCATCTACGAATTGGCTTACCGATGGCATTGCAGTTTAGTATTACTGCATTCGGCGTGATTGTTATGTATGCTGCATTGAATAGTTTCCCAACAACATTTATTGCAGGATTTACAACTGCCAGTAAAATACAAAGTTTGGGAATGCTTGTGCCAATTTCTTTAGGCGTTGCAATTGCAAATTATGTCGGTCAAAATTATGGAGCTGGAAATATTATCCGTATGCGTGTTGGTGTGAATTCAGCTTTGATAATGTCGTTGGTTGTTTGTCTCGTTGTCAGCATACTGATTTCGGTTTTTGCAAAACCGCTTACTTCAATGTTTCTTGATCCTGAGGCTGTGGGAAATGTTTTGGAAATTTACGCGGCATCAACACAATATTTGTATGTTTCTGCTTTGTTTTTCCCTTTCCTTTTTGTCTTGTTTATATATAGAAATGCTCTACAAGGCGTTGGAAAAACGTTTATGCCTCTTATGGCTGGCTTTTTGGAACTTGTCATTCGAATCTTTGCATCATTTATTTTACCAAAATATTTTGGCTATCAAGGTTTGATACTTGTTGACGTTTCTGCATGGGTTGGAGCGTGCCTGCTATTGTTCGTTTCATATCAGATACAGATGCCTAAAAGGAAAAAATATATTTATGGAGAATATCTCTAAAATCTTTTTCCGTATCTTTGAAAGAAAAACTTTAACAATGAAGAAATTTATAATTTTTGCAGCAGTAATTTGTTCTGCACTTTCTGCTAATTCGCAGGTGGCTACTGAGATTGATGGTATTTATTATTTTTTAGATGAAGAAACAAGAACCGCTTCGGTAACATATAAGAACGATGTGTCTTATACGGGAGATATTGTAATTCCTGCAACAGTTAACTATGGTGATGATTGGGATTATACGGTGACGGTAATAGATGAAAGTGCTTTTAATAATCAGAAAATCACATCGGTTTCTCTTCCTAATACTATAGAAGAAATACGGGCAAATGCTTTTTATGATTGTAAATCTTTAACTTCATTAACAATACCTGAGTCAGTAAAATCTATAGGTTCTTTTATTATAAACGGAACAGGTATCACTGAACTAACTGTTCTTGCGACAACTCTACCTGTTGTATCGGAGAAATCATTCAAAAAGTATTTGAAAATTGAAACAATTACATTGTATGTGCCAACAGGAACAGAGAAAGCATATTCTGCGGATGCTAATTGGAACTGTTTTAAAGAAATTAAAACAATAGAGGCTGAGGAAACTCCAACGGAAAATCCGGAAGAAAATCCTTCTACTGCAATATCTGCTGCAACAAATGTTGTTTCTGTCTCAGTACAAGGAAAAAATCTTGTGGTAACAAATGCAAAGAATGTTGTTGTTTATAATATAATGGGCGAAGTTGTTGCTACAGGTTCTTTCAATAAAATCCAGCCTTCAGGTGTGTATCTTGTTGTTGCAGACGGAAAATCATTTAAAGTTTTTGTAAGATAATTATGATTTTGTTTGAAGAAAATATTCGAAACGAAGCAGTTCTAGAAATTGCAAAGAAAATAGCAGTTGCTGCCAGAACAGCTCCAAAAGCGAAAGGCGTTGATAATCTGGAAATAGCCATACTTACTGGAAATGATATTGAAAATTTGGCTGCAACAATGTGCGATATCGCAGAAAAAGAAGGGAAACAATCGTTTGTCCGTGATGCGGGAAATTGCAGAAAAAGCCAGGCTGTGATGCTCTTTGGAACAAAAATAACTTCTCTTGGTATTAATTGTAAGTTCTGTGGGTTTCAAACTTGTGCCGATAAGGACAAACATCCTGAAATACCATGCTTTTTCAACGCGAATGATTTAGGTATTGCTATTGGTTCTGCTGTTTCTGTTGCGGCAAATAATCGTGTGGATAACCGTGTGATGTACACAGTTGGTTATACGGCAAATAAGATGGGGCTGTTGCCAAAATGTAATGTTGTTTTGGGTGTTCCTCTTTCTGTAAGCGAAAAAAGCCCTTTTTTCGATAGATAGTTTATTCTATAAAGAATTTTTTCAGAATACTATAGGCTTCGGCTTTTTTTGTCAAAGCTAAAGGATATGCCCGCGATGACGACGGCATTCTGTAAAAGGCGTATTCTTTTGAATCGATTGTGATTGTCGTGCTGTCTCCTACCTTTGGCTTTTCGCATGCATATTTCTTTACTAAAACATCTGTTGCTTTTTCTCCGGTTGTAACAATTGCATTGCAATGGGGAATTTGAGGTAATAATTTGGAGAGGTCTGTTTCTTCTATAATTTCAAGGAATTTATCGGAGGCGTTATCTTGCAATCGTCTTACTGCAGATGCCGTGTCGTAAAATGCGAACCCAAATGTATTACAGAAATCTATGATTTTGTCATAGTCAAATTTCTTTGATCCTTCAACTATAAAGTGATTCTGATTATTGAAGAAGTTTAATCCCCAAATTCTCCACATATCGTTCTGGAAGTTTGGGTAAAAGAAATCTATTGACCAGCGTATCTTTTGCGGTGGGAAACTTCCTAGAAATAGAATTTTTGCATTTTTAGGAAGAAATGGCTCGAGCGGATGTCTTTCTATCGGTTGCGAATTAGTTTGCATGTGTTATGGCAGTTTCTAATCCGGCATCGTATCCCTTTTCGTATCCGTCTTTTTGTCCTTGTTCGTAACCTTCGTTGAAACCTTTTATCTTTCCTTCTTCAAGACCTATAACATATGCGTTTTGAATCTGTGTGTCTGTTGCTCCGCAACCTGCTAATGTTAAAGCAAAAATTGAAAAAATTATAATTCGTTTCATATTCATGTTTTAATCAGTCTACAAAAAGACATATATTTTTTCAAAAGGTTACAAGAAAAAAGACGTAGTTTTCAACAGATTGGTGTTAATTTATTGGCAGTCTGCTTATTGCTCATAATAAAAAAAAGCATCGTAAAGATGCCTTTTCCATATATTTCTTAATGTAAATTTTACAATTTGAAATCAGAAAGTTCTTTGAATTTCAAAATTCTATTTTTGATTTGGTCGGCAGAAAGATTTTCCAACGCTTCTGTTCCCATCTTTTCCACTGTAAACGAAGCCATTGCAGAAGCAACGATAACTGCTGTTTTCATTGTCTCAAAATCTGTTGCGTCTTGTTGTGCGATATAGCCGATGAATGCTCCGGCAAATGTGTCTCCGGCTCCGGTTGGGTCCACAACTTCTTCTAACGGTAGGGCTGGGGCACTGAATACTTTGTCTTTGCTAAAAAGTAATGCTCCGTGTTCTCCTTTTTTAATAATTACGTATTGAGGTCCCATAGCACAGATTTTCCGTGCTGCTTTCGACAGACAATGTTCACCTTCCGATAATTGAATTGCTTCTTCATCATTAATTATAATGATGTCCACCATGGCAATGGTCTTCTTAAGTTCATCAAGCATGGTATCCATCCAGAAGTTCATTGTGTCAAGAGCAACAAACTTTGGCTTGTGGTTTAATTGTTCTAAAATGCTGCGTTGTAAAGTTGGGTCTCCGTTGCCGAGCATTATGTATTCCGTGTTTTTGTATGATTCAGGAAGAACTGGCTTGAATTTTTCCACTACGTTTAATTCAGTAACCAGTGTTTCGCGTTGATTCATGTTTGCATGATAGCGGCATGCCCAAAACATAGATTTTTCATCCTGTTTTATTTGCATTCCTTCAATATCAACACCTTTGTCCTGAAGTTTTTGAATATATTCAGCAGGGAAATCGTATCCAACGGCTGAAATAGTTTGAGGTTGTACGAAATATGATGCGGAAAAACAACTGTATGTTCCTGATCCACCGATGATTTTGTCGGTTTTTGCATACGGTGTTTCGATTGCATCAAAGGCGATTGTTCCAAAAATTATTGCATTCATCATCATTTTTTTTGCAAAGATATTTTTTTATTCAAAAAAACTCTTACATTTGCACTGCTTTTTAGAAGCAAACATATTCCCAAATAGCTCAGTTGGTTAGAGCATCTGACTGTTAATCAGAGGGTCACTGGTTCAAGTCCAGTTTTGGGAGCCAAGGCACTTACTCATCGTAAGTGCCTTTTGTTTTTAGGCACTTCCAACCATTTATCTTCCACATTACAAGTTTGAGACTGCGTTATAGGTTACTTAAATGATGGCTTCCATATATTATATGTGTGTTTTTCCCTTTTCACCTTGTTAGGAAGTTGCATGTTAAATGTGAACAATAAATCAAAACATAGCGCGACATCGCATAGCAAGGTAAATAATTAAGTAACCAGAGTCTCGGGGGTATAGTTTCCTTCATAATTAATTGTTTATTTATATTTATTATATGTAAGAATAGCTGTAAGCAACTCTAATAGAATGAAAATGTGCGATGTTAATTCACGGAAAAGTCGTTTCTTTGCAAAAAATATTGTTATGACAGGTCTCATAGAATTACAGGATATAGAATATTATGCATATCATGGTTGCGTGGATGCGGAAAAGAAGGTTGGAGGACGTTTTCTAGTAAATGTCTGGTTGGAATATGATGCGACTTTAGCTGCTGAAACTGACAATATAAATGATGCACTAAATTACCAGACAGCATATGAGATCATTACAGAACAAATGAAAATAACATCTTCGCTGTTGGAACATGTAGGTAAACGTATTCTTGACGCATTGTTTGATAATTTCCCAGAGCAATTGTTGACAGCTCAAGTCGAAATCTCTAAAATGGCACCTCCAATGGGAGGGAAAATGAGGGCAGCTGCAGTAACGCTTCGAAGGGAAAAAGAAAGTGAACAGGATTTACAGGAAGAAAAAGATGAACTTGATGCTGGATTTCAAACAACAATGTTCAATTTGCCTACTTGTTAAATCACCATTTTTGATAAAAAAGACTCGTTTTTTTTATAACTACGTTAAAAAAACGACGATTTTGTTTCATCTGTTGACAAAAAAGTTTCAAAAAATAGGACTTATTAACATATAAAATCAAATAAAAAGAAAAAATATTTACCTGATTATTAATAGGTTACGGAAAACAATAAAAAAAATATTAAAAATGTTTTGTGAATTAAAAAATAATATTCACATTTGCAACCCCGAAAGACAAGAACGCTACTCTTGATGAGGAGCAAGTCAGAAGGGCAAAAAAAGAAGTACATTGATATAATGGGAAAGCACCTTACTTTTAAAAGTAAGAAAAATTTGGGTAGAGTTTTATTTTGAGCATTAATCTGCGAACAAAGAGATTAATAAAAAGATTAAATACAACGAAGAGTTTGATCCTGGCTCAGGATGAACGCTAGCGG
>JAKSUA010000030.1 GCA_024409235.1 Bacteroidales bacterium | reverse complement strand
TAATGCGAAGTCTGCAATATTCTATCCTCAGGCAAATGGAAAAATTTCAGGAAATTATACGGTAACATATACGTATGTAGATGAAAAAGGCTGTGAAAGTTCTAAAGATCATAAGATAGAGGTAATCTACTTGCCAGCTCCTTCTACTGTTGGATTCTATGCAATTGCATCGCAAAATAATCCTGTAATAGTTGAGGCAGAAAAGACTGTAGGTGATGGCATTGTTTGGTTTGAGTATGCAGCTTCGACATCTGATGAAGATAAAAAAGATTTTACTTCTTCTTCTGCAAACAAATATGCCACTGGCGACAATCCAAATAGTTTGTTGAATACCAAGTATTATGCACGTCAATATAAGAAAGGTAGTAATGATGCAACTGTAACATGTTATAGTGAGTCAACGCCTGCAGAAGTGGTAATAATGATTTGTCCTGTTCCTAATGTGGAAATAGAAAATGTTGATTCCTGTGTATATAATGGTAATCCTATACTTACTGCAAAACCAGGAGAATGGTTAGATGCAGATGGTAGTCGTGATATAGCATCAACTACATATAGATTTTATGCAAGTGCTGATGGAAAAACATACAGTTCTTATGAAGAAGGTGTAACAAACACAACAACACAAGAAGGTACGTATGAACCAAATCTAACACCAACAAAAAATCCAAATGATGCAGGATACTATTATTTCTATGTATCAGAATACAATGCACAGCCTTATGGAAGTAAGTTAACAAATCCTGAAGGTTGCGAAAGTTCACCAGTTAAGGTTACGGTAAATATGAAGGCAACGTTGGCTCCTTCAATTTCTGCAATCTCTGCATCATCTGTTTGTGAAGGTGATGAAAATCCTTCATTCCGTGTTGCTGCAGAAGACGCAAAAGCATTGATCTATTGGTATGAAGAAGATGAGCCTAATCCAAATGCAAATGGTGATGTTGATACTTTGGCTGCATATGGAAAGAAGGCTATTTATAAACCTATTGGAGCTAATGTTGGAGAAAACGTTGTATATGCAGTACAATATGTAGGTGGCTGTTTCAGTCCACAACAAAAGATTACTTATACAGTGAAACCAAACCCTGTTGCTCCAGATCCTGTTGAAAATGAAATCTGTTATCAAGATTTGAGTAATGATAATAGAGTAATAGAAGCAGTTGGTGACAAGGAAAAAGGTTATTCAATAACATGGTATAGAGATAATAACAAAGCTAAATTGTTGAAAGCTAATAGTGATACATATCAGCCTGCAGATACTGCGGTAGGTACTTATTACTATTATGCAATGCAAACAGTGGATGGTTGTTCGGGTCCTGTTGTTCCTGTTGCATTCACAGTAAAACCATTACCTGTACGTCCTGTAATCAAGGAAGTTTCTAGAAAATGTACATACGATGAGCCTGTTTTATTGGAAGCTGAAGGCATGGATGTTTTGTGGTATGCTGCAGACAAAGAAACTGTATTAAATCCAGATGAAAGAAGTAATACATATCAAACACAGGAAGAGGATACAACTGCAGGTAAGAAAGTTTATTATGCAACTCAAACAGTAGAAGGTTGTGAAGGTCCTATGGCACAGGTAACATATATGATTTATAAACAACCTGAAAAACCAAACGTTGTAGGAGCAAGTATGTGTCAAGGTGATACTTTGGTTCCAACATTGTCAACAGATTTGTTACTTGATAAATGGTATGCTGATGAAGATAAGGAAACATTCTTAGTCTCAGGATATACATATACTCCTACTGTTGGTGCTAATGAATATGGTAATAAATATTTCTATGTTCAACGTGAACAAAATGGCTGTTTCAGTCCAATTGCTGTAGATACTTTAGTTATTGTTCAGCATCCTGTAATAACAATAGAAGAGAACAGAATCATGTGTGTTTACGAAGAACTACAACCAATAAAGGTTCAGGATTTTGTACCAGCGGTAAACGATCGTTCTTCTGTTGTTTGGAGATTAAAGAATGGTGCTGTTTCTAAATACATAGAGGAAATAGAAGGTGAAGAACATGCGGTAGCTCCTTCTGATTTAATTACAGAAGAAGGTACTTATGAAGTCTATGCTTCTTACAGATATGTATATGACAATATCTATTGTCAAAGCGATGAAGTAGCAATGAGTATCGACGTAAAAGGACGTGCTCGTAAACCAATCGTATTCACAACAACAATTTGTGCCGGTGATAAGATTGAACAACTTCGTTCTTTAGGTAGTCCAAATACAACTTGGGAAAGTTTGGATGGAACATTACCTGCGGAATACCATGGTCAGTCATATAAATTCCAACCTGGACAAACTTTGGATACAGGTGTATATAGATACATTATCTATGATATGAATATGTATGATGAAGAAAATCTATTAGGTTGTGAAAGTTTGCGTGATACAGTTTCAATGGTTGTTGCTCCTGGAGCAAATACAAAATTGTTCGGTAGAGATTCTGTATGTTTAGGTTCTGTAGGTGAAACATACTATACACAATATGAAAGTACTAGTCAGTATTTCTGGAATGTTACAGGAAACAATTTGAACTATTCAAAAGATGCATCGGCAACTTCTGTTCGATACATTGATTGGATGAACGTTGGAATTGATACCTTGACAGTGTACGAGCAAACATGGGCTGGTTGCGAAGGATTTGATACATTGATAGTTCGTGTTGCTCCTGCTCCAATCGCTAAATTCTCTTGGACTATGCCAGGTGCATCGAACATTATTGAATTAACAGATAGTACAATGCAGGATAGTTTGTGGAAAACAAACTCAGATGGCGAACTTGTTGCAGAACAAATTCAATATACTTTGGCTTGGAATTATGGACATCAAGGTACTTCAGAAACACAAATAGATACAATCGTACCATTTGCAATGCGTCATTATCCATTATCTGAAGGCAATTATTTGTATGGATTTAACTGTCCTATTTTAACAGTTACAAATGACTTTGGTTGTTCTGATACATATACAGAATGTATATTTGTTAACATTTCTTCTTCAATCTATGTGCCTACGGCATTCTCGCCAACAAACCCTGCACATAGTGTAAGAACATTCCAACCAAAAGGATTTAACTTAGCAACTTGTGAGGTTTCCGTTTACGATAAGTGGGGTAATTTATTGTGGTACTCTGATCAGGTTGAAGATGGAATCTTTGTAGGATCTTGGGATGGACGTTATGATGGAAAAATGATGAAATCAGACGTGTATGTTTGGAAAATGGAAGCAACATTCTTGGATGGTCAGAAATGGCAAGGTTTCGATTCTGGAAATGGAAAGAAAACGAAATTTGGTAGCGTAACGTTGATACGTTAATAGAATTTGCTGAGATAAAAGAAAGAGGAGATAACAAATCGTTACCTCCTCTTTCTTTTTTGTTGCGAATAAATAAATTATATCTTTGCTAATGTTATGCAAAAGGAACAAGATTATACCATAATAAAGCCGGCAGCAAGTTTGCTGCAGTTAAATTTCAGAGAAATTTGGAACTATAGAGATTTAATCACAATGTATGTGAAACGTAATATTGTGACAGTCTATAAGCAAACAATTCTTGGACCGCTATGGCTGATAGTACAACCAGTGTTGACAACTATAATGTTTATGTTTGTCTTTGGGAATTTAGCCGGATTATCAACTGATGGAATACCTAGTGCGTTGTTCTATTTCTCTGGATTGATATTATGGAATTATTTTTCACAGTGCCTTACGGGAACATCAGGGGTATTTATTGCAAACCAAGGTGTTTTTGGAAAAGTGTATTTCCCAAGAATTGTAGTTCCGTTAGCAACAACAATCTCTAATTTAATACAATTTGTTATACAGTTCGGAGTGTTTTTACTTATCTATTTTTATTATTTTTTGTTTGAGGAAACTTTGGTCGCTCCAAACATGTATGCGTTACTTTTGCCAGTTTTGGTTGTGATGTGTGCAGGTTTAAGTTTAGGCTTTGGCATTATTTTTTCATCATTGACTACAAAATACCGTGATTTAGTTTTTCTGTTGCAATTTGGAGTTCAGTTGTGGATGTATGCAACTCCTGTAATATATCCGCTAAATTCAATTCCCGTGGAAAAGCAATGGATTTTCTTATTGAACCCTATGACGTCTGTAATAGAGACTTTTAAATATGGCGTATTAGGTGTTGGTGTTTTTTCGTGGTCGTCGCTAATATACAGTGTGGTATTTATGGTAGCATTATTATTTTTAGGAATAATAATTTTCAACCGTATAGAGAAATCTTTTATGGATACCGTTTAACTAATATCCCGCCACGAAATTTGTTGATTGTAGCGCTCTTTTAATCCTTTTTGAAGTATATAGTTTTCTTGGTTTAGTAGATGAGGATCTTTTTCAATTATTCGGAAAGCGATACTTCTTGCGAGATTTATTATTTGTCCGTCTTTTGCAAGATTTGCTAATTTAAAAGATATTGGAAGTCCGCTTTGTTGGGTTCCTTCAATATCACCGGGACCTCGTAGTTTCATGTCAATCTCAGCTAGTTGAAAGCCATCAGTGGTTTCAACCATAGTTTGTAAACGTGTTTGACCATCTTGAGAGAGTTTGTTTCCTGCCATCAAAATGCAGAATGATAAATCTGCACCACGTCCCACACGTCCCCGTAGTTGATGTAATTGGGAAAGTCCAAATCGTTCGGCACTTTCTATAACCATTACTGTTGCGTTAGGTACATTTACTCCCACTTCAATAACTGTTGTCGCAACCATTATTTGAGCTTCTCCAGATGCAAATTTCTTCATGGCTTCGTCTTTCTCTGCAGGTTTCATTTTACCATGTACAATGATAGTTTTGTACTGAGGTTCAGGAAAGGCTTTAATGATATTTTGGTATCCTTCTTCAAGGTTTTTAAAATCTACGCGTTCAGATTCCTGGATTAACGGATACACAATATATATCTGTCTTCCTTGAGCAATCTGTTCTCTCATTAAATCGTACATTTTTTGTCGTTGGGAGTCACGAAGCATTGCTGTTCTTATTGGCTTTCTGCCTGGTGGAAGTTCGTCTATTACAGAAACATCTAAATCTCCGTATAATGTCATAGCAAGAGTTCTTGGAATGGGGGTTGCTGTCATAACAAGCACGTGTGGCTGAGTTGTATTTTTCCCCCATAATTTCGCGCGTTGTGCAACACCAAATCTGTGTTGCTCATCAATGACGCACAGACCAATGTTTCTGAACTGTACATTGTCTTCAAGAAGAGCATGTGTTCCGACAATCATGTGGATTGTTCCGTTCTGAAGACCTTCTGCAATTTCTTGACGGGCTTTTTTGGATGTTGAACCTGTTAATAATGCAATATTTACAGGTATTCCCGCAAGTAATTCCTGGATAGATTTAGCATGTTGCTGTGCAAGAATTTCAGTTGGAGCCATTAAACATGTTTGGAATCCGTTGTCCACCGCCATAAGCATAGCTAAAACTGCTACCAATGTTTTTCCGCTACCTACATCTCCTTGGATTAAACGATTCATGTGCTTTCCCGACTCAAGATCTTTTCTTATTTCGGACATTACTCTAATTTGAGCTTTTGTAAGTGGGAAAGGCAAATGCTCTTTGTAAAATAAAGGAAGTAAGTTGTCGTTGTTTCTAAAAAACTGAAATCCTTTGATGTTTTCTTTGCTGTTTTGTTTTCGGATAGCCAAGGAAAGTTGTAGCCAAAACAATTCTTCGAACTTTATTCTGAATTGAGCCTTAGAAACTTGATTAAGATTTGAAGGCATGTGTAGCGTACGAAGAGTTGATTCCAAATTTGGCAGTTGACATTCATCTAAAATGTATTTCGGAAGTGTCTCAACAATACCATTCAGTCCAATTTTGTTGAACGCGCTTTCCATCATGGAACGCATCACTTTTCCGTTAAGATTTGCTTTCCTTGTTTTTTCTGTTGTTGGATAAACACCAATAAAATCTTGTTGTGGATGATTGCAAAATTTTGAAAATTCCTCAATTTCAGGATGTGTCATATTTAAAATCCCATGAAAATCGGAAACTTTACCAAAAACAACGTAGTCAACTCCTGGTTTTATCATAGAATTAACCCATTTCATTCCTTTAAACCAGGTAAGCTCAATTCGGCCTGTTCCATCGGTGAAAGTAGCTTTCAGATAAGCTTTGGCGCCAACACCGTTGATTTGCTTTGTCAAAAATCTACCTTTAATTTGAACGGCAGTTTGAGCAGATGCTAATTCTGATATAGAGTAAAATTTGCTTCGGTCAATGTATCGAAAAGGCAAGAAATTGATTAGGTCATTAATTGTGAAGATTTGAAGTTCTGTTTTTAACAAATCCGCACGTTTAGGACCTACACCAGGAAGAAATTGTATATCGTCGTAAAGTACGTTCATTTTTTCATCTTACCGCCAATATTTGCACGAAGATAAATCTGTTGTGAATTATCTAAAACTCCATCCAAGTAGTGAAAACAAAATCTAAAACTAGCATCTACGTTTGATTGTTTTAGAATGTATAAAATACCATCTATTCTTGCATAATTGCCACATCGGTAAAGAGGATCACCCCAAGGTAGATGTGTGCCTTCTCCATAATAATATGTGGCATCAATAGCAAGACATTTTTTCTGAATATAAAATGTTGAATAAGATGCGATGGATCTTAGAGGGCTATTGATTGTGGTATCTTTTTTATTTGCATACCATGTATTTACAAAACCTGTAGATAAAGAAAGTGAATCAAACCAAGTGTCTTTAATGTTATAGCCAAGATTTATTCCCCAGCCACCATTGTCGGCAACTGATTTTTTACCACGTTCTCCTTCTGCATGATGACGATAGTAGAACATATCGGTTATAAAGAAATTTTTAAAGTGGGTAATTCCACTAAAGCCTGTAATAAATTTTTCACAATAACCTGCATTTACTTGTGTATGCCAGTCAAATAATAAGGTTTGTTCTCCTCGTTTGTGGTTGAAGATTGCTCTAGCTCCTTGATAATTAGGTCTATAATACAACAAAGAATCTGTATATAGAACTTTTGGGAATGTCGCTTTTTCAATAGGAAACGATCCTAGTTGAATATTTAAAAAGTTGTTTGTATATTGATAGTAGAAAGATAGTACAGGTTCGTGAGCAAACATTTTTTCTCCATGTTCTATCATATAACTTCCTCCTCCGAAAATAGCCTGGTTGGTGTCTATTTGATAGCCGATAGCTCCAGACAAACGGGAACAAAGAATTGTTTCTGGATAACCATAGTATGTGGTAAATTCCCTGTTGTCAGCAATAAAATCATAGGCTCCTTTCCAAGTAAATTCCTGACAGAATCCTTTTCCTATTGATAATAAAGTGAAGAATATGAATAGTCTAAGTGTGTTCATTCTAAAATTATCTGAATTCGTTATTTTCTGTGTGAAGTTCGGCACTGTCGGAAGTATCAAATTTTTTCCCACAATGGCTACAGAATTTTGTTTCGTCATTTTGTGTATGTTCGTGGCAATGAGGACATATTTTCAATCTTCTTTTTTTGTCCTCGTTGATTAACGAGACGGAGAAAATACCTGTAGGAACAGCTAATACGGTATAACCAATTAACATTATAATTGCAGACAAAAATCTGCCTAGAGTTGTGCAAGGGGCAATATCTCCATAGCCGACAGTTGTCATTGTTACAATAGCCCAGTAAATACTGTTCGGTATATCTTCGAATCCATTTGGGTTTCTACCGCTTTCTACTATGTACATAACTGTTCCTATAGAAACAACAAGAATAACTGCAAAAAGGAAAAATATTACAATCTTCCGGCTGCTTTCTTTGAGAGACTGCAGTAAAAGATTTCCTTCGTTTAGGAATGCAAATAATTTGAATATTCGGAAAATTCTAAGTAATCGGAAGATTCGGATTGCAAGCAATGCCTGAGCTCCTTCGAAAAAGATTCCTAAATAGCTTGGTAGTGTTGCTAACAAGTCAATGATTCCCCAAAAACTTAAAATATATGTTCTTGGTTTATCCATACAATAGATTCTGGCAAGATATTCGAATGTGAAAACTGCTGTAAAGATTAGTTCAAGAACGCGTAGAACTGTTCTCATTGATTCTGGAAAGAAGTGCATACTTTCCAAAATAATTATAGCTACGCTTAATAAAATTGAAACGAATAAAATAATGTCGAACAATTTTCCGGCCGGGGTATCGGAACCGAAAATGATAGAGTTCAGTTTTTCCTTCAGATAGTTGTTGTGAAGAAAAGACAGAGATTTGTTTTTTAATGCCCTGAATGGTTTACCTAAAGTATAAAAAAATCCCATTTTATTATCTAACAATTTCGCCAACAGTAGCTTGAGCAGCGGAAATCAAATCTGTTGGTTTTAGTTTTAATTGTAATCCTCTAATTCCTGCACTTACGTATATAGTTTCCTGATCTAATGCAGACTGATGTATGAAAGTAGGAAATTTTTTCTTCATACCAAGTGGAGAGCATCCGCCTCTGATGTAGCCTGTTAAAGGTTGTAATTCTTTGACATGAATCATGTCGCAGTTTTTGTTTCCAGAAATCTTTGCAGCAAGTTTTAAATCAACTTCTAGATTTCCAGGAATTACACAGACAAAAAGACCAATTTTATCTCCACGTAGAACCAACGTTTTAAAAACTTGTTCTATAGGCTCATTTAATTGATTTGCAATATGTTCCGCACCTAAATCATTCTCGTCAACTTCGTAAGGAACGAGTTCATAGGGTAGTTTTAAATTATCAAGAAATCTCGCGGCGTTTGTTTTATTAATCTTCATCATTTAAATGTTTTAATGGGTCGAAAAAAGAAGGCTTTTCTATTTGAGGAACTTCTATTTTTCCTGCAATAAAGGATTCTGCTATTTCTGCCATTGGTTTAAATAATACGGAATTCTCAACGAGTTCTATGGGTTTTGTTGCATAGTTCTTTATCATTGTGTTTCCTAAATAGAAAAGAAATGATAGGATAATAAGGTATTTAGACATACCAAAAGTAATTCCTAATAGTTTGTCGAGCCAGAGTATATTTATAGCTTTACAAAAACGCAAAATGACTCTGGTGATAATAAAACAAGCTATAATCACAAATAGGAAAATACAACCAAAAGCTGTAATTTGTTGATAGGCAGGTTCAATGGATGTATATTCTTGTATTTTTAAAGCAATTGATTCCGAAAATGTAAGTGACGCCCATATTCCTAATATTAAGGCTACTATAGTTCCTCCTTCGGAGATTAAGCCGTTTTTGAATCCTTTAAATGCTCCCCATAAAACAGGAATGATAACAATTATGTCTAAAAAATTCATTCTTAATGAGATTTTGAAATCTTTTTTACTGGATAGTATGCTGTAAAAAATCCAACAAGTAAAACTACAAATAAAACTGCAATTATATCGCTGAAAATAACTTTTACTGGATATGCCTGTACAATAAAGTTATTGGATGCTCCAGGTAGTTTAACAAAACCAAATTTCTCTTGAAGATAGCATAGAATAACACCTATACTGATTCCGATTAGTGCTCCAACTATTGAAATAAGCCACCCTTCAAATATGAAAATTTTCTTTATAAGTTTTGAATCGGCACCAAGACTTTTCATGATTGTAATATCACGTTCTTTATCAATTATGAGCATTGTGAGTGAGCCGATAATGCTGAAAGATGCAATGACTAGAATTAATGAAATTATGAGAAAGGTTATGAATTTCTCGCCTTGTGTTACTTTGAACATGAATTCGTGTTGGGCATTTCTGTCTTTTATTAAAAAGTTGTTCCCTAGTTTTTCCTGAAGCTGTTCAACAAGTTTTTCTATATCAGTATTTTCTTTTGTTTTAATTTCGATGGATGAAACTTCGTTGTTATGATATTTCCAAAGTGATTGTGCAAGACTTAACGAGGTTAACACATATTGGTTGTCTATTTCCATCTGAACTGAAAAAACACTTCGTGCGTAGGCGTGAGTTTTATTGTATTCTTCAGTTGGGATTAACGAATTTTTCTTTTCTCTGTCGGGAGCATAGATGTATAGAACGTCCCGAAACATTAGTCCGACAGAAAGCCGGTGTGCAACACCTTGTCCGACGCTTGCATATTGGATTCCATCTTGTTCAAGGTTAAATTCTCCGGCAACTATAATTGAGTCAACATTGCAGGTTTTTGTATAGCTTTCTCCAACACCTTTCAGTTTACCAATCATTTGTTTGTCTCCGTAAGTGAAAAGAACGTCATCTTCGAGAATAGGAGTGAATGCATAAATATCTGTATTCTCACGTAATGTTTGCTCTACAGAGTCCATAGAGAAAACTCGTCCTGTTTTTGATGTGATTTTTATTTCAGGATCAAACATATTATACATGGAGGAAATAACATCGGAGAGTCCGTTGAATACAGACATAATTATTACCAGTGCCATGCTTACTAATGTAATGAGAGCAACTGAAACCATCGTTATATAGTTGATGGCATTCTTACTCTTTTTAGAAAACAAGTATCTTCTTGCAAAGAAAAATGATACCGACATTAGTTTTTGTATGCTTTAACAATCAATCCAGTTCCTGCTTTTTGTTTGCAGAGTACATCTAATAAATTTAAAATGATGCAGAGCCAGAATATTGCGATGTAATAGAATGGTAAAAGAATAAAAAACAGTTTACTTATGTTGATGACGCTTATTGGTATTTTCATAGAAAGAATCCAGGAAATATGTCCTGGTGTTCCGTATGAATAGAAAGCTTCAATGGTGTTAAATCCTGCATTTTTCAATTTAGATGTTATATCCTCAATGCTATATCCGTCACGTACGTGTTCTCCAATAAATGATTCTCCTGATTCTTCGTGAACATCGGAACCACCTAGATTCGATGGGGTTGAAATTAGTAATAAACCATTTTCTTTTAGGGATGCATGAAAGTTTTTGAAAACTTGTTCATCTTCAAGGATATGTTCCATTACATCAACAGAAAGGATTAAATCTACAGGCTTGTCAGAAATAAAAGTAGTTAGATCGCCTTCTGCAAAACTCATTCTGTCCTGAAAACCTATCTGTTTTGAGAAATTGTTGCAGTCTTCTATTTGTTCTTTTTTTACATCAATGCCTAGGACAGTCCATTTAAAATTCTCTTTTGCAAGCGAATATGAATATTGTCCGAATCCTGAACCCGCGTCAAGAATCGATGCGTTGCAATCATGTTCTTTCTTCCATTCAGAAACTGCTTTTTTTATGTGCCAGGCACGCAAAAGCAAAATATCAAGAAGCAGATAAAACACTTTCCGCAGGAACGGGTTTTTGTTAAAAACGTTTCCTAATGAATATTTTATAGGATCATAGTTCATTTATTCTCCTTTTCTTGTGAGTTAGATGAATGAAGTAAACGTTCTATATTTTCCTGATATTCAATTGAGTCATCAAGGAAAAATGCTAGCTCTGGAATTATTCTAAGTTGTTTTGCTACTTTTTGTGCAAGCATCTGGCGAAGAGTCTTTGCCTTATCCTGTACACTTTCGTAGAGAGCTTTTTCGTCTTTGCTTGGTGCAAAAATGCTTAGATATACTTTTGCAAAAGAAAGATCGGGAGCAACACGAACAACTGTTACAGAAATCAATGCGCCACGAAACATGTTCATTGATTCTTTCTGGAATATGTCACCTAATTCTTTCTGTAGCAGACGGGCTACTTTATTTTGTCGTGTTGAACTCATTATTTCTTAGAAAAATTAAGGTTGCTTAACCAGTCGATACCTTTTCGTAACAAACGTAGATATAGAACCACGTAGCACAATAAAGACATTATCCAGATAATGATAGCATTTGCCCAGTATGTTGAGAGATATGTTCCAAAGAAAGGTTTCATTGGAGCATAGAAGTGGGCACGTAAGAATTTCGATGTTGGTTTAATGAAAATAGGATCTGTTTTCTGTACCAAGTTACCTTTATATTCAATCAAAACAGTCAAATCATTCTCGTTTTTACAGAATTCTTCAAGTGTTTCGTTGTAGTATTTTTTCTTGATATCTAGGAATGCTGCATTTCCAAGGCTGTCAATTAAACGTGGTGTACGTTCTATAGCTGGAATGTTTTGCTTTTCACATGATTCTTTACCAAGTTCAGTAATTATGGTATGTGTTAATTTATCCTTTTTAGAACGATACTTATTGTTCTGTTTGATGTAGTATTGTTTTACTTCCGAAATATAGTTTCGTGCTGCTAACAATGTTGCTTTAGAAACGTTGTCTTTTGTAAGATTATCAATTGTCTTTTGGTCAATTTTTATAATTGATCCAGATTTCTTTAATTCTTTTTGAATTTCATTTGAAACCAAGACAGTGTTTTTATTAAGTTGTTCTTTGTTTGAATTGTCATCAACAAAGCGGATACAGTCGTTTAATTTGTTGTTTAATTGGTTCGACCATTCACCTTTTCTATAACTACATTCACTGATTTTCATATCTAATTCAAAGAATGGAGCTTCGTATTTGTTTGTAGCGTATTGATCAACAGCCAAACCTTCGTATGCCCAACGTGAAGTAATAATTTCACCATAGAAAGGAATATCCTGAGGATTTGAAATTGTTGGGTTTAATTTGTCGAAACTTACAATGATACCACTTAAAATAATCTGTGGAATAACTAAGAATGGAATCAAAATATAGATAGTCTTTATATCATTGAAAGAGTCTGAAATTATTAAACCGATAATGTTCGCAAAACTCCACACACTGAATGCCATGAACCAGTATTTGAACAACATTCCTTTGATTTCTAGAATCCAGTTTCCGAATAAAACGAATAGGAAGGCTTGGATAGCAGAAATACCTAATAAGATTGTGATTTTTGAAATCAAATAACTTGACCAGCTCAAATGAAGGAATGATTCGCGGCTGCGTATTTTCTGATCACGGAAAATTTCTTCGGCACTGGCTGATAAACCAACGAAGAATCCACAGATCACAAGCATGAATATATAAACTGGAATGTTTACGTTGTTCATTAAGCAGTATCCAACGCTTCCGTTTTCATCAACGTTCCAATACTTAATAATAAAAGCAAGGAATATTGCAATAATAGGAGATTCCAAACCATTGATAAGCATGTATTGCATATTCGAAACCTTTGATAAAAGGTCACGTTTAATGAATACTTTCAATTGGCGAATCCAGTTAGGAATCTTAAATGTGATTTCAGGTAATTTCTCTGGAATAGGTTTCGCTTCGGCGTCTTTCTTGTTTTCTCTATATTTTTCAAACCAGTCGGTTGGAGCTAATTTTCTGATTTCCTGACGTTTTTCATTCAACATTGGAGTTCCGTCCTCATTCAAAATCTTAGCTTCTGTAATATTGAAAATCTGTTCAGGGTTTACGTTACCACAGGTTGGACATTCACTAATATTTGCGTCAGCCTGACCCGTACATTGTTTGAAGTACATGATTGAGTCAACAGGGGCACCATAGTAAATTTGGAAACCTCCGGTGTCAAGAATAACAAGGCGATCGAATGTCTTGAATATGTCTGATGAAGGTTGGTGAATTACAACGAAAACCAATTTGCCTTTCAAAGCAAGTTCCTTCAAAAGGTCCATAATGTTTTCGGAGTCTTTTGACGACAAACCTGAGGTAGGTTCATCAAGGAAAAGTATTGCTGGCTCACGGATTAACTCAAGAGCTATATTCAAACGTTTACGCTGACCACCGGAAATTTCTTTCTTTAATTCATCTCCAACAACGTTGTCTTTTCTTTCGTATAAACCTAAACTTTGAAGAACTTTTTCGCATCGTTCAGAAATTTCTTCATCCGATAAATTGTCAAAGCATAGTTTTGCACTGTAGAAAAGGTTTTGGTAAACTGTCAATTCTTTAATAAGAAGGTCGTCCTGAGGAACGAAACCGATAAGACCGTTTAGCTTACCTTCTTCGTCGTGATGTAGGTCAATGTTGTTAATGGTAACTTTACCTGTTGTAGGAGTGTAATTTCCATTAAGAACGTTCAACAAGGTAGATTTACCGGCACCGGACGCACCCATGATTCCCACCAAACTTCCCGAAGGTTCTTCGATAGAAAATTCATGAAGTCCAATGTTTCCTCCACGGAATTTATAAGTGATGTCGTCAACTTTGAAAACAACACCTTCGTTTGAACTTCCTGCATTGAATGTGTTAAGAATTTCACTATAGTAAATTGGTTTCATCTGCATACTTCTGATTGCAGTACCTATATTTAGAATAGTTACTTTGTCTTCGTAAATTGGCTGGCTGTTCAATGTGATTTCACCAACTTCAAATGAACGGAAAATTAACAGGTTAGAAGCTCGTAGATAGTAAACTTTGATTGTTCCGCTAAGATGAGGGGAACAGATGTGTTTTGCAAGTTCTTCTCCGGTTTCCAGTTTGCTGTTTATAATCAGCAAGTTTTCCGAATCTGGAATTTCTTCGAAGCTGTGAAGAATAAATTCACAAAGTTGTTTGTATTCTTCGCTGTCGATGTTAAGGTCGTCAACAAGAGCATTCAAAAATTCTTTGTCGGAGTCGCTTATGCTGTTGTCTGTAGAAACGAATTCCAACAAACTGATTACAACGTATAGTTTCTGACGCTGAGTTAATTCTTGGTTAATGTTGTTACCAATTTTATGGATACGGGCAGAAAGTTTTGCCTCAATCTTGAAGCGTAGTTTTTCTGTATCAACATCACCTTTTGCACTAGCTTTCTCTGTAATACGGTTGATGTCGGACATCACTTCGTCGTATTCCTGTTCGAAAGTAGGAAGATATTTTTTTGCTAAATCTTTGTTAAGTTGTGCGGTAAGAAATAACTCTACAACTTTGATTTTGTCACTTTTGTTACCATCAGCTTTTGCGAAAACTGCGAAAAGCTTTAGTAATGCTTCAATTATACGTTCACTCATAGTCTAAAATTTGTGCAAAAATACTATTTTTTGAATCCTATCAATAAAATTATCTCGTCAGATTCTATATTGTTTTCAACTAAGGTTAATTTCGCCTTACATGTTATTGTTTTTTTTACTTGAAAATTCCAATAGTTTGTGTAGTCGTATTTCTTATTGTCAAACAAAATATTTCCTTTAGAATCAATTAGTTGCATGTTGATTTTTATTGAGAGACGTGGGCATACAATAATTCTGTATTCATTTCCTTCCAGAAATGTCATGTCGCATTCTTTTGTTTCACTAAATTCAATATTTGTAGTGTAATATTGACCGTTGGAAACATATTCTTCTGTAAGTAAACTTGCACAGGATTCTTGTGAAAATGCTTCGACACAGCATAACATTAAGAACATTGAAATTGCAAGACCTATTTTTTTCATTATTTGATAATCTTATTTCTTATTGATTCTATTTTGTTGGTTATATGGGAAATATGCTCCGGCAGAATTGCAAGTTCCGACTCGCTGTTAATTATTGTCAGATGTTTTTCTGCAATAGTTGTTGGTGCTTTGTATGTGTATTCGTAATCAATGCCGTCATATTCATAACAAAGGTCAACAATGTCGTTTATTAATTCTTTGAAATCATTTGATTTTTCGTAGTAAGGACGAAGAATATTCAAAATGGATTCTGCTGCAAATTTATGTTCTGCTATTTTATGGATGGTTGTTGGGTTGTCTTTCATTTTTTCTATTTGTGTAAGTAGATAAAGGCTTTCTATCCAACATCCAGTCATAATAAGTGCAGCTTCCGAAGTTTGATTTTCTCCTTTTAGCAGCTTATCTGATTCTTGGTATTTTGAGGTAAGTATGGTTAAAAGTGAATCAAGATTTCCCATATTGTCTTCCAGGCGTTCCATTGTTGTTGCATCAAAAATGGTTGAAAGTTCTATTTGATTTGCCAAGGATTTTATTGCAGCAAAATAATTTAATGCTTCGGAAACTTGGTCATAAAGAGACATGTAAGAAACATCAATTCCATAAATTCCCATGTTTAACAATTTCTTGAAATTTGATTCATACAGGTTGAGGTTTGCAACTGTATTAGGAAGGTTTTGGTTGTACTGCAGATTCAAATCCTGTACGTGTTCCATAATTTCGTAAGGGGAGGGTACGCTATAAATGGTACCGTTTATCATTCCTACTAAATTTTTGGTGGATGTTTCTACTGTTGCGGATGTTTCTTCTGTTTCTGTGTTCTCTGATTGTTTGTCAGACTCGTTACAAGCTGAAAACAAGGTACTTAGAACAATAAACAATATGAAAGAATAAACGTTTTTCATTGGTAAAATTTATCAACGAAAATTAGCTTTTTTTTGAGAAATAAAAAAATAAAGTTCGGATTTTATGTTGTAAATCCGAACTTTATTTTACTCTATTGAAGCAAATTTTATTTCTGAATACTTCTGATGTAGTCGGATAAAATTTGATATGATTCGTAAAGGGTAACGTCTTCTTTGATTGACTTGTTCCAATCTTCTATGCGTTTGTTTGCTACAGAATCCAAAGTTGCATTTTCTTTTGATGGTGTGGTCCAGTTGATTATTTCAAAAGGAACGCTGTGCTTTCCTGCATCTTTGTATTTCTTTGATAAAGCAAGGTCTTTTTCGTCTTTTTCTCTGAATTTGCTGATTTCAAGTGGAATGGATTCCTGGTCTTTTGTATCAGCAAGCCATTTTGAGGCTTCTTTTATCATAATAAAACTAGAATCTTTCTGAATTCTCGAAGCACTTTTCTTTGCCAAATCTTTAATGTTAGGAGCAGACTTCCATATTGTATAAGGAACTGATTTTATTTCAGACCAAGGTAGAGGGTAGTCCAATTCTTTTTCTCCAATATCGATTTTGTCATAAAGGTCTGGCAGGATAATGTCTGGTTTCACGCCTTGGAACTGTGTAGTTCCACCGTTGATGCGGTAGAATTTTTGAATGGTAACTTTTATAGCTCCAAGTGGTTTGTATGAATGATATTCGTGGGAAACTAGTCGGTCTATGTCCACAATTCTCTGAACGGTTCCTTTTCCGTAGGTTGACTCGGTTCCGATGATAATTGCTCTTTTGTAGTCTTGCATTGCAGCAGCTAAAATTTCTGAAGCTGAGGCACTGAATGTGTTTACCATTATCGCAAGAGGACCATCGTAGGTAATAATACCTCCGTCGTGATCGTTGTATTGTTTTGCTGCTTCATTCATTGATTTCACTTGAACGATAGGACCTTTGTCTATAAAAAGACCGCCTATTTCAACTACATCGTTTAATGAGCCTCCACCGTTGTTTCTCAAATCGATGATTATTCCGTCAACTTTAGCTTCTTTTAATTTAGTGACTTCATTCTTAATGTCAATGGAACATTTACGTCCACGTGGATCGTTCATGTCGGTATAGAATTGTGGAAGATAGATGTATCCAATTTTATATGCTTTTTTATCATTTGTTGTGATGATAGTTGATTTAGCATATTTTTCTTCCAAAACAATAATGTCGCGTATGATAGGAATTTTTACGACGGAACCGTCAATCTTTTTAACGGTTAAAACAACCTTAGTTCCTTTTGGACCGCGGATAAGACGGACAGCTTCGTCCAAACGCATGTCGATAATTTCAACAGGTTCGTTGTCGCCTTGACCAACTTTTAGAATGATGTCTTCTGCTTTAAGTTCGCCTTGTTTCCAAGAAGGGCTTCCTGGCACAATCTCCACAACTTTTATGTATCCGTCTTTTTCTGACAGTGTAGCTCCGATACCTTCTAGTTTTCCTGACATAGAGATGTCAAAATCTTCCTTCTCTGTTGGAGGGAAATAGTTTGTGTGTGGGTCGAATGAGCCCGCAATTGCGTTGACGTAATATGAGAATCTGTCGTTTCTTGAAACTTTTGCGATTCGTTTGAAACGGGTATCATAACGTTTTAAAATTACTTGTCGTGCAGAATCTTCAAGTTGTTCAAATGTCTTTACGATTACGGAATCAGATTTCTCCGCTTTTTTCTTTTGATCGTTTTCCAAGGAAATGATTTCGGTAAGAACCTGATATTTAATATATTTTCTCCAGTATTCTTCTAAATCTTTCTGATTTTGGCAATAATCTCTTTTATCGCTGTTAATATTAATGTCTTCTTTTGCAGAGTAATCAAATGGTTGTTGAAGAAATAAAGGATAAAGTTCGGAGATTTTCTTTACCTGTCCTTCTATAATTTCTATAGATAAATTGAAGAAATCTAGAGAGTTTGTTCTAATCTGGTCGTCAATCTGTGTTTTGTATGAAGTAAGTACGTCAATTTGATCTTTGGTAAAGTACATCTTGTTGTAATCCAAACTCTTGATGTACAAATCAAATACTCTGGCAGAAAAGGAGTCATCCAGTTGCTGAGGACTATAGTGGAATGATTTAAGAATCTCGTAAGTAGAGTTTACAATCAGTTTTTCTTTAGGCTCATTGTGCTCGTGAACAAAGAATGCACCTAATAGAAGTGAGGATGTTATAAGTATTGCCGCAAGGGCGATTATTTTCTTGAGTTTCATTGATAAAAAATTTCAACGAATGTAGTAAAATAATTCGAAATTATTCGTCCTCGATTTGTAAAATTTCGTAACTAGTTATTTTTGTTTTGTATAGATATAATGTTCCTTTCTTTCTACAGCGAAAGAAAGGAACCAAAGAACGCCGCCGATGCCACATCCTCACTAAAATATGCCTTCGTTCCGCTAAACAGTCTGGGATTGCACCTGCATACAAAAGCCGACGCCGCAAAGCAGCCTGTTTTTAACGCTTCACTACGTCATATTTTTTAACGTTCGGCTGTGAAATCGGCTGAATCCGGCAAGGAGAAATATAAAAAGACACAATCTATTTTGATTGACACCTTGCGAAATTGGGACTTAGCTGCACGGCGTATCAAATCAGCGAAGCGGAGCGTAAAAAGGAGTTGGTGCCTTAACACGAAAAACGAAAATGCTCAAGAATGCGGCACTTCAACTCCTTTCGCGTAGCGAGCTAGATTTGCAGCCGGGCAGGTACGTCTTGAACTTATGGCTACCTTTTCTTTCAAGAGAGGTAGAGAATAACTTTACAAGACTAATGTGAGTAAAAATTTTATTGAAAGAGATGTTTGTTTTCGTAAATTGCAAATCATAAATCTGCATCGCAGATTATACTACCTTCTATAGCAGATAGGCAATTAAAATTGCTGCTATGATTCCTGCAATATCTGCAGTTAAACCGCAGGCTACTGCATGGCGGGTTTTGTTGATTCCCACGGAGCCGAAATACACTGCCAATACATAGAAGGTAGTGTCGGTTGAACCCTGGAAAATACAGGCAAGTTTACCTGCAAAGGAATCTGGACCGAAGGTGTTCATTGCGTCAAGCATCATTCCTCTTGCTCCTGAACCGCTTAATGGTTTCATAATGGCGGTCGGCAGTGCTGGAACAAAGTCGGTATCGACACCGATTTTCTCGAATCCCCATGCTAAACCGTCGCAGATTAAATCCAGTCCTCCTACTGTTCTGAAAATTCCGATTCCAACTAGAATTGCTATAAGATTTGGTATGATTTTTACAGCAACTCCGAATCCTTCTTTTGCTCCTTCAACAAATGCGTCGAAAACATTGATTCGTTTTATAAGTCCTGCAAGAATGAATGTTATAATTATGCTGAATAAAATAACATTGCTCAGTACGTTGGACACAACGCCAAGTGTGTCTGCCGATAATGATTTTAAATAAAACAGCAAACCGATGATTATTGTTGTCAGTGAACCTAAATAAAGTAAGATTGTCTTGTTGAAGATGTTGATTTTCTGAATAATAGCAACGGTAAGGAATCCTATTATTGTAGAAAAAAATGTGGCAAATAAAATCGGCAGGAATATGTCGGTTGGATCTGCGGCACCAGCCTGGGCACGATATACCATAATTGTTGTCGGTATAAGAGTAAGCCCGGATGTGTTCAGTACCAAAAACATTATCTGTGCATTCGATGCAGTGTCTTTTTTTGTGTTGAATTCCTGCATTTCGTTCATTGCTTTTAGGCCCATAGGCGTTGCAGCGTTGTCGAGACCTAACATATTTGCCGCAATGTTCAGCATGATAGTGCCGTAAACAGGATGGTCTTTGGGAATTTCCGGAAAAATCTTTCTGAAAAATGGTGCAATTAATTTTGCAAGTACGTTGATGATTCCTCCTTTTTCGCCGATTTTCATAAATCCAAGCCATAAGGAAAGTACGCCGGTAAGACCAAGTGAAATTTCAAATCCGTTTTTTGCATCGGAAAATGCTCCTTGCATTACATGGGAGAACACCTCAGTGTCGCCGAAGAACACTAAGCGGATTAGTGCAACAACAAATCCTATAAGAAAAAATGCTATCCAGATGTAATTCAATGCCATTTTTGAATTTCCTTTTTGCAAAAATAGAAAAATTCTATCTAATCTCCCTGTTTTTCCATTTTGCCGGATGTATTAGCGAAAATACAGGTATCAGACTGATGTAAAAATGGTAGAAAAGCTGAAGTGGCACAGCGTACCAGACGTATTTCCCGGACTGGAAATATTGTTTCGTTTTTATGAATAATAACATGTCGCTTACCGATTTTGTGAGGAATAGGAATATGAAAATAAATCCGGCTTCAGCTATTCCGAAACAGGCAAGTATCGCTGTCAGTGTCATTGCAAAACAATAAATATATACAGTAAGTGCTACAAAAATGGAATCAAAGTCTTTGTAGCCGCCGGCTTTTGATGCCCATCGAATCCGTTGATTTATAAATTGTTTTATGGAAGAAGGTACTTTTGTTGTTACCGACGCTCTAAAGTCTTGAATAAAATGTACACTCTGTTTATCAATCTTTTTTGCGGTATGAAGTAAAAACACATCATCTCCCGAAGAATAGTTCTCGTTTGTTTTGTAGTGCTGTTTGTAGAAATCTTTGGTGATGCACATGTTGGCACCGTTGCAGCTAAATGTGTGGTTGTTTTTTGCCAAACCGTTCTGTACACCTAAAATTCCTATAAAGTCAAGTGCAACACATTTTTCTATGAAAGAGGACTTGCCGTTGACTGCAGGGATAACGTTTCCGAAAAAGAGATTGCCTTTGTTGTTGCTTGTATAGGCAATGTATGATTCTATCCATTTCGGTTGAATCAGGCAGTCTGCATCGGTAAAGAAAATATAGTCACCTTTGGCGGACTGAAGCAGGTGTCGGAGGGCCTGCTTTTTTCCGGTTACCGTGTCGGGTGCGGTGCAAACCGACAGGTTCGTGTAGCATGAGCAGAGTTGGTCGAGAATTGCTTTTGTGCTGTCGGTAGAATGGTCGTCAATTACAAGTATTTCGAAACAGTCGGCTGGATAGCTTTGATTTGCCAATGACTGGATAGTTTGTGAAATGTTTTTTTCTTCGTTTCGTGCTGCAATAACTACTGAGCAGAACGGGTAGGAGTGTTCTGCTGCAGTTTGTTTGTTTTTCTTGTTCCATCCTTGCAGTGAATAAAGAATCAGAATTGTGTAGCAGTAAGCAAGAAAAACTATAGCAAAGCACAAAACAGTCATTATTTTTGATTCTTTAATTCGTAGAATTTTTGCTGAAGCTCAATCATTTTTTCATGCAGAAGGTCGGTCTGTGCCTGAACGTAGTCTGATGTTAATCCGTCGGTAGGCGGTTCCAGCATAAAAGGCTTTGAAATAAGCATCTCGCAGCGTTTTGTTAATGAATATGGACCGTTGTTGTAAAGCAGAACAATCGGTGTCTGTGCCATTGCTGCAATCATAGTTACGCCGGAATGGAATGGAAGAATCTCATGATTTTTCCCATGACGTCCTTCTGGATAAATGGCAATGCTTTCCTTGTCTATTTTCAGTGTTTTTATAGAAGTATGTATCCAGTCGGTGGAAACAGTTTTTCTGTCGATAGGAATACAGCCGGCATTGCTTAAATACCATCGAAGAAAAGCATTTTGCTCAAAACGGTCTTTTGCCGCAAGATGGTGGATTGGCTGAGGTTGGAATATATAGCTGATAACAGTGCCGTCAACATGGGCAATGTGGTTGCAGACTAAAATACTCGGTTCCTTTAAGAATGCTTTTTGTGATTCCTTGTCTTCAAAATATACTTTAGGATGATAGATCAGTCTTACAAGAGGATAGAGGATTCTCACCATCGCTTTGTATGTCTTGGACTCTTTCATCTTTATTTGTTTGATGCTTTTGAAATATATTCTATTACTTCTCCAACAGTCTGAAATGGTTTTTGTGTGGAGAAATTAAAATCAAATTTCTGTTCAATGGAAATCGACATAAGAATCATCGAAAGGGAATCTATGCCAAGATCTTCCACCAGACGGGTGCTGTCGCTTAAATTACTAAGGTCGGCGTTTGGTTTTATTTTAGATAAAATTTCTTTTAAGCCGTTTAAAATTTCTTCGTGTGTCATATTGTTATTGATTACGGGATATTTTTAATGAACCAGTACGTTTAAAGTCTTCTTTTCTAATGCTGAATTTAGAAACGCGGTGTGTTGTAGGAAGTTCTGCGTTTACATTTTCAACAACATTTTTGAAATAATCGTAGATTTCTTCTTCTGTTTTACCTTTGAATGCTTCTTCGCGTGGAAGTATTTCTAACGCAATTCCAGGAACGCCGTTAATTTCTTCTTCTTTTGCAAGGCAGTCTTTTAATGCATCGCATTTGTAGAAAGGTTCCTCAATGCTTTCAGGAGAAACGTTTTCTCCGTTGGCTAAGATTATTAGATTTTTGATGCGTCCGGTAATGTAAACGAAACCGTCTTCGTCTATATATCCAAGGTCTCCTGTCTTGATCCAGCCGTCTTCAGTAAGAGTAGCCTTTGTGTTTTCAGGGTCTCCGTAGTAGCCAAGGAATACATTGTCGCCGTGAAGCCATATTTCTCCGTTTACAATCTTCAGTTCCTGTTCAGGATAAACTTTACCTATGGAAGTAGGATGAGTTTCAACATCGGCGTTACCGGTAGAAAGGTTTGCACCTTCTGTCATTCCATATCCGAAGACAAAGCTAACACCTAATTTTTTGAAGGCAGTGATTAGTCTTGGTGGAACGTTTGCCGCTCCGGCAATAATCTGATGCAGCTTGCCTCCAAGGAATTGTGGGCCATACATTGTTACTAATCCCATAAGAACATCGCAAAGTCCAGGAACTAATACAAGGGCTGTTGGCTGTATCATAGGCAGTTTGCCGATGGTTGCTTTAATGTCTTCTGCAGGAACCCATTCACCTCCGGTATAGAATACCGACAGTGAACTTTTTATTAAACCAAATACATGGCTTAATGGTAGGAAACAGATGTATTTTTGGAACAGCTGGCTTCCCGGAGCAAAACATCCGTTGAAAGAACCGCGCATTAACGCACGGTGAGGAAGAATGGCACCTTTAGGAGCTCCTGTGGTACCTCCGGTGAAAAATATTGCAGCAGGTTCTTCTTTATCTACTGTTGCCACCGGAGCTTCTTCGTCAGCCATTGCCGATGATGAAATTACTTGGCAAGGTGCTCCTTCTGTTCTATCTTTGAATTCGTCGCGTGCAACTAATAAATTTATTCCGAAACGTTTGCAGCATCCAATTACTGCTGGAGCTGGTAACTGGGCAGGTAGGTTTATTGCCACGTAGCCGGCAGAAGTAACTGCTAAAAACATTTCAATGGCATTGACCGATGTCAGTTCAAAAATTGCCACTTTGTCTCCTTTCTGCAGTCCTAATTTATTTAAATAAGCACGGCGGCGTGCAATTCGTTTTCCTAATTCTTTATATGTATAGCTTACATTGTTGTCGGATATAGCAGTTCTGTCTGCCCATTTTTCAGTAAACCAGTTTACAAAATCCGGAACTGTTGGAAGATATTGTAATTGTGCTAATTCCTCTGCGGGAATCATATCAAAAAAATAATTGCTCATAGTTGATAAATTTTAGTATTGCAAATTTCTTCTTTTTTTTTGAAAAACGAGATAAATGTCTTTGTTTTCTTCCGAATTGATGATTTTGGGGATTCGGGTGAGGAGGTGTGATACAGAATTACACTGCAATAAAATTTCTTTCGTTGAGGCTGCAAGGTGATTAGCATTCGTTTTCTTGAAAAGGAATGTTTTATTTCCAAAAAGCATTCAAATCCATAAGGAAAAATTCTTCCAGAGAGAATCCTTCGCTACCAACAACAATGGAATATTTCGGACTAAATTTCTGGCTGAACACCGATAAACCTTTATTCATCATTCGTTTTCCGCTTTTTACCTCAATTGCAACAGTCTGTTCCTGCTTACGGAGAATGAAGTCAACCTCGTCGTTATTCTCGCGCCAGTAACTAACCGTATAACCGATTTCTTGAGAACAATTAACCAAGTAAGCACCAACTGCAGATTCAACCCATCGTCCCCAGCGTGAAGGTGTTGTGAAGTCGTTTTCGAATGTCGTCCCTGAATACTGTGTTAATAATGCTGTGTTGTAAACCTGATATTTTGGTATGGAATTGTAACGTCGTGCTGTGTCATTTGCATATTTATGTAAAGACTTTAGCAAATTCGCCTCGTCCAATAAAGTAATGTATGCGGCCAGTGTTGTAACATTTCCCGCATTTTGCAGTTGCCCCAACATTTTATTCAGGGAAAGTATTTCGCCGGAATATGCACAGCCAAGTTCAAATAATTGTTTTAATAAGGCAGGTTTGTATATATATGAAGTCATTAACACATCCTTTGTTATAGAAGGAGCTATTATAGCATCACGGACATAATTTTTCCAACGCGTTTCTCTTTGTATCAATGCTGCTCCTGCAGGATATCCTCCAAAATACACATATTGATTAACATTCCAACCGAAACCTTCGTGCATTTCAGCATAGGTCCAGTGTCCCATGCGAATAAGTTCAAAACGTCCCATTAAAGATTCTGTCAATCCATGTTGTAGCAAAGTTCTTGATGAACCGAGCAATACAACTTTAATGTTCCTTTTCTGTCTTGTGTCGGAATCCCATTCTTTTTTTACATGTTCACTCCAATTGTCAATTTTCTGTATCTCATCTATAACCAACAAATATTCCGACAAATGGGAAAATTCCATTTTTGCACGGATTCGCTCCCATACTTCGTGAATCCATGTTGTTTACGAAGGTTCTACAGTATCGGCCGTTTCATATATATGAGGTATTGTCGTATCTTCCAAAACTTGCTGGACAACGGTTGATTTTCCTACTTGCCTTGGACCTACAATAACTTGAATAAAATGCCGCGGTTCTGCTATTCTTTCTTTTAAAATACGTGATTGAGGACGAATGTACATAAACAAATTTCTTTTCCGCAAGTATATGAGAAATTCTCAAATCTTTATCTAAAAATTCTCAAATCATGTCGCAGCTAGTTGTGAATGATATTAATGGTTTATAATAATGGTGTTGTAGTTTTGCATTTAAATGAAACCTAATAATATAAATTAGTTACTAAGATCGGTAAAAATATCATGCTATGGTATGAAGATAACTGCTGGCATATTTTTTATATTCTTGAAAGAATAATTTTTCTGCTTCCGAAAATCAATATAATAAAATCGTTGCATCTATGGATTAAATTTCTATATTTGTATAATCAGAAAACAATCGTGTGGAAACAGTGAGATTAAATAACGATTTGTGCCTCAACTATTTGGAAAATCCAAATAGTTGTATAAACACACACACACACACACACACACACACACACACACACACACACAATAAGTAACACTTATTATCTTATTGAATTAACCAGCGACTTTTCTGCGCAAGCAGGGGAGTCGCTTTTTTTGTTTACGTAAATTAATCATTTAAATGTTACAAACCTATAATTTTATATATTATGACACAAAGTGAATTTGAAAGAATTGAAAAAACGTATTGCCAGAAGTCTGGCAGTTGGGCTATTTGGAAAGATTGTGCGAATGTATCGGATCTTTCGGTTTTTGATGTGAGAAAGAATCCTAATGTGCCAAATCAAGTTAAACCTAATGTGGTTATGGTTGGCTTAAATGCCTCTGTACCAAAGGGAGAAATAACTGTTGCACCATATTCTAATTTCCATTCAAACTTTAGTAGGCAAAAAGATTATAAGATATGCTGTGCCTTTAAAGATACAGAATTGTGGGGCGCATATATGACCGATTTGATAAAAAATTATAGTGCAACAAATTCAAAAGATGTTAAAGCTGCCGTAAAAAACGGTATTGTAGATATACAGCAATGTGTGAATGATTTATTTGCCGAACTTAAGGGAATAGGGGCACAAAAACCTGTCATAATATGCTTTGGTGGGGATGTGTTTAAATACATAAAAAAATATGCACAAAATGCACCGGTAGGTACGTATTGTGATTTGGTGAACATCCGCCATTATGCTGCTTGGGGTAGTGCCAAAGACTATAGAAGTGATTGCCATAAAAAACTTGCTAAATACATATAATTATGAAACAGAGAATTTTTTCGCTGATAGTGGCACTTATAGGCTTTGCAATGTTTTGTGGAGCACAATTGACTTTTAATCTTCCATATAACGAATATGGACCAAACTATCAACAAAAATACGACGATTTATTTAACGCTAAAGGGAGCAAGCCTACTAGTAACAATGTTTTTACTATTCACATGAAAGGTAAAAGTCCAAAGTATAAAAGTGGACCTTTAACATTTGGTGTGTTAGATAGTTACTATGACTGGAAAGAAATTGCGTCTTCTTTTACGATAGAGACCGAAGGTGGCACTGAGTTTTCTTTTACCAAAACGTTGAAATTGTCGTCATCTGCAAAAGGCCAAGTGCAATTGTATATATCGCATAGAAGTGCGAGTTCCATAGAAGCATCAGAATATTTTGTATTGTATGGTTCTCCTGATAATATTATTGGAATTGGAAGGTATTATTCCCTCCTGGTTACTACTTATATGGTTCCAAAAACCGTAACGAGCATAGGGGATTATGCGTTTTCTGGTTGCAAAAGCTTAGAGAGCGTGACAATCCCGGATAATGTGACGAGCATAGGGGATTATGCGTTTTATTGTTGCCGTAACTTAACGAGCGTGACAATAGGCGGGTTAGTTACGACAATTCCAGCAAATGTGTTTGATGGTTGCGACAGCTTAAAGAGCGTGACAATAGGCAAGTCCGTAACGACAATTCCAAAAAATCCATTTGTAGATTGTAGTGGGCTTGCGAACATAACAGTAGAATCAGGCAATACGAAATTTTGTTCGGTAGATGGTGTTTTGTATAATAAAGATACTACGACACTTATTAGGGTTCCAAGAGGAATAAAGAGTGTTACAATTCCAAAAACCGTAACGAGCATAGGGGATTATGCGTTTTATGGTTGCAACAGCTTAGAGAGCGTGACAATCCCGGATAATGTAACGAGCATAGGGGATTATGCGTTTTATGGGTGCAGTAACTTAACGAACGTGACAATCCCGGATAATGTGACGAGCATAGGGAAATATGCGTTTTATGGTTGCAACAGCTTAAATAGCGTGACAATAGGCGAGTCCGTAACGAGCATAGGGTATTATGCGTTTGATGGTTGCAGCAGCTTAGAGAGCGTGACAATCCCGGATAATGTAACGAGCATAGGGGGATATGCGTTTTATGGGTGCGACAGCTTAAATAGCGTGACAATAGGCAAGTCCGTAACGAGCATAGGGATATTTGCGTTTTATGGGTGCTCAAATTTGGATACAATTGTTTGGAATGCGGCTGATTTAAGACAAACTCAGTGGTTTGATAAATCACGGTTGAAGGCGTTCTTGTTAGGCCCGGATGTGGAGGTAATACCTGAAGGTTTGCTAAAAAATATGACAAACAATACTGAATTAACAGAACTATATTTGCCAAAAATAAAAACAATAGGGGCAAATGCCTTTAATGGAGGCGCTCCACGTTTGGCAAAGGTATATCTTGGCCCAGATATTCAAAGCATAGGCGATAGTGCTTTTGCTCAAACAACCAAGCTTACCAGAGTTACGTGTATGGCAAAAGATGTTCCTGTGGTAAACGAAAACGCATTCCATAACTATCTTGGCTACTTGTACATTCCTTGCGAGGTTAAGGAAGACTACGAAATGGATCCTACGTTCAGTAAATTCGGTCACATAGAATGTCAAAACTCCGAAGAAATTGAATTGGACGAAGATGCTGTGTATGTAGAAGCTGGCGAAACCGAGGCATATTTTAGTTGGCCAAAGAACAGCACGGCAAAATCATATAGCTTGGCAATAAGCAAAGAAGGAGAAACTTTCTGCACCTTGGTATTCAATGCACAAGGTCAGTTGGCAAGCATAGATTTCGGTTCGCTAAAAGCAGGCTATGCCGGTTTCCAATTCAACGTAACAGGTTTGAGCCGTGCAAGCATTTACGATTATGTGTTAGATGCAAAATCGGCAACAGGCAAGGTGCTTAAATCGTACATAGGCAAATTTGCAACCGAAGGTGCCGAGTTGCCAGAGGAACCAAGTGAACCTCAAAATCCAGATGTGTCTATTGATGAAACATTTACAGTATCACTTAGTGTCAACAATGCAAGTTTCGGTTCGGTAATGGGCGAAGGTTCGTATAAAAAAGGTGCAATGGCAACACTTATAGCTATTCCTGCCAATGGCTACAAATTCGAAAAATGGAACGATGGCAATACCGAAAATCCACGTGTGGTAACCGTTTCGGAAAAAGCTTCGTTTGTAGCAACTTTTGCCGAAGCCAGTGGCGAGGCAGGTTCAAGTTGTACTGTTACAATAGTTTCGTCAAATAATAGCTTAGGAACTGTTGTTGGCGGTGGCTCGTTTGAAGTTGGCGCAACTGCAACATTGGTGGCAGTTCCAGCCAAAGGCTGCCAATTTGTGCAATGGAACGACGGCAATACCGAAAATCCACGTATTGTTACCATTACCGAAACAATGTTTTTGGTTGCTTCCTTTGAAAAGATTGCTACAGCGGTAGAAACTGTAGAATTGGCAAACGAAATTACAATTCAGAATCGTCAAATTCTTGTAAACGGCGAAGCACCAGCGTTTGTATTCACTACCGTTGGTCAAAAAATTGCGAACAAAAATTTGCAGTCAGGCGTGTATTTCGTTCAAGTTGCAGGCAAAATGCAAAGCGTAGCAATACGGTAGTATAAAGACCTTCATAATTTTTTGTTTTTTATACATACGGTATTGTAGTGCAGGGCTCTGCCCTACCCGCAATGCGGTGGATATATTGGTTTTAAAGGCACGAAAAAATAATATGCAACCCCGAATGTGGTTGGAAATAGGAAATATATATTGGTTCTATTGATATGAAAGCCCGATGGGCTTTAGATATTTTTTACCGCCTGTAATGGTCGGTTTCAAACCTGCTATTAAATCCATCGTTGTTTTAAACCATTGTCGTTGATGTTATCATTTCTGTTGAGTATCGTGTGAAAAGTAGGCAGGGTACTCAATTGCCATAATTGTGCAACCTGTAATTGTGCTGAAAAAACACTTGCATATCATTTCCCACAAAAATCGTATATTGCACCATCCAACAAAATACAAATGACGGAATACGAACAGATATTGCAACATGTACAATCGTAAAAACAGAGGCAGTTTTGTCATATAAACAAGATGTTTTTCCTGTGACAGAAAAAGTGGGAAAAAAAATCTCAAGTTGAAAGCATTTTCGACTTTCGTTAATCACAAAACGAGGACAATTTTTGTTAATTTTACAAAAAAGGCACCAAAACCACATGGAAAACCCATGCGATTTTGGCGTTTTTCTCTTTTCTAAGAATAAATATGCGAGTACGACATAATTTTAACCCGCTGTCTGTCAACAACTTGTTAAAATTATTAAAAAAAAGTGTAAAAAAAGTTTGCGGGAACGAAAAAG
>JAKSUA010000003.1 GCA_024409235.1 Bacteroidales bacterium | reverse complement strand
ATGGAAGAATTCAACCAACTGCACATAGGAAAAATAATTCGGCAGGAGCTGAGGAGCCAGGGACGCAGCAATGTATGGCTTGCAAAGCAATTGGCTTGTCATCCGAGAACAATTGACAAAATTTTTCAAAAACAATTTATTGATACCTATCAGTTGTTTCGTATCTCAAAAGCACTTCAACACGATTTCTTTAAATACTATTCTAAGTTTGTACAATGCCCTAATTAGGCAATAGACTATGCCCCATTTGGGCTATTGTGGCTTAACGGTTACACAATCATAAGCGTTATTTTTGTAAAAAAACTTTTGTAAAAAAATGGGAATAATAGAAGATTCTTTTAAAAAAGAATTAGGGAAAAATACGGGCAAATTTGTTTCCAACTTGGTATTTGGAGACAAACATTCAACACCTTATCGACGAGTGGGAAGTAGCGAAACTCAAGAGGCTAGAGCTGAAGCTGCCCGTATAAGAGCTGAGGCTGCACAAGCAAAAGCAGATGCTATTGCACGCGAACATGAAGTAAGAGCAGAAATAGAAGAAAAAAATCATCTCAATTCCTTAGATGCCGCGGTATTGGCAAATGTGGACAAGGTTATTGCTATGCCTTTTTCCGAAGATACAAATGAACTTGCTCATCAATTAAGTGGATTGGCAATACAATTGTCAACTAATTCATTTTCAAAAGAGAATGCCGAAGAGAAAATTCGTGCAAAATATACGGAAGCGGTATTTCAAAAATTCGATCAAGGATTACAAATCTTATTGGCAAAAGATCCTTACAATCCAAATATGGATTATTTGTGGAATGCTTTTATTAAAGCAAAAAAAGAAAAAAAGAAATCCATTAAAAATTTATTAATAAAAATATGGATACCTTTATTTCTTATGGGGCTACTCCTTCTTTCCTCATCATCGAAGGATGAGAGGGTATTGGGAATTTTAATAATATTAATAATAACGGTATCTATTGTAATTATTGTTTTTTTAAAAAACAGAGAAAAAAATATATTAAAAAAAGCTCGTCACAATTACGACATTACGACGCATTATCAACAGCCTACGATACATACAAATCAAAACATTACCGCACAATCAGAATCACAGTTTCAATCAAATTATTCATTCAATCAAAAGCAAGAATTTGACCATTTGTGGAATAAATATAGTCATCTCTCTCCATTGATGAAGAATGGCTATCGCATTTGCCAAACAAATGAACAGAAAGATATTCTCATCGTCGGATTATACTGCAATACAGACCATATTATAAATGGAAGAACCATTTATCCGCTATCGCAACACGAGCGAATCTCGTCTCTTGACTACAACCTGAATGGTGCGGGTGACAATCTTCAAAACCATGCCGCCTATATGGATTTGTTCCCAATACAAAGTACATCGGCGCAATTTGAAATACTTAAGGAAATCATTCAGAATCCTAAGATGTTTGATTATGTGGTTGAACAAATATCTCTTAATCAGACAATTATAGAAGATGTTGTGTGTCCAAAACTTATTATCATCCAAGATAATCATTCGTGGGCATTCTTTGGGAAACTTCCAGAATTCGTATGGATGGGATATGAATTTCAATTGATTGAAAAAACTGCCTATGGAGATTTGTGTCGTATTGTCGGATTCCGTTCTGATGACCGTATTCAACCAGATAGAAAACAAACGAATCTAATCGGCACAAAAGTCTTATTCCATCAAGGAATAACATTCCCTGCAACAGAAACAAAAAAATGGTTAAACCTATAAACTAATTATTTATGAATGCTTTTAGACATGTATTAGACGTGTATGCAAATGCACGAGACCTTCAGGGAAATCCTGAATTTGTAGGATATGGAAATCCTTTTAGTGATGTGCTAATTATTGGACAAGAAAATACTATGCAGGGAGTGGATTGGGAAAAATTCGCCAGAGACAATTGTCAACAATGGATTCAAACAATAAAAGAGAATTTGCGAGCTCACGAACTTTGTGAAGTGGAAGGAGCACAACCTTCCGATTATAAGTTCCCCGAATTTTTTAATCCAAGAAATCCATTTTTTCCGAAGAAAGTTGATTTTCAAGAAAGTCATACATGGTACAACTATCAAAAAATTATGGATGTTGTGTGTCCTCACAGTGGCAATTTATACAATTTCTTTGACCATTGTTTTATAACTGAAATGAGCAATATTTGTAGTGCTCATAATCCGCAGTCAAAAGACGTGGAACATAGCATAGCTCATCGTTTCGACTTGATGAAAGAAACCAAGGATTTTTGGTCGCATTTCAAGGTTGTTATTTTGGCATGTGGGCATTATGCTGATGCCATCAAAGACAAAGAAAAATTTCCGACATTGTATGAAGATATGTTTGGTTCGGCAGAAGCCTGTTTTACAAAACAGTTGTCGCAAGTGTCAAATGAAGAAATCGAACGAATCAAGTCAGTCATCGCATATAAACTAAACTTGAATGTGTAGCCTGTTCTCTCTATGTAGGATTTATTCTTAAATAATGATAAAAACATGAAGAAGATTGTTTGGTGTATAGTTGTTTTGTCGCTTTTCGGATTGCAGGGATTTGCTCAAGAAAGCACATCTATTGATTCTGTCCGAGTTTGGCAAATGCGTGCTGAGAAAAATGATGTCGGGGCAATGATTAATTTATTCAAATATTATTCTCAACATCAAAACGAAATAGAACTCTATAAATATACCCAAAAACTTGATGATTTCATTGAAGAATACAATGCAATAAAAATTTTTTTGAATGTTCCCTATATCATCGGATTGTATTATCTAACAGATGATTATTCTGTAACACCCCAAGACATAACTAAAGGAATAAATTACATAAAATATGCGGCAGAAAATGGTTGTACGGAAGCACAATATCAATTGGGAATAATTTATCACGAAGGTAGATATGGACAAGCAAAGGATTTAAACGAGTCCTTCAAATGGTCTCAAATAGCAGCAGAATTGGGTCATAGTGGTGCTATGCTATTGCTTGGAATGGCATATAATAATGGGGATGGAGTTGCAAAAAACAATGAAGAGGGACTTCGGTGGATTACCCAAAGTGCAAATTTAGGCAACAACATAGCTGCTTATTTTCTCGGCGTATTTTACTTTGAGGCTATAGAAATTAAAGATGTGTCAAAGGCACGATATTGGTTACAAAAGGCTATTGAACTTGGAAATGAAGAAGCCATAAAATTCAAAAAAGAACATGGGCTATAAAGGGATTTTCGCAGGGGAGTCCCTTTTTTGTACAAATTAAGATAGCGGCAAATGGCAGGGCTATAAAAATTTATAATACTCCCCAAATTTTGAACAACAATCAACTTTCCTTTATAGAAGATTCTATTAGTGAAAATAAAATTGACAACATCTACAATACAAGAGAAACGAAAGAATACTTTGTAAAAAGAGAATTAGCAATTAAAGAACAAGAGAAATGGTGTAACGGAAGAGTTAATCCAAAACCTTTAGAAGAATTCTATAGTTCATGTAATCAAATTTCAAAAGTTGTCGCCACCCCAACAGTCTCTTACGGCAAAAAAAATACTCTCCCCTTGCATCAACTATTGCAAGGGGATTTTTTGTGGTACTTTCTACAGAAAACTTTTTGTGTTTTTGGCGAAAGTTTTTAGAAAATTCATAAGTTGAAGAAGCGAGGACTTAATTTTAGAGATGAAAAAAAGCAATAGCGATGAAATTTTCTGTCGCAAGAATTATAACTCAACTATGCACAAAAATTTCAAACCAATAACTACCTTTGCAATATGGCATTGACGAGTATAGAAAAACATTACAACAAGCATTCGGAAGACAAACGATTGCTACGTAGGCACGGCATTGTTGAGTTCGAAACGACAATGTATCACTTGCATCGTTTCCTACAACCAGGTAACTCTATTTTAGATGTTGGAGCTGGAACAGGTCGATATTGTTCTGCACTAATGGCAGAAGGATATCAAGTAAAAGCCGTTGAACTTGTTCGTCGCAATATTGAGGTGTTTCTACAGCGTGAACCAAGTGCAGATGTTGTGCAAGGAGACGCCAGAAATATGTCTTCAATTCCGACTGCGAGTGCCGATATAACTCTTTTGCTCGGTCCATTGTATCATCTTATTGGCGATGACGAAAAGGTAAAGGCGTTGAACGAAGCAAAACGCGTAACAAAGCCAGGCGGTTTGATTTTTGTTGCCTACTTAATGAACGAATACAGCATCCTATCCTATTGTTTTGACGAAGAAAGAATAGAAGATTTATTGGCACGAGGTGTTGTTGATGAAAATTATCATGTTCAAGTGCAAGAAGGAGAATTGTATGATTATGTCCGATTGGAAGACATCAATCGATTAAACGAAAAAGCTGGCTTGGAACGAGTTACGATTTTCTCTCCCGATGGTGCGGCAGATTACATGCGTACCCGTATCAATCACATGAGTGATGCAACATTTTCACGCTTCATAGAATATCAGAAATGTATTTCCGAGCGTCCCGAGCTTATTGGTGCAGGCAGCCACGTGGTAGATGTGGTACGCTGTTGTTCACATTAAAACGAACACAATCTTTACTGTATCCCTATTTATTGTTGATAACTAGTAAATTATTAACGAGTTACATGTTTTTGCACTTTCAAACTAAAAATTACCTTTGCATTTGATGAATTATACCTAATTCAATTAGGCACCGAATTTTGCAAAATTTATACGGGTAAATTACTTATTATGGCAGAAACAGAAGGTTATACAGACGAAAACATACGACATCTTGAAGATATGGAACACATCAGGCTTCGTCCTGGTATGTACATAGGAAAACTTGGAGACGGTTCTCACTCCGACGACGGAATCTATGTACTTATTAAAGAATCCATAGATAACTCAATTGACGAATTTCGTATGGGGGAAGGAAAAACCATTGAAGTAACCGTAAAAGATGGGAAAGTTCGCGTACGTGATTATGGACGTGGAATTCCTCTTGGAAAAATGGTTGAAGCTGTTTCTAAATTAAATACTGGCGCAAAATACGATTCAAAAACATTCAAGAAATCTGTCGGTATGAACGGGGTCGGTACAAAAGCCGTAAATGCACTTTCATGGAAATTTGCCGTACAGTCTTTTCGTGATGGTAAAACCCGACGTGCAGAATTTAAACAAGGTAAGCTAGTTAAAGACACCGATATAATAGACAACACAGAAGAAGCTCCACGTGGAAGTCTTTTTGAATTCGAACCGGATTCCAGCAAAGGAATGTTTGAAAATTACTCGTTTCGGGAAGAATTCATCGAAACGATGATGCGTAACTACGCATACCTCAACACTGGTTTAACGATTCTTTATAACGGCAAAAAATTCAGTTCAAAAAATGGACTTCTTGACTTATTGAGTGAAACTTTTGAGAAAGAACAAGTTGAACCTCTTTATCCTATTATTCACCTAAAAGGCGAAGATATTGAAATAGCATTAACGCATACCGAACAAAATGGTGAAGACTACTTTTCTTTCGTAAACGGACAACATACAATTCAAGGTGGAACACATCAAGCTGCTTATAGAGAAGCTATTGGACGCACAATCAAAGAATTTTTTAATAAAAATCAAGAACTTGCCGACATAAGAAATGGTGTTGTTGGTGCCATTGCAATAAATATTGAGGAACCTGTATTTGAAAGTCAAACGAAAGTAAAATTGGGTTCACGCGACATGACGCCTAAAGAAGGCAGTATTTCTGTCAATAAATTCGTCAATGATTTCGTGAAACAGGAACTGGATAATTTCCTTCATAAACATCCTGAAGTTACGGATGTTATGTCTAAAAAAATCCAAGATTCCGAAAGAGAACGCAAAGCAATAAATGTTGTCCGCAACAAAGCAATGACAAAACGTGCTAGTTTGCACAACAGAAAATTACGTGACTGCCGTGTTCACTATAATACAAACCACGAACTTCGTGACGAGACAAGTATTTTTATTACCGAGGGTGATTCAGCAAGCGGTTCAATTACAAAATCAAGAAATTCGGCAACTCAAGCTGTATTTAGTCTAAAAGGAAAACCGCTGAATGCAGTTAAGAAAAAACAGAAGGACATTTATGAAAACGAAGAACTTAATCTTCTTCAGTCAGCTCTCGACATCGAGGAATCTTTGGAAAACCTTCGCTACAACAAAGTTATTATTGCCACCGATGCCGATGTTGATGGTATGCACATACGAATGTTGTTGATTTCGTTCTTTTTAATGTACTGCCCAAACCTCATCCGAGAAGGACATGTTTATATTCTACAGACACCTTTGTTCCGTGTACGAAATAAAAAAGAAACACGTTACTGCTACACCGACGAGGAACGAGTTGCTGCAATAAACGCTCTGTCTTCGGATCCTAAAATGGAAATTACACGATTCAAAGGTCTTGGAGAAATCTCCCCAGATGAATTTTCTGTATTCATCGGAAAAGATATTCATTTAGAACCTGTTGTTCTTAGCCACGAAACGCAGATAAATGAACTTCTTAAATTTTACATGGGCGACAATACTCCTGAACGTCAAGAGTTTATCATCAATAATTTGCGAATCGACACCGACGAATTACGATAATTATTTTCTTAAGATGAATTTGTCCACAATGTGGGCTATTCCATCTTCGTTGTTTGAGTAAGTCACATAATTTGCTGCATCTAAAACCTCACGGGCAGCATTTGCCATTGCTACACCAAGGCCGGCATATTCTATCATAGAAAGGTCATTGTAGCCGTCACCGCAGGCAATTAATTCCTCCTGTTTGATTCCCAAAGTATGAATCAATCTGTCTAAGGAAGCAGCTTTGTCTATTCCAAGTGGTACACATTCCAAGAAAAACGCTGCAGAACGGTATATGTTCATTTTGTTTTCCAGCTGTTTCACAAGAATTTCTTCCAAATCATGCAAAGGATTTGGATCGCCTACAATCAGACATTTGTTTATAGGATATTGTATCTGGTTCAAAAAATCCTCATACCAGAAAACTGGCATCTTATTAATAAAAGCCTCGTGTAAAACATACTTATTCTTAATATCGCTCGCAGCAATTCCTTTTCCCTGATATGTCAGAATCTGAAAACCATGTTCCATTGCTGCATTATACAAAATAGGAACATATTCTTCTTCTAAAGTTTTTTCAAAAACCACCTGTTTTGTAGCCCACTCCAAAACCTTTCCTCCATTAAAAGCAAGCACATAGCCACCATAACGACCTATTTCCAATTCCTCCGCCAGTTCTTCTATTCCATACGTTGGACGACCTGAAGCAAGAATTATTCGAATGCCCAATTCCTGAGCTTTCATTAAAGCAGTTTTTGTACGAGCAGTTATTTCTTTCTTATCATTTGTTAATGTTCCGTCTAAATCAAGAACTATCGCCTTATATTGCATATTCCTATTTTTCTATTATTCCACCTGCAACTACATCTTCTCCTTCATAAAACACTGCCGACTGTCCCGGAGTTACAGCCCAGACCGGCGTTGAGAATGTCAATTTATACAATCCGTCATTCATTTTTTCAACAGAACAGGGAGCCGATTGAGTATTATAACGAATCTTTACAGATAAATTTGACACTGATTCAAAACTTTCATGTTTTGAAAAATGTAAATTCGAAACAATGACCTCATTGGTCAACAAATCATCACGGTAACCTATAGTTATCGTATTTTTTTCCTTATCAATAGATTGAACATAAGCAGGAACACCTAAGGCAATTCCTAATCCTTTTCTTTGACCAATTGTATAAAAAGGAAAGCCTGCATGTTCCCCCAATTTTTTCCCTTCAGTCGAAATGAATATACCTTTCTTGACCACAGAATCAATATCTTTCACATAACTACGCAGAAAACCTCTGTAATCATCGTCTGGAATAAAGCAAATCTCCTGACTTTCTGATTTTTGCACTAACTCTACAAAACCATATTTCTGGGCCATTTCCTTTATTTCCGATTTTTTGTATTTTCCCAAGGGAAACAGTGTTTTTGATAATTGTTCCTGCGACAATTTCCACATTACATAAGATTGATCTTTTGTTAAATCAACACCACGAGTAACAAAATATCTTCCGTTTTCACAAGATATTTGAGCATAGTGCCCTGTAGCAATTTTTTCACAACCTAATTCCTCTGCTTTCTGCAAAATGCATTTCCACTTTACATTTGGATTGCACACAACACAAGGATTTGGTGTGCGTGCATTCATATATTCATCAACAAAATTACGGACAACGCAAGCTTTAAATTCATCTTTTACATCTACCACATAATGAGGAACACCTATTTTTTCAGCAAATTTTCGTGCTTCATCCACAGATTTTGAGCTGCAACATCCCGTTTGTATCTCTCCCGAATCCCACAGCTGCAACGTGATGCCAACAATATCGAATCCTTGTTCCTGTAACAACAGAGCTGTTATGCTACTGTCTATGCCTCCGCTCATTGCAACTGCAATCTTTTGTTTTCCCATACCCTAACTAATTAGACATACAAAATGTTCTCAATATATTTTTTATAGACTGTCCTCCAACTTGTTCTATAACATCCTCTGTAATATGATAAAACTCATAAGCAGCGACATCATCTGTAGCAACAATATTGTTAAAAGACGGCACAGTACATTCAAAAACTAAATCGCAGGTAAAATACACTACTCCACCAAATAAATACCTGTTCGGAAACGAACCTAAATACTTTTTCGAAGTAATTTTCAAATTTAATTCCTCCATGATTTCTCTTTCTAACGCATGTTCAGCAGACTCCAATGGATCAACAAATCCGCCTGGCAAGTCAAGCATGCCTTTTCCCGGATCAAACGCCCGTTTTGTCAACAATACCTTTCCGTCTGAATCACGAATTATAGCAGCAACAGCTGCAGCTTCATTAAAATAGAATACAAAGCCACAGTCCGAACATTTATTTGCTTTTTCTCCAAAAGGCACAAAATGAGAACCTCCACACTGAGGACAAAATCTAAACACCTTTTGAGGATAAAAATCTTTCATCAAAATCAAAAAAATTACTTTCTATACCTTGATTTATTTCGTTTATCTTTATCAGTCCTTTGAAATGTTCCCTTCTTCTGTAACGCACTCTTCGAATCGGGCTTTTCATTTTTTGAACTTCTATTTCCTTTATACCAAAAGAAAAAGGACTTCTGCTTATCCTTATCCTCCTTTGTTTTAGCAGAGAAAATTGGCTCTAAAGTATATGGATTAACTCCCGTGTAATACATTGTAGTAGAAAGAGTCATAGGAGTTGGAGTAAAATCCTGCACTTGTTCCGGCATTACACGAAGCATACGAAGTTTTTGCTCCAAACATTTCATATCCTGCGCTTTACATCCAGGATGAGATGAAATAAAATAAGGGATTATCTGTTCTCTCATCCCATATTTTTGATTCAATTCATCGAAAGTTTTCTTAAACTTCTCAAAAAGCGAAAACGAAGGTTTTCTCATTAATTTCAATACAGAATCCTCGGTATGTTCCGGAGCAACTTTTAAACGGCCTGAAACATGCTTACGAATCAACTGCGACATATATTCCTTCTCCCCTTCTGCACCTTGCAACAAATCATAACGAATTCCGCTTCCTATCGTTAAGTGCTTGATACCCTTAATTTGTTCTGCCTTTTCATACAATTTAGTTAAACGAACATGACTATCATTCAGATTTTTGCATTTTTGAGGGACCAAACAGGATGCTCTGCGGCATTTTTGACATAATGTGGTATCCTTTCCGTGCATTCCGTACATATTAGCTGACGGAGCTCCCAAATCAGTTATATGTCCCTTAAAATTAGGATTTTCCGCAATTTTCTTTAGTTCTTTCAACACAGATTCCTCACTCCTGCTTGAAATAAATTTCCCCTGATGTGCCGATATAGTACAAAAACTACACGCTCCAAAACATCCTCGATGAATTGTAACCGAATCCTTAATCATATCAAATGCCGGAATCGAAGGTTTCTTCGCATAACGTGAATGAGGCATACGAGAATACGGAAGTGCATAAATCGCATCTAGCTCTTCTGACGGGATTGTCGGATACGGCTCATTTACAACAACATATTTATCTCCATATTTTTGTGCAATACGTTCTGCATTACACAAATTCGACTGTTCCTCGATTATCCGAAAGTTCTTCGCATCAAGAATTTTATCCCTTAAACAATCTTCATACGAGAACAATTCAACTGGCTTTTTTTTACAATGCTCCAGCGTTTCAGTTACGTATGCTATTTGAGGTAACTCACTCATTTCCAAAAGAGATTTTCCTTCGGCAATAGCCTTTGCAACAGAGAGTATCGGCCGTTCTCCCATTCCGTAAATTAGTATATCTGCATTGCTGTCAATCAAAACCGACTTTTTATACGAATCAGACCAATAGTCATAATGAGAAAATCTCCGTAAAGAAGCCTCTATTCCACCAATTACAACAGGAACATCCGGAAATAATTTTTTAAGAATGTTTGAATAGACCGTAACAGCATAATCTGGACGCTGGCCAGCTAAGCCACCGGGAGTATATGCATCATTCGAACGTAATCTCTTTGTTGACGTGTAATGATTTACCATGGAATCCATACTTCCGGAATTCACACCGAAAAATAACCGTGGCGTTCCCAATTTTTTGAAATCACGCAAATCGTCACGCCAGTTTGGTTGAGGAACTACAGCCACACGATAACCGGCATTCTCCAAAACACGTGCAATTATTGCAGTTCCAAACGAAGGATGATCGATATAGGCATCACCTGAGATTAGAATTACATCTACGTAATCCCATCCAAGACGTTCCATTTCTTTTTTTGAAGTTGGTAATTCCATCACATCGATTTTCGCAAATGTAACAATTTGTCATAAAGCCTCAAAACTCTATGTTGTTCATTCTCCCAGCACAATTCTGTTGCAGCTATACGACTATTTTCAGCATATTTTTTCAGTTTCTCCGTATCGTTCAACATCTGCGAAATCTGATTTCCCAATAATTCTGGAGTTCGATTTGTTACAATCTCCCCACACTGATATTTTTCTACTATTGACAACATTTCAGGTAGATTCGACACCAAGACAGGCTTTTCTGCCTGAATGTAGTCAAATAGTTTATTCGGCAAAGCATACCGATAATTCAATCCCCTATCCTCCTCCAATGAAACACCTATTGTTGCAAGATTTGTGTATCCTCTTAATTCGGAAAAACTCTTTTTACCAACAATAAAGACTTTTCCCGCCATTTTCTTATTTTTAACTAACTCAACGAGTTCAGACTTGATATCACCATCTCCAACAATTAACAAACACGCATTTTCTACAAAATTCATTGCTTCTATCAACAATTCCAATCCTCGACCAATATTCAAGACACCTTGATAAAACACAATGTTTTCTGAAGGTATTTTTATTGTTGCTTTTTCCCTGGAAACCAATCTCAATGGCAGATTTCTAACAACCTCCATGTCAACATTATATTTCCGCCGATACGTTTCCGCAATTGAATCGCAGACAGTCATACAAGACCTTAACTTGGGAAAAATCAAGGTTTCTATTTTCTCCCAAATCCTACGAACAGCAGGACGGTCCACTAACTCCGGAACTTCAGTGAAAAATTCGTGGCAATCGTACACCAGTTCTTTTTTCTTTACTTTCGAAGCACAATAGGCACCTACCAATGTATCCAAATCATTAGCTGTTACAATATCAAATTGTTGAAACAACAAGAAAAAGAAAAAACGTAAATTCATTTCTGCATAAAACAACGGACCTTTCTTAAAAAAGAATTTCAATCGTTTTTGCTTATATGGAACACTTGGCAACTCAAGACTTTCAGATAATCTTCTTCCTACCACTAACACATCGACTCCTTGACTGTACAATGTCATAGCCATTTTGTGAACTCTATTGTCACAAAACAAATCATTACTGACCAACAAGATTACACACGGATTCGAATTCGTCATGAATTAAATTTGTACATTTGTAAAAATAGTTAATCTATGCAATTCAACAATCATTCAATAAAGAATTTCAATACCTTCGGGATTGATGCGGAAGTTTCAATTTTCTTTTCATATAATGACGATGACGAACTAATCTCTTTCCTAAAAAAGGACTTTCGCAAGGATTTGCCTTTTTTCATTTTAGGCGGGGGAAGCAACATTCTTTTCACAAAAAACTTTCAAGGAACAATCATTCATCCCGAAACAAAAGGAATTCAAATTGTTGAAGAAACAAAAGACTTTGTTTTAGTAAATGCTGCTGCAGGAGAACTTTGGGATGATTTTGTGCAATGGACTGTTGATCATGGTTTTTATGGTGCAGAAAATCTATCTTTCATTCCAGGATGTGTTGGTGCAAGTCCCGTGCAAAACATTGGTGCATATGGTTCCGAAGCAAAAGATATTATTCATGAAGTACATTGTATTTCCATCGATGACCAATCTTTAAAAACGCTGTCAAACGAAGAATGTAACTTTGACTATCGAGACAGTATTTTCAAACACGAATTAGCAGGGAAATACATCGTAAGCAGCGTTACATATAAACTAAAAAAAGAAGCTTCCTTTAATCTAAATTATGGAAGTTTAAAAAATGTAATTGACGAGAAAACTGCTACTTTACAAAAAGTTCGCGACGGTATTATATCTGTTCGCAAAGAAAAACTTCCAGATCCAAAAGAAATAGGAAGCGCCGGAAGTTTCTTTAAAAACCCCATTATTCCTTCTGCCCAAGCAGAACTTCTGAAACAGAAATTTCCAAATATTGTAACTTATCCTGCAAAAAATGAAACGACGAAAATTGCAGCAGGCTGGTTAATAGATTCTCTTGGATTTAAAGGTTTCGAAATCGGAGGAGCAAAAGTTCATGAAAAACAAGCTCTTGTACTAACAAATAAAGGAAACGCAACGGGAGAAGATGTTGTTTCTCTGGCAAAACATATCCAGTCTAAAGTTCTTGAACAATACGAGATTTTTATCGAACCTGAAGTGATTTACCTCTAATCTACTTCAAACTTGAATATTGATTCTGCCAGTCGGGATCTTGTGAATCTTTAACCAATCTCCACATATCCTCACCATAAAGAAACTGGTCCATTTTGCTGTAGTTATAATTCCGCTTCAAAAAACTCCACTGAGCTTCACTCGGTGCATAATCACGTCCAGCCCATCCTTTTTCTTCACTACCATCGTATGGATATTCTGCATAACGGAGTTTCCAAAGATTTTCGAAAGACTGCCACATAATCTCTTTATCTTCTAAAAGATTCTTTTTTTCAGGATTTGCCTTTGAAACCACCTGACCGGAAGCCTGTTGTAAAAACTGGTCACGAGAAAGCCATGTCAGTTTCTCTTCACCAGTTGATTTTATCTGAATATATCCGTAACGGATAAAACCCGTATAACTTGTCATTAAACTGATTCCAAAATAACCTGTTACCGTTACTTTTAGCTCCGGATTATTTTCTTTACGGATGAAAATATTATTGTCCTGGGCAAAACCTACAAACGCCAAAAGCCCAAACAAAACGATAGAAATAACACGATTACGAAACATCTCTAAAATTTTTACGAAAATAACTAAAAACCAATGTATTCCAAAAATTAGACCAAATTCTTAGTATTTTTTGTGTCATAATTCTATCTGCAGCAAAATGTTGCAATTCAACTTTCTATGTTCCGGATACAAATCATACGAATCCGGTAATTCATAGTCGTCAGAATACTGCGTCTGCGACAATTTTAGTTGTGCAATAAAATGATTTCCTATTTTATATTTCGTCAAAAAATACCAATATGTGCCTGAATAATAATACTGTGCATTTGAAAACATATACATTACATCATCTTCCCAAGCATATAGACGATTTTCATACGCAGCATTGAACTGAGCAAAACGGCAACTAAAGGACAATGTTTTTAATGGCTTCCAAACCACATCGCTATATAGCATCAAACCACCTTCTTCCGACTTAAATACATACAACAATGACGTCTTTAACTGCAAATCTTTTCTTATTGGATACGAGACATATATCTTATGACTATATTTTCCCGACAACTCAAATCCGTCTTCATTCTTTTCCGTTTGATTTACATATGAGCATTGATAATACGCAGATAAACCTGTAAATGTTTTATACCAATACTTTACCCGAAGGGTATTTCCTTTTGTTGGATATTTCATCAAAGTCCTTTCTGTCGGCATCGAAAACAAATCGTTTGAAATATACAGCGTGGTTCGTGAACCTGTCGTTATTCTAACGTTTATTGTCCATCCAAGCTCATTCCCTGCCGTAGACTGTTTTCCCTGTGCAGAGCTCATAAAACTTTCATATCGGCTACTATAATTTCTTAAACTTTGGGAAAGTTGAACCTCATCAGACAACGCATACTGCATTCCATGAATTGTGGCAAAGTTTAAATTGCCATCTAATGCATATTCACCATACAATCGTAAATGACGATGGAAATAATTGTAGAAAACACTGGCATTACGAATTTTCGCAGATACCGAATCTTTTGAAAAAGAATGTTGCAACGCAGAAATACCTATACGCAATCTATTCCATTCATACATAGTATGGCAACCTATCATAGAATAAGAAATCTGTTTTTTATTCTCTATTTCCGCAATTGTTCTATGATAACCTGTCTTATTAATCGTAAAAGGGAAATTTGTGTCATCTTTTATTTTCCCATCTAACCTCCTATAAGAAATAAATGGCGTCACTTTCAAGCGATTACAATTGATTGTTGCCCCAAAACCTCGTGAAAAAGCATATTCCGAAGTTGAGCTATATTTTGACAATACAGCATTCTGAACAACTCCCGATTGTTCCAACGAATTACCGAAACTTCCCCCCTGAGACAACGTCAATCCTTGTGCAATTGACACTTTATAATCCCCGAGAACTATATTTGAAATCAATCCGTGTTTTTTTAACTGCACGTAGAATGACTGAGAATCAAACCCATTTTTTAAAGATAAATTTTCTCCCTTGTCTTTTTTTAATGTTATTCCCCAATATAAACTATTCTCTGACTGAAATCTATATCGAACAACTTCTTTTTGCGCTCCTCCTGCATAATTATAATAGGAGGAATATTCTTTGCCTGATACATTTACAAAACTTGTATTACACGCAAAAATGTGCTTCCCCTTTTTTATTAATTCCGACAATGAGAGTTTTTCTTCAATCGGTTTTACAACACAAAACTGCGAAAGAAGAAATGCTTTTTCTTTTGGCAAACCCAATACAAATTGAAGTTCATAGACACTAAACAATGGCTTATTATGCTCAACATAGTAAAGCAGACTTTGCTTTTCAAAATCCGAAAGAAAAATAAACGTTGAGCAGTCTTCTTCTGTCAATTCATTCAAATTCAGTTTTGAATGATACAAGTCTTCTAGAAATGAATATTCATCATCGGTATTCTCTCCGTCATTTTCACTTTCAATTAAAGGTAATATGTCATCCCAGTCCTGTGAAAAACAAGACAAAGACATACACAAGCAAAGAATAAAAATGCTTATGAAAATTATAGGAGAACGCGGCATTCTCATACCGCAAATGTAGTGCTTTTACAGAAAACTAATCCTGATCTTCCTGTAATTTTTGTTGTTTATTCAAATACCATAATCGTAGAAGAATCACAACAAAGAATGGCAATAAGATTATTCTGTATCGAACTAGTGCTCCAAAATTTGCAATTGTAAGTCCAATAAAAAAACCGAAAGCCAATACAAAGACTAAGATACTTAATAAAAAATTATCCCTTGCCAAGAGAGAAAATAACCCAAAGCGTACTTTTATCAACGCCCAAAACGTCATTAAGAGAATTAAGATATTTTCTATTCCCGAAAGCAGCATAAATGGAGTACGAGCTTCCCATATATATGGTCTATACAGTCCTGCCATCAAGGCCTGCGGTAACTTTTTCAACATTCCTGGAATTGTGGCATCAAAAGCTCCAATGTCAAAACTATTAGATCCATAATAGTCTCGTTTCAAATCATCCTGAATTATAACAGCTTGTTCCATCATGGAACCTACCGTCGCATATTTTCCTTCTGCCAAATCCGAAACATTATCCATAAATACAATAAAAATACCCGCAATTACAACAGCCATGAAAGGGAAAAATGCAACTCGGATAAATCTACTGTCAAACTTTTTAAGCCAATGAAGACCTATCCAAACAATACTTGTAGCAAAAACTGTGTAAAATGTATATGGACGGATTGATGTTAATACATAAGCCCAGAAAAGATAAATTATACTATTTATTACTATCTTCTTTTTACGAATAAATATCATCCAACATGAAGTATATATTGAAAATACACCCACAACACACCATATATCTTTTAACAATCCTGATCCCCAGAAACATACAGACGGTATATAAAACAGCGCAAAAGCAAAATAATCAGAACATTTAGGATACAGTTTTACTATCATTCTATAAAATCGCCACAAAGGGAAAAATAACACAAAATTCATGACCGTTGTCATACCTAAATAGGTACCACAACCCAAAACATAAAACGGAACCGAAAAACGGCAAACAGCCCATGAATTTGCGTCTTTAAAGTAAGTCGGCCATCCTGTAGAATAATCAAATAATGATAATAACTCGGGAGTTCTTTCGCCAATCATCAGACGGAAAAAAGCACCGACATTTTTTGTTGCCATACGAACAATGGAACGAGCTCCCGTAAAATAATACTGTGTGTCACCTCCATCATAATAAAAAATGTAAACACAGGCAAAACACACACCAAAAAACAATCGGATAAACAATGCTCGAGTATAATGAGAATAGTAGGAATAGCGTTCTATATTAGTTTCCTGTACTTTACGTACAAAAAGATAAATAAAGAAAAATAGAAAAACTGTGACAACAATGTCTATTCCAGAAAAGAACTCACGCATAAAAATTACTCGTTATCTTCTGCATACCATTCCGCGTACGAAGTAGGCGTTTCGAACAGGCGTACACTAAATAATTCAACATCACAAGGAAGATGTTTCTTTATCTCTTGTGCAATGTATGCAGTTAAATTTTCGCAAGTTGGCTGACAAGGAATTTCAATAAACTTACCTTCTTCCTGATATTCTTTCATACAGTCAAAACGACCACCGCATGGAACAATAACAGAATGATCAAAACGATCTACAATAGGTTCTTTGACCGCTTTCTTTAAAATACCAAAATCCATAACCATTCCACATTTTGAAGATTTTTCATCTTCGCACGGAGTTCCTTTCAAAGTTACTTGTAACTTGTAGGTATGGCCATGAATATTATGACATTTGCCATCATATTGAGGAAGGATATGAGCTGCATCAAAAATAAATTCCTTTGTAATTCTAATTTTAACCATGTTCACATAAAAATATAGAGACGGCGTTTTTTCTACACCGTCTCTACAAATTTTAATACATCCACTAACTATTCAACAAAAGAAATCCAACCAAATGGATCAGCTACATCACCATATTGGATTCCTACAAGTGTTTCATACAATTTAACACAAGTTTTTCCAGGATTTACCTGGTCACCAAATGTATATGACTTGTTTTCGTCTGGATCAAATACGGCAGAAATAGGTGAAATTACCGCTGCTGTACCACATTCTGCAGCCTCTTCGCATTCTGCTAATTCCACTAATGGGAACTGACGTTGTTCAACTGTCAAACCAATCATTTTTGCCACATCCTGCAAACTCATATTTGTGATTGAAGGAAGAATAGATGTTGATTTTGGAGTAATATACTTGTCACCTTTAATAGCAAAGAAGTTTGCTGGACCACATTCATCTATATATTTCTTTTCCTTTGGATCCAAATACAAGGCTGCACCATATCCCATGTCATGAGATTTTATCGTCATATTTAACGCAGCAGCGTAGTTTCCACCGATTTTTACCGTTCCTGTACCAAGAGGAGCAGCACGGTCTGATCCACGTTCAACAATAACTTTTATTGGTTTAAAACCACCTTTATAGTATGGTCCTACTGGACTACAGAATAATACTAACAAGACTTCTGTAGAAGCACTAATACCCAAACGTGGACTTAAACCAATCATTAAAGGACGAATATACAAAGATGCTCCTGTTCCGTATGGTGGAACAAAATCTGTGTTTTCTTTCACCAATGTGAACAACATCTCTTTAAAAAGTTCTGTTGGAACTTCAGGCATGCCAACGCGAGCAGCAGAACGGTTAAGACGTTTAGCATTTTCTTCCCAACGGAATAAACGTATCTTTCCATCTTTTCCACGGTAAGCTTTCAAGCCTTCGAAACATTCCTGTCCGTAATGAAGACAAGTAGCCGCCATGTGCATGTTAATATCCTCGCTTTCGGAGATTTCCATTTTACCCCATTTGCCATTGCTATATAGGCATCGAGTATTTGACTTCGTTTTTAAATACCCAAATGGTAAATTAGCCCAATCTATCATATCATTAAGTTTTAATTAATATTATTAAATTTTGTTATTTGTTCCTGTAACCATTGTATATGTTTTACCTTTTCAGGATTTCTTCTGCTACGAGAATAATCCGTATAGTATTTATGTTCCTGAAGGAATTTTACTTGTCCGACATACCACTCATATTCGTTCTTTTTTACCAATTTCTGCTCAAGAAGTTCCTTATATAATTCGTTTGCCACACACATATAATCACTTCTGCCAAGATAATCCAAATCTGCATCACGAATTATCTTTTCTAACAAATTTGTCGGTTCTTCAGTAATCATTGTACACTCTATCAACCTGCAAACACGATTAATCTGTTCTGGTGTATAATTCTCTTTAGACAAATAATTACGCGCTATTTCAATACTTGCATGTTCATGTTTTGCATACGTCTGCATAAATCCTGAATCATGGAACAAAGCCGCTGTTTTCAAGATATACATATCATCATCGTTTATTCCCTCTGCCTGTCCTATCGCTTCCACCTGAACAACAACGTCAATTGTATGTTTTAAACTATGATAATAATATTTTTTAGGAATATTTTCCTCAAAAATTGTGTACATCTGTTCTTGCAATCCTTCAAAACGCAACAATGCAAGTTTATAAGTAAATTCTTTATTAGGCAACGCTTTTAATGGATTTTCGGTAAACATTGTTTTAAATCCATTTACAAAATACGTATCCATCTTTGTTTCCTTCCCTTTCAAGGAAACCTTTCCTCTGTACTCACAATTAAAAAATTCACGTACCATTAAGAAAGTACTTTCCGACACATTTACCCTTCCAACCTCACCGGCAACTTCCATACTACTTGCTATATTCACACTATCTCCCCATATGTCATAAGAACTTTTTTTACTTCCAACCACTCCTGCAATAAGAGGACCCGTATGTATTCCTATACGTACTCCCCATTTTTCAGCACCTTCCGCATTTTCTTTTTGTAATTCTGCTATACGATACTGAATTTCCAGCGCAGCAGCAACAACCTCTATCGGATTAGTAGTGTTTTTCTTTGGAATACCTCCAGCACACATATAAGTATCACCGACAGTCTTGATTTTTTCGACATTATACTTTTCAACAATCTTGTCAAACTCAGAAAAATACATGTCTAATTCTCGAATTAACGAATCTGCAGAAACACGCTGTGCTATCTCCGTAAATCCTTTAAAATCAGAAAATAGCACAGTCGCAAGATCAAAATTCATTGAACGCACATGACCGGTTGACTGCAATTCGCGAATACTGTCATCCGACAAACCATTGTTCAGCTTAAAATCTTCTTTCTTGTGTTCTTCCTGTTTTTTCTGGGTAACTTTATTTTCCTCCAAACGACGTTGTTCCATTTTTTTCGCCATAATCTTACGGCCGGCACGATAGTGCCATAGAACAACAAATGCAATTAGCAACAAGTAAAAAGAAAATGCCCATGGCGACAATAATGGATTTCTTTTTACCTCAAATTCAAAAACAGTTTCTTTTGAAGTTACACTTCCAGCTCGTTTTGCACGGACATGAAACACATATTTACCCGCAGGTAAATTCGTATATTCCTTTGTTGTTACTTGCGAAGGTTCAGACCAAATCTTCTCCTGACCTTCCAGATAATACGAATAATAAATATCATCATGATTTTCGAACTCAACAGATGCAAATTCAAAACTGATTGATTTTGTGTCATATGGTAGTTTTACACTTTTCTCCTTCTGTGTCAAAACAGAATCTCCGTTTATAGCAACCTTCGATAATCTGACATTACCTATATTTTTTTTCACAGAAATCTTGTTGAAATCCATTCGTATCAGTCCCGTATTTCCCCCAAACCATACAATAGAATTGTCTTCTGGGAGAATTGTTGTGGTATGGTTTTTACGAATTTTTACAAATGGAGCCGTTATCAATGTATAAAGTTCAGAATTATTTGTGTTCCATGCAACGCCAATTTGACTTTCGTAAGAACCGTCTGTTCTGAATGCCATCCATAAGTTTTTGTCTTTATCTTCTTTTACTGGAGAAATCCACATTCGATAATCGGTAGCCGGAACCATTATTTTTCCATCCTTATAAAAGAATTTATTTTTTAGTTCACATCTATATAATCCATGGCTTGTAGAATAAACGCATCCCTGAGAAGTCTCAAATACATCCATTCTATCGTTATCCTTTGGCAATCCCTGCCATTCACATTTGGACATTCTAAGTTGATTTACAGAATCTATCGCTAACATCCATATTCCGTCACATTTTGTTCCCAACATTGCAAGATTCACATTCGCCTGGTCACATGCCATAGAAGTTATTTCTACTGCAGGAATGTCCGTACTATATTTTTTAGAAAATTTTACCGTATTATCATCTTTTGAAAGATCATAATATATCTCTAATTTTTCAGGAGTAACAACAATCAGCTTTCCTTCACATATATGAATATTTTTTATCTCGCCCTCAACTAACGGACTATTTAAGTCTCCTATAAACAATCCTTCGTCGGTCCCTGCTACCACTGTTTCCTTATATTTCTGCAAAACATTACAAGAAACTCCTTTTATTAAATCAAAATGGTCTCCTAATAATTTAAATATTCCACGATCTGTTCCTACATATAAGATTCCATTACATCTTGCTACTCCATATACTCCACCAAACAGACCGTTATATTTATTGTAATAAGTAATCGCCGAATTAATCTCTATTCTGACAATATCTGAATTTGTTGTTGCCCAAATATTATTGTCCCTATCAACAAACAAATCTGAAATTTTGTTGTCTGGAAATCCATTTGAAACATCTAATGAAAATAAGATTTTTCCTTTCTCACTTAAACAAATAATGCCATGAGATTTTGTACCAACACAAATTCTATTATTAATTGTACGGGAAATACACTGAAATTCTCCTTTTTTAATATACGTGTCGATTTCTGTTGGGAAAGGCACAACCTGATTATCTGGTGCAATCTTCACAAAACCATTATTTGTTACAAAAACAAACGAGTCGTCAGTAAGCAAAGCACCCTCTACTGATATTGATGCAACGTACACAAGATGATTGTTGCCCGACAACTCATAAAGATTTTTTTCCGATGCCACATATAATTTTCCGCGTATTGAAAAAAGTTTCTTTACCTGTACATCAATATCTAATTCCAATGGTGAGAAGTCCTTCACCGTAAATAATTTCCCTCTTGCTATAAAGAACAACGAATTGTTAAATGCAACAACATCTGTTATTTTACCAAATGACTGTGCTGAATCTAATACTGTTTTAAGAAATTTACGATTGCAGTCATCCGTTTCTATTCTGCCTAAGAAATCTACCGCACCAACATAAATGATTCCATTTTTATCCTGGCACAACGTTGGTGTACCATGTGTTTTCAGCATTTTCCATGAAGCTCCATCGAAAAACACAACGCCATATCGATTCTCAAAATACAGAACATTTTCGGCATCCTGAACTACGCTATTCCAAGGTCCTTCGTAACCAATAAAAAAAGGAGAAATTGTCTCATAATAAGGAATGCCCTGCTCGGGCTGCTGTGCCGAAGCAGACAATCCTATTAACAAGGACAGTAAAAAAACGATGCGTTTAATTGATACCAAAAATATTTTTATTACTTTTAACACGCTTTTTCAAGTAAAAACAAGAAAAAGTATTCAAATTTATCAAAATATTAAAATTATGGAACATTTACAGAAAACTATTTTAGTTGCTTGGGATTTTTCAAATGTAGCTGACTATGCAATGCAGCACGCAATCCGTTTCGCCAATACAATTGGAAGCACATCTGTTACATTGTTACACATTGTTGATGATGAAAAAGATATAGACAATGCAATGGCTCAACTAAAAATTGTTACCGACGATGCTCAAAAGAAATATCAGTTCAAGCCAGAATATATGGCTGTTAAAGGTGATATCTTCACTACAATAAAAGAAGTTGCCAAGAAACTATCGTGTCCGTTTGTTTTTATGGGAACTCACGGTATGAAAGGTTTACAGAAAATTACAGGTAGCTGGGCATTAAAAGTTATTGAAGGTTCAAGCTGCCCATTCATCGTTGTTCAACGTCCTCCACGCAACGAACACTTCGAAGATATTGTATGCCCTATTGACTACAAAAAAGAAGATAAACAGAAAGTTGGATGGGCTGTTTACATGAACAAATTCTTTAAATCGAAATTCTATCTTTACATCCAAAAAAGTAGCGACGCTAACTTAAAAAGACAGGTTTATTCAAACATGGTACATGTAAAATCTATCCTTGACCAAAATAAAATTGAATATACTGAAGTTGAAGGTGCAGGAAAAGACGATTTTGCAGAAGAAGTTATTGAATATGCTAATTCTATAAATGCGAATGCAATTCTTGTTTCTACTTCTAAAGAACTTGATTTTGCAGATTACATGTTCGGTGCAAACGAACAAAAAATAATTGGAAACAAATATGGAATCTCCGCCATTACTGTACTTCACAATGATGGTAATTTAAAAGGATTTAACTAAAATATCCCATTTTAATATTTTTAGAGACGTACCAAATCGGTGCGTCTTTATTTTTTTGAAAGAGTATGAGAAAATTTTTGTCTGTTTTTTGTTTTTTATTCATAACAATCAGTATTTATTCGCAACAACAGGTTTTTAAAGAAGGCCGTTATCGAATAACCTTTAACGACAAAAACAACTCTCCTTTTTCCATCGAAAAACCAGAAGACTTCCTTAGCGAAAAAGCTCTAAATCGACGTGTAAAATTTAACATTCCCATAACAGAACAAGATTTACCGGTTACACCACAATATCTTTCCGTCGTTTCTGATTTTGGTGGAATGTTATGTAATAGTTCAAAATGGTTTAACTCAGCAATTTTCTACATAGAATCAGAAGTTTCATTTAATGAAATAGCAAAACTTTCTTTCGTAAAATCTCTTGAATATGTAGCACCTGCTATTGTCTATCACAAAGACGGACGCAAGTTAGTGGAACAAGAATCCATCAAAGAAGATCTTTCCATCATACCTGAAAATCTGAACTACAATAATTTTGTACGAAACGAGGATTTCTTCGAGATGATAATGAAAATCTATGGAGGATCAGCAAAACAAAACTATATACTCTCTACTATAGATTCTCATTGTTTTGGACATCTTGGACAAAATGTTACAATCGCAGTAGTGGACGCCGGTTTTCTTCATGTTGACTCAGCTGCCGTTTTTCAAAAATTATGGGACGAGAAAAGAATTCTTCTTACACGAGATGTTACTGGAACAAAAGCTTTCTATGACTCCTCATCTATTTATCAAACTGGTGGCCACGGTATGATGGTTCTTTCTCTTATAGGTGGATTTTACCCTGGGCAATTAATTGGTACAGCACCAGCTGCAAATTTCATCTTAATCCGTAGTGAAGAGGAAGAAACAGAATATATTGTTGAAGAAGATAATTGGGTTGCTGCAGCAGAACTTGCCGACAGTGCAGGAGCAGATATCATCTCAACTTCTCTAGGATACAGTAATTTCGATGACACAACACAATCCCATACATATAAGCAAATGGATGGACATACTACAAGAATTACTCTTGGCTCAAACATCGCTGCATCAAAAGGAATGTTACTTCTAAACAGTGCTGGAAATTCAGGAGATGAACCATGGAAATACATAACAGCTCCAGCTGACGCAGACAGCATTATTACTGTAGGTGCCTGCAATTACAAACTAAAAAAGACCAAATTCAGTTCTTTTGGACCTACCTCCGACGGCCGGATTAAACCAGACGTGACAGCACTTGGACTTTTACCAATGATAGTCACTGCCAACGGACAAATAAAACACACTAGTGGCGGAACATCATTCTCCTGCCCCCTAACTGCAGGAAGCTGCGCTACATTATGGGAAGAATTTCCTGATTCTTCAGCTCAAACCATAAAAGAAGTCCTACTTATAACCAGCAGCATGCACAAAAAACCTGACAATAAGTATGGACACGGTATTCCGAGCATTGAAAGAGCAAGAAACTATTTTTATGCAAAACAACTTTACGACACACTAACTGTCCACTATAATATGCCATCTTTTGAGAAATTTTTCGAACAAATATGTAAAGACAAAATAACCCTAGCGAGAAACTTTATAATATTAATGGGAAACAAAAATCCTTCCGATTTTATTATTAAAGAACACGATTATAGCAATCTTTCATTTAGTTCCTCGGAAAGCTCAGCAACTACAATTTCCATACATTCATGGGGTATGAAAAAAACATCGTGGAAAGTCACATCTAAATAGTTCTAGCAATGAATATCTTTGAGATAATACTACTTTCTATTGGACTTGCCATGGATTGTTTTGCAGTTTCAACTGCATCAGGAATTTCCTGTAAAGAATTACAAATCCGAAGTATTTATAAAATGCCATTATTATTCGGATTATTTCAAGGTGGAATGCCTCTCATAGGCTTTTTAATATCAGTTTCCTTTGCTGAAGCTATTGATGCATATAGCCATTGGATTGCATTAGCAATTCTTTGCTTTATTGGAGGAAAAATGATTTACGAAGATATATGGGGCGAAGAGGATGAAAAATCAGAATGTAACCACTTCGCATGGAAAACTGTTATACTTCTTGCCATAGCAACAAGTATTGACGCACTTGCTACAGGCGTTATTTTTGTTTCTACTCCAGAAAAGATTTCTATTGCTGTTATAATAATTGCCTTAGGAAGTTTCTTATTCTCCTGCATAGGCTTATTTATTGGAAACAGACTTGGAAAACAATTTACATTTAAAGTTGGTGTGCTAGGTGGCTTAATTTTAATTGGAATAGGCCTAAAACTAGTTTTAGAGCACTACTTATAATTTAACGATTTCGGAACAAAAGCAGATACATCCGCACCATAGGATAACAGTTCCCTTACAATAGACGACGAAATATGGCTATACTCCGGTGGAGTCATCAAAAATACAGTCTCCACACCTGCAATTTGACGATTTGTTTGTGCTATAGGCTGTTCATATTTGAAATCCGCCGAACTGCGAAGACCACGTACAATATATTTAGCATTCCATTCTCTGCACAAATCAACCGTTAATGTATTGTATGTTTTCACAGATATGTTTGAGTTATTAGAATACAACTTTGAAATATATGCTAATCGTTCCTCCACCGAAAAAAGAGATTTCTTACTTGAATTCACGCCTATCGCAACAATAACTTTATCGAACAACGATAACGCACTATCCAAAACTGCTTTATGACCAAGAGTGAAAGGATCAAAACTACCTGGGAAAACTGCTATTCTTTCCATTCTGCTGAATTTTATCTTTGCAAAAGTACACAAAAAGCACGGTAATACGGAATTATTCATTTATTTTGCAATAAATTTAAATATATCACTATGTGGGTTGTATGTTCTGATTTAGAAGGTGTTTTCGTTCCCGAAGTATGGATAAATGTCGCAAAAATTACAGGCATTGAGAAATTAAAAATAACTACTCGTGATGAACCTGATTATGACAAGTTGATGAAATATCGTCTTAATATTCTTGACGAACATAATTTAAAAATACAGGATATTCAGAATGTGATTTCCAACATCAAACCGATGGAAGGTGCATTAGAATTTACAAAATGGTTGCGCGAAATCAGCCGTTTTGTAATTGTTTCTGATACATTTCAGGAATTTGCGAAACCTCTTATGAAACAACTTGACGATCCTTTTATATTGTGCCATTCATTAGAGATTGCCAAAGACGGAAGAATCACAAACTATAAGCTTCGTCAATCAGATCCTAAAAGAAAAACCGTTGAAGCATTTCAGAGTATGAATTTCAAAGTTATTGCATTCGGAGATTCATACAACGATGTTTCTATGCTAAAAAAAGCAGAGGTTGGTATTCTATTTTGCCCACCACAAAAGGTAATAGATGAATTCCCAGAATTGCCTGTAGCACATAATTACGCTGAATTAAAAGCACTGATTGAACAACATATTTACGAAGACTAATGGCAGAAGAATTTCCTAAAAAGATAACAGATTTCGTAAAAGAACATCATGTAATCACCGTTGCCACGGACAATAATGGTCAACCATGGTGTTTTAACGCCTTTTATGCATTCGATGAAAATAATCAATCCTTTATAATAACTTCTCACGACGATACAAGACATATTCAAGAAGTTCTTACAAACAAAAGAATTGCAGGAAGTATTGTTTTAGAAACTGAAATCGTTGGAAAAGTGCAGGGATTACAATTTTCCGGTGAAATGAGTTTGTGCGAAAACGATGATGAAAAAAGAGCTAAAAAAGTTTATAACAAACGATTTCCGTTAACAACTCTTGCACCTAAAATTCTTTGGGAAATTAAAATATTTGAAGCAAAGTACACCGACAATACTTTAGGATTTGGCAAAAAGTTGTTATGGAGCAAAAATTCCTAATTGTATTTCCTAAGAATCAAATATTTTGTAATTTTGTAATCATTCAAGCCTTTTTAGCTCAGCGGTAGAGCACTTCACTCGTAATGAAGGGGTCGCCGGTTCAAATCCGGCAAAAGGCTCTAAAATAAAAAAAGTCCGACAGAATTTCTCTATCGGACTTTTTATTATAAGAATTTAACACAAATTAAATCTTCATTACATCTGCCTCTTTTGCTACAACTTTTTCATCAACTTTCGCAATAGCCGAATCTGTTATTTTCTGAATTTTTGCCTCACCATCTTTTGCCATATCCTCGGCAAGCCCATCTTTTTGAAGCTTCTTCAACATCTCATTAGCATCACGACGTATATTTCTAATGACAACCTTTGTATTTTCAGCCTCAGAACGAACTTGTTTACATATTTCTTTACGACGTTCCTCTGTTAAAACAGGAATACAAATTCTTATCAACTGACCATCATTGATTGGAGTTAATCCAAGATTAGCAGCCATAATAGCCTTTTCAATCGGATCAATCATTTTCTTTTCCCATGGCTGAACAACTAATGTTCGAGCATCAGGAGTATTTACATTTGCCACCTGACTAAGCGGAGACATTGTTCCATAGTAATCAACCTTTACAGACTCCAACATAACAGGAGAAGCTTTCCCAGCACGCAATTTGGACAACTCTGAATCTAAACGCTGCAAAGGAGCGTTCATTCTTTCTTTTGTATCCTCTATAATTAATTCTAACTCTTCCATAAATTATTTGCCCAATTTAAATTGTACAGGTAAATTGTAATACACAGGAACTTTCTCACCAGCTTGTTCTCCAGGTTCAAACATTGGCAATTTAGCAACAACATCCAACGCTGCTTTATCCAATAACGGATTCACAGATTTAATAATCTCTGGATTTACAGCCTTGCCATGTTTGTTTACGACAAATTTAACAACTACCGTACCTTCTATACCAAGATCGGCTGCATCCTGTGGATATTCCAACTTCTCACCAATAAATTTAATCAATGCACCCATCCCACCAGGAAAGCTTGGCATCTTTTCTACACGAATATGAACCTGTTCCTGAACTTCTTCTTCGTCCTCGAAGTTGTAGTTATTTTGATCTACTTCAGCGTTTTGATCATCATTATTTTCTTGAACTAAGGCAGACTGGTCTTCAGACTCATCTTCAGTTTCTTCGATATTTTCCGATGCTGGAGGTTCTGGCATTTCTGGTTTTGGTTGTTCTGGTTCTGGTTGTTCTGGTTCACGAGTAACTTCAACCATTTCCATATCGTCCTCAGCAACAACATCACCTCTGTTTATAACACTATTAGATTCGCTAACACCAAATTCAAATGCTGCTAAAACAATCACAAGCACTACTACGAAACCTATCTCTCTGAATATAAACTTTTTATCTTCAAGATTTGCTTTTTCGCTTTTCTTTACTTCCATTATATTGAATATTAATTGTCAAAATTTTTGCTAAAATTAATAAAACCTTTGTAATTCTTTAGACTCTTTCAAAAAAAAATTACACTATTCTTGTTTCTGAGTCTTAAAAATTTCTCGAAATGTTTTGTCAATACGAGAACAAGGTATCACCTCGCATTGTGTGCTACTTTTTATATCACAAGTAGGAACAAACATTTTCCTTATTCCTAATTTCATGGATTCTTTTATCCTTTTTTCCACCTGAGAAACCGACCGAATTTCACCAGTTAATCCAATTTCTCCAGCAAAACAATATGTAGTAGGAATATAAAAATCAAACAACGAAGACAATATGGCTGCAACTACCGCAAAGTCTATCGAAGTATCCTGAACACGAATGCCACCTGCAATATTTATAAAAACATCTTTTGTATAAATTTTCACACCTAACCGTTTTTCTATTACGGCCAAAAGCATGTTCAACCGCTTCGCATCATATCCGTTTACAGTGCGCTGTGGCGTTCCATAGGCAGCAGTACTTACCAAGGCCTGGACTTCTATCATTAAAGGTCTTATTCCTTCCATTACGGATGCAACCGCTACACCACTTAATTTTTCGGGATTTCCACTCAACAGTATTTCTGAAGGATTTGCAACTTCACGTAAGCCATTTTGAACCATTTCAAAAATGCCGATTTCCGCTGTTGAACCAAAGCGATTCTTATTACTACGTAATATTCTGTAAACATTTTGCATGTCACCTTCAAACTGAAGAACAACATCGACCATGTGTTCTAGAATTTTCGGTCCTGCAATACTACCTTCTTTATTTATATGACCAATTAATATCATTGGTATGTGCCTCTGTTTTGCCAACTCTATCAGCAAATTAGAAGTTTCTCTTATTTGAGAAACACTTCCAGGTGAAGCATCTATATCCGGATGTTTTAGCGTTTGTACAGAATCAACTATTACCAAATCGGGGTTACAATCCTTTATCTCCTGTATAACTGCTGCAACGTTTGTTTCACTGTAAATATAACATTGATTTGTAGGCACATTTAAACGCTGTGCGCGCAAATATATTTGTTGCGGACTTTCTTCACCTGACACATATAAAACTTTCTTATTCAATCGTACAGCGACCTGCAACAACAACGTTGATTTTCCTATACCAGGTTCACCTCCTAATAAAACAACAGAGCCAGGAACAATTCCACCGCCCACAACTTGGTCCAGTTCATGTATTCCCGTTAAAATTCTCTCAAGCTTTTCGGTTTTTATTTCCGATAAAATCATCGGTTTTACAGAGGAAGAGACTACTGACGACGATGATTTACCAACAGAAGACTCTATCACTTCTTCCTGAAATGAATTCCAAGCTCCACAAGAAGTACATTTCCCCATCCACTTTGGTGAATGGGCGCCACAATTCTGACAAACAAAAGCTATCTTAGACTTTGCCACAGAATTATTTTCTAATAAATTCTCGACGTAAGAAACAGCCTCTTGTTTCACCATTAGGCCATTCTATTCTTTGGATTATTAATTTCTGGTTATTTAGTTTTTCTATCTTCCAATGACCATCCAAACCACCAACACTACCACCAACCTCTAAATAAGGAGTAACTAAAGATCTTGTATAAATATCCCAAGTACCCATTCCTGTTATTTTTCCACTATTCATTACAGGATCATATTCAACTCCTAAATCTCCTCCAGAATAGAAAACCCATGCTGCACTGTCAGCCCATCCACAATCTCCTACAGACACCAAACGCCACTCACCTATTATTCTTGATTCTGTTCGTTTTCCACAACTTGTTCCTAACAAAACAAATACCGAGATAACTAATACAATATACTTTTTCATAAGATTGTGTTATTATTATTATTTTGACATAGTGTATTCATACGTAATTTTTGCATAACGCACTTCTCTACTATCAGGTTGAAAAATAGTCTTACGTGCTGCAGCTTTTGCGGCTTCTATGCAACTTTGTTCTGACAATGCTGTTTCCACCTTCTTTATATCCATCACCTTCCCATCAGAATTAACTGTGACAGTAAGCACTATCGGATTATCACAGTTTTGCGTATTTGTTGGTTTTACTAAACTGACAGCATCCCCATTTCCATATGGAGTTCCTGGATTTCCTTTTGTATTCTTTGCACTTGTTCCATTAGGATTTCCTGGCTTACCAGACTCTGCACCAGTACTTGAATTTCCTGCAGTTCCTTCTGTTCCCGTGCCACCTCCTTGAGAAAGACGACCTGTTAAAGCATCCATTTTTTGCTTAAACTCAGCCTCTTGACGAATTCTTTCTTGTTCTTCTGGAGTTAACTCAGGTTGTTTTGGAGTTTCATCGACTTTTGTTTTATTTTTTTTTATCGAAATAGAAGGTGTTTCTTCCTGAGTAACAATAGCATCATCTACCGATTGATTCTGCGAAGGCGCCGACGGATTCACAGCAACAGGTTCTGATGCGGCACCATCATTATCACCAACAACCAATTCTCCGAAATCGACTAAAATACCATCAGGTTCCGGAAATTCTATAGGTGGAGCAGAAAATCCAAAAAGCAAAAGAATTATCAGTACAATACCATGAACGAGTAATGTACCTATAATTCCATACTTTCTATCTCCACCAAATAGTTCTTTCATATCAAGGTTTTGTCGCTAAAGTAAACTTCCAACGATTTCTATTTGCGATTTCCATAATCCTCACCGTTTCACCTGTTGGCACGTCTTTATCAACACGCAAAACGATTGCTGGTTCGTCTTGTCCAGCCAACTCTTGTTTCAAACGATTTTCAACTTCTTCAAAAGGTACTACTGTTGTATTAACAGCAAACCGTCCGTTAGCGTCAATTGAAACTGAAACATGCGGAATCAGTTTTACCTGTGAAGAACTTTGTGGTAACGTAACCTGCAAACCATTTGGAGCAATCTGCGTTGATGTTACCATAAAGAATATAAGCAACAAGAATACAATATCCGTCATTGACGACATATTGAAACTTGTGCCTATTTTATTTCGAGCTTCTATTGCCATTATTCAACAGGTTCGTTTAGCAAATCCATAAATTCAGTTGTACGTAATTCCAACTTGTTTACAACTTTTCCTACTTCAGCTACAAGGATATTATAACCCAACATTGCAATCACACCAACGATCAAACCTGCAACAGTAGTAACCATTGCAGTATAGATACCATTAGACAACATAGCAATACTAAAATTACCTCCAGCATTAGCCATGTCGTAGAATGCTGTAATCATACCTAATACTGTACCCAAGAAACCAACCATTGGTCCAACACTTGAAATAGTTGCCAACATTGGAAGTCCTTTTTCAAGATTTGCTACTTCAAACTTACCAACATTCTCAATTGCTTCACGCACATCAGCAAGTGGTTTACCAATACGGGAAATACCTTTATCTATCATTCTTGCAACAGGAGAATCTGTACTTTGGCAACGAATATGTGCTTCTTCTATTTTTCCTTGAGAGACAAAGTTTTTCACTTCATTCATAAAGTTTACATCTTCTTTTGCTGCTTTGGTAATTGCCATTGCACGCTCAATAATGATATAAACTGCAACAATAGAGAAAAGCAAAAGGAAGATCATAATCCAACCTCCCTTTACTGCCATATTCCATAAAGTTAATTCATCTGCTACCGCTTCAACAACAGCTGGGTCAGTTGCCTGACCCACTGTTATATCTGCTAAAATATTACAAATTGATGCTAACATATTATAATCCTAAAACTGCTTTTTCAACATAAATCCAAGCAACACCAGCCAAATAACCAACTAAAGCCAACCAGCTAATGTGTTTCAAGTACCATACGAAATCTATTTTTTCCAATCCCATTGCAGCAACACCAGCAGCAGAACCGATAATTAAAATAGAACCACCTGTTCCAGCACAATATGCAAGCATTTGCCAAAATGTTCCATCTTGAGCAAAATCAAGAACCGAAGGATCTACTACATACATCTTCATTGAAGCTGCAACAAGAGGTACATTATCAATAATTGATGACAATACACCTATAACGCTATCTATTACATAAATATTGCCTCCAGTTACTTCACGCAACCATTCAGACAAAAGTCCAAGTTGACCAGCTGCACCAAGAGCGCCAACTGCTGTTAATATACCCAAGAAGAAGAAAATTGTTGGAGTTTCAACATGTTTCAAAATATGAACAACAGTAAGTTTTTGTTTGATTTCTTTTGATTTTTTCTTGTGCATAAGCTCTGTAACCATCCACATAATACCCAAACCTAGCAACATGCCCATGAATGGAGGTAAGTGAGTGATAGTTTTAAATACAGGAACGAACAACAACAAACCTACACCAAGAATCAACAAGGCTAATTGTTCGCCTGGAGTTGTTATTGATTCTGCTGCCTTTCCTTGTTCTGGACGTTCAATTTCACCTTTCATTGTGAATGAAAGAATTACAAGAGGAACAATCATTGAAATCAAACTTGGAGCGATAATACCTGTGATAATCTTTCCTGCAGTAATTTGACCACCAATCCACAACATAATTGTAGTAACGTCACCAATTGGAGACCAAGCACCACCAGCATTAGCAGCGATTACAACGATACTTGCGTATGTCCAACGAGTTGGTTGATCTTTTATAAGTTTACGAAGTAATGACAAAATAACAATTGTTGTTGTAAGGTTATCAAGCACAGCCGACATAAAGAATGTCAAGAAACTTAAAATCCACAACAATTTCACTTTGCTAGTTGCTGTAATTCTGTCTGTAATGATTTTAAAACCATTGTGACGGTCAACAATTTCTACAATTGTCATTGCCGCAAACAAGAAGAACAATGTTTGTGCTGTTTCCGCTAAGTTTTCATCCAAAGAATGAACAACTTCGTGAACATCCACTCCACCAAAAAGAATGAATACAGCCCAAGTTAACACACCTATCAACAACGCAGATGCTGCCTTGTCAATTTTCAAAGGATGTTCTAATGCTATACATAGATAGCCAAGAACAAAAATTATAACCATTACTAATGAGTAAGACATAGTATTAAAATTATTTGTTTATAACGCAAAAATAAAAGAATTATACAATCATTGGCATTTCAAATACCTTTTTTATAAAACAAAAGGCGAATCATTTCTGACTCGCCTTTTATTACAATTATTTAAAATTATTGTTTTACAAAACGGATTGTTTCAATAGAACCATCTACATAACTTACATAAGCAAAATATATACCTGCTTTTATTTGAGAAACGTTAATTATTATCTCATTTCCAGATGCTTCTACAACAAACTGAGTAGCTCCAGTCAAATTTACAACTGTAACAGAAGCAACTTCTTTTCCAGCTGTAATCTGAATCATATTCTTACAAGGATTTGGATATGCCGAGATTGAAACTGCATTTACATCATCAATAGCATCTTCAATTTCCTCAGGATTCTTTTCCTTAGCAGCTCTGAATGCCTCTATAGCAGCAGATAAACGTTTTGTAATTGTTTCAACATCATCAGCACTATGTTTTTGTTTTGCAACTTCTGTTTTAGCGCTTGATTTACAGTTAACCAATTCTATATAAGTCATCAAATACTTATTAGGGTCAAATGTATTGTTTATCAAATCATCAGCTTCTTCAATTAATTTTACTAATTCTTCAATATCAACACCACCAGGAATTACAGATGCGTTAAATTCTTTTATTGCATCTTCCAACGAAGAAACTGCGGCATCTACAACAACCTGTTTAACTGCGCTGTTTCCTTGTATTGCTACAGCGTCGCTTATTGCAGCTGTAAGTGTTGCTACAGCCGATGCAGGATATTGTCCAGGTTCTTCGCCTGTGTTTCCATCAGCTTTTGCTAATGCTGTATTAGCAGCAGTGATTGTTGCATTTAAAACAGATTTATCAACTGTAATTACTTTAGCTTTGAAATCATCAATAGCTGCCTGTAATACAGCCACTGCAGCATCTACATCGTCCTGTGTAGCAGAAGAACTTGCTTTTGTTTTCTGAGCCTCTGTTATAGCTGAATATAATTCAGTTTTTGAATCAGAAGGATATTCTCCCTTATTACCACCTTCTACTGCTGATTTATACAATGTATTTGCGCTTTCTATTGTTGCAGTCAACACTGATTTATTTACAACTCCTGGAATATATTTTGAACTCAAAAACTCTTCAATAGCAGCATCTAAAGCTGTTGTAGCAGCATCAACTTCATCTTGAGTTTCTGCACTATCATACACTGATTGAGCAGAAGTGATAGCTTTATTCAAGGTTGCTTTTGAACCTGACAAATACTTACCCTCTTCATTACCTTCCTCTGAATTTGTATAATAATCGGTAGCTTCTTCAATCTTAGTTGCTAAAGCAGACAGATCGATTTCTTCACCAAAATCAATTTCAGGCAAGTTTAATGAAGTACCCATAATCTTCACTTCGTCAACCCAAACCTTACCAGTTTCACCATCAGGTTCTTGAACTTTCCATTGACATTTTGTCAATTGAGTCAAATCCCAGTCAACTTGAGTTCCCCAAGTATATTGATCAAGATCACTCCATGCTAATTCAACCAAATGCCATTCGTTATTAGCTGGAAGATAGATGTAATAGTCACATGCATCTGTGATACCAGTCAATTCTACCTCAAAATAAACTCGACTTTCATTCTTCATCCAGAATGAAATACCTGTTGAACCAGTCATATCAAATGGTTTTCCTACTGTTTCAGCAAAGTTCATACCCATACCTACAAATGGACTGTAACCAAGAGCCTTAGAACCCTCCAATGTATATTGCATCATTGCAGCTTTGCCACTGCCATTATAACCTGATTCACTCATTGTAAATGGTTCGTCTTCTGTAGATTTTGGCGTAATAACAGAAGAACCACATTTTTCGGGATCAGCACTAGCAGTGTTGTCATCGAATGAGAACCAATATGTTGCCATATATGTCATATTCTCTTGTTTCAAATCAGCATCGAAAATTAATGTTTCGTTTGCATTGATAGAACGAGAGAATGTATTAACTGCAGCCTGTAAATCAGACAACGCACGATCGATAGCAGTTTGTGTAGCATTTTCATTGTCATATACTGTTTGAGCTTTTGCAATAGCTGACTGTAATGTCGCTTTTGAACCTGCTTTATATTGACCGATTTCTGTTCCCTCAACAGCAGAATTCAAAGATGCTGTTGCAGAAGATATTTCAGCATTCAATTCCGATGCATCAACAACATCTACAGAACATGTCGCTTTTATATAACTATCCTCATCACTTGCGGCCGTAATTGTTGTTGAACCTGCAGAAACACCTGTTACAACTCCATCAACAACAGAAGCAGTTGTTTTACTTGAAGACCACTTTACAGTTTTATTTGTTGCAGCGGCAGGAGATACAGTTGCATTCAATGTTACAGTAGCTCCAACACGAACAATTAATGATTCCTTGTCAAGTTCCACATCAGTTACCTTAACATTTGAAACAGTAACAACACAAGGTTCAGAAGTAATATTTGACCCATCTGCTGAAGTTGCTGTAATTTCTGCAGAACCAGCACTTACCGCCGTTACGTTACCATCTTCATCAACAGTTGCCACTTTTTCATTTGAAGAAGCCCACTTCACATTATTGCTTGCTCCCGTAGGTAACACAGTTACAGAAATCTTGTCTGACTCTCCAACTGTTAGCGACAATGAATTATCTATAATCACCATTTCTACAAGAATGTCAGTAACTGTTAATTCGCATGTAGCAGTTTTTGAACCATCCTCTGTTGTTACAGTAATAATAGTAGTACCAACGCCAACAACTATTATTTTTCCGTCAATAACTGTTGCTACTGATTCTCTAGATGAAGACCATGTAACAGCTTTATTTGTTGCCGTTGTTGGCATTATTGTCGCTAATAATGTAACAGATTCTGTTTTCGTTATAGAAACATTAGTCTTATTTAACGTTACACTTGTTACAGGAATTACTGCTGCTCCAACTGTTACAACACAAGTTGCCGAAACAGATCCTATTGAAGCTGTAATAGTTGCTTCACCTTCTTCAACAGCAATTAACCAACCATCATCTACTCCAACAACACTTTCATTGTCAGATTCCCAAACAATATTCTTTTCTTTTGTTGAACTTGTACCGTCAGAATATTTAACTGTTGCTTTTAGTCCCTTTTCATCACCTATTTCCATTTGCAACTCAGTAAGACTTAGTTCTATCGCAGAAACCGTTACATCTGACTCTACTGTTACAACACAAGTAGCTGATTTTCCTTTAAACGAAGCTGTAATTTCAGCTTTACCCGTAGATGCACCAGTTACATAACCATCATCAACATCTGCAACAGCAGCATTGTCTGTGGACCATGTAATTACTTCGTTTTTAGAAGATGTACCATCAGAATATTTAACCGTTGCAATCAAAGACTGACCTGTACCAACCTTCAATGTTAATGTTTTACTATTCAACTCTACAGCAGTCACAACAACTTCCTCTGGAAGATTTTCAACAGTCACTTTACATGTTTTTGTAAACTCTCCATCTTCTGTTGTCACAGTAATTATAGCATCACCAGCAGAAATAGCTTCCACTTTACCAGATTGATCTACAGTTGCAACAGCAGGGTTAGAAGAAGACCATGCTACTTTTGTATTAGAAGCATCTGCAGGTTTTACCGAAGCTTTTAACGTTTCAGACTCATCAACATAAAGACTAAGTGCTGTTTTATCTAAATCAACACCAGTTACTGAAATTGTAGCAGCTTCAACAGTAACAGTACAAGAAGCTGTGAAACCGCCATCTTCGGTTGTTACCGTAATAACTGTTTCTCCTGGAGCAATTGCTGAAATAATACCATTTTCAACAGTTGCGACTGTTTCTTTTGAACTTGCCCAAGTAATTTTTGTGTTTGTTGCGCCCTCTGGTGCTATTACCGCAGATAATGTTGCTTCTTCGCCTGCAGTTATTGTTAATGTATTTTTATTCAATGAAACGCCTGTAACTGCAATTGTACTTGCTGAAACTGTAACCTTACAAGTCGCAGAAATTGTCTCATCAGCTTCGCATTTCGCAGTTATAATACAATTACCTTCACCAACCGGAGTTACAACACCGTCAACAACAGTTGCTACATTCTGGTCATCAGAAGACCAAATTATATTCTGATTATTAGCATCCGAAGGAAGAACTGTTGCAGTTAATGTTTTAGCATCATCACCATCCACAAAATTTAATGCCTGATCCATAGTTATTGAAGTTGGAACAACAATAACTGTTATCTCACAACTTGCTGTTTTAGCTCCATCTAATGTTGTTACAGTAATTGTTGCTTTACCCTTAGCTTTTGCAGTTACTTTTCCCGAACCATTTACTGTAGCAATTGCAGCATCTGAAGACGTCCATTCAACAGCTGTATTTGAAGCATCAGCTGGAGCAACCGTTGCTACCAAATCCAATGTTTCATCTTTCACTAATGTTTTTGATGTTTCGCTCAATGTAACCCCTGAAACAGGTTTTGTTACTGTAATTGTACAAGTTGCTGTTTCACCACCGTCTTTAGTGGTTACTGTAATCACAGCTTCTCCCGCATCAACAGCAGTTACAACTCCATCAACAACTGTTGCAACTGATTCTTTAGAAGAACTCCATGTAACAGATTTATCAGTTGCATCAGAAGGAGAGACAATAGCTTTCAAAGTGACTTTTTCACCAACAGATACTGTTTCCGTTGATTTATCCAATTCAACTCCTGTTACTGGAACAACAGAACTTGACACTGTTACTTCACATTCTTTTGATAATTCACAATTATCAGAAGCTGTTACTGTAATTGTCGCAGTACCGTCCCCTCTTATTGTTAGCAAACCTTTGCTGTCAACACGAACAACATCTTTATCGCTTGATGTATAAGTAAATTTAGGCGTTGTTTCGTAGTTTGTTTTGTAATCTTTTACTTTAACATATATTTCCTCTTCACTATCAACATCTACATTTATTGACGATTCCTCCAATGTAAATTCAGTTACACAGATATCGGCTACAGTTACTGCGATTTCTGCCTTTATAGAAGGATCTGCTTCCGAAGTTGCTGTAATTGTACATGTTCCAGCAGCAACTGCAGTTATTACTCCATCAGTTACTGTAGCAACCGATTCCTTAGAAGAACTCCATGTAACAGATTTATTAGTTGCATCTGCTGGATCAAATGTTAAAGAAATCTCCTTATTTAAACCAACAGGAAGTTCAACAGGTTCGTCACTGGCAGAAATAGATTTCAATGCAATTTCCTTCTTCACAACAGTTACAGTAACCGAATTTTTCACCGATGAACAACCTTCGGCAGAACTTGTTGCTGTAACAGTAACTTCACCGGCAGAAATACCTGTAACCACACCTGATGCAGAAACTGTAGCTTTCGTCACATCAGATGATTTCCAAGTTAAACCAGTCTCTGTTACGCCCGAAGGAGAGAACCTAGGAATAATTGTTGCCGTTTCACCAACGCCAACTTCATACGCATCTTCTTCAAAGGCAATAGCAGTTGGTTTCACTGCTGGAGCAGGAACCTTTACTGTATATGTTGTTGAAATATTTTGATGCATTTTAGAACGGGCTGTAATTGTAGCTTCACCATAACCTACACCAATTACACGTCCTTTATAGTCAACCGTAACAACTTCCTCGTCAGAAGAAGACCAGAATACAACTGGATAAGAAGCATCCTCTGGAGTAGCAGTTGTTTCCAAATACAATGTATCACCTTTTTGTTTAGAAGCTATCGGAATTTTTAACGGATCAATATTCGCTGCACAGTCGTCATCTTCCAAATCAGCATCTGACACAGGAGATATTTCAAGGCCTGTCAATGCAACAGGAGGCATACCTAAGATATGAACCTCATCAATCCATATATCTCCACTTGCACCTGATGATTCATAATCAGTAGAGAACTGCCACTGCAATTTCAGTACATGTTTTGCCGAGAAATTTATTGCCGTACCCCATGTTGGCTGAGCAAGATCCCCCCATTTCACTGTAATTTTAGTCCAATCACTACATTCAGGGACATCATATTTATGGAAACAGTAGTCTGTTACTTCTGAAATAATTATTTGGAACATACATTTTGGACCTTTATACCAGAATGTCACACCATCACCACCAGACCAGTCCATTGAACTTGTTTCCACATCATCGACCCAAGTACCAATACCTACATACGCTGGGTTTGTCCAACTTGCAGCGGCACCATTGTTATATGGAGTATAATTAGAGCCTAATTTATATTTTGCATGAACAGCATATCCTGTTCCATCAAAACCCGTTGTTTCCATCTCTAACGGATTTTCTTTGCCTGTTAACGGTGTTATAGAACTCTTTGTACCTGGTTTAGCAGCAGATTCTTGATCTGGTGTATCATTAAATGTAAACCAAATACCACCCACATTGTTGAATTCATTACCATCCTCGCAATCATCAAGAATAGTTTCACTACCATCAACCATATTAAGCACTTCAATCTTAGTGAAAGATGCTAAAACCGCATCATCAGAAGATTTAATATTGCCATTACCATTATAGCTTAATACTACTGTTTGTCCAGGTTGAGGACCAGCAGACAATGTCAACACAACTGTTTTATCACTATTAACAGTAACTTTACTAATTGCATTTTGTTCTGCACCATTATAATATAATGTGAAATTAGATGCCGCAGATGTTCCTGCCGACATAGTTTTGCTCATTGTCAAAGTTAATTTATAACCATCATCTTTGTTTCCTGTCACTGCAGAAGAAGAAACTGATGGAGGAAATACGAAACCTGAAGCTCCTGGCGACCAGAAGTTACCCGTCATTACAAACAATGTAATACAGCGGATTGTCGTATTAAAATATACATCCACATCACCAAGACTTGCTACAGCAGCATAACATTTATTCAAACTGCTTTGTGCATCTTTTGAAGTCATTGTTGGTAATGCTAATGTTGTATAAGAACCATTCACATACGATCCACTACCAGGATTTGACACATTACGATTAGAGAAAGGACCCTTCAACTGATTTTCATAACCACTTACGAATTTTATCAATTTTGCATTTATAGCAGTTGCTCCAGCCGAACAAGAAGGACCGTGCCACAAATAGTCAATAGTCATACGCCATGGGTTACGGCATGCATCTGCACCATAACCTTGAGCACCCGAACCTGTATTACCACAAGTATTTTCTGAACCATTATTATCACACCAGTTACTTACCAAACCTGATGTTTGATTCATGTTTGCTTTCAAAACCTTATCCGAAGCAGCAATTGCTGTAGTTCCCCAGAATGTTCCATTATCAGTATCCACTTTCGCAAATTCCGCATAATATCCAGGAGCAAAATAACTTGGGTTACGGCATGTATTTGTATTACCCCACGCATCACCATTCAAAGTCTGACCATCAGAACCCATTTCAGTTTTCTTGATAACCTGAATAAATGCTTTTGCATCATCACCGTATGAGCCACCCCATTGTTCAGAAGCAATTACAAGTGACATTGCAACGTCAAGTTCGGCATCTGTTGCTCCATTCTGTCCATCACCTGTTGCAGAGCCACAACCGCTGATTTTCCAGTTCATCACACCATTACCGTTTCTATGGTTTTTATAATATGTCCACAAGCCATCAAACAAATCCCTGTCATCGGCATATACAGAAAGAAGCATACCATATGCAATACCTTCCGACACCGTGATAGACTCATCATCAAACTTCACACGATAACCCGGACTACATGAACCAACATATTTATTTTTCCATGCATCATATGCTTCTGCAGCCTTTTGCGAACCGCCATAAGTACCGGACGAAGGTAGGTTTGTCGGCATAATACCATAATTGTATTGAGTATTACTACCAAACGGAATCTTTCCTTTTCCGGTATTAATACCACCAGCAGCAAAAGCCCCATTACACATAACAACACTTATAACAAGTGCTAATACATTAACTAAGTATTTTTTCATAATTCTATAATTTTCTAAATAAAAGCTCGTAAAGTTATAAATAATCTTTATTCATAAGACAAAAAAAAACAAGAAAACCCCAATTCTTTGTTCTTTTCTTCCGAAACACGATAGAAAAGAACATGTTTTCAGCTCTAAATTATACAAGACTACCAGCCTAATAAAAATCGAAAGGGGAACAACCTGTTACAGTTGCCCCCCTTTCTCTCGCCTATGAAAAAACTATATTATGCTTTCTCTATGTAATTTACAATCCAAGCTCCAACTTCTTTTGTGCCATATTTTGCACCACCTTCAACTTGAATTTCAGGTGTACGAACATTTGCATCCAAAGAAGCATTTACCGCCTTACGAATCAATGAACCTTCTTCTTTCAAATCGAAATATTCAAACAACATTGCAACAGAAAGAATTTGAGCCAATGGGTTAGCGATATTCAAACCTTTTGCTTGTGGCCAGCTTCCGTGAATTGGTTCAAAAACTGGAGTATGTTCGCCAGTAGAAGCAGATGGAAGCAATCCCATAGAACCTGTGATACAAGATCCTTCGTCAGTTAAAATATCACCGAAAGTATTTTCAGTAACCATAACATCGAAGAATTTTGGTTCTTGAATCATACGCATTGCAGCATTGTCAACATACATAAAATCTGTAGTAACATCAGGATATTGAGGAGCCATTTCCTGAGCGACTCTTCTCCATAAACGGCTTGATGCAAGTACGTTTGCCTTATCAACTACAGTTAAGTGTTTACGGCGTTTACGTGCATAATCGTATGCAACTTTTAAGATTCTTTCTACTTCATTTCTTGTGTAGTAATTTGTATCGTAAGCAACATCGTCTCCTTCTTTCTTTTCACCAAAATACATACCACCAGTTAACTCACGGATACAGATGAAATCTGCACCTTTCACTAATTCTGTTTTTAAAGGTGATTTATGTACTAAACAATCAAATGTTTCAACAGGACGAATGTTTGCAAACAATCCAAGTTTTTTACGCATAGCCAAAAGTCCTTGTTCTGGACGAACTTTTGCAGCTGGATTATTGTCAAATTTTGGATCACCTACAGATGCGAACAAAACAGCATCAGCGTCCATACAAACTTTAAATGTTTCTTCTGGGAATGGGTCCCCTACTTTATCTATTGCATCAGCGCCACAAATTGCATTTGTACAAGAGAATTCATGTCCAAACTTCTTACAAACCGCTTGCATAACGGCTACACCTTGTTCCATAATTTCTGGTCCGATACCATCACCTGGAAGAACTGCTATTTTTGCTTTCATATCTGTGTTTTTCAATAATCGTCGGCAAAGATAACATTTTTCACTTTAAATGTTTTCGTAAACCAAACAAATCTAAAAGTTTCATCCTTTATATTTGCAAGGTATCACAAGATGTACAATAAATGCTCTCCTTGGCAGGATTTCCACTTTTTAATGAGCCTCCAGCCAATTTTTGCCTACTCCCATTTCTGCTACAAGCGGAACTTTAAGTCTTACAGCATTTTGCATCTCTTCAGAAACAATCTGTTTCATAACATCCAACTCATCCGGAAATACATCAAAATTCAATTCATCGTGAACTTGAAGAATCATTTTGCTCTTCAATTTCATTGCCGACATTCTCTCGAAAATATGAATCATAGCAATCTTAATAATGTCGGCAGCCGTTCCCTGAATTGGCGCATTTATAGCATTCCTTTCGGCAACACCGCGTATCGTAGCATTTTGAGAATTTATGTCTGGTGTGTATCGACGACGTTGAAACATTGTTTCCACATAGCCTTTTTCTTGTGCAGAATGAATGTAGGAATCCATTAAAGCCTTCACCCGAGGATAGTTAGCATAATAACTTTCAATAAGTTCCTGAGCCTCTTTTCTTGGAATATTAAGCGTTTGCGACAAACCAAAAGCTGTTGTCCCATATGAAATAGCAAAATTTGCAGACTTGGCTTTTCTACGTTGCTCTGAAGTCACTTCCTCTATCGGTAAACCATATATTTTTGCTGCAGTTGCACGATGAATGTCCTCTCCATTTTTAAATGCATTTATAAAATGTTCGTCTTCGGAAAAATGAGCAATCAAACGTAATTCAATCTGAGAATAATCCGCAGAAAGAAAAATATTTCCTGAAACCGAAGGAATAAATACCTTTCGTATTTGACGGCCCATTTCCGTACGAATTGGAATATTCTGCAAATTAGGATTTGTAGAACTCAAACGTCCCGTTGCAACCACGGCCTGATTAAACGACGCATGAATACGTTCGGTACGTTTATTCACCAACAAAGGAAAACTATCAATATAGGTTGACAATAATTTCTTTATCTCACGATATTCAAGAATCAATGGTACAATTGGATGGGAATCCTTTAGTTTTTCAAGAACCTCAGCATCCGTTGCATATTGTTTCGATTTTGTTTTTTTTGCTTTGTCAACGATTTTCAGTTCGTCAAACAAGACTTCGCCCAATTGACGAGGCGAGGCTATATTAAATTGATGACCAGCAAGTTCACATATTTTTTTCTCAATATCTAGAACCTGATTAGTCATTATCTTTGAAGATTCATGCAATACATCGGAATCTATTCTCACGCCCGTCATCTCCATGTCACTCAATACGGCCGTCAACGGACATTCAATGTTCATATATAACTCGTACTGCCCCAGTTCTTTCAATTCATTTTCTAAGATAGAAACAACCTGTAAACATACATCTGCACGTTCACACATATACTTTCTCATAAAATCAGATGACAACTCCCCAAAAGAGAATTGACCTAATTTTTTCCCAACAACATCTTCAACACGAGTAATTTCCCTATGTAAAAACTGCCTTACAACCGTCTCCAAACTATGACGAGCCTCAGGCTGAAGAATATAATGAGCAAGCATTATATCATGCAATTCACCTCCAAGTTTCACATTGTAACGAGACAATACTGAAATACAATATTTTAAATCATAGGTGATTTTTTTACTGCAGGAACTAAAAACAGGAGCTAATTTCTCAATCAATGACTTACAATTATCTTCATTTTGAGTAAAAGGAAGATAATACCCATTTTCTTTTTCCCATGAGAAAGCAATTCCAACTAGATTAGAATCTACTGGTTCCAAGGATGTTCCACATATTACAAATGAAAAAGACAATTGTTTTGAAAGCAATTTCACAAAGCTTTCCACATCTGTAACAGTCCGATAATTTCCCGAAACAGAAGCAACTTGTTCAACCTTCTGTACAGCTACCGGTTCAGCAAACATATCCAACTGAAAAGAATCCTGTTTCTTTTCTACAGGTTTTACAACCTGCACTTTTGTTTCAATTGTCGTTTGAAACATTTTCTTTGCTAAGCCAAAGAACTCCAACTCACTGAATTTATCCTGAAGCTTTTGCTCGTTAAACTGTTCTGTTTCAAAATTGTAATCATCAATTGAAATTGGGACTTCTGTACAAATAGTTGCTAGTTTCTTCGACAAAAGGACCTGGTCCTTTGCCTTTTGTAGATTTTCCTTCTGTTTGCCTTTTAATTTCTCAATATTATCATAAATACCTTCAATACTGTCATATTGAGCAATTAATGATTTAGCTGTTTTTTCGCCAACACCAGGAGCTCCAGGAATATTGTCTGAACTATCACCCCACAAGCCCAACAAGTCGATAATTTGTTCCGGACGCTGAACACTAAATTTATCGGCAACTTGTACCGGCCCCATAATATCTATACCTGCATGTCCAAGACGATACATATGAATCTTATCCTCCACAAGCTGAGCATAGTCTTTATCAGGAGTAACCATGTAAACCATGAAATCCTTTCGTGCCGCTTGTTTTGCCAAAGTACCAATCACATCGTCAGCTTCATATCCTTCAACTTGAATTACTGGGATATTCATTGCCTCAACGATTTCAATAACTTCGGGAATGGCTGCTTTAAGGTCTTCTGGAGTTGCTTGTCTATTGGCTTTGTAGGCATCGTACATTTGATGACGGAAAGTCTTTCCTTTCGGATCAAATACAACGCCAATATGTGTCGGCTTTTGCGAACGTATCATTTCATATAACGTATTCACAAAACCAAAAATGGCAGAGGTATTTACACCTTTAGAATTTACACGCGGATTATTTATAAAAGCATAATAAGAACGGTACAAAACAGCATGACCGTCTATCAAAAAAAGTTTTTTTTCGTCCATAGACAAACTTATTTGCAAAGTTCTTGTTGAAGATGCAGAACTTCACCGCCATACATCTCAGTAAATCCATTATCAATTGCTAATTGAAGTGTTTTACAAACTTCCAATCTCGAAACACCCAACTTTATTTGCACATATGCTTTATTTCTATACGCATACGCATTCGTTGAATCTATTCGTATTGATTTGTTTATATAATCAAACGCTTTCTTATTCTTTCCCAACTGGAACAAGGCCCAGCCTGCATTGTTTAAAGCATACGCTTCTTCGGGATCTATACGTAGGGCTTGATCATAATATTTCATAGCCGCTTTATAATCTTTTTGTCCCGACTTGCACAATCCCATATTTATTAAAGCACCTACATTATCGGGAAAAATTTCAAGAATTTTATTGAGTGCCCAGGCAGCTTCTTCATATTTTTCAAGATAAATCGCACTAGCAGCAAGGTTATTCATGGTTCCCATGTCAAAAGAATCCACATGACACAAGCTCCACAAAAAATCAAATGCTTTTTGATTCTGATTTGTCCAAACATACAATGCTCCTAAATTTGTCTGATAAATTGACACGGTAGAGTCGTCTGCCGAAATCAACGAAAGGACCTTTTCATGGCTTTTTATTGCCGAACTGTATCTTTTCAAATCAATCTCATATAGTGCTTTGGTAGTCCATGCCGCAATGCAATTTGAGTCTATAGCAATTGCCGCATCAAGCGAGATCAATTCTGCATCAATATTTTTAAGAGCCCTATAACATTTTCCACGATGAAGGTAATAGTCTGTTTTTACTGGGCAAACGCTCATCACAGAATTTACCTCATCTAAAGCAGCTTGAAATTTTTTTTGGTCATACAGACGCAACGATTCAAGATACAGTGAATCACAGTTTTGAGCCTGAATTGCACACACTGCTAAAACAGCAAGAACTATTAGCCAAAACCGTTTCATAAGAATTTTATTTGTCTCGTTTGAAAGGATTTACAAACTCACGAATTTTACCTTTTTTTGTAGTCTTTCTTGCTCCTGGTTTATAATCCTTATTTTCGTATCTGTCACGAGCTTCATCTTGTTTTTTCTCCAAAGCTTTCGCTCGTTTTTTTGTCGCGGCACTTTGATAAGAGCCTGTTCGTTTGCCTTTTGCTGAATTATATTTATAAGAATACTGTTCGTTTTTCTTCATACGTTTCACAGTTTTCTTATTTTGAGTACGTTTACGGGTTGCCTCGTATCTTTCTCTATGATCTTTTTCCTTTTTTGCCTGAAGTTTCGCCTGTTCTTTCTTACTCAAATGAGTAGTTTTATTTACACTTGACTTGAAGTTATCCTGTTGCTTCATCTGCTTCTGACTTGCACGTGAAGCTTTTGGGGCGCTTACCTTTTCTTTTCTATGAGATGTTTTTCTTGATTGAACAGTTTCATCATCATCATACTGGGCAAATGCTGTCGTACTAACAATCAATAAACCCAACAAAAATGCTAATTTGCTAAATTTCATCTTTTTTTGGATACGTTTTATTTCGCATCAAAAGTAGAAATATATTTTAAGTATTAACCAAGGTGTTAATAAGTTTTAATATCTCTCAAACTGCACTCAATTAAAGACCTTTTTCAAGCAACATTTTTACACTTCCACCATTTTGTGTTGAAACTATTATGACATAGACTCCTGGTGAAAACGATTTCATTGAAACAAATTTGGAATCTAATCCTTTCCCTGTACAAACAACAACTCCTGCTTCTGAAATCACCTCATACGAGAATTCACCCACAGCTTGAATTACCACGTAATCACTACACGGATTAGGATAAAGCACAACATTGCTATTCTCTACTTGAGTAATATTATCGACAAAATCATTTTGACTCCCAGGCGTTCCTATTCCCATACTAGCTCTCCAATTTTCGCCCTTAGAATTGTCGGCATCTAAATCCACAAGCGACAGAGTTCTTCCTGTTCCAAAGGCAGATTTTGTCCATTGTTTTTCAAACATTGAATAAGATACCTCATCTACTTTAAATTCATACGGATTAAACAACATTACAGCATCTTCAAATTTATTTAAAGATATATTTAACTGGCGACAAGAAATCTCAGGAAAAACCGAATGAAATTTTTCTGGATTTTTTGCATAAACCACAAATTCCTTTGATGGCAGTTCTCCCGACAGGATAAAAATGTTTTCACTTTTATCCATTAGCATCCAATCATCCAACACAAGATCGATACTTTCGTTTGGATTATAAATTTCAATCCAGTCACCAGGATCATATTTTGTTCCCGAAGCATAATTCAATTCCGTAATAATTGGTGGTCTAAAACCTGTTTCTGGAATGTTTTGCCTTACAACTAAAGGAGTTCCGCCTTTTGTAGGAGCATACCACGATTTTTCGCTATCAAAACCAAGCGTATAATAATCATACATCAATTCGCATGAATATCCATATCCATCTGCTTTTCTTACATAAGGAAATTCATCGGAATAATCCATTTTTGAAATCGTATTATCATTTGCATCTTTTAAAGTAACGTAACCAAAATCCTTTGGAAAAACAAAACCTAAATCTCCCACTACATATTCAGGAGAAATGTCAGGATATTTTGCACAAAATCGTTCCTTGTTATTTGCCACAATCAAGCTGAACACCTTTTCATCAGCCCCAATCGAACTATTCTCTGGGAAAACAAATTTTTGATTATTACAATCTAATATTAACGTCCAATTTGTCAAGTTTAAAAATTTATTTTGATCACTATAAAGTTCTATCCATTCGGTTTCGTCTTCTTGAGAAACATGATAATAGCACTCCGTAAAAACTACCGACGGCTCATTACCAACATACGAAAACACTGCTGTTAAACTTGTAGCATCTTCTGTATCAACATAAATAGATTTTTCACTCGTATTTACAGAACCTTCCCAACGAATAAATTCATAACCTAAATTTGGAATTGCCGTCAGACAAATCTTATTATTTTTAAAATAACTCCCTTTCCACGGGAAATTCGAAACATCTATCGTATTTAGATGTATTCTCCCAGGAACTGCATCATCGAAAGCTTCCGTAGATTCTACCTTCACATTCAACGACAATTGGTAACTTCCGTTTGTAGAAAAGAACTCTTCTGCCTGCTTTCTCATAATCGATTCCCTTCGTTCTCCAAATTCACGCATTCTATCAAATTCACGGTCATTCCAACTTGAGCCCCATCTTTGTCTATGAAACGGCATTTCTTCTGAAATCAAATTATAGACAGAATCAACAACATTTGGAACGTTTTTACGAGACAATGTTGTATTTAACCTATCAGCAACAGCATTCAAGAAGTCTCTCCTAAAATCATTATTTTTCAATAACTGCCGAAGCACAACAGTTGCCCAATTCGCAGTTGCATAATCACCAGAATTCTCCCTTGTACACCATTCGAACATGTTTTGATTTAATTTTTCCTCAAGCTTCCAAATTCCGAAACCAAAATCTGTGTCAAATAATAAATACCGCCACGGCGTATTTTTTGAACGAGAATGCCAGCAGGCAATGTTATTCCCTGGCCAATCCTCATTTACAACATACATTTCTATTATATTGTAATCTATAAAACTCGGAATATCCAACAATGTTTTTGCAAACTCATAATTTTCTGGGATTGACAAATCGCTGTTTTCTATAAAGTTACGCATTGACCAATAATCTTCACTTTTGCCATTGTAAACTTCATACCCATTTTTTATAATGTCTATATCCTCTTTTAGATATCCGTAATTCTCTGCAATATAATGTTCGTTCTGTTTTTCCCTCACATTTTGAATTCCAAAATATTCTCCATTGATATACACAACAGCTGGCTGATAAGCCTGACGGTCAATATCCATTTCTTTTGCTAATTCAGAAGCAACACCATCACGGATATGCGATTGATTACAGTCATTTCCACTGTTTCTGAGTAATATTTCATGAAAAGAAGATATCGGCTTGTCCTTAAAAAACTTATATTTCATTTCATCCTTGCCATAAATATCTCTGGCAAATAATTTTAATGTTTTTTGTGGCTGCGCACGACTCCAATTTCCTCCTATTTTAACTCCAACATCCTGCGAAAGAACACAAGCACCATCTTCTGTAAAATACTCAAAATGAACAGGCCTTTCCCAATCATTCCAATAATTTGCACCAAAATGAGGTTCGTCATTTTCTGCGTTTGGACCTTCCACATAAATACCTGTTAATTCATCAAAAAAATCCTCATATTTTACTGTTATCGAAGCTATTGGCAAACTGGAACTCCGTAATTTCAAATAAGTTATAGTCATTGTTTCACTTGGCAGATATCCGCTCCTGAATGCCCTTACACGCAAATTTGTGTTTTTCGTTATTTGCAGACTATCCGTATATACATTAGAAGATTGCGTTGGTTCGGAACCGTCCAACGTATAACGAAGAGTAGCTTTTTCATCACTACAATAAACATTCACATAAAACTTTTTGACAAAGAATTGAGAGGATTTATTTGCCTTTGGCTTAGGCAACGTTTTTGCCACAAAAGTTTCCGTATTATTGATTTTTTTAGGCGTTGGGGTTTTGAAATAATACACGCTGTAGTTGTCATCTCTTGCACGACCTACCGATACATCCACAGGAAGATTCTCCCAAGAAATACTATCGATTATATCTTCCTTTTTTTTCAGATATAATGTCTCTCCCGAAGCACTCAACGGAAAATCTTGCAGCTCAATTAGCAGAACCTTCTCAGAAAGAATGTTTTTTGAAGGAATAGTATAGACCTCGGCAGGCTTGCTTTTTCTAACAAGACTATATCCCGACAATGAGATTAAATTAGGAGAAATATTTTTTAACTCAACCCAATCAGGAGTTTCATCCTTTGAACTTTTATAACATGATGCATTTTTCGCAACAACTTCATTCAAAATAATATCCTGTGAGAAACAAACAAATGTTGTCAGAAACAAATTGTGAATCAACAACAATATTATTTTGAATCTATTTTCCATGTATTGCCAATGCCTGATGATTAACCTTCAAAACACAACTTTTCCTTGTCCCGATATAAAATATATCATTGATTGTTACCACTGCAGATATCTTGTTTCCATCCTGAAAATTCTCCTCTCGCCAATTGTTGCCGTTATCAGTAGAAACAAGTATTTCCTTTGATTCACCAGTTGCTATCACATCTCCAAAAGAATTTGCTTCAACAAAAAGTAATTTCTTCCCACACGATGCAACCTTTGTCCACAAATCTGAACCTATTTCAGAACGATAAATGTCACCAGAATATGTACTTACAAACAAATATGTGTTGTTAGAACAGATATGTGTGAAGTTTTCTCCTCCAATTTTTTCCAAAGATTCTAAGGTTCCCTTTTCGGATACTTTTAGTACTGAACCATAGCCAGCAACATAGGCAACATCTTCACAAACAACCATATCATTCAAGCCATATTTCTTTTTTGAACTAGAATATACAGTATCGTTATAACAATAACGATAAAAACTACCAGACAACAAATCATCTGTTCCTATCATATAAAACGGATGACCGTTTTTCACATATACTTCCAACAAATTCTTTTTTTCACTTGGCCATTCATCCCAATATGAAAATTTAGTAAAGATCGAACTTGAACGTAAAGTATCTTTACTTTTTCGTAATGACATATTTTCCCCACATAACCAAACAGTACCTTCAGAAAAGGCAATGTCATTATATTTTTCGGCATCAGTATAACGCTTTGAAAAAGACCAGATATTATCCTTTTCTACACAAGCATACACCACAGATTTGTCATCCTTATCTGCTCCTAACAGCAAAAAACTTTGATTGTCAACAGCTACAATATCTTTCACTTCAATCTTCTCCGATATTGTACCTACCGTTGTATAATAAAACTCATCTTTCTCTTTGCAGCACACTACTGTAGCACATACAAAAAGCATCACAATTATTCTAAAGACACGCATTTTTGAAAACTTTGTTCAAAGATAACCAAATTTTCAAAGAAAAATAGCAGAAATTCTTTCCTACAAAAGAATATAAGTAATTAGTTTTCAAGGATGAAAATTCCATTCGGACGGCATGAACCATTTGGCTGAGTCACACCTTTCCATTGTGTTCCGTCATCAAATGTTGCATAAATCTTCCACATATATTTTCCTCTCGGAAGATTAGCTCCACGGAATTTGCCATCCCATCCAGCAGCAGGTTTTCCATTCGCAAGTTCAGTAGATTCCCAAACTTTTTCGTTACGTGCGTTGTATATTTCCATACGGTAACTCTGCAAAGCTGCATTTGTCAATGGCATAAAATACTTACCGCTCGATGGACTATATTTAGAAGGGATTGCTATAAAATTCTTATTGAAATCAACCTCTTTCTGAACTTTGCTTATACAACCATTTTTATCTGTAACCTTTAACGTAGCAAAAGAGCTACCTGTTCCAGACGCCTCATGAATAACGGTTTGTTCATCATATTCCACGCCTTCTATCAACCATTCATAAGAATATCCTTTTCGAGGAGTTTCGGTAAAAGCAAATTCATATTCTTGATCACCCAATGGATAATATTCAAAATCAATTTTTGGCTGAGGATATACAACAATACCAATCTCTGCCTGTGATTTACAACCAGTTATCGTGTTTATTTTAGTTACCGACAAAGTATCTTTACCACTTTTTGTCCAATCAACATTAATGTATTTGTTACCAATTTGGTCGATTGTATTTTGCTGAGATTCCCATAAATAAGAAATCTCCTTATTAATAGTTTCATCAACATAATACAATTGCTTCTCCATTCCCTGACAAACTTTTACCTTTCCTTTTATATTAGGAACAGCAACTCCCTCAACATTTACTGAAAAATCTATGGTTTTCTTTTCTCCACTAACCTTTACATTAGCAGAAAGCGTTTGTTGTCCAGATTCTATCCAAATAATTGAAATGTTATGTCCGGCATTAGAATTTTTCTTTGCTGCTTTCGGCAAATTCCATTGTATGTCAGCATGCTCATTTAATCCCTCAACTGAATAAACAGAAGGAATGTCTTTACAAATAGAATTGTTTCCAACTATTCTCACATGCGACCAGTCAACCTTTCTTTCGTCTGCATCCTTATCCTTTCTTTTCTTACTATTTTCTTCATTTGCAGACTTGTATTCTGTGTTTTGTTCAGACTTTTTACTGTCTGAAGATTGAACAAAATCCGAATTTTCAATCTGATTTACCTGAGAATATTCAACAGTTTTATTCTCTATAGATTCATCCTGTATGTCTTCAAGATTATCAATTTTTGAGATATTTTCTGACGACTGAGCAAGAACTTCCGTTTGCATTACGCCATCTGCATCATTTGTTTTTTCACGCAACAAACTGAAAACCGAAAAGCCCACTATGGCTGTAATCACCGAAGCATAATAAATATTAAACGTAGTGAAATTAAACGTAAGGAAAGAACGCCACGCAAGAGCCGCAGAGATTTTTCTCCATACCGATGACGAAGGTTCCACTGCAGCATTTTGGAACGCCGCCTGATAAAGACCTTCAACATCCTGTTTTTCAAGATCGGACTCTAACTTCGTCCATATATCATTGGACGGAGCAACTTCCGCGTCTTTGAAACGGTCATTGAAAAATTGTTCTATTTCGTCTTCGTTATTCAACATTATCGATTTCTTTCCTTTTCTAACTCCTGTAATTTCAGTTGAATCATTTTCTTCGCACGATGATACTGAGTTTTTACAGTTGTTACTTCAATGTTTAACATCTCTGAAATCTCTTTATGTTTGAATCCTTCAATCGCAAACATATTGAAAACCATCCTGTATGAGTCTGGAAGTGTCTGAATCACTCCCATTAGTTCCTCGTTTGAAAAATCTGCTTCTTTAAATGAAAAATCTCTTATTTCTGTTTCTTTTATTTCCTCTATATTCTCTTGTTCATTAAACTTTTTATTTTGATAATAATGCGTTATCGCCGTGTTCGTCATCACTCTTCTAATCCAACCCTCAAAAGAATGTTCTCGAGAAAATTGGTCAACCTTAGTGAAGACTTTCAGAAACCCGTCTTGCAAAATATCTGCCGCATCGTCTTTGTCCTTTGCGTAACGCAGACAGACAGCAAACATACGAGATGCATACTTGTCATAAAGAGCTTTCTGCATTTTTCTGTCATTTTGCAAACAACCTTCTATAATTTCATCGTCGGTAAACATTATTTCAAATTCAATTATAAGACTTATAGAATAACAGAATGGTTACAAATTGTAAAACATTTTTCAAATATATTGTTTTAGTTGAGATTAATGACAACTGATTTCTTACATTATTTCTTTTGTGAAAACGTAACTATAATCGGTAAATGATCACTAATTCCCCCTTTGTAAATTGTTCCAATGTATGTGCGGTACGGACTTGTTTCCCCTGTTTTTTCACTCTTTTTTAGTAAAAATTCATTTTGAACAACATGATATTCAGCATTGTAATTTTTTAAGAAGCCTTTACTTACAATGGCTTGGTCAAGAAAATCCCATTTTCCTTGGTATTTATATGTCCCTTCCGCTGTCGGATCATCAAGATTTACTAGACATTTTTCACAGTCAGAACTTTGTTTTTTTGCTTTTAAACCTTCCGTTATACTTTTATCCTCTGGATAATCATTAAAATCTCCTGCAATAATTATTCTTGAATTCTGATTTTCAAGTAACAAACTATCTACCTTTTTCCGGATTGTTTCTGCAACCTGCAAACGGAACCGCTCGCTTTCTTCCTTTCCACCTCTTCGCGAAGGAAAATGACATTGGAAAATATATACTGTGTCTGATGTCGATTTTATTATACCTTTTACATACAGCACATCTCTAGTATTACGCGCGTTATCATCAAATTGTATCCGAATAGGATAATGTTTTACTGGAACAAAAGTCTCTTCATTATATAATAAAGCTACATCAATTCCACGGGCATCTTTTGATTCGTAGTGAATATATTTATAATGTAATTTGTAAAGATTTGTTCTCGCAATTAAATCGCGAAGACAAGTATCATTTTCTACCTCACATAACCCCACCACATCTGGATTATGCCAATTCTCTCCTGCGGCAACAATCACTTTTGATATATCCGTCAATTTCTTTTGATAGCGATACGTATTCCACTTTAACTCAGCATTCGGTAGATATTCATCATCATTTTTATACGGATTGTCTATTGTATCAAAAAGATTCTCAACATTATACGACATAAACACAAAATCCGGCTGCTGAGAAAATCCAATGAATCCAACCGATAATAATATGCATACGAAAACAATTAATCGGGAAATTAAGGAAATTCTGTTCTTTTCTGAAAATTTATTTTTTAGGTTCATAGTAGTATTCCATAGCACCAACGTCTGGTTTCTCATCATCAATTCGTGAATGATTTAACAAATCCGTTGGATATAATTCTGCAAATTCTAGTTTTCCAATATTTATTGCCTGAGATAGCGTGTCAAGAGTGTAAACTCCTTGAGAAGAGAATAAAGTCTTCTCTTTATCATAAAAAGTATTTTCAAGATAATAAGCACTATCCGATCTTGTGTAAGTGTCGCGTAAAAGACAGTTTTTAAATAAACAAGGCAAAGAATTATCTCCATTTTCTGCAACAAATGAAATTTCATTTGTCATTGTGCCAACAACAATAGAGTTGTAAAAATGCGCCTTTTCTACAAGAATTAATGATGAATCCATTTTATAGTCAGAAATTGAAACCGATGGATAATATTTTCTTCCTTTGGTAGATCCTTCATTATAAATAGTATTATGGACAGAATTAAACCATCCTCCCATAATGTTTAAAATAGTATAATCGCAATTGATGAACACACAGTTATAGCTATCAATATGAGCATTCAAAGCATATATTCCGTTCCCTGACATATTTGAAATCTGCGAATTATTTATGTTGCAGTCAATCTTGTTTGAGTTATCTCCATAAAAAACTAATCCATTAACTCCATTTTTTATGAGAGCATAAGAAATCTCGTTGTTTCTACTCTTCGATTCAAAAATAATACTTCCCCATTGTCCCGGCAACAATTGATACGTCTGCTCCAAACGGTCCGACGACATTGTTACTGGATATTCCGACGTTCCCTTAATCTGCAATGTTCCACGAATTAGTAAGTTCGCGTTATAGTGAAAATATATTTTTGCACCGGCTTCAATAGTTAATATCTCCCCTTCGTTTACTACAAGAGAATCATAAATTACATACGGTTTGTTTGCCGTGAATGTCTGCGTGTTTATAACAGCTCCCTTTAAATTAATCACATCCTGTCCCCATGCCGTAAGTATTATCTGGTCACTTAAATGGTTATATTCTATCTTTAAAATTTCCTCATGATATAACAGAGTATCCACTTTTTGATTTTGCAGATTTGTTTGCACGAAAACAAAAATGCTGTCACCTGCATCTATATCTATGTTTTCTAATCGAGGTCCTTTTGAACCATTAACGTTAATGTAAAACTCTGATTTTGAGTCATTCTCAAGATATATTCTATCAATTTTTATAATCCCATTACAATTGTTTTTGATTTTCACACACTTTGTAATGCTTCCCTTTTCTGTAAATACAGTGTCAAAACTAACCGTATCTGCAGAAAATGTTAATTTGTCAGCACTTGTGTTTGCATAAAAACTTTTATTGCAGGAAACAATAAAAAGACCTATGCATATAACTATAATGAAACGTCCTAATTTGCTCATAAAAACATAACGAATATTCGCTTATTTTATTTGAATGCAAAGCTAATTAAAACTCGAATAATGAAAAAATTGATTTTATAAGATAAATTTGTTTGTAAATTCACAAGAAAATCCTAACTTCGCAAAGTGTGTCTAAAATTGTTTATGGGGCAGAAACAAACAGAAAGAGAAATTAACGAATTGACTTTGTTTGAAGGACTTCAACGAGAAGATTTGGTTTATATTTATCGTGGCGTTTTTTCTCAGGTGATTACAGACAGTATCATAGCATTGACTGAAAACAATCTTGATTCTGTTGGTGAGTCATCAAAGTTGAAAAAACGTGTGTTCTCTATTATGGTAGAGTGTCTGCAAAATATCACACGACATCAATTTATTGACGGTCGCGAAAATGTTACTGCCGACCAATCTGGACTATTTGTTGTCTGCAATAAGGACAAAGCATATCAAATGACTTCGGGAAATGTCGTAAACAACGACGCAATCCCTCATTTGAAAAAACTCCTTGATAAAGTAAACAGCCTCGACAAAGATGCTTTAAAGGATTACTACAAGCAAGTTTTGGAAGATGGAAGTATCTCAAGTAAAGGCGGTGCCGGACTTGGATTAATCGAAATGGCACGAAAATCGGGAAATAAGCTTTTCTATACGTTTGAAGAATTAGACGAAGAAATCTCATACTTCTATATGAATACGTCTATTTCACAACAATTAGAGGAAGCACCGATTGATTTTATTGACATTCAGGACGTTGTGTCTTTACATAAGTTTATCCTTCAGAAAAATATCATGTTGATTTTCAATGGAGGATTGAATCAAAAAAGTTTAATTGACATTCTTTCGTTAATTAACGAACAAGCATTTGGAAAATTAGAACGCAAGAAAAAAATGTACAACGTGATGGTTGAAATGTTGCAGAATGTTGTAAAACATGGCGCAAAATACGATGAGTCACGTCCTGGCGGAAGTCCTGTTTTGTTCTATATCGGCCAAAATGGAGAAGAATTCTCTCTTAATGCTGGAAACTATATAGAAAACACCTGTATTGAAAAAGTAACGTCAAAAATCGACTTGTTAAATTCGTTGGACAACAACGAATTGGATGATTTTTATATGAAGTCGCTTCTTGATTTTGACGTTGACAATAGTAAAGAAGCCGGCCTTGGCTTAGTTGATCTACGAATGAAAAGTGGACACAAGATCACATACGAACTAACACCGGTTAACGACACAATCTCTTTTATTTTAATGCAAGTAACGATTTAATATGGAAACTTTACACATAGAAGCAACAGAAGAAACTCCAGAAATCATTTTAGATGCTGAAAACAACAAGTTTTCAATTTCAGGAAAATCTCTTCCCGAAGATTCCATTGCTTTTTATGAACCTGTTTTTGAATGGTTAAAAAAGTTTTCTGAAGAAGCCGAGAATGACATTGATTTTGAATTTTCCATGGAATATTTCAATACATCCTCAGCAAAACAGATAGCAAAAGTATTCCTTCTTCTTGAAAAATTAAGTGACAAAGTTTTTGTTCAAATAATTTGGAAATACAAAAAGAGCGACCCTGATATGATGGCATCAGGTATGAGATTCTCCAAACTACTAAGCTTAGAATTTGAGTTAAGGGAAGAAGATTGCTAAATCTTGGTCCTGTAGTTCAATGGATAGAATAGAAGTTTCCTAAACTTTTGATTCGGGTTCGATTCCCGGCGGGACTACTAATATAGAACCTAAATCTTATCATAGCATTGAAACAATTTACGTTCTTAAAACATTCTTGCCATAATTTCATCTGAATATGCCAATATGACAAGCTTCCAATTGTTTTTTCTGCCAATTATTCAAAATAGATTCTTGGCATAAATTATGACAAAGAGAAATCTGTTTTCAAAAATGTTTAACTATTAATAAATAAAGATATGTCAGAATTCAAAGGTAAACCACTTGCTGGCAAGGTTCTAGTAAAACCAGAAGCCGCAGAAGAAAAAACTGTTTCAGGAATCATCCTTCCAGATTCAGCTAAAGAAAAACCTCTTCAAGGTAAGGTTATCGCTGTTGGTAAAGCTAAAAAAGATGAAGAAATGGAAGTTGCTGTTGGTGACAGCGTTTTATACGGCAAATATGCTGGTACCGAATTAACTTTCGAAGGCGAAAAATATCTTCTTCTTTCTCAATCAGACATACTTTTAATATTGTAATATCTAAAAAATCATAATCATGGCAAAAGAAATAAAATTCGATATCGATGCCCGCGAATCTCTAAAAAGAGGTGTTGACGCATTGGCAAATGCAGTGAAAGTTACATTAGGTCCTAAAGGCCGTAATGTTGTAATAGAAAAAAAATTCGGTGCTCCACAAATCACAAAAGATGGTGTTTCTGTAGCAAAAGAAATCGAACTTCCAGATGCATTCGAAAACATGGGTGCTCAAATGGTTAAGGAAGTTGCTTCTCGTACAAACGACAACGCTGGTGACGGTACAACTACTGCTACCGTTCTTGCACAAGCTATCGTTGGTGTAGGTTTGAAGAATGTTGCTGCCGGCGCAAACCCAATGGATTTAAAACGTGGTATCGACAAAGCTGTTGCTGCTATCGTTGAAAACTTAAACTCTCAAGCAGAACCTGTAACTGTTGAAGGTGAAAAAGTAGAACAAGTTGCACGCATTTCTGCTAACAACGACGATGAAATCGGTAAATTGATTGCCGAAGCAATGAAGAAAGTTAAGAAAGAAGGCGTTATCACTGTTGAAGAAGCAAAAGGTACTCAAACAACTGTAGAAGTTGTTGAAGGTATGCAATTCGACCGTGGTTACATTTCTCCATATTTCGTTACAAATACAGAAAAAATGGAGACTGTTCTTGACAACCCATATATCTTAATTTATGACAAGAAGATTTCTTCAATGAAAGAAATCATGCCTATCCTTGAAGCTACGCTTCAAACAAATCGTCCTCTATTGTTGATTGCAGAAGATGTTGACGGTGAAGCTCTTACAGGTTTAGTATTGAACAAACTTCGTGGTTCTTTACGAATCGCTGCTGTAAAAGCTCCTGGTTTCGGTGATAGAAGAAAAGAAATGTTACAAGACATCGCTATTCTTACTAACGGTACAGTTATCAGCGAAGAAACTGGTTTAAAACTTGATACAGCTACAATTGACATGCTTGGTCAATGTGAAAAGGTTTCTATCAACAAAGAAAATACTACTATCGTTGGCGGTAAAGGTGCAAAAGAAGCTATTGACGACCGTGCTGCTCAAATCAAAGCACAAATCGCAGCAAGTACTTCTGACTACGATAAAGAAAAACTTCAAGAACGTTTGGCAAAATTAGCTGGTGGTGTTGCTGTTCTTTACGTAGGTGCAACAACTGAAGTTGAAATGAAAGAAAAGAAAGACCGTGTAGAAGATGCCTTGAGCGCAACTCGTGCTGCTGTTGAAGAAGGTATCATCCCTGGTGGTGGTGTTGCTCTTGTTCGTGCACAAGCTGCTTTGGAAGGTATGACTGGCGCAAACGAAGACGAAACAACTGGTATCGAAATCATTAAACGTGCTATCGAAGAACCACTTCGTCAAATCGTTGCAAATGCTGGTGGCGAAGGTTCTGTAGTTGTAAACAAAGTTCGCGAAGGTAAAGGCGATTTCGGTTACAATGCTCGTACAGAACAATACGAAGACTTGAAGAAAGCAGGTATCATCGATCCTAAGAAAGTAACTCGTATCGCTCTTGAAAACGCTGCATCTGTAGCAGGTATGTTGCTTACAACAGAATGCGTTTTAGCAGAAGAAAAGAAAGATGAACCAGCTGCTCCAATGGGTGCTCCAGGAATGGGTGGCATGGGCGGAATGATGTAATCAATACAAAATTCTAAATAACGAAAAGCAGAGCCAAAAGGTTCTGCTTTTTTTATGCTAATGCAATACTTGCAAAACTCACTGCTTTTACGTTTGAGTTTTTTAGAATCGTTTCGGCGCACGAAATGCAGGTTGCCCCGGTTGTAATCACATCATCGAGAATCAAAATGTGTTTTCCGTCTAACAAAGATGCGTCGGCGACTTCGAAAATATCTCTTACGTTTTTTGCTCGTTCGTTTTTGTTTTTCTTCGTCTGCGTTTTGGTGTTTACTGCACGAATCACGGCTTTGTCGAAAATGGCAATTTGCGTGATGTTCGAAATTCCTTGCGCAATAATCTGACTTTGATTGTAGCCACGTTTGCGTTGTCTTTTAGGATGAAGCGGAATCGGAACAATCGCATCTATGTCGGAAAGGAACCCCGAATTTCGTAGTTCCACGCCGAAGTTCTCTCCCAACCAAATGCCAATGTCATCTCGCCCTTGATATTTCAGTTTGTGGACTAAATGCGCAAAATTGGTGTGCTTCTGATAGTTGAAGAATGCTGTTGCTCGTGTAAAAGGAATTTGTCCCGCAAAAATATCCTCTACGGGATTTCGGTCAAGATTATGCAAATAAATTTTAGGAATGTCCAAAAGACAATCCGTACAAATCAAATGTTCACCATATCGGAGGCTGTTGTTGCAAACTTCGCACGTTTCGGGAAAGAATAGTTGAAATAAATCCCGAATGCGCTCGAAAAGAGCAATCACTATTTTACAGTTCCTTGTAATTCGAGGTAACGGGCAATGTATTTTCCGATAATGTCGAATTCCAAGTTCACGCGTGTTCCAACTTTAATGTTGTGGAAATTTGTGTGTTCGAAAGTAAAAGGAATTATTGCCACCTGAAAAGATTTTCGTTGTGAATTGACCACAGTCAAGCTGACGCCATTTACCGTTACAGAGCCTTTTTCAACGGTGATGTAGTCTTTTTGTGCCGGCTCGTATTCAAAAGTGAAATACCAACTACCGTCAGCTTCTTCTATTTTTGTGCAAGTAGCAGTTTGGTCCACATGTCCTTGTACGATGTGGCCGTCTAAGCGTCCATTCATATTCATGCTTCGTTCCACGTTTACTTCACTTCCTACAGTCAAATCCCCCAAATTCGACTTCAAAAGTGTTTCTTGCATAGCAGTAACAGTGTATGTTGTATCGGTTTTACGAACAACAGTAAGGCAAACGCCGTTATGGGCAATACTTTGATCAATACCCAACTCGTTCACAAAACTACACGAAAGCGTAAAATGAATGTTTGTTTGGTCTTTCTCTATGCCAACTACTTTGGCACATTCTTCAACTATTCCGGAAAACATAATGTATATGGTTTTTATATAGAGCAAAAATACTATTTATTCGTAAATCTATTCATTTAAAAAGAAAAAAATGAATTTGTAGAATTAGTTATATAATAAAATGCAGTGATTTTGTCGCATAAAAACAGAAATAATGGGAATTCAGAGAATTGCAATGGCTTGCGACCACGCAGGTTTTCAAATGAAGGAATTTATAAAGAAACAACTTGAAACTGCTGGTTATGAAGTTGTTGATTACGGTACAAATTCAGATGCTTCGGTAGATTATCCTGACTTTGCGCACAAAGTTGGTGCTGCGATTAGCAATACTGAATTTCCTCTTGTTTTTGTGCTTTGTGGTTCTGGCAATGGCGTAAATATGACGGTAAACAAGCATAAAGGTGTTCGTTCTGCTCTTTGTTGGAACGAAGAAATCGCTCGCTTAGCCCGTGCTCACAACAACGCAAACATTTGTGCAATTCCAGCACGATTCATTCCAGCTCAAGATGCTTAGCGTATTGCACAAACATTTTTATCTACAGATTTCGAAGGTGGTCGCCACGAGAATAGAATCAATAAAATAGATTTGTAATAGATTGAAAATTAACAAGAAAAGTCACTCGTTTGAGTGGCTTTTTTATTTTTAGAATTGCAGCAGGATTAATAAAAGTTATCTACATTGTTTTGTTTTTTCCTTTGGCATCTCGTTTTTCTTGCTTCTCTGCTTGTTTCTTTAAATAAAGGGATTCTTCTGTAACGCCTGTATAGATAGTATATACATATTGATTATAAGAATTATCCTTTGTTTTCGCAGCTGCTGATGTGTTTGTTGATGTTGTTTTTACTTCAAATAGATTGCGAACCATCGAAAAGCTATAATTGTCATAATTAAATTGTAACTTTGTCATTTTACCAGAATTTGTCTCTAAATTATTAGAACCTTTGTCAGCTGCAAATGTGAGTATATCGTGATATGTACTTGTTTGATAGAAAACAACTTGTATCCAAGCAATTTGGTTATTTTCTCCCATTTGTACAATGATAAAATAATCTCTTTCGTCTGGTTTAATATCGCTTTCCATTCCTGCAAGAGCATTTAGTATATTTGCAGTTTCGTTCCATCCATTTATTTTTTGGAATTTCCATTGATTATAGTAAGAATCATATTTGAATTTCGCTTCCTTAAATTGGGTAGAACTGTAATTCAAAATTTTACAATATGGAAAATCTTGAGCAAATGATAATAAGCCGATATATAATGAAACACAAATTAAACATAATCTTTTCATTTTACTTTAAAGTATATGTTCGAATGTAACCATCGTCTAATGTTGCAGCATCCCACGAGCCAGTAGTTGCATAAATCAAATATCCCGAAGCTTGTTCGTAGGAAACCGTATAACTACCTGTTTCGCAATTCGATAGCGTTTTGTTTGAATTTGCACTTACCGTTGTTTTATAAACTGTACCTGTAGTCTTATTGGTTGCAGTAAAGATATAAGGATCGCTTCCATACAATTTCGATGCTGTGTTTATGGATGGGAACAAACGTCATTATATTGCATATTATGAGGCTTGTATGGAGAAATTAAATGTCGGCGGCTATATTTTTGCCGACAATACGCTGTGGGACGGACATGTGATAGACGAACATGTTGACAAAAATGATTTGCAAACAAAAGGTATTCTTGCGTTTAATGATTTAGTGAAAAATAATCCTCATGTGGAAACGGTAATTTTTCCTATCCGTGACGGAATAACCGTTTTACGAAAATTGCACTAATTGTATTTTTCTTAAAATCAGACGTTTAAAGAAAGATTTTGCAGAAACGGTGTAATTTTTCCCGGAAAGTCATAAAAAATAAAAGAATTGTGTATATTGGTGCACCACCAAATGCCAAAGTGGCGGAATTGGTAGACGCGCTGGACTCAAAATCCAGTGATAGCAATATCGTGCGGGTTCGATTCCCGCCTTTGGTACTAAGCCTTGAAAGAGATTTTAAGGCTTTTTTAAAACGGTTCCTTGGATGAGTGGTTTAGTCACCGGTCTGCAAAACCGTCTACGGCGGTTCGAATCCGCCAGGAACCTCGAAGGAGTACAGAAATGTACTCCTTTTTTATTTTAGTAGTATGCAAAAAAGTATGTTCTTGTAAACTAACAGTCAACAAAAACATACTTGGTCTTTATAATTAGTAGTACATTACTAATCCTTGTCCGGACTTAATGCATGTATGAAGTTATCCAATAACGGAATAAGCGTTTGCATTTCTTCAATCTTCACGTTTTTTCCCACGATATCTCTCGCAAGGCAGTTAGGTACATCTTTAATTTCCTCTTCCAAATGTTTGCCTTTTTTGGTCAAGGAAACTATACGCTGACGGGTATCCGCCAAGCTCTTCTGTCGCACAATTAATCCCAATTTTTCCATACGTTGTAGGAGAGGGGTTACAGTGTTTGTCTCCAATTTCAATTTCTCGGTGATGTCGCCAACCAAGCGATTGTCTTGCTCCCATAATATCATTAACACAAGATATTGTGGGTATGTTATGCCGAGCTTCTTAAAGAAAGGAGTGTAGCTTGACGTTACGAGGCGAGCTGCTGTGTAAAGTCGAAAGCAAAGTTGGTTATCTAATTTCAGTTGCGGATAAGCCATTACTATTTTTTATAATTATATTTTTCACAAATAGCGCTGCGTTCTTCTTCTGATAACGATTGAAGATATCCTTTCCAACCTGGACAGAAATTGATGTGCCATCTCCAGAATCTTCCACCCAAAGATTTTGGGTTGTTGTCGTACTTCGCTCTTAGTTTGCAATTTGCGCAAGGTTTTTCTTGTGTTTCCATATTTGTAACTTTTAAGATTAAATACCCGATTGAGTTTTATTTCTTGTAAATTTTGATTTTAGACGTTTCCAACCTTCCACTCCCAATATTGTTAGGCCACCATATTGGAATGTTTTTGCAAGGCCGAAAAATATAAACCATAACACACCTTTGGTTTCAACACTAATAGGTAGAGCCATTTGTGCAAATGAAAAAATGTAGCATGGAATACAAAGTGCTAATACTATAACTCCTGTTCTAAATGAGAACTTCGACAAAAATGCTTTAATTTTTTCTTTCATTGATTACAGGATTTTTTCCAGAAATGATTCTATTTGCTCAGGTGTGACAGTTGGGTCAAAGCGTTTTACAACGTTACCATTACGGTCGATTAGGAATTTTTCGAAGTTCCATTTAATGTCGGTGTCTTTCTTGCTTTTCCCGTTTATGCGAGATGTTATTGAAATCATGAAATTCATGAAGAAACTTCCTTTTCCTTCTCGTTTCTGTTGTTGTGATTTTAAATAGGTGTATAACACATGCTCGTTTTCTCCATTTACTTCAATTTTTTTGAAGCGAGGGAAGGTTGTGTCGTATTTCAAAGTGCAAAATTGTGTGATTCCTTCATCGTCTTGTTTTGCTTGTTCCATAAATTGATTGCAAGGAAAGTCGAGCACGACAAATCCTTGATCTTTATGTTTTCTATACAGTTTTTCTAACGCTTCGTATTGGGGAGTTAGTCCACATCCGGTTGCTGTATTTACTATTAGTAGTACATTGTTTCTGTATTCTTCCAAAGATACAGTAACATCTTGCATGTTCTCACGTTTTGTGACGTTTATTTCGTATAAATTCATAAGTAATTTTTTGCAAAAATAAAAATATATCGCAAACGATATATTTTTTTCAAGATGATTTTTATAGATAATTAAATTGGAATAGAAATTGCATATTTGTAACAGTTAAATTAAAAGGAAGAATATGAAACAGCATGTATTGTCAAATGGCAAATTATGGTATGTATTAGTTGTGATGTCGCTGATATTTTGGGGTTCTTGTGAAAAACGGACAGGACGTTCTTTTCTTAATAATGTAACCGAATGTGGAGTTACAGTTGAATATGGTTTTGAACCATGGAAGGAAAGTTCCACGAGTGTATATGTTGGACCAGGCGAAGTGGTCGAAATTCCAGATATCGATAGATGGGGAATGGTGCATCCTGCAACTCAGGATTCTGTTGTCTTTGTGTTTGACGATGGCGTTAGAGTCGTTCATTATTATACTCTGGAACTTGACTCTGCAGGTTGTGGACACGAAACCTATACTCCGGAGTTAAACAATATTATGGCGGATTTCATGTCTCCAAATCCAAGTTGGAAAGAGAAAAATACAAGTGGAAACAAATGGCGAAATGACTATTATATTAATAGGTAAAGCACTAAACTTCGTCAAAAGAAATTTTGTTTTTGTAAATTTATTAGAGAAAGCAATCATAAAAACATACAAAAACTCTATTTTTGTAGAAAATTGATATTACAGGAATGGAAAGTAAAAAAATTGCAATTGCGTGCGACCATGCTGGTTTTCAAATGAAGGAATTCATTAAGAAACAATTAGTAAACGAAGGGTACGAAATCGTTGATTATGGAACAGATTCTGATGCGTCAGTGGACTATCCTGACTATGCACACAAGGTAGGTGCTGCAATCAGCAATGCCGAATTTCCGCTTGGTTTTGTGCTTTGTGGTTCTGGCAATGGTGTTAATATGACGGTGAACAAACACAAAGGCGTTCGTTCTGCTCTTTGTTGGAACGAAGAAATTGCTCGATTAGCCCGTGCTCACAACAATGCAAATATCTGTGCAATTCCTGCACGTTTCATTCCTGCACAAGATGCTTGGCGTATTGCACAAACATTCTTATCTACAGATTTCGAAGGTGGTCGCCACGAGAATAGAATCAATAAAATAGATTTGTAAAGAAAAATAAAACCATAAATAGGAGAACGGCATTCCGAAAGGATTGCCGTTTTTTGTTCATATAATTACGAATTTTGCAGAAAAAGTTTCCATTTACAGAAACTTTTCTATATTTGCAAAAGAAGCCGAAAATTATGGAAAAAGAAGACGTTTGCATCCTATTTACGGATGAAGCAGCAGCGTTTTTACGCTCAATACCGGAACAAGCGAGAAATAAGTTCGCTTTTAATATTGGTAGAATAAAGGGTGGAGAAAAGAATAGTGAGATTTTCAAAAAACTGGAAAATACAGAGATATGGGAGTTTCGGGTATTATGTAATAAAATAGCATATCGTTTGTTTGCGTTTTGGGACACGGACTCTCAAACATTGATAGTTGCAACACACGGGATAATAAAAAAGACACAAAAAACACCACCAAAGGAAATACGCAAAGCAGAACGAATAAGAAAAGATTATCTCAACAACAAATAAATTGTAATGATATGGCAAAAATGAAATTGACAAACTTTGATGATTTACTTGATGAATTTTATGGCAAAGTAGGAACGCCACATCGTGATGAATTTGAGAAAAATGTAGATGAAGCGTTACACGCATATCGTATTGGTGAAGCAATTAAAATTGCACGAAAGCGCGAAAACCTTACGCAAGAAGAACTTGGAGAGCGTATGGGAATACATAAAGCACAAGTCTCAAAAATAGAATCAGGAAAGAATATGACATTTTCTACAATAGAGAAGGCTTTTAAGGCTCTTGGTGCAAAAACTGCTACAATTGATTTTGGCAGTTTTGGAAAAGTTGCATTATGGTAGTATTATCTTCTTTCTATATCTGTATGACAAATAAAAACTATATCTTTGTGCCGTTCATTTTGAAAACAACAGAAATTATTGCTTTTTAATATCGTACTTATGTCAACACAAAAGGCAAAAAAATTCCAAATAGACGCCGCTCGTGTGTCTTTTGACGAAAAACACCGTAAAACTATACGGTTCAATATGGGTAAATATCATGCGGCTGTTTCGAAAGGAAAGGCTCGCTATCAAAGTTTTGAAGCTACTCGCGAAAAGGCAGCGGCTATTAAACGCCATACTATAGAGCATCTTGCAGAATATCTTCAAGAGTTTGAAAAAAATTTTACTGCTAATGGCGGTACTGTTCTTTGGGCTCGTACTGCTGACGATGCAATAGCTTATATCACAAAGATTTTCCAAGAAAACAATGTTAAGTCTATTGTGAAAAGTAAATCGATGACGACAGAGGAAATCGAATTAAACGAAAATTTAAAGAAAATAGGCGTTGAGTCTGTCGAAACCGATTTAGGAGAGTATATCGTACAACTTGCGGGTGAAAAGCCGTATCATATTGTAACTCCTGCTATGCATAAGTCAAAGGCAGATGTTGCACAATTGTTCAATAAACACTTTGGTTTCCCATTGGAAAGTTCTGCAGAAGAAATGACTATGCTTGCTCGTGCAAAATTGAGAGAAAAATATCTTGCTGCCGATGCTGGTATTACAGGAGCAAATTTCATAGTTGCCGACAAAGGAGCTATTGCAGTAACAGAAAACGAAGGAAACGCTTTGATGTCAACTTCGTTCCCGAAAATACAGATTGCAATTGCTGGTATAGAAAAGATAATCCCTTCGTATAAAGACTTGGCTTTGTTTTGGCCTCATCTTGCACAAAATGGTACAGGTCAGCCAATTACAGCATACAGCTCTGTGTTCAGTGGTCCAAAGAAAGACAATGAATCACACGGACCAGAGAAAATGTATGTAATTTTGTTGGACAACGGTCGTACAAATATATATAAGCAAGACAAATTCCGCGTTGCCCTTACTTGTATCCGTTGCGGTGCGTGTTTGAACGCGTGTCCTATCTATAAAAACATTGGTGGTTATACATACGATACAACATATCAAGGTCCAATCGGAACAGTTATTTCTCCACATTTGAAAGGCTTTGACCAATTGGCGCATTTGTGTACTGCTTGTTCTTTGTGCGCAAATTGTGCAAGTGTTTGTCCGGTGAAAATGCCATTAAACGATTTGATTCTTGAAAATCGTCAAGTAGCAGTTGAAGGAGGTTATTTCTCTTCGTTGGAAAAGCCTGTGGTTGATGGATTTACATTCTTTACTAAATCGTCAGGTAGAATAGATTGCGTTGGTGGCGGAATGAAAAACTTTGCAGCAAAATGCTTAGGTAAAAATGCTTGGGGCAAAAAACGAGCATTCCCTAAGTTTGCTAAAAAATCGTTTAGAAAGTTACAGAAATAAAAAACTCTGTGACTTGGCAAGTTTATTCTGGAAATTAATTCTATTTCGAATGTTACTAATTCGGAATTAAAGTATATATTTGCCGTCTGGAAATTTTAAAAATTGAGTTAACTTAAATAATAAAGAAATGCAAAACAGAGGATTTGTCCGCGTATTTACAGTCTGCTTAGTGTTAGCAGCACTTTATTCTCTATCTTTTACTTATTTTACATCTAAAGCAAATCGTGAGGCTGACAAATATGCCAAAGAAATGGCAGGCGATGATAATATCGCATACGCAGCTTATCAGAAACAATATTTAGACTCGTTGTCTCGTCAAGAAGATTACTACAACTTCTTTTGGTTGAGAAAATTCAGTTTGAACGACTGTCACCAACATGAATTAAATCTTGGTTTGGACTTGAAGGGCGGTATGAACGTAACTCTTCAAATTTCAACACGTGATTTAATTAAAAATCTTTCTTCTGACGGTGATGCAGACACAATGTTGGTTAACACATTGAATCTTGCTGACAAATACGAACAAGAAGCAGGTGAAACATACATCACAGCTTTCGGTAAAGCATTCGAAAAATTATATCCTAATAACTTCATGCGTACAATGTTTGTTGCAAATGAAGACATGATGGGTAAAATCAACTACAACTCTACTAATGAAGAAGTTCTTGACGTTTTGGAAGCAGAAGAAACTTCTGCAATAGAAAACACATTTAACGTGTTGAGAACTCGTATCGACCGTTTCGGTGTTACACAACCAAACATTCAAAACGTTGGTGGTGGTAGAATTCTTGTTGAGCTTCCAGGTGTAGAAGACCGCGAACGTGTTCGTGAACTTTTGGAAAGTTCTGCTCAATTAGAGTTCTGGGAAACATATAACAACGCTGAAGTTTACCAAATTTTGTTCTCTATCAACAATACACTTGCTGCTTTAAACAAAGTTTCTGAATCAAAAGAAGATGTTGCTGCAGAAGAAGTTGCAAAGAAAGATTCTGCAGAAAACACTGAATTATCATTAAAAGAACAAATTCAGCAAAGCGATTCTGCTGCAGTTGATTCAGCTCAGATGATGGCTCAAAATGCTGAAGAATTCAAAAAAGCAAATCCATTCTTCGCATATTTAACTCCAAACGTTGACCGTGAAGGCCGTTTAGGTTATGGTCCAATCGTTGGTTATGCAAGTTCAAGAGACGTTGCCATGGTTGACTCAATATTGGCAATGCCTGAAATCAAAACTGTTTTGTTGGAAAATGCTCCTGAATTAAAATTAACATGGTCGAAAAAAGCTGACAATGGTATCTACACTCTTATTGCTCTAAAAGATGTTGACTTAGATGGTCACGCATCATTGGAAGGTGATGTAGTAGTTGACTCTCGTCCAGAATTCTCAAATCAAGGTGGTGGAGCAAGCGTCCGTATGGTAATGAACAGCGAGGGTGCAAAAGAATGGAAACGTTTAACAAAAGAAAACATTGGCCGTTCAGTTGCAATCGTTCTTGATGGTTATGTATATTCTTACCCAACAGTACAAGGAGAAATTGGTGATGGAATCTCATCTATTACAGGTGATTTCACTATTGCTCAAGCAACCGACTTAGCAAACATTTTGAAATCAGGTAAATTGTCTGCTCGTGCTCACATTATGAATGCTGAATTCGTTGGTCCTTCACTTGGTAAGGAATCTATCAGCACTGGTATTCTTTCATTCGTATTTGCATTCATCTTAGTACTTGTTTACATGATTTTCTACTATAGAAAAGCCGGATTCGTTGCAAGTGCTGCATTATTATTAAACTTATTCCTGATCTTCGGTGTACTTGCATCACTTGGAGCAGTCTTAACATTATCAGGTATTGCCGGTATCGTTCTTACTCTTGGTATGGCAGTCGATGCAAACGTAATTATTTACGAACGTATCCGCGAAGAATTAGCATCAGGAAAAGCTGTTAGATTGTCAATCGCTGATGGTTTCAAAAACGCATATTCAGCAATTATCGACGGTCAGGTAACAACATTCTTGACTGGTTTGATTTTATTCATCTTCGGAACTGGACCTATCCAAGGTTTCGCAACAACATTGTTAATCGGTATTTTAACATCTTTATTCTGCGGAATCTTTATCACTCGTTTGATATTCGAAAGATTCTTAGACAAGAAAAAAGAAATTTCTTTTGACAGCAATTTAACTCGCGGTGCATTCAAGAATGTAAACATTGATTTCATTAAGAGTGGAAAAATCACAGCAATCATCTCTGGTATCATGGTTGTAGGTTCCTTACTTTCAATTGCAGTTAGAGGTTTCGACGTTGGTGTTGATTTCGCTGGTGGTCGTTCATTCGTTATTGAATTACAAGGTGAACGTAAAGTAGAAGCAATTGCAGAGTCTTTAGCTGTTCAATTTGATGGTGCTGCTCCTGAAGTAAAGACATACGGTGCAACAGACATAAAAGTTACAACTAACTATAAAATCAATGAAAAGTCAGACGAAGGTCATGACATCAGTGCAGAAGTAGAAGAAAAGTTATTCAATGGAATGAAATCATTCTTAGGTGAGGATGTTACATTAGAATCATTCAAACAAAATAACTTGAAACAATCAGATATGGTTGGTCCTACTATCGCAAACGATATTATCTATGGTGCAATCGTAGCAATCATCATTGCATTAATCTGTATGTTTTTGTACATCTTCGTACGATTCTCAAAATGGCAATATGGTGTTGGAGCTGTTGTAGCATTGTTCCACGATACTATCATCGTAATCGGTGTTTATTCTATCCTTTACGGTATCGTTCCATTCTCATTGGAAATTGGACAAACATTCGTTGCAGCAATCTTGACTATCATTGGTTACTCTATCAACGATACAGTGGTTGTATTCGACCGTATTCGTGAGTTCACCCGTGAATATCCAAAACGTGGAACTAAGATGTTGTTCAACCAAGGTATCAACAGTACAGTAAGCCGTACAATTAATACTTCTATGACAACATTCGTTACATTGTTGATTATGTTCATCTTCGGTGCCGATGCAATCAAAGGTTTCGTATTCTCAATGGCAATCGGTGTTATCATCGGTACATATTCATCATTGTTCGTTGCATCTCCAGTATCATACGCTTTGATGAAGAAAAACGAAGGAGAAGAAGCTTAATAAAAATTTGATTTTATTACAAAAGAGAGTACCAGTCAGGTGCTCTCTTTTTTATTTATAGAAGATGAAAAGATTTGCAGTAATAGTTGCAGGAGGTAAAGGATTACGAATGGGAAAAGACATTCCCAAACAATTCCTGTTGTTAAAAGGAAAGCCTATTTTAATGCACAGTTTGGAGGCTTTTCACAATTTTGATCCTTCAATTCAATGCATAGTAGTTTTACCAGAATTTCAGATATCGTATTGGGAAACGCTATGCAAACAATATAACTGTAACATTCCCCATAAAATAGTAGCAGGAGGAGCAGAACGATTTTACTCAGTTTTTAACGGACTGTCGGCCATAACTGATTCCGGTACAGTGGCTATTCATGACGGAGTGCGTCCATTCGTTTCGAAAGAAATGCTGAAAGAAGGTTTTGAAATGGCAGAAAAAAATGAGTCGGCAATTCCTTTTATTGATTCTATTGACTCATTAAGAGTTATTGAAAATAACGAAACACATGCAGTAGATCGAAGTAAAATAAAAAGAATTCAAACACCACAGATATTTAATTTAGAGAAACTTCGCACAATAATGAATTGTGAATATCAACCTAAGTTTACTGACGAAGCAACTGTATGGGAATTAGCTGGAGGAAAATTATATTTCTATAAAGGTGATACACGCAATATAAAAATTACAACTCCAGAAGATTTATTGATTGCAGAAGTGCTAATGAGATAACCTAAAGACATAAAAAAAGGACAAAATTAAATTTTGTCCTTCCAGTCGGGGTAACAGGACTCGAACCTGTGACATCTTGGTCCCAAACCAAGCACTCTAGCCAACTGAGCTACACCCCGTTAAAACCGATGCAAAAATAAATGTATTTTTTATAATTGCAACTATTCTAATGAAAATATTTTCTCGAAAGTGTTAATTTTGAGGATTAATTTTAATTCTGCGTTAATTATCATGCATTTTCTGAAGTATAAATATCTTTTCATCGCTCTTCTTTTTACAGTAATAGGAGCTTTCTTCAATTTTTATACTTCTAAAGAAGTCCTTTCTGAAAAACAAGCTAAAAAAGTTCAGAAAGTTGTAAATGAAAAAGAAAAAAGAGCCGAAGAACTTTGTTCCCGACTAATAAACTTATCTGACACTTCTAGTTTTGAAACCTTTGAAACATTTCGCCTGAACGAAGAAAAAAAATTAGCAAATCGTGATATTCAATTCTTTGTTTTTGAAAATAGGCAGCTTTTATACTGGTCTAATAATGTGATTTCATCACACTATTTACTACAGAAAAACAATTCAAAATTATTTTTCAGCGGCAATGCATGGTATTTGTTGACTTATAAGAAAACAACAAAACGAGAATATTTTGTGTTGTCCTTGATAAAAAATCAGTACCCTTTTGAAAACGAATACATTTCTAACACATTTCAAAAAGATTTTGACTTAGATGAATCAGTAGAGATTTTCGAAGATCCATGTGATTCTTTTTCCATTAATGACATTCAGGGCGACTTCCTGATGGCAATAGCTCAAAACAATGCTGTGTGTTCAGAAAAAGAATATTCTTTCCAAGCAATGCTTTGTTATCTTATTGCATTTGTATTTCTCTTATTATTCTGCGCAACAATACCACAGAAAAATACACTTGCAAGATTCTGTAAGAACAGCCTCATTGTAGCACTCGGATTGTTTTTATGCTGGCATTCAAAGATTTTGACAAACGAGCTTTCTTATCAGTTATTTAATCAATTTACTATAACCGTTGTTATAGCTTACTTTGTATTTACATTCAAGAATTGTTGTAAATATGAATATTTATATCATCTTCTTTTTGTTATTATTTCGTTCTGCATTTGTGGAACAGCAACTGGATTTATAAAAGCACTGGGATCTCGCTCAGACATAAATCTGGAGCTCTATAATCTGCTGAGTACGAACATTGCAAGTTTTCTCGCGTATTTTATTGAAGCATTCTTGCTGTTTATTTATTTTGTGTTTGTTTTCAAATACGCAAAATCCTGTGAATTCCAGAAAAAGCATTCATTTACAATACTTCTTTTGTTCTGTGTTCTTTTCCCTTTCTGCGTTTTTTTACTCAAAAAAACATCTGATTTTTACGGAAATCTGACTGGTTTTTTTCTCGTTTCGGTTATTCCTATTGTTTCTTTAGCATATTTAAAAAAAATAGAGGAGCCAAAGTTTTTCCTGAAACTTATATTCCTTATAATCTCAGTTATTTATGTAGAAGCTACAACGAGTTTGTATCTAAATAAAAAGAATGATTCTCAACAACAAACATTAGCGGTTGAATTAGCTAACGAGCAAGATCCCGTTGCAGAATCCTTACTGTCAAGCGTTTATAAATCAACACGCTCTGACAAGAAATTGGACAAACTGATGAAGGAATCTGACAACAAAGATGTTGAAATAAAAGAATATCTTCAGAAAACATATTTCGGAGGAATGCTGAAACAATACGAATTGGAATGTACTGTTTGTGGAACAGATTCTGTCTTCTCTCAAACAAATCAACTATCGAACTGCGAAAAATACTTTAAACAGAAATTGTTGGTCAGCGGGAAAAGTATTTCTGACACTAATTATTATTATGTTAACAATCAGGATGGCAATATCACTTATTTTGACTCTATCCAATTCAATCTGCAAAATGGTGCTGCTTCAAAATTGTACATAGAACTACATTCAAAACAAACATCACAAGACTATGGATATCCCAAAATTTTGTTAGACAACGATGTCACATCTAAAGAACAAACCGTTTTTTCATCTGCAAAATACAAAAACGGTATTCTCGTTTCAAAACGTGGAAAATGTCCATACTCACAAAAACTTGCTCTAAAAACTGACGAAACATTCACCACAGTTGTTGACGAACAACATCACGTAAATCATTTAATCTACAAAATCAACGAACAATATTCCGTAATTGTAAGTCGAAGAACCTTAAAATGGACCAACTATTTAATGTGGTTTCCATACATATTCCTTATTTTCTTCGTTTTGCTTTTAATTTTCGAGAGATGTTTCTTTGGAAAAAGAAGAGAACAGAAATATTCTTTGTCTAATCAAATTAGAACATCACTTGTTGGTCTTTTAATCGGCTCGTTTTTCATTGTAATAATAGGAGGAATAGCTTTTGTAAAAGCACGAAATGACCGTCAGCAACAAAACTTTTTGGAAGAAAAAATTCACGCAGTTGCAAAAGAATTCTCCCTCTTTTATCAAGATTATGGAGTAATTACTAAAAATGAACAATCTGAAATACAAAACATCTTGACAGATTTAGCGAATATTCACTCTGTAGATATAAATTTTTACGACGCAGATGGTAATCTCATTGCCTCGTCACGACCGGAAATCTTTCAGTTTAAACTCGTTAACGAAAAAATGACTGTTCGTGCTTTCTATCAATTAATAGAGAAAAATCGGATGTCGTTTTCTCATGAAACCAATATTGAGAATCTTCACTTTATGTCATCATATTACACTATTACTAATAGCCAAAATCAAGTGCTAGGATATTTAAACCTTCCTAATTTTTCTAACCAAGAAGAGTTCAAGCAACAATTTGCCGGATTAATCGTCGGCTTACTGAATTTGCTTGTTATCCTATTGATTTTTGCCACAATTCTATCCGTATTTATTGCAAGGAAAATTTCCACTCCACTGATTGCACTGCAAAACAAAATGAAGAATGTTTCCATAGGTGCCGAAAACGAAAAGATAAACATAAAAGCTCCAGAAGAGTTACATGGTTTATTGGAAAATTACAACACAATGATTGAACAACTTTCTGTAAGTGCAGATAAGCTGGCAAAAGCAGAACGTGAAATGGCATGGCGCGAAATGGCTCGGCAAATTGCCCACGAAATAAAAAATCCGCTTACTCCAATGAAATTAAGCATTCAATTGTTGAATCGTTCATGGGATGAAAAAGATGAAAAATTTGAGAAAAGACTAAAATCCATATCGAAAACAATCATTGAACAAATTGATACTCTTGCAGATACCGCAACATCATTCTCTGATTTTGCAAAACTTTCAAAGGTTGTTATCGAGCCAATAAATATCAACGAATTATTGCAAAATTGTGCTGTTCTGTTTAATCAAGAAGAAAATATTGTGGTATCATCAAATTTGCCAGAAAAAACTCTTTTTGTTTTAGCAGACAAGGAAAAAACAATGCGTTTATTTAACAATCTTGTTAAAAATGCTGTACAGGCTATACCTTCGGGAAAACAAGGAGAAATAGAACTTTCCCTAAACGAAAGCAATGACTTCGCTCTAATTGCAGTTAAAGACAACGGCCGCGGCATTGACACTGAAGCGAAAGAACATATTTTTGAACTACATTTTACTACAAAATCAACAGGAAGTGGCTTCGGTCTTGCTATTTGTAAAAACATAGTGGAAAGTTGTCACGGGGAAATTTGGTACGAGACTCAAGTTGATGTGGGAACGACATTTTTCGTAAAACTGCCTCTTCAAAAAGAATAGATTTCAGGTAAGTTTTATATCTTTGGAACAATTCAGAAATGCGTATGATGCCATTGTTTATTTCATTTCAATTTGTTGACTTCGTGGATATTTTCCTTGTAGCTCTTCTTATGTACGAAATCTACAAGTTGATTCGCGGAACAGCGGGAATGAATGTGTTTCTTGGTATTATAGCTTTTTATGTTATTTGGTTAGTTGTACGGGCTTTGCACATGGAAATGCTGACCAGAATCTTCGGACAATTTATCAGCATTGGTGGATTAGCATTAGTAATACTCTTTCAAACAGAAATCCGCAGATTCCTAACAATGGTTGGAAACCGTTATCTTCGGTCACAAGGGAGAAAACGACTTGCAAAATTTTTAAATGTTAGTCAGGAACTTGTGCCAACCGATGCAATTCCAGAAATATCTAATGCACTTTTTACAATGGCCGAATCGAAAACAGGTGCATTGATTGTTATCGCAAAAAACAAAGAAACCATTTTGTCACATATTCAAACAGGTGAGCTGATAGAATCTAGAATTTCATCTGCCCTGCTTCAAAATATCTTTTACAAAAACACTCCGCTACACGACGGTGCAGTAGTAATTGTAGGACGAAAAATCATTGCTGCAAAATGTATGTTGCCAATGTCTAAAAAACTGGATCTTCCGTTAGGTTTTGGTATGAGGCATCGTTCTGCAATGGGAATGAGCGAAGAAACCGACACATTAACTCTTGTCGTTTCGGAACAAACGGGAGATGTTTCATATTTCCTTCATGGCGAATATTTCAAACTAACCTCTCCGGAACAAGTTGAAACCTTAATAAAACAAAGACAAGGCACACTATGAGTTTGCAACAGCCTTTAGCGGAACGAATGAGACCAAAGTCTCTTGATGATTATTTGGGCCAAGAGCACTTGGTTGCCAAAGGTGCTGTTCTACGAAATACTATAGAGTCAGGAAAAATTTCTTCTATGATTTTATGGGGGCCTCCTGGAGTAGGGAAAACAACTTTAGCACAAATTATTTCTCAAAGTCTTGAAAGGCCTTTTTTCACATTAAGTGCTGTTAATTCCGGAGTCAAGGAAGTACGCGAAGTTCTTGACAAAGCAAAACATTCTCAATTTTTCGACGCTCCGAATCCGTTACTTTTCATAGACGAAATCCATCGCTTTAACAAATCACAGCAGGATTCTTTACTTGCTGCTGTAGAAAACGGCACAGTTACATTGATTGGTGCAACAACAGAAAATCCTTCGTTCGAAGTGATTTCTCCATTATTATCACGTTGTCAAGTATATGTATTAAAATCCTTAGAACGTGATGATTTACAAACATTAATACAAAAAGCATTGCACGACGACGTCGTTTTAAAAAAGATGAATATCGTCATTGAAGAAGATGAAGCTTTAATGCGTTTTTCAGGAGGTGATGCTCGAAAATTATTAAATGTTTTAGAAATTGTTATCAACGCTCAGTTTGGAAAAGAACAGATCGTAATCACAAACGATATAGTTACCAACACCTTACAAGAAAATATTGCATTGTATGACAAAGGCGGCGAACAACATTACGATATAATATCTGCTTTTATCAAATCTATTCGTGGAAGTGATCCTAATGCAGCAGTCTATTGGCTTGCCAGAATGCTTGAAGGAGGCGAGGATATTAAATTTATTGCCCGCAGATTACTTATATCAGCATCTGAAGACATTGGATTAGCAAATCCAAACGCACTTTTATTGGCACAAAGCTGTTTTAATGCCGTTTCGGTTATAGGAATGCCAGAAGCAAGAATAATTCTTTCTGAAACAACGGTTTATCTTGCCACATCACCAAAAAGTAATTCCGCATATCTTGCCATTAACGCAGCCTTGGAAGAAGTCAAACATTCCGGTATGCTACCAGTTCCTTTACATTTACGAAACGCACCTACAAAATTAATGCGTCAACTTGATTACGGAGATGGATATAAATATTCTCATGATTATCCTGGACACTTTGTTAAACAGGAATTCTTACCAAAAGAATTGAGTAATGCATCTTTTTGGAAGGCAGCGACAAACAAAAGAGAACAAGATACTAAACAATATCTGCAGTCGCTGTGGAACGACAAATACGAGTTCTAGAATAAAAAACTCTGAAGAAATTAAAGGTTTTCTATGGAAACTATTGCTTAATCAAAGGTTTCCAAACATCTGTATGTAACTCACCAAAGTTTCCTGATAGGGATTTAACTATCAAATCCTTTACAGTCCTATCTGACTTACTACATAATTCAGACATAACATTATTAACAAATTCCATTATCGTAGTTATGTCAATTCGCCACAACCCCCTTTCCATATTAAAATCAAGAGAAATCGGCAATACTGTTTTCCCATCCATACATTGTGCCTGTGCAGAATTACCATGACAAGAAATGTCACCTAAAGTCCATTTCGGAGGATTTGTCAAACCAAGATTTACACTCGACACATAAAAACTTGTTCCATCTAAATTTGCTATATCTAGTTCTATTTGATTAGTCAAATACAACTGACGGAAATTCAACACACAAAGCATTTCTGAAAATGGCAAAGCGGCAACCTGCGACGAATCGGCAGTCTTTATTAAATTTACCATTGAGTCATAGTATGCAATAGATTTACTATCAAGACATAGTACGGCAATCTCCCCTTCTTTATCTCTAACCGCTTTTTCAAAATTCCAATATGATCCTTTTACCTGTGCCTTTACTTGCTTTGTGGCTTTACCTTGGGCAAACGACAATTGAACAGCACAGAAAAAACAAAGGATTCCAATTAATGAAAGTTTTCCTACAAAATTTAATTGTTTCATTTTTACGAATAAATTAATAACGTCTTAACAATTGATTGCTAAGGCGTTATTAAAATTCTAAGTAGCGAATCCGGGATTCGAACCCGAATATCCACCGTGAGAGGGTGGTGTCCTAGCCATTAGACGAATTCGCCATAACTGTAATGCAAAATAATTGTTTTTTAATGAATCTACCAAACTATGAGATAGAATTTCTTTGGCAAGGTTTTTGTTTACAGTAAAAAAGATTTTTGAACGTAACTTTTTTATTACGTTATTTGTCTAATTTAAAAATTGAAAATTATGAAACGAGTTATTTTAGCAGTAGTATTTGCAAGTATTCTTCCATTCTTCGGATTTGCACAATGGGGTGATCCTAACGAAAACAAGCAATTAAGCGTAGGAGATCTAAAAGCTCCTGTAATCACATGGGATAAAGATTCCTATAATTTCGGGGAAATTCCTCAAGGCATTCCAGTTGACGTGGTTTTTGAATTTACAAACACGGGAAATGCACCTTTAATTATCTCAAAAGTGGAACCTGCATGTAACTGTACTGATGCGGTTTGGCCTAAAACTCCTATCATGCCTGGACAACGTGGTGAGATCGGTGTTACTTTTGATGCTGCGACAGGAGGGAAATTCTCTAAAACAGCAATAGTGACATCAAATGCAAAACCAACAGAACAAACCTTGGTTTTCACAGGAACAGTTGTTTCAAAAAATAAAAAATAAAAGAATATTTTTAGCAAAGAAAAGGACTAACCCATTTGAGTTTGTCCTTTTCTTTTTACATTTGGCAAATTAATTTATTTGAAAAATGAAAAAGATACTTGCGTGTGTAATGTTTGCGGGATTATTTTCTGTAGCATGTAAAGAAGAACCTGCTGTTGTTAAAACAGTAGATTGTATAGAAGAAGAAATTTCTTTGTACCTACACGAGGAACACGCTGTCGAAGTTAAAGTTTTGCCAGAAAATGCTGAAGATAAAGATTGTGCATGGGAAATCGCAGACAAAACAATAGCATCGGTTGAGGGAAACACCTTTGTTGGTTTGAAAACAGGAGAAACATGGGCAGTAGTCTTTAATGTTCTTCAACCAAATATCAAGGATTCTTTAAAAATTACAGTCATGGAATATCCTAAGAAAAGCATCAGTATAAACGATGAAAACATTCATTATGAAGGACGAATCTCCATTGATGAATCATCCGTATCCTACTTATACCCAGGAACTTCCTTCACTGTAGATTTTACAGGGACTTCCTTAAATGCAAAATTCAATGGAGTGGAAGCGTATTATTGGATTGAAATTGACGACCAAGAACCTTTTAAAATATGCTCAAGCAAGAAGCTGAACTTAATCAGCAAAGAGTCTGGCGTATCAACATACTGGTTGGCAAAAGACTTGAAATTCGGTACTCATACAGCAAGAGTCACATTGTGTTCGGAAGGAATCTATAAAAATCCTGTTTTCTATGGATTTGAAATTGATGAACAAGCAGAACTTTCTAAACCTGCAGAAAAAAGCATTAAATTTGAATTTATAGGAAATTCCATCACTTGCGGCTACGGAACAGAAGTGACTGATCGTTCTGAATTTAGAGATTCTGTTTCAAATTTCTGTCACACTTATTCGTATGCTACAGCAAAAGCTTTCAATGCGGAAATCATGGTTGTAGCACGTTCTGGCATAGGAATCTATCGTAATTATGGCAATGCAGACCATGCAGAAGGATATGGATCAATGCCTGATAATTACGAGAAACTTTGGTTACAAAGCTCTAAAAAGTGGGATTTTTCTAAATATACTCCAGATGTTGTTTTCATAAATCTTGGAACAAACGACACTTGGGAAATGGAAACTTTCGATTCCACAAAATATGACAATAGTTTCCGTGGATTGCTTGACAAAGTATTCTCTCATTATCCAAATGCCAAAGCTGTACTTTTAACTGGAAGCATGATGAATGCAACTGCACAAAAAGCAGTAAAACAAATTCTTAATAAAATTCAAACTGATTACAACACTTTAAGACCTGAATCAATTTACCGCTATGATTTTACTGCAACTGCAGGAACTGGAGCAGATTGGCATCCTTGTGCAGCACAGCAGGCAAAAATGGCTGAAAAGCTAATTAAATACTTGGAAAACAATAATATCTGTACTAAGTAATACTGTTGTAAAACTAAACAAAAAAAGGATTGTGTTATACAATCCTTTTTTTAGTTATTCAACAGTGATTTGTACACTTTTTCGTAAAGACAAATTCCCTTTTCAAGAGAATAATATTTTTCAGCGACAGACCTCAACATTTCCCTGTCAACGGTCTTTGTTTGTAGCATTTTTTCAGCAATCTGAGCATATTCTTCATAAGAAAAATCCTTCACAAGGAAACCCTCAGGACAATCCTTCATAATAGATTCAACATCTCCTACTTCGTTATTACAGATTATTGGAATGCCTAAGGAAAGTAACTCACCCATCTTTGTTGGCGAAGATGCTTTCTTAGAATAGACTGGTTTAATGAAAAATACAGACCAATCTGATAATGACGCATAAGCAGGAACATCTTCTCTGTTTACTTTTACAACACGCAAAGCAGAACGAGGAATATCTTTTCGTATAGCTATTGAATCCAACATATCAGGATCATCTGGCGTAATACATAAGAAGATAGCATTGTTATTCTTCTCATACAAAACCTTAAAGAAATCAAACATTTCTTCCGTCATGTACCAGGTTCCAAAAGAACCCAAATAACTCAATACAAAGTTGTCCTCTTCTATGTGTAACTTTTTTAGAAGCTCACTTTTTTTCTTGGATATCCTAAAAAGATTTAAATCAGCACAGCATGGTATTACAGAAATAGGTCTTGACATGTTTTGATAAGATTCCCAAGATTGTATTTCGTTTGCTCCATTTTCTGTAAGACTGATTATATGATTTGTGTCAGCAAGGAACTTTTTTTCTGCACTCTTAAAATAATTGTACACAATCTTATAAAGAGTCTTCTTTGTATCCCATAAACCACCTTCAACACGTTCGTCTGCCCAAAAACCACGCATGTCGAATATCCACGGAATATGAAATTTCTTTTTACAAAAAACGCCTATATGAGCACTGATATAACTTCTACAATGTAGTAGTTGTATATTATTTTCAAAATCAGATATTATTTTGACTGCTTCATTTTGCATTCGGTGCATATCAAACAAAGTAGAAACAACAGCAGGCCTTTCTGTATATTGAAGAGGATGCCACATTATTTCTGACTTTTCCAACAATTTGGAAATATACGCACTTCTTTTCTTGTACACCTGAGCCTTTTCACAGCTAAGAATATGAATAGAATAACCTAACTTACTGAGTCCTTGAAGATATGGTATCACTTGTGATTGCCCAAGATTGTCCGTCATTCCATCGTAAGAAACGTAAAGAATGCCGATTTTTTTGTTTTCCTCTGCCATAGACAATAAATATTTGCAAAAATAAAACAATATATTTTATGCAGATAAAAATCGGACTCAAGAAAATATAGAATTACACTCTATCATAAAAATCCTTTTAGTTCTTAATATAAAAAGATGCAATTTCTTTTGTGATATTCAAAAAAAAAGTAATTTTGTGGTAACGTACAAAATAAAATAAATCTAAATAAAAGATTGTATGGCTGAAAATATCGGAAAAATCGTTCAAATTGTCGGTCCTGTTGTGGACGTTAGTTTTGAACAAGAAGGCAGTACTCTTCCAAATATCAACGATGCTCTAGAAGTCACAAGACCAGATGGTCAGGTAGTTGTGTTGGAATGCCAACAACACATTGGAGAAAATACTGTTCGTACTATTGCAATGGATTCAACAGACGGTATGTCCCGCGGAATGAACGTAGTTGCAAAAGGTGCTCAAATTACAATGCCAATTGGTGACAAAGTTCGTGGTCGCTTGTTCAATGTAACTGGCGATGCGATTGACGGAATCGGTGAAGTTTCTAAAGAAGGCGGTTATCAGATTCACGCAAATCCACCAGAATACGAAAAACTTTCTACAAGTACAGAAATTCTATATACTGGTATTAAGGTAATCGACTTGATTGAGCCTTATTCAAAAGGTGGTAAAATCGGTTTGTTCGGTGGTGCCGGTGTTGGTAAAACAGTGCTTATCCAAGAATTAATCAACAATATCGCAAAGGCTCACAATGGTTTGTCTGTATTTGCCGGTGTTGGTGAACGTACTCGTGAAGGTAATGACTTGCTTCGTGAAATGATTGAAGCAGGTATCGTTAAATATGGTGATGAATTCAAAGAAAGTCTTGAAAAAGGCGGATGGGATATCTCAAAAATCGACAAAGAAGGTTTGAAAGACTCTTCATTGGCGATGGTGTTCGGTCAGATGAACGAACCTCCTGGGGCACGTTCTCGTGTGGCTTTGTCAGGTTTGACTATCGCAGAAAACTTCCGTGATGGTGATGAGAAAACTGGCGGTCGTGATATTCTTTTATTCATCGACAATATCTTCCGTTTCACTCAGGCTGGTTCTGAGGTGTCTGCTTTGTTAGGCCGTATGCCATCAGCCGTAGGTTATCAACCTACATTGGCAACAGAAATGGGTTTCTTGCAAGAACGTATTACTTCTACAAAACGTGGATCTATCACTTCTGTACAAGCAATCTATGTGCCTGCCGATGACTTGACCGACCCTGCTCCAGCAACAACATTTGCCCACTTGGATGCAACTACAGTGTTGAGCCGTAAGATTGTTGAGTTAGGTATTTACCCTGCTGTTGATCCATTGGAATCATCTTCTCGTATTTTGACTCCAGAAATCGTTGGCGAAGCTCACTATAATACTGCACAACGCGTTATCAATATTCTTCAAAAGAATAAAGAATTACAAGATATTATCGCAATCCTTGGTATGGATGAGTTGTCTGAAGAAGACAAGTTGGTTGTTCACCGCGCTCGTCGTGTACAAAGATTCTTGTCTCAACCATTCCACGTTGCAGCACAATTCACTGGCTTGCAAGGAAAACTTGTTTCTATCGAAGATACAATCAAGGGCTTCAATATGATTATTGACGGTGAAGTTGATCAATATCCAGAAGCAGCATTCAACCTTGTTGGTACAATTGAAGAAGCAATTGCTAAGGGAGAAGAAATGTTGAAAAATTCAAAATAATTGAAAGATGACAATTGATATAATTACACCAACAGCAAGCTTGTTCTCAGGAGAAGCAAAACAAATTAATCTTCCTGGAAGCAATGGTTCTTTTGAATTGTTGGAAAACCATGCTCCAATTGTTGCAACTCTTGCATCAGGCAATATTGTAATTGTAGATAGTCAAAATCAAAAACAAACGTTTGAAATTTCAGGTGGTGTTGTAGAACAATCTGCAAATAAAGTAAACGTGTTAGTTGAATAATAAAACTTAAACTCTACTAAAAAAGCCACTACACAATTAGTGGCTTTTTTAGTAATATAACTATGAAAAAGATCATTACTGCAATAATCTGCATTCTTTCCATGTTCAATCTTTTTGGGCAGAAATCCATCTCGTTCCAAGCAGAAGACCATGTGGAAGTATTTGCGGACTATTATGAGACATTTGCCGAGTCAAATAAATATATGCTCATGTTTCATCAAGCAGAATACAGCCGTGGGGAATTCCAACAAATAGCTGAACGAATGATTAAGCTTGATTTTAACTGTATTGCTGTTGACCTACGACAAGGAAACGAGGTGAATTTTGTCAACAATGAGACAGCATTGAAAGCAAAACAGGAAAAATTCAACATTACTTTGTTAAGTTGTGAAAAAGACATACTTGCAGCAATAAATTACGTTTACTCGATAGATCCATATGCACAAATCTTCTTGATGGGTAGTTCATTTTCAGGTTCTCTTTGTTTAAAAGTTGCCAAAGACCGTAGTGATATAAAAGCGGTTATTGCCTACAGTCCTGGAGAATTCTTCAGCTCATTAAGTATAACTCAATATATCAAAGGATTAAAAGTGCCTACATATATTGGCTGTGCACAAAATGAATATTCCTATGTTTCACAACTAGCCGAAGGTATTGAATCAACAAAATTTGTTCTTTTCAAACCTGAAGGAAGCAATGGTTTACATGGAGCCCAAACACTTTGGTGGGATTCCGACACAAGAGAGGAATGCTGGTTGAGTTTGTTATTTTTCCTAAAAGATTTCTAATATGGGAAAGACATCTACCATAAAAATGACCACAACTGCAGAACATTACGAAGTATTTGCTATCTGTACAAATCTTAATGTCTTCCAATTTTGTGTAGCCATAAATCAATTATTCTCAATTGATTTACAAGCACAAAAAGATGTCACTCTCACCTTAAACGGAAAAACAGTCCAGCCATTCTCATTCTCCGCAGTCAATATAAACGACAACATCACTATTACAGTGATTGACAATGACGCAAAACAAAATACTGTATTAGATTTCTATAAAAACATTTCCTTTTTCGTGAAATTCTCGCCTATAATTTCAGACTCTCAAACTACTGAGATTCAGGAAATACTTGCGAAAGAAAAAGAATTTTTATTTGTGCAGAAACTAAATGTTAGCACATTATCAAAATCTAATGCCAATGCAGCAAATGCATTGTTTCAGATATTGTAAACATTATGAAAAAAATCCTTTTTCTCATATTTAGTTTTGCATTGTTTTTCGGATGCCATAATTCGGAGCAGACAAAAGAGAAAAATGGAAAAAAAGGAGGAAACTTACGCCTTGCGATTTACGATGTAACATTTGATGATTATATTTTCCCAACAACAATCGCTAACGATTTGGAAAAAAGCCTTGCAAGCATTTTTTATACAGGTTTGTTTCAGGTTAATCCATTTTCTCTTGAAATAGAAAACGCTCTTTGCAAAACATGGGAAGTTGACAATACGGGCTCAGTTTATGTTTTTACTATAGACACTACAGCAAAATTTCACATGAATGACTGTTTTGGTCGTGCGAAAACAAGAACACTAACAGCTTACGACGTAAAATACACATTTCATCTGCTAGCTAATCCACAGTATAGTACGTTAAATTTTACAAACACGGTATATCATATTAAAGGTGCAAAAGAATATTTTTCGTTACCAAAAGAAATCCGTGATACAAGTAGAATCGAAGGAATCCAAGTTATTGACAATGGCACACTACGTATTACTTTAGAAAGGCCTTCTCCTCGTTTTATTAATAACCTTGCACATCCTGCCGCCGCAATAGTTCCATACGAATCAGTAGAGAAATATGGTGAAAAATCTATCGTCGGTATTGGACCTTTTCGATACGAAGCAGACAGTTTGGAATTTAGATTTGTCAAATGCGATCTTTATAACAAATTCGATTCACAAAAGGAAAAATTACCTTATTTAGATAGTGTTATAATTAAAAAGACAGAATCACTTGACGAAACGATAGACTTGTTTGTTTCCAATCAAATAGATGCAATGTTACTTGTTCCAAGTGAAAGAATTGCAGAGATTTTAGCTAAAATTCCAGAAGATATGGAGTATGAAATTACCGAAGGAAATGTCGCCAATTTAAAAGGTGTTGAAAAAAGATTTAACATTGTAAGAAGTTATATTAAAGATCTTTACACAAATAAACTTGGCATTTTAGAATTAGAATCTACTTATAACACAAAGAAACACTATTGATTTTTTCAATTTATTGATTCTTGAATTTGATAAAACTTTACATTTGTAAATAAATTTGTCCAATGAAAAAGGTTCTTTTTATATTGTTTTCGCTAATTACATCAGTTGTTGTTGCACAAACAGAAGAAAATCAAGCTACAACAACTAATGGAACCATTACGATTGAACAAGATCCAAGAATCCCAGAATTAATAAATACACACATTGACATAAACAAAGCAAACAACGGAAAAATTGCTGGCTGGAGAGTTCAGATTTATAATTCTTCGGGAACAAATTCGCGTACAGAAGCACAAAATGCGAGAAAATTATTTTTGTCCAAATACCCTGATGTTGGAGCATATTTAATTTACCAGCCGCCATTTTTCAAAATCCGTGTAGGTGATTTTCGTTCAAAAAGCGAAGCTTATTGTTTCTACAAACAGTTACTTCCTGATTTCCCTGTTTCATATTTGATTTCCGACCAAATCAATTATCCGAAACTTCAAACAAAGCAAGAAGACGAGACTTCTGATTTAGATAAATTATTAGAAGAAGTTCACTAATTTATTTCTCCTAAAATCAGTAATTTAAGCTAAGAATCGTTGCTTTTTCATTTTAATTTCTATATTTGTAATGTAGAGATTTTTTAATTTTTGAGAAAAATGAAAAAGATATTTGCAGCACTGATTAGTGTTATTTTTATTGGCAGCGCACTAATTTTTTTTACGTATGACCCACAAGTCATTCAAAAATCAACAGTAAAAGATATTCTTGAAAACAGTGTTGCCCTTGACAAGAAAGACGTTAAAGTTACTCTATTCGGAACGATACCTTCTCAGATATCAAAAAAGAAATTTTGGTTTGAAGATAAAACTGGACAAATTGTTATTGAAGTGAAAAACGACCTTATTCCACTTGTCCCTAACAGCAACCAAATCGAGGTTGAAATTAAAGGAAAAGTTGACTGTCAGACAAATGCAGAGAATGGTGTAAAAATAAATGTTGACGAACTAATTCTTGACGAATCTGACGAAGATTTATTTTCTATGTAATCTCTATCCTTGCTCTATAATGAGTTGTTTCGTTAATTGGATTCAATGTAAGGAAACCTTTTTGAATCCTTCCTTTTTTCACTACCAATTCATTTTCAGACCGTTTTTTCGTATCCAAAAATAAATCTTCACTAGAATTATTGTAGTCCACGAAATAAGTTCCTGTTTTCCCATTTTCTACAAACTTGTCATAAAACAAACGGGCGACGAGTCCCATAGTCATTCTTAAATTTATTTCTACGCATGGATGAACATGAAATTGATTTTCCTGCTGAAAAATAAACATATCCACGCCCAAATATCCATTATAATATTTTGCAACTTTTTTATTCAAGAAATCAATTAGCCGTTGCTTTATACGTTCTAATTCCTCCACAGAAATCCATTGGGAAAATTTCTCGGCTATTTGTTCGTCATTAGCTAACAAATTACCTTGATAAACACCATGTTCATTCGTAAAAAACCACGAATAACCGGCAAAAGATGTCGTTTCTTTTTCGCATAAAAACTCCATGGCAAAATCTTGAGTTACATCATATAGAGGCTCACCTAAAACACATCCTTGTTTCTTTGCAATATTTTTCAGCCGATTATGAAGATTTTCCGACAAACCACCGAGGCTACGAACAATCCCTTTCCCACTTCCTGACCAAGGAGCCTTGAATATTGCATAAGGATGCTTTTCTGCGAAACATTCGATTTCATCAACAGTCAACAAACTTGCGGGTCTTGCTAAAAATAAATGTTCGTTTTCTAACGATGATAGGAATTCTGTAGCTTCAACAGATAAACGACGATGTTGTAATTCCCTAATACAATTAATATTCTCTATTGCAGGAAGGTTGAAACAGCCTTTTTTCTCTGCAAACTTCCGTATTGTTTTATTCCATCCCCAGGGCATAACAAAATCATTCTGTCCAAATGATGCAACAAAATCAATGTTTTTAAATTGCGGAAACAATTGCTGTAAACTGGTAAGCCACTCTTTATGAAATCCTTGAGTATATATTGAAGCATTTCCTTCCGCATACCAAAGCGGTAAGACAGAAAAATCCTGCGCAAACATTTTTGCAGAATCAGGAGCATCAAAATGATCTGAATCTGATGCAAGAGCTAAATCATGGTCTGGATTATAAATATATACTCTCATACAACAAAGATACGTGAGATTTATTCTCGAAGAACAGTACAAGATTTTTTTTCAGAAGATATCTTCCTTCCATTTCTTACTAATTCTAATTGAACAAGATAAATACCTGGATTTACGGCATTTCCTTTGGCATCTGTACAATCCCATCTAAGAATGTCATCAGAACCAAGAAGCTGGTTATTAGCAATTTGAGCTATCATTTTCCCGCTTGGTTGAAAAATTCGCACAGAACACATTGTACCAACCTCAACATCACCACAAAAAATAACTAACTCATCATTCTCCCCATCTCCATTAGGTGTTATTACTTCTGAATCAAAAGAAAAAAACTGCTTTGTGTTATTCCGTATTGCTTGAGAGTTTGGACAACCCGGAGAAGAAAATCCTACGGATTCTGCAGCCGAAAACCAAGACGTTGACTTATTTGAACTTTGCATGAAATCAACCCGTTCTAATGAAACACCTTCTTTGCTAACAATATAAGCAGAATGCCAATCCTCACTATATGAAACAGAATCAATCACCTCACCCCAAAGATTCCGTAAAATAACCAAACCCTCTTTGTCAGGTAAAGTCGGTAACTTTGAGTTAATAAAGATCCCTTTTTTACATTTACTCTCAGTTCTGTAAAGCCCTGCGTCAGAAGATATTACAGCAAATGACTTTGGCGGAAATAAAATATATTTGTCTGAAATTCTATAATTAGTCGAGCCGTTCGACACATACATCTGCGATAAATCGTAGTAGGATTCGGAATTATTATATAATTCTATAAAATCCGAATTCCCTGAAGTTGGATTAAAGAGTATTTCGTTTATTAACACGGAATTAGAGATTAGCAAAGAATCCGTTTTTGCAAAAATATATTGATTGTCAACGAATTGATTTCCATTGTAGTCTATGCATCTGTCTGAAATATTACAATTATATTCTGTTTGCGATTCAAAAAGAATATCTGTCATAATCCTATATTGAGACATCGAGTTATTTATTGGCTCAACGTTCTTCACACTAAACGAAAACTCTGAATTATCAAGAAAGTGCAGAATATCAATGTTTTCTGAAAACCGAATGTCTATAACGGAATCTGACACAATCTGTATAGAAACAATTTCGGGAGAGATATAATCCTCATTACTCTGAAAAACACTGTTTTCAAATCCCGGTGTTCCCCCGCGTTTATTATCCGATGCCCGCCAATTATCTTCCGTTTCGGAGACATTCTCCAAATCTATTTTTTCAAGACTCCAACCCCAATTTTGCTTAAAACTATCATGATACCACGTATCTACATACGAAACAGATGATATAATCTCATCATTGTACGCCAAAGCAACCGTACTTCCTGTATTAGGAATTGACGGGAATGACTTCACAAATAAAAACCGTGAACTATCAAGAATAGATGCTTTTTCTTTCTCGGAAGTAATACAAACATATTCATTAGCATTAAGAATCCTACTTGGCAATTGACATTTATTATTTCCTATAATCAGTTGTAATTCATTGCATTGCACAGAACATTCACCAGAATTAAAAACCTCAATATATTCATAATCCAATCCTATCAGCGATGACGGATTTGCCATGATTTCACTAATTACTATTTTATTTTTTTGAGGAACATCATAAAATGCTAAACATAAAACTGTATCACTAATTTGTTTATACGCGGTATCAACAACATTTCTAAAAGAGATTTTATACTCACCACACAAATTATTTTTTAAACTGACCAGAATTTTATTTTCAGAAAAATAAAAGTTTTCTACTGCATCGCCACACACATCTGCCTCTAAAATATTATGAGAAAACTCCGCGGAAATCAACAAATCATCAATGCTTATTTTATTATATAGGAAAGGCGTTTGAGCAAATTCAATATAAATATCATCAATCGTTATTTGTCCTGATGAGGCCGTATTTTGTTGAATACGTATCACCGCATTCTCATTAAAATCATGTGTTGAGAAAGAAAATATTTTTGTTACATCTGCCTCATTTTCAGTTACTAAAACACCGACGAGACTGTCATTGATATATACGTTGGCATCACAATTCGCAGTTAACTCCTGTTCATATTGAAACTGAAGAAATTTAATTCCTGACGGAATCGTGTCCGAAAACAGGCATGCATCGGCTGCTTTGTTCAAACTAATTGCTTTATCACCATTAGTTGTTGTCTGTTGGTTTCCACGTGCTTTCATGTAATTCCAAACAATATCTCCAACACCTAAAAATTGTCCTGACGAATAAGAGTTTCCAATACCCGAATTCGTAAATTGTTCTAAAATCTGTGACGATACAGAGAATGCGCAACATAAAATTGTTGCAACGACAAAAATCTTTTTCATAATTAGTTATATTTGCGGCGTTAAAATATTAACGTACAAAAGTAATAAAAAAGATGAAAGTTGCAATTGTAGGCGCAAGCGGAGCGGTAGGTCAAGAATTCCTTCGCGTATTAGAGGAAAGAAATTTCCCAATGGATGAATTAGTATTGTTCGGTTCAGAACGAAGTGCAGGTAAAAAATACACTTTTAAAGGAAAGGAATATACAGTTCAACTATTAAAACACGGTGATGATTTCAAAGGAGTTGATATCGCATTTACATCAGCCGGAGCTGGCGTTTCAAAAGAATATGCTGCAGATATTACAAAATTTGGAGCAATTATGATTGACAACTCAAGTGCATTCCGTATGGATGACCAAGTTCCTCTTGTGGTTCCAGAATGTAATGCAAAAGATGCTTTGGTTCGTCCAAAAGGAATCATTGCAAATCCAAACTGTACAACAATCATGATGGTTGTAGTTCTTCAGCCACTTGAAAAAATTTCTCACATTAAGAGAATTCATATCGCAAGTTACCAAGCAGCAAGTGGTGCCGGAGCAGCAGCAATGGCGGAATTGGAACAACAATACCGCGAAGTTCTTGATGGAAAACCTGCTACTGTAAACAAATTCGCTTATCAGTTAGCATACAATGTTATTCCACAAATTGATGTGTTTACAGACAACGGTTATACAAAAGAAGAAATGAAGATGTTTAACGAAACACGCAAAATTATGCATAGCGACGTTCAATGCTCTGCAATGTGTGTTCGTGTTCCTTCATTACGTTCTCACTCTGAAGCTGTTTGGATTGAAACAGAAAAACCAATTTCTGTAGAAGAAGCACAAAATGCAATTGCAAACGGCGAAGGAATCCAGTTGATGGATGATCCAGCAAACAAAAAATATCCTATGCCATTGTTCTTAGCAGGAAAAGACGATGTATATGTTGGTCGTGTACGTAAAGACTTAGCAAACGAAAATGGTTTGACATTATGGTTAGTTGGTGACCAAATCAAGAAAGGTGCTGCATTAAACGCAGTTCAAATTGGTGAATATTTGATTAAAGAAGGTGTAGTTAAATAACCTAAACTCAAATAAACAATAAAAAGGCGGACAAACATCCGCCTTTTTTTATTGTCCTGAAATTGCTTGAGAGAAATCCTTTTTCTCAATTTGTTTATTTCGATACAGAAACAATTCTTTGCAACGAAAAGATTTTGTCTGTATACCTGATGAATAAAAGAACTTCAAAACTATTTCTCCATTTTCAAAGCATTCATAGGTTGAATCTTCAACTATAATATTCGGTTCCACCACAGAAGCGATTTCTCCCTGAAAAAGAATAGTTTTTCCCACAAAACTATAAATAGTACAACCATCTTCAAAACGCGAGAAATTATCCGCCATCATGTTAAAATTAGGATTATTTATTTGTGATGGTATCGATAATTCTACCTTATAGAAACGTTCGACACTGCCTCCAGTATTTTTAACTAAAAAACGAGGATAGAAATTTACTCTTTCAAATTTTCCCCCGGACAACGTTGGAATACCTCCAGTATTTGTAACACTAAACAGTTCAATCTCAGGCCTTTTCCCTTTTGTGTATAAATCTCTTATCTCATATTCTTCTAAAAGAACAGCCTTTGTTTCTGAACGTTTATAAAACCGTCTGTCCGCGCACATGTGTGGAGCAAGATGACTATTAGGAATCTGTATTCCTATTACAAATTCGCCTTTTTCAGAAACTTCAATCGTGCTAATAACGCAATCAGGTATTTCAGGATAAATCTGAGTTTGACAAACCATTTTTAGCCATGAAACAACATCTTTGTTATTTATAGGTTCTATGTTTTTCGGATTTTTTCTTGACGAAGACACCCCAATAAAAATAACTCCGCCATTCGCATTTGCCATTGATGAAATCAGCATAGAAAAAAACAATGCAGATTTCTCATCACATACAGCAACAGATTTCGCTGATAGATATTCTACCGACAACGATGCCTTCAACTTATATCGAAGAACATCCTCCAAACCTTGTTGTGTTACTGAAATCATATAAGACAAAGGTATTGTAAATCAATTAAAACGACAAAATATTTGCGGAATCTTACAGAATATATTCAACTTCCTTGAAATAATATTCCCTTTCATTTCTTTTACAATCGCGTATATGAAGCTTCCCGTCATTTTCAACGGAAACAATTTTCCCAACGAACTCTCCTGTATTATCTTTAAATAGATGCTTTTTGCGAAGTAAATAAAGATTCTTTCTGTACTTCCGTCTCAATCTCCTTTTATGTTTCTGAGATTCAATATAATACTCTTGAAATACTGAGAGAAATTGCTCTAAAAGAGTCTCACAGTCAAATTGACGGCCAGCTTCGTTCTGCAAAGATGTTGGATTTGGCACACCCTCAAACTCTCTCTGATTAACATTTAATCCAATGCCGATAATGGAAGTTTCGATTAGCCTACCTTTTAAGAGATTTTCAATAAGTATTCCCGCAATTTTTTTGTTTCCGACATAAATATCATTCGGCCATTTTATACATACATCCTTACAAAAAAGAGAAACCACATTACAAAGTGCCAACGAAACGCATTGAGATATTATAAACTGCTCATTTGCAGGTATTTGATGTGGATGTACGATAACAGAAAACAAAAGATTTTCGCCTTTATTTGAAACCCAGTGATTACCGACCTGTCCACGTCCCTTTGTCTGAAAATTTGCTTTAACTACAGTAAAATCCGCAACCTCGCCATTTCTAACAAGACTCATTGCATAATCGTTCGTTGAAGAAATTTCATCAAATTCAATGATATTGTTGTATCTTTCCGCCATCAAATTTATGACTATGAAACGTTTATTTTCTGTATTTGCATTATTTTTCGCTGTACAATGCCTTTTTGCACAAGAAGTACAACTCAAAGGCAAACTTATAAATTTCAAATCAACTAACAATGACACTATTTTCTTGAAAATAAATTCTTCCTTAGAAAATCCGATAATTTTAAAATCTGCAATTTCTAAAAAAGGTGAATTTAACTTTAAGTACACAGAAATTTCTACAAATTATTGTGAACTTTACGTTAATGAATATGATAAGTTCCCATTGTTTCTAACTACAGGCGACCGTGCAACATTTTCAGGTGAAGCAAGTTCCTTAAAAGAAGGGACCGTTTCGGGTTCGGTACAAACGGAATCAATGCAGAAAAATGTTAGAATGATTACCGGCTATCAAAATGAACTTATAAATCTTAAGAAAAATTACGAAGAAAAAGTTGACTCAATCACAAAGAAAAGCAACGAAGAGTTGGCAAGATATATTCGAAACAATCCGTATTTGTTAAGTAATTTATTTACAATCAGCGTTTTGTCCATTGACGAATATTCGGATGTTTACCAACTTCTTGATTCAGCATTAATAACAGCATATCCAACAAACCCGCTTGTAGAAGATTTTCACAATCAAGTGAAGAAAACTTCAATTCTAAAAGAAGGTTCCGTGATTACAGATATTATCCTCGCAGATGAGAATGGCAAAATGATTAACCTTGAATCTTTGCGTGGAAAAGTAGTTTTGGTTGATTTTTGGGCAAGTTGGTGCCGTCCATGCCGCATGGAGATTCCAAATTTTAAGAAAATGTATGAAGCATACCATGAAGCAGGCTTCGACATTTATTCTGTTTCTGTTGATAATGATCCAATGGCATGGAAGAAAGCTTTAGCACAGGAAAAAATGCCATGGACCAATGTTCGTGATGACAAAAAAATCTACGGCAACATGTTCAATGTATCTTCAATCCCATTTACTATTCTAATTGACAAAAACGGCAAAATCATTGCTAAAGGATTACGTGGACAAGATTTAAGCGACAAGATATTTGAAACATTAAGCAAATAACATCTTTTTATATACGTGTCTAACTTATTTACTATAGTTAATTCACGTTTTTTAGATTTTACGCCTCAAAAACTTTATTTCAAATAAAAATATTTTTGAGGAAGTTCGTATTTTTGTTTGTTAAATAAAATAAAAGAAAAATGAAGAGAGTAGCAATCGTTGGGTACGGAAACATTGGAAAATATGTACTCGAAGCATTAGAAGTTGCTCCTGACATGGAAATTGCAGGAGTTGTTCGTCGTTCAACATCAGGTGAAATGCCTTTGGAATTAAGTCCATACAAAGTTGTAACTGACATTAAAGAATTAGGAAAAGTTGATGTTGCTGTTCTTGCAACTCCAACTCGTAGCGTTGAAGAAAACGCAAAGAAATATTTGGCTATGGGTATCAATACTGTTGACAGTTTCGATATTCACGGAGGTATCTGGGAATTACACGAATCTCTTGGAAAAGTTGCAAAAGAAAACGGAACAGTTGCAATCATTTCTGCAGGTTGGGATCCAGGAAGTGATTCTGTAGTTCGTACGTTAATGCAAGCTGCAGCTCCTAAAGGTCTTACTTGGACAAACTTTGGACCTGGTATGAGTATGGGACACTCTGTTGTTGCACGTTCTAAAAAAGGTGTAAAAAATGCTTTGTCTATGACAATGCCTCAAGGCGCAGGTATTCACAGCCGTTTGGTATATGTTGAATTAGAAGAAGGCTTTACTGCACAACAAGTTTATGATGAATTGAAAGCTGACGATTATTTCGCTCACGATGAATTACATGTAATTCCTGTTGACAGTGTAGATAACTGCCGCGACATGGGCCATGGCGTTGTTTTGGAAAGAAAAGGTGTTTCTGGTAAAACACAAAATCAACGCTTTAAATTTGAAATGACAATCAACAACCCAGCTTTAACAGCACAGATTTTAGTTGGTGTTGCACGTGCTTCTTTCAAACAAGCTCCTGGTTGTTATACAATGCCTGAAGTTCCAGTAATGGACTTACTACCAGGTGATAAAGAACAACTAATCCGTTCGTTAGTATAAAATACAAACTATTGATAAACAAAAAGGGAAATCTTAATTGATTTCCCTTTTTTATTTTAGGCTAAGGTAAGTTTTGCTAAATAATCGAAATGTTCTCCTTCTTGAATTAACTCGCATTTAAATCCATTTTTCTGAGCAATTTCTGCTATTGTATTAAAATCAATATACAACCATGGGAAAGGATTTGCTTTTATTCTTCGATAGCGCATTTTAAAGGTAATTTCGCCATAATATTTCCCATTTAAATCAATACAACAAGAGCCATCGTCCTCAGTAAACAAATAAATCAAGTCAGAAGAATCAAACAATATCTGTCCGCTAGGATTTAACAAACTTCTACAATGATTAAAAAATGCTGGCAATCCATCAATTGTCCCACTTATACCTATACCATTCATTAAGAACAACATTGTATCAAATTTCTGTTCTTTTAAATCATAGAAGTCTGTTGCAATGATATTTTTTACTCCACGAGCCTTCATAACCTCAACAGACAAAAGAGAATTTTCAACAGCTGTTACATCAATATTCTTATCCTGCAAATAAAGAGAATGACAACCCGCAGCGGCTCCAACATCAAGAACTTTTCCATTTGCCATGGATAGAGCTTTCTGTTCCAAGGGCGGCATTTCGTCCCACGTGCGAAACAAATACGCAATGGGAAATTCGTCCTCTGTTGTATATTGAGTACAATTTAACAGTTTTGCGAGTTTTCTTTGATGATAGAAATCATCTATCGCTTGTCCCATTGGATCGTTTTCTGGTAGAATTATCATTGTGTTTATTTTTTTGCAAATTAAAAATTATTTCCGCTGTATTTCTCTGTATTTCCGCAACAAAGCGAAGGCATCTGTTTCATTTGCTTGTAAAAATTCAGATGCAAGTTGAACAATCGGCCTTTTGGCATATCTATGCAAACAAGAAAAATTCAGAAATTTAAAAACCATCAGACCATTGAACCAATTAAAGAAACGCTTTTCAAACTGAATCAGCGTAGCCGTATTCCTTTGAAATTCAAACACTTTTGATTTCAATGTCTCAAAATCCATATACATACGTAAACAAGAATTCAATGTATTATATAGCACAATCAAATCTTTTTCCTGTGCATCTCGAAACAAAGGAATTTTTTCAAAAAAATCATGCAATATATTGAAACTATCTGACGTGAAAGTATAGAAATCTTGATGCTCATAAACCATCTTCGCCAAGACAGGTCCAGTTCCAAACGGCACTCTCTCCGACATCCTTGAAGAAGGAATTACCCGAGTAGTATTTATTTCACCAACTTGTTCCGTCTGAAATAATTTCTGCAAGAAATAAAAATCCTCTCCTGCCTGACGTTTATTCATTCCGCCCTGTCTGCAATATGTTTTTGCTTTTATAGAAAAACACGAGCCGATTGTATGGTACGAGAAAGGGAACTTAATTCTTTTCAGTTGTTCAACATAATATCGCAGATACAGCTCATATTGCGCAATTGCCTGATATTGTTCTTGTTGAAGAACTCCTTCCAAATCATGCTCAAAATAAATATTCGCCGCTCCACAATTTGGATTTTTTAAATAAAATGACTCTATTTCCTTCAAATAATTCTTCTCCACTAACGTATCCGCATCGCAGGAAACAATGATTCCATCTTCCTTATTTATCTCTGCAAAACGACGGACAGCTTCATCCATAGAAACCTTTCTTGCATATCCAACTCCAGCCTGTTTGCGCGGAATGTCAAAAGCAGACAGCGCAAAGATTTTCAATTTGCTAGTTGAATACTTCCGTCCAAATTCTTTTATCTGATTATACGTATCTTGATTGAAATCCTTAATCTCTGCATTAACATGTTCCCCATAATTTACAGTTACAAGAATTTCTATATCGCAATCAGGCATGTCGCATTGACGAATAGATTTTATTGTTCTCAAAACCTCGTCTTCGCAATAACATGGAATGCAAATTATTATCCCTAAATCACTACTTACAGCTTCATTTAATCTTTTGGGAAACGCCTCAAAACGAGAAAAATATGTTTCAAAAACAGCGGACATTACAGCGAAAATATCGATAAAGCATTTCCCGTTGTAAAATCTATAACTTCCTCTACAGAACAATTTAAAACGAAAGCTAATTTTTCTGCAACTAACAACACATAAGCAGGTTCATTCCTTTCACCACGATGCGGAACAGGAGTTAAATATGGATCATCTGTTTCCAACACAATTTTTTCACGAGGAATAGCTTTTACAACTTCATCAAGATGTGAAGTTTTAAATGTAAGTACGCCGCCAATTCCAATATGAAACCCCATATCAATCACTTTAAACGCTTCTTCTTTTGAACCGGAAAAACAATGAAAAATACCCTTAAAATCCTGAGACGGCATTGAGCGTAAAGCCCTATATGTTTCATTAAACGCCTTACGGACGTGCGTAACTATCGGCAGTTTTCTTTCCTGTGCAACAGCAACTTGCTTTATAAAAACTTCCGTTTGTTCTTCTAAAAATGTTTTATCCCAATATAAATCTAAACCAATCTCTCCTATCCCAACTATCTCCCGTTTGGGTAATTCTTCAAAAAAAGCATTTAGTTCAACTTGAAAATTTTCATTGACCGATGTTGGATGTATTCCCAACATAGGAAAACAATTCTCTGGGTATTTTCCTGCTAATGAAAACATTCGTTCCCTTGATGAAGAATCTATATCTGGCAATAACAATTTTGTTACGCCTTGAGAAATAGCTCTTTTTACAACATCATCACGGTCTTCGTCGAATGCTTCGTCATAAACATGACAATGAGTATTAATGACGTAATTATTCATCTTCGTTTTCGTCATCAATGATTTCTATAGGATCTTCTTTACCTGCAACCAACAGTACGAACTCACCTTTAGGCTGTTTTTTCTTAAAATGCTCCATTACCGTTGGAATAGAACCACGCACAACCTCCTGATATACTTTAGAAATTTCGCGTACAACAGCAACATTTCTCTCTCCTATAAATTCTTGAATCTGCCCTAGAGTTTTTAAAATTCTATGTGGTGATTCATAAAAAATAATTGTTCTTGTCTCCTCTTTTAAAGCAAGCAACCTTGTCTGACGACCTTTCTTATGAGGAAGAAAGCCTTCGAAGCAAAATCTGTCTGTAGTAAACCCACTCATAACAAGAGCAGGAACAAAAGCTGTTGCTCCAGGCAGACATTCAACTTCTATATCATTTTCAATACAATTTTTTGTGATTAGATATCCAGGATCCGAAATAGAAGGAGTTCCAGCGTCAGAGATTAATGCTGTAATGGAATTTTCACGAATGATATCAATAGTTCTATCTAGCGTTGCATGCTCATTGAACTTGTGATGAGCCATCATTTTTGTTTCAATGCCAAAGTGCTTCAGCAAGTTACCTGAAGTTCGAGTGTCTTCTGCAAGAATTAAATCCGCCGTTTTCAACACCTCAACAGCACGGAAAGTCATATCCTGTAAATTACCGACAGGAGTCGGAACAACAATTAATTTCCCCATATTATAAATATCTGCGTTCTACAATCGCAAGAAATCGCTGAACATCAGCATCATTTTCAAAATCCCATGGGAAATTATTTTTCAGAAATGTGAAAGCTTCCTCAAACGTCTTTAATTCGTTCAATTTACCAACAGTTTCTGCAAATAAATCTTGATTTTTATTGAATAACTGGGAACGGAATAAGAACTTGTCATTCAAGCTTATAGCATTCATAATGTCATCAATATGAGTTTTACCCAATTTACTTCCTAAATCTATAGGTTTTGAAAGTATCACGTCCTGCTTTGGTTCGGTAGAAACAACCTCCGGTGCAGCAGATTCATTTTTCTCTGTTTCTTCTATCTTGAATATCAACTCATAATCTGCATCTTCTTTTTCGACAGGAGTCTGTTCGCTTTGGTTAGTTTCAACAACAGAAGTTTCTTCCTGAATTTCAGGGACTTTACTTTCAACCGGAACATTTTTCAAACCCATCAATAAATCATACAATTCACGGGTTTTCTGAAGAAGAATATCAACTTCAATCGTTGGAATCTCTGAGCAAGAGTTATAGTTTGTTGTATATGCTTCTATTTCCTTTGTTATTTTCTGAATATCTGCAAGACTATTTTCCATATCACGTACAAGATAAATTAGACTTTATTGCATCACCTTTTTAGCAATTTCAGCAAATTGTTTTCCTACAATAGAATCTTCGTTCATTGCGGCAGGCTTTCCTGCATCACCGCCTTCACGAACACCCATTACAATAGGAACAGAACCTAAAAACGGAAGATTTCTTTCTTTTGCAAGTTTTTCAACACCACCCTTACCAAAGATATAATACTTGTTATTTGGTAATTCTTCTGGTGTAAACCAGGCCATATTTTCAACTAAACCTAGGATTGGAACTTCGATTTTTTCTTTCTGGAAGAAATCGATTGCTTTTACAACGTCAATCACAGCAACATCCTGTGGAGTCCCAACCATAACAGCTCCTGTAATATTAATAATCTGACATAGAGTAAGTTGTATATCGCTTGTTCCTGGAGGCATATCAATTACCATCACATCCAATTCTCCCCAATCTGAATCCTGAACAAACTGTTTCAATACATTTCCAGCCATTGGACCACGCCAAGCAAGAGCATCCTCCGGACGTACAAAGAAACCTATCGAAAGTAATTTTATTCCATATTGTTCCACAGGAAGAATCCATTCTTTCTCACCATCCTTACGAGAATATGGCTGTGCGTTTTCCACACCAAACATTTTCGGTATTGAAGGGCCAAAAATATCAGCATCTAGCAAACCAACTTTATAACCCTGTTTAGCTAAAGTTATTGCAAGATTTGCACTAACCGTTGATTTTCCAACACCACCTTTTCCAGAAGCAACAGCTATGACCTTTTTTACCTTTGATATACCACCTTCTCCAGCCATGTCATTTGCTTTGACAATATTTACCAACACATCGACATGTTTTGCAGAAGAAACTCCGCGTTTTACCGCATCCTGAACAGACGAAATTAATGCTCTCTCAAACTTATCGTACTTTTGAGGCACATTTAATTTTATTGTTACATCATCTTCGTGAACATCAATTAATTCAACAAATTTCACAATAGACTCCGACTCTCCCGGAACAGGAATCTGCATTAAAATCTTTACAATCTGTTCTTTCATTGCTTTTTATTTATCTACAAAGATACGATTTTCCTATTATTAACTCTATTTTCGTGAAGCCTTCACAAACCTATCTTTTCCAAAAAGGTCTTTCAGAATCTGACAATTAGCAAAGCCATTCTCTACAAATAATTTTTGCGTTTCCATTCCTAACGTTTCGTTAATCTCACAATAAACAAAACCATTTTCCGACAAATGTTTTTGAGAGAACTGAACTATCGCCTTATAGAACTGCAAAGGATTAGTGTCTTCATCAACAAAAAGAGCCAAATGAGGTTCATACTGCAGAACATTCGGTCTCATTTCATTCTTTTCTGAATTACATACATAAGGAGGATTGCTTACGATAACATCAAACAGCTCATCTTCCGGAACGCATTGACTGTCCTGCATGTCGCCAAGAATAAATTCAACTTCAACCTCATTATTCTTAGCATTTTGTTTTGCGATTTCCAGTGCCGCCGAAGAAATATCTAGCGCAGATATTTTAGCAGATTTAATGTTTTTTGCTAATGAAACTGCAATACAACCGCTTCCTGTTCCCAAATCAATGATTTTTCCTCTACATCCAAGATTTTCATTTTTAACTAAATGAACTAACTCTTCCGTTTCCGGACGGGGAATTAAAACGGCGGGATTTACCAAAAACTGCAAATCATAAAAATCTGCCTTCCCCCTTACATATTGCACAGGTTCAGCTTTCTCTAACCGCTGCAGACATGAATAAAAATACAATCTCTGCTGTTCAGAAAGATCTTCATTACTCTTTAATACCAATAGATTTTTTGAAAAACCTATAGTTTCAGCTACTAATTCAAATATTGATTGAATTTCTTTTGGCTCATAAAGTGTTGCCAATTTCTGCTGATATTCTATTTTTACATCACGAATTGTCATACTGCAAAAATACTTTTTTTGACCAATGTACACGAAAGAAGATGAAAAATACATGCATCATTGCATAGAATTAGCACAGAAAGCGTTTGGAAACACCTATCCAAACCCAATGGTAGGTTCCGTAATAGTGCATAACGGAGAGATTGTTGGCGAAGGATTTCATCACAAAGCGGGAGAACCACATGCAGAAGTCAATGCAGTTAATTCTGTTCAAAACAAAGAACTATTATCAGAAAGCACCATCTACGTATGCCTTGAGCCCTGTGCACACTTTGGAAAAACTCCTCCTTGTGCAGATTTAATTGTTTCGAAACATTTTAAACGCGTTGTAATCGGATGCAAAGACTCATTTAGCAAAGTCTCGGGAAAAGGAATAGAAAAAATAAAAAATGCAGGGATTGAAGTTGAACAAAATGTGTTAGAAAAAGAGGCCCGTTTTCTTAATCGCAGATTTTTCACATTTCATGAGAAAAAACGTCCTTATATTATTCTGAAATGGGCACAAACCTCCGATAAATTTATCGACAAACTTCGATGCAACAAAAGCTCCGACAAAGGCGTACGAATAACCGACGAGACCTGTCAGAAATTAGTCCACACCTGGCGTTCGCAGGAACAAGCCATTTTAGTCGGAACCGAAACTGCAATTAACGACAATCCAAGCTTAACAACAAGACTAGTAGAAGGAAAAAATCCACTTCGTTTAGCATGGGATTTAAACGACAGAATAAAAGATTCTTCGTCTTTAAAAGACCACTCTACTGCAACAGTTTTATTTTCAAAAACATTAAAAACATCTTCAGAAAATCTGGAATACATACACGTTTCAGAAAATGAAAACGTGTTAAGCAAAACCATTGAGATACTTTATCAAAAAGGTATTCAATCACTTATTGTAGAAGGAGGAGCAAAAACCTTACAGACATTCATTGACGCCGGTTTATGGGATGAGGCAAGAATATTTACTACAAAAGAAAAGTTTGGCGAAGGCATTGCATCACCAAACTTTCCATATTCTCTTTCACAAAGCCAAACAATCGGCAATGCTGAATTATCAATAATCTATCGTTAAAATAACGACATCTGTTCACCGGATACTGGATCTTCCGAATCCAATGTGTCAGTATTGTCCTTCCAGACATCGTTGCTCTCAACAGGTTCACTTGCAACTTGTTCTTCCTCAGGAATTTCTTTTTCAAGAGGTTCCACAAATTCCATCATATCTATTGTGTAATTCGAAATGCGTTTCCCTTTCGCCTTATAACCTTTTACTCCAATAAATTCATCAACATCAACATATTCCATGTCTCTGTTCGCATGTTTTCCACCGAAACTCAAACAAAGCTGAGGGAATCTGTCATCATTAATCTTAATCAGTTTTGAACCATCCGTTTCCGGCAAAAAACTTACGTATTTTGATGTTTCTTCAATTTTGAAACGTTTTATATAATTCAAATCTTGTTCTGCATCATACACAATTGCAGTCCAGATTTTTCTCTCATCATATTTTTCAATACGTAAAATTGGATACTCAAAATGATTGCTTAAATCAAACGTTGATAACGCAAATTTTCCATCTTCAGTAATTACCAAAATTTTATCTGAACCCTTAAACTCACCAAGGAACGTTCCATATCCCGCATCATTTAAACGTTTTGTTTCCTCGTTGAAATATATCTTTCTTCCACCCAAAGTTGAAACACCTTCTTCAATCTTTATAATCTTAAAAGCAGGGTGTTTTGTAAGAATATTTCCTTTTGAATTTTTGCCCTTTATTGTCAACGAACTAAAATCGACCTCAAAAACAGGTTTACGTAAATGCAAATCTTGTCGTAAATATACCTTTACAATCTCTGCCTCACCATTCGGATTTGCACTAAAGTACAAGACTTTAGTCTTAGGCGTTCCCAATGTTAGATTATAGAAATTGTCGCGAATCACACCTGTTACTGGGAAACGTTTTATATAAGTAACATTTGTTTTTCCATCGCGATAAGCAACATTATAAACCGTTCGTTCATCATTCTTACGGAACACTCCGATATGAATTATTCCTACTCCAAAGAAATCCTTGTCCTTAACTTTTGAAACACGGAATCTACCATCCTGAAGGAAAACAATTATATCGTCCAAATCCGAACAATCACAAACGAAATCGTCTTTCTTCAAACTTGTACCAACAAATCCTGTTTCATAATTTGCATAAAGCTTAGTATTTGCGTTGACAACCTGAGAAACTTCAATTTGTTCAAAGTTTCGAATTTCAGATTTGCGTTCTTTTCCGGCTCCGTATTTTTCCTTGATATGTTCATAATAACGGATTGCATATTCAACAAGATGTTCCAGATTATTTTTAACTTCCTCCATATCAACTTCCAACGACCTAATATACTCATCGGTTTTAAAGGAGTTGTATTTTGATATTTTTTTAATCGGAATGTTCGACAATGCTACGCAGTCTTCACGAGTTACCTCACGCCAAAAATCTTTCACATACGGTTTCAAGCCTTTGTCAATTGTTGTAAGAATATCTTCTTCGGTTTTACAAGGTTTAATTTTCTCATAAACCTCGTTTTCAATAAAGATTTTTTCCAAAGAAGTCTTCATCCAGCTTTCTTTCAATTCTTCCAAATTAATTTCAAGCTCTCGTCGAAGTAGTTCAACCGTTCTGTCAGTATTTTTCCGCAAAATATCGGAAACACCAAGGAAAACAGGCTTTTGGTTGCAGATTACATTTGTGTTCGGAGAAATGGAAACTCCACATTTTGTGAATACATACAACGCATCAATCGTTTCATCTGCAGAGACATTGGCAGGAAGAGATATTAAAATCTCCGCAGTTGCAGATGTATCATCATCAACGTGTTTGATTTTAATTTTTCCTTCTTCGTTAGCTTTTAAAATTGAATCAATAATAGAAGATGTCGTTTCACCGTAAGGAATCTCTGTTATCATCAAAGTTTTATTATCAACTTTATTGATTCTTGCACGTACACGAACACGTCCGCCATTTTGCCCATCATTGTATTTTGAAACATCAATCAACCCACCAGTGGGAAAATCAGGGAACAATTCAAACGGCTCATTCTTCAAATACGCAATACTTGCATCTATCAGTTCATTAAAATTATGAGGAAGCACCTTGCAAGCCATACCAACTGCGATACCCTCAATGCCCTGCAGAAGAAGCAATGGAAATTTTACTGGAAGCGTAACTGGTTCCTTATTTCTGCCATCATACGATGGAACCCATTCAGTTGTTTTAGCATTAAAAAGAACTTCCAAGGCGAATTTAGAAAGCCTTGCTTCAATGTAACGACCGGCAGCAGCACCATCGCCTGTAAAAATGTTTCCCCAGTTTCCCTGCGTGTCAATCAACAAATCCTTTTGACCAAGACCAACCAAAGCATCATAAATACCAGCATCACCGTGAGGATGAAGTTTCATTGTTTCACCGACGATACTTGCCACCTTATTATAGCGGCCGTCGTCCATCTTCTTCATCGTATAGAGAACACGACGTTGCACAGGCTTAAGTCCATCTTCAAGATATGGGATTGCACGGTCTGTGATTACATACGAAGCATAATCCAAAAACCAATCCTGGAAATAATCACCTATGTATCGAATGTTCTGTACCGAAGAATCTACTTCAGATTCTATTTCTTCCGGCGTAACTATGTCGTCTTGCTGTTCTTCCATACCCATAATTTTGTATGCAAATTTCGTAAAAGTTCTGCTATTCTCTTTCATCAACACAAAGAAGATATAAGCATGTAATTCACAATTTCTAAAAGATATTTGGCTCAATAATGCCGTTTCAAAACGTATTTTAACATGATTTTGATTAAAATTTTGACGTTTTTTTGCGAAACAAATCTAAACAACTAGCATTTTCTTAACAAAAAAGCCGTCGAAACAAAGCATTTATCAACCCTCGGCATTTTCTGAACTTTTGGAAAACAAAAAAAAGATGCATCTTTGCGACAACTAAAAACTAGAAAAAACACTTATTAACTTTACTAAAATGAGCGAAAGTAATTTCGAGACTTTAATTCAAGAAATTAAAGAACTCAGAGAGGATTTTAGAAATTATACAAAAGCAAACACCTATATTTTAGGCAGCGACGACAAATGGTTGTCGATGAGCGACTTAATCAACTATCTTCCTGACAAAACAGCACGTGCTACTATTTATGGATGGGTTTCACAAGGAATAATTCCATATCATAAATATGGTAAAAAACTCACATTCCTAAAATCAGAAATTGACTATTGGCTGTTTAATAACGCAGGAGCAGAAACTACAGAAACTCCATTTGAGATTCAATTAAAAAAGATAGAGCATTTCCGCTAATTTTCTGACTACATCATGTTTGAGAGAAGGTATTTTCTCTTGTCAAACATCCATCGAGACCTTGTCTTTAAGGCAGGACAGGTGTCTCTTTCCCTCCAATTATGCAACACCTGCCTTATGCAAAGCCCATACGTGGGCTTTGTCTATTTTCCCATCCACTCTTTGAAAGCGCTGTTTTTTAAACGGCTTACTGTTATTTTTTCCTGTGTTGGAACACTTAAATGTACGATTAATTTTCCTCCAAAAAAATCCTCAAAAGAATTAATCGCCTTAATATTTGCTATATATTTTCTGTTTAATCTGAAAAAATCATCTTTTGATAACTCTTCCTCTAATTGCTCCAAAGAGAAGTTTACTATGTGTTCTTTCTGAGCAAAAGTAACAGCAAACGTTATTTTATTTTCACTATAGAAATACGCTATATCATTAGATTCCAACGATGTATAAGAAGAGTGACCTTGAATTAAGAAACGTGTACGATATTTTTTCTCACCATTCTTTATTACCTCTAACAATTCTTTATAAACGCCTTCTTTTTGCAGATTCTTCTTTTCAGTAATCGACTCGTATTTTTTTATTGCCTGTTCTAAATCGGAATCCTTCAAAGGTTTCAGTAAGTAGTCAACACTCATAACCTTAAATGCACGGATAGCATATTCATCAAAGGCTGTTGTAAAAATTATTGGACAAGTAATTTCCACCTGATCGAAAATAGAAAAACTTATTCCGTCAACAAGTTGAATGTCCATAAACATCAAGTCTGGCTGCTTGTTTTCCTTAAAATATTCAACGGTAGATTTTATACTGTCAAACGACTGCGAAACAGTCCATTCTGGACGTATTGTTTGCAACATTCCCTGCAACAACCTTACGTTATAATCCTCGTCCTCAATAATTACTACTTCCATATCTCAGCGTTTTTTACAACTTCATATTAAAGGTAACGAAACAATAAATTCCTTTTCATTTTGTTCTACCAGCACCTCTTTATCTGTAAGAATTTCATATCGTTTTGTAATATTTCCCAAGCCTTTACGGGTTGAATATGCCGTGTCTTTTTTATTCAGATTATTCTTAACAATAAGTCTGTCGTCTTCTGCATATATTACAATTGAAAGGGGTTCTGTTTTTGAAGCAATATTATGTTTCAGAGCGTTTTCCACCAACAGCTGCAGTCCAAGAGGTATGATAGACTTTTCCAATATTTCTGTAGGAATATTGTAGGTTACCTGCAAACCTTCGCCAACTCTTTCTTTATGTAATGCCACATACGATTTTACAAAATCCAGTTCGTCGGATAAAAGCACCACATCTTTATCCTTACTTTGCAGAACATAACGATAAATATCAGTAAAGTTCTGAGTGAAATCAACAGCCTTGTCTTTATCAAACATGATTAAAGACTTCAGAACGGACAAGTTATTGAACAAAAAATGAGGATTCACCTGCTCCACCAAAGCCTGATATTCACTGGCACTTTGTGCCTGACGCAAAACCTCAACCTCTCTCTGAGTTTCTATATACGTGCTTAATATTCGCAACAACGTTATTGTAAGAATCAAAAAGACGACAAACAAGAAAGTAAAAATTACCGCCAACTTAACAATCGGATTTTGCGCGACTTCTTCTCCTTCTATCCATGGAAAAAATAAATAAACTGCAAGTATAATTAATACAGCATTTAACAAAATGAGCGCAACAAACTGATACTCTTTTACTTTCTGCGAAGGACATTTCGGAAGCTGATTGCTGAAAAACACATTTATTTCTGTAATTGCAACAAAGCCAATACTAAATGATACATATGGCATACTCAACTCGTAAGTGTCAGCAATCGTTACCGTCATGAATAGGCACAAAAAACCTATCAGTGAAATAAAAAGGATTCGAAACACACAACTCAAAGGTTTGTATGAAATCAAATCCGTAATAAAAATTAACTCTTTCGCTGTCATAGTTTATTTCGCCCCCGAAATGTACAATAGATTTACCACTATTGCATTTGCAAAAGAATAAAAAACAATTTATTTATATTCAGAAATAGCTCCGAAATGAAAATAAACGAATCCGAAATGAGTTTTTACGAGATGTCTTACTCTTTTATGATTTTCGTTGTACTAGATGTGCCATTTGCAAAGAACACGGACAACAAATAATAACCCTTCTTCAAATTTGCCATTGAAATCTGCGCACATGACTGGTTAAGTTCAACAAGCGAGCAAGTTCCGTCCATTCCAATAATTTGAACAAACGAGATTTCCTCCATTGATTCAACAAAAAGATTTTCCTTACAAGGATTTGGATAAACATTCAAAACCAGATTCATACCCTGAACACCTGTCGTAATTTTTGATTTATTAAAATCAGTAACAGCCTGCTGCAAAGCGGCAAGGGCTTCTGAAACTTCAGAAACCGCCAATCCAAATGTATCATAAGATTCCTGAGCTTTAGCAATAGCTTCATCTAATAAGTCTTTTGCTGCTTGCGGATACTCATTCTTACCAGAACCAATTGTTGCTTCCGAACTCAATGCTGTCGCACTTTTTATATTTTTCAACAATGCTGTTTTGTCACCATAAGCTTTTGATTTGAAATCACTTATTGCAGTTGTCAAAACTATATTTACGCTGTCCAAGTCGGATCTGGCTGCATTTACATCCATATTTTTTTCTGCTGCAGCTGCAATAACTTCTGCAAACTCATCAATTGCAGATTGAGGATATTTTTCTATTGTTGCCTTTGCGAACAAATTATTGGCCTCAATAAGAGATGCCTCGATATTTACTCTGTCCATTACTGAAGTAGAAATACTTCTTCCTACAAGCACAACCTCATCAATATAGAAACTTCCTGAACCAACAATTTCTTTCCATTGAAATCCAGTGACTTCAGTCACATAACCACTTGTAACAAAATCTTCTGCAATATCTTCCCATGCCAATTCAACAAGAGTCCAATCCTCATGGGCAGAAATTTCATACGTCTGATATGAATAATTCGCATTTCGTTTTGTTACACTTTTTGCTTCCAAAACACATGCATCGCCTTTATGATAGAATGAAATTCCTGTAGAACCAGAACAGTCTAAAGGATTTTCAAAAGGAAGTATATTAAATCCAACTCCGGCATAAGCTTTTACCTCTTCAAAAGCAAAATGTGCTGATGTTTTTGTGTCATTTGCCCCACCTTCTACCAATTTATATGATTGTTTTGAGTCGGCGTCGGAATACGAATACCAACCACCACCTAATGTTGTACCCGACTGATTTTCGCAGTCTGCTAAAATTGTATTTCCACCAACTTCAAACACATGATTTGTTACAGGATATTTAATTGATGCACCCAAAACACCGCCTTGCTTGCTTACAACTGTTTCTCCCGAATAGGAAACAGCTAAAATCATATCTTGGGAAACTTCAATATTTTGCAAAGACAAACTAATTGTTGTTCCCGAAACAGTCATCGAAGAAAAAGCTTCCGGAACTTCTTTACCGTTTACATATAAAATGAAATTCGAGAAATCAGTCTTCGTTTCATCCATTTCTTTTGAACAAGATATCTCTAAGACATTTCCGTCTGTTGATGCCGCAGATACCGTCGGATTTACTACAATCTGAGGAGCACAAGCTTCTAATTCGTAGAAATTAGCCGCATTTCCTGAAGTAACCAATAAATACAGTATTTGTAGTGTTGGAGAATAATATGGACTCTCAGATTTTGATTTCAATTTTTCGTGATACAAATCTAACGCCTCCTGCTTTGACTCGTCAGTCATTAAGGCACAGGCAAATGATCCCATAAAAGCAGATGTTCCTCCAAGTCCCTTATATTTTATTTCTGTATATGATTCTGCATCTAGATCTGTGTAAAGTCCAGCTTTCCCTGGATTATCAAGAAGACCATTTGCAGTCATCATTTCAACAGTTTTGTCCATCATTTTTTTACTGCTTTCATTACCATACCACAAATAATCCCAAGCAATTCGCCATGGAGTACGGCACGCATCCCAACCAAAATCCATTGAGGTTTCATCGTATGGACTTCTGTCACAAGGAGTTCCGTCCCAATTACTCCAGTTTGGCCACAAACCATTTCTTTGAGATTTTTCAAGGAAAATATGACTGTCATTATATACTGTCTCCCAATCATTTTTCTTTGAAAAATTAAAATATTTCTGAGTTTGGCTATACACTCCCATTGAAGCTACCGTAAAATAACAAGCATTTCCTATGCTATTCCAACTATCGCCTGGATTTATTAATGTCAGCATTTTGCCGTCAACACTGTGCGTTCCGACTTCTTTCTTATAAATTGCGTTAAGAAGATATTCGGCCTCATCGGCATACGCATAATTCGAAGAATATCCCCATTGTTTTGCAGCAAGACACAATGCCAAAGCAACATCCAAATCGGCGTCAGAAGCACCATTATATCCGTTTACTTTCTCAAAGCCCTCTATCTTCCAATTCATTACGCCATTCCCGTTGCTCCATTTTTTATAATATGCATACAATTTATCGAATCGATCTTGACAAAAATCATTTTCTTCACTCGACATATAAACATAGATCAGCATACCATATCCAATACCTTCGGAAACAGTGTATCTATTATCATCAAAACGAATACGTCCATATTGTCCATCGCTACTTTCTTTATACATTGTTTTATCCCAGGAAATAAAACGAGACTGGATTTTTTCGTTATCAGGAATAGAGGCTACAATTCCATTTTGGTACGAATAACCTTGTTTATTCATAGGAAATGGAAATTGTTGTGCAAAAGAAACAATTGATATTGCTATACTGAAAATTGATAAAAATACTTTTTTCATAAATTGTTATTATGTTACAAACATAACAACAATTTATGATTTCACAACACCTGAGAACAATATATTATTGTACACTTTACACTTTTACAATAAAGTGTCTTCTTTAATGTTACAAATTATCCTGCAGATTTCTTTTTGCCTCTTCGTTGTTTTCTAGAATAGCATTCAACTTTGTACACGAATGTTTCTCAGGACATTCACCACAAGAACCATATTCTTTTTCCACGGCACATTTTCGGATTTCACAAAGGTGGCTGCAATAGTAAAATTTTACACCTGTGCCACGACATCCCATACAATTAATTGTCTCCGGTGTTATCTGGTCGGTATTATTCATCTCGCACCATTTACGCGACACCTGCTCTCGCAGTATATTGTCATTCGTAACTGTAGCTATGCGAGCCTCACATTTTTCGCAATTCAAACCACAGAATGCAATCAAATCATTCATGATTTACTTTTTCATGAATTTTGTCGTCTGCACTGTGCCATCAGCAAAAACAACCTGAATCACATACATTCCTTCCGCTAAATCAGAAACGTGTATTTGTGCCGAAGTTGATGCAATTTCATATACGTTCTTTGAACCTGCCATATTCATAATGCAAACTGTTACTATTTCTTTTGAGGAAGAAATATTTAACACGTTCACACATGGGTTTGGATAAATATTTAAAGAAACCTTAACATCATCTACCGCTGTTGTTATTTTTGAAGCAATATAATCTTCATACGCCTGCTGCAAATTATTCATAGTCATGTCAACCGCACTTTGTGACGCAGAAGCTTTCTCATATTGTCGGTTAGCTGCGGCAAGTTTGCTTTCCAATGATGTTCGTTTTGCTTCCGGATACTGACCTGCACCAGTTCCCGCAGTTGTTGCTGCCAATATTTCTGTAGCCAAATCAATATATTTCTTCAATTGTGTTTTGTCTGCAACCACATTCACTGCCTTTTTGAAAGTTGTTATTGCAGAATTCAAATCCGTTGTTGCAGCAGAAATTTGCTCGCTTGACAATGAGCTGTCATCATATTTTTGCTGAGCATCTGCAATTGCTGATGTTAACGCATCCATAACAGACTGTTTGTACTCGCCATTACCTTCACCGACAACAGAGTTTTCTTTTATAAAAGTAGCTTTTGTAATAACTGTTTTCAAAGTTTCTTTCTCGTCATTGGCATCAATAGCGTAAAAGTTTGCAGCGTTACCGGACAATGTCAACAAGTACAACACTTGTAATGTCTGGGCATAATATGGACCTGCCGATGTTTTGTAAGCATGCTCGTAGTATGTATCAAGATTGTCTTGTCTGCTGTCGTCTGTCATAAAAGAACAAGCAACACTACCTGCCCACGCAACATTGCCGGCACTATAAGAATAACCTGACGGAATTTTTACATTTTCATAGCCTTCTTTGTCTAATCCAGTTAAATATCCCACAGAACTAGGTTTATTTTCCCAACCTTTTGCATCCAACAATGCTAGTGTTTTCGACGCTAACTCCTTGCTATCTTCTGTACCAAACCATACATAATCCCATGCAATACGCCAAGGAACACGACAGGCATCCCAACCAAATTGTTGCTCATCCCATTGCTCCTTTTCTGTTTTTAACCAAGGACGCCAAGATGGTGTCCCATCCCATTTACTCCAGTTTGGCCAAACACCATTTCTTTCAGAGATTCGCAAATACTCAAAACTGTCATCATGTACTTTCATCCAATCTTTTTTTGCAGAAAAACCTAACGCATTTTGAGCTTGGTCATACACTCCAATGGAAGCAACGGTGAAATAACAAGGATTACCTACATCGTTCCAAGTATCACCAGACTTTAACCAACGTTTATTGCTAGAAATAAATGTTTCATAACTATATACACTTGTTAGAATCTGCTCCGCCTCCAAAGAATAGTTGAATTTAGCAGAAGAGCCCCATTGTTTTGCAGCAAGACAAAGAGCCAAACCTACATCCAAATCAGCATCAGTAGCACCGCCATTACCTCCGTCAGCAACAGAAGTGAAGCCTGTGATTTTCCAGTTCATCAAACCATTGTTATTTGACCATCTTTTGTAATATGAATACAGTTTGTCAAAATGATCCTGACATTGTGAGTTTGTTTCATTTGCCATATACACATAAATCAGCATGCCATAGGCAATACCTTCGCTTACTGTATATTTATCATTTCCCTTTGAGGGGTCATATTTGATTCGACCAAACTCGCCACTTTCTTCCCACATTTTATTTTCCCATGCTTCGAACTTACTTTGGATAATTTCGTTGTTTGACGACGTTGGTGTGATACCATACGGATATTTATACCCTTTTTCATTCATTGGGAAAGGATAGTTTTGCGAAAAACAAGATATAGAAATAATAATCCCTACTACTGCTAAAGAAATTTTCTTCATAAATGACATTTTTATTTACTGCTACAAAAATAGCAACAAATTATGAGATTTAACAAATGATTTTCAGGTTAAATATTGTTCTTTTAACACTTTTAAAAGATGCTCTATAAAAAATTGAAGGTCAACGGACTATAGCATCCATTGACCTTCGATTTTTAACAATTAATGTAGATTACTTCTTTACGATTTTCGTTGTCTTTATAGAACCGTCGGCAAACACAATCTGAATAATGTACATGCCTTTTGCTAAATTAGAAACCTCGATTTCTGCTGACATCTGGTTTACTTCATGTTTTACTTTTGTAGCAGAGAGTCCCATGATATTGACAAAATAGATTTCTTTCGAAGATTCTATGTTCAGGATGTTTTCACATGGGTTTGGATAAACACTTACAACAAGCTCAACATCTTCTACAGCCGTAACAACCTTCGATGCAAGGTAATCTTTGTATGCCTGTTGCAAATTACTTACAGCCATATCAATTATAGATTGAGAAGCATCATATTTTTCATATTGTTTTTTTGCCGTATTCAACTTGTTTTCCAATGCTGTTCTTTTTGTTTCAGAATATTGTCCATTCAATGTTCCAACAACCGAATTTGCTAAAATTTCATCGGACAAGTCTATGTATTTTTTCAAATCCGTTTTGTCTGCAAGTGAATTAACGGAACCTGAGAATGTAGTTATCGCAGCATTTAAATCTTTAACAGCTTCTGCAACTTGTTCTTCTGTCAACGTTGCATCATCATACTTCTGTTGTGCAACTTCTATCGCAGCAATAAGTGCATCCATTGCTGTTTGCGGATATTCTCCATTCTCATCACCCACTACCGAATTATTCTTCAAGTCATTTGCTTTTACAATTGCCTTATTCAAAGACGATTTGTCAACAACTTTCACTTCAGTAGCTTTGAATTCTGCAATAGCTTTTGTTAATGCTGTATTTGCATCGTCAATTTCAGTCTGAGTTGCTTTTTGATTCATATTAACTGTTGCCGCGTTATCAATTGCAGTATAGAATGTTGTAATTGCAGACTGTGGATATGTAGCTATTGTTGCAGTTCCATACAAAGAGTTTGCTGTAGCTAAAGTAGCTTCCAATTTAGATTTGTCAACCGAAGCAACCGAAATTGTTTTTCCTATTAATGTTACTTCATCTATCCAGATATCACCAGTTTGACCTGTAGAACCTTTCACCTGCCATTGCAAGCCGAAAATATCTTTTGGTGAGAAATCAACTGTTGTTCCCCAATATGGTTCTTGTTCCAAATCGTTCCAAATAACCGTTACCAAAGTCCAACTATTATGGGCAGGTATAGTATAACAATGATAATTGCTACCTGTACCTGGAACTTTTACCTGGAATGTTACGGAAGTCCCTTTATGATAGAAACTAATTCCTGTTGCACCAGTGCAATCGTATGGTGTTTCATCATCACCATCCAAAAGATTAAATCCAAAACCAACAAATGGATCATATTGGTAACTACCCTTATTTAACGTATAAGACACCTTCACTGCACTACCAACTTGTCCACCTGAAACAAGCATATCAGTGTTTTTAGTTGGTGTAATTACAGAAGCTGCCTTTGAGCTGTTATCATCAAATGTGTACCACGAACCACCTAATATACAAGTTGTCGTTTCGCAATCTGCCAAGATAGTACTTCCACCAGGAACATTATTCTTAACTGTTGTTTTTACAACAGAACCAAGAGCAGCACCTTGTTCACTAGTAAGATATGTATCATTATATGAAATAGCAACTGCATCACCAGATTCTACAGTTATGTTTTTCAAATTCAATGTAATTGTATTTCCAGAAACAGACATTGAACTAATTACATTCGATTGAGCTGCACCATTCAAATACACTGTAAATCCACTGTAGTCTGTTGAAGAAACCATCTTTTTAGAACAAGTCAATGTAATAGCTTTTCCGTCTGTTGTTGCAGCAGAAACAACTGGAGGAGTAACTACAGTACTTCCGCCATTACAATCATAGAAGTTTGCAGCATTACCAGACATTGTCAACATATACAAAATCTGGATTGTCTGCGCATAATAAGGACCTCCTACTGTATTGACATTCTGGTTATAATATGTATCAAGATTATCTTGTCTTGCATCATCTGTCATAAATGCACAAGCAACACTACCAGTCCATGCAACATTACCTGCACTGTAACTCTGATCATTTGGAATACTGATTTTACCATAACCAGATTCTCTTAATCCCGTGAAATATCCCACTGATTTTGGCGAATTCTGCCATTTTTTATAATCCAAAAGCTCAATAGTTTTTGCCATCATGTCCTTACTGCTTTCATTACCGAACCACACATAATCCCAAGCTACACGCCAAGGGACACGGCAGGCATCCCAACCGAAATCATAATCAGTATCATCTCCCCAGCTTCTCTTTGCAGGAGCATAGTTTGTTGACCAATCAGCCCAGTTTGGCCAAACGCCATTTCTCTGCGATTTCTCTAAATATGTGTGAGAATCATCATATACCGTTTCCCAGTCTTTTGTTGATGAAAAACCTAAATCCTCCTGTGCTTGTTTAAAAACGCCTACAGAAGCAACCGTAAAATAACAAGGATTGCTTTGATTATCCCATCCGTCTCCAGGTTTAAACACTTTTAACCCATTATGCTTTCCTACTTCATGATTATACACTTTGTCCATTATTAATTTTGCTTCTGTTGCATAATCATATTTCGATGATTTTTCCCATTGTTTTGCAGCAAGACAAAGTGCAAAGGCTACGTCTAAATCAGCATCTGTAGCAGCTCCAGAACCATCAACAGAAGAGAATCCTTTAATCTTCCAATGCATTAATCCATTGCCATCAGACCACTTCTTATAATATGCATATAATTTATCAAAGTGATCTTGACATTGAGTATTAGTTTCATTGGCCATATACACATAAATCAACATACCATAAGCAATACCTTCCGAAACGGTATATTGTGTATCATCAAACTTTATACGACCATACTCTCCACTCTCAGTATAAAGATCTTTTTCCCACTGAGTAAATTTTTTCTGAATATTATCATTTCTCGGATTTGATGCCGAAATACCATAGGGATATTCATATCCTTGTTCATTCATTGGGAACGGATAGTTTTGTGCAAAAGCACAGATAGTAACTATTACTCCAATTACTGCAGATAAAATTTTTTTCATTCTTATGTTTTTTATTAAGACAATGAATTTCTTAAAAACCCTATTTAAGAAATTTTATTCAACACCGCTTTTGCGAATTCATCAAGATGAGGATCACGTGCTCCCATAATGATAATCACATCATTAGATTGAGTTAATTCAACAATTCGATTAACTGATTGTTCCTTTGGTCCAACATACTCAGCATTCTTTCCATTTGCTTGCATTGCCTCACTTACAATCGTAGATGAAATGTTTCTATCGACAGTTCCACCTGCATAATAAATATCGGCAATCAAAAAGATATCTTGTTCGCGAAGAGCATTGCCTACCATTTCCGTAAGTTCTTTATGCATAAAACGCATTGGTCCGAAGCCATGTGGTTGGAACCACGCAATTACACGACTACCAATCTGTTGGCAAGCCTTTATTACTGCCGCTACTTCAGCAGGATTATGTGCAAAATCATCTACGACATACGTATTATTTGCCGTTTTTCCTACCAATTGAGCACGACGGTAAATTCCTTGAAATGTAGCTAATGCTTTTGTGCTTTCTTCAATAGAAATGCCTGCCGCCAACGATGCTGAAATCGCCGCCAAAGCATTTTCCATATTATGTTTACCAATCACAGGAATCGTACAAGGAACGCCATTTACTTTAAAAGAAATGGAAAATCCGTCTTGTACATATTCCGTTCCACGAATTTGCGCCGATTCAACAGTACCAAATGTATATGGATTTGCAACCGACAACTTTTTCGTCAACGGATAGTCCTGATTAGCAATAAAATATGACTTTGTGTTATCTCTAAAAGTAGAGAATAATTGTTCCAATTCGTCAAATTCTTTGTGGTCTCTGTCTATGTTCAACAACAAAGAAATTTCTGGCTTATAGTTTACGATTGAGCCATCAGATTCGTCGGATTCTATCACCAACCAATCACTATTTCCCACCCACGCATTGCCAGGAAGGCCTTTTTGTTGTAACACGCTCAAGCCAGCACCGGTAATCAACGAAGGAGATTTGCCACATTGTTCCAAAATATGGAACACCATTGCCGTAGTCGTTGATTTTCCCGAAGTTCCGCCAACAGCTATAGTACGCACGCTGTTCGAAATTTCTGCCAACAACTGCGAGCGTTTCATTATTGGAATATTCAAACTCAATGCCTTCTGATATTCCACATTCGATTCTTCAATAGCAGTAGAAACCACTACAACATCAACATCTTCCGTAATTCCCCGTCCGTCTTGGAAATAGCAATGTATTCCCATTGACTCAAATTGCGATTCCGACAACAATTTTTGTTCCTGACCGAACAATCTATCAGAACCAGACACTTCCTTGCCTTTGCCACGAAGATATTGAGCAATGGCACTCATTCCCGTTCCGGCAATACCGACAAAAAAGAAATGTGAATATGATTCAATCATTATATTGAGAATTTTTTGTCAATCTTTTTATGCGTAAACGACGACTTGCCAGAAACATAGTCGGCAACTATTTGACCGTTACCTTTCAATTTCCATTTGTAGATTGTCAATCCTTCCAAACCTACAGGACCGCGTGCATGGATTTTGTTTGTACTAATTCCAACCTCTGCACCAAGTCCATAACGGAAGCCATCGGCAAATCGTGTGCTACAGTTCCAGAACACATCGGCAGAGTCAACAAGATTCATAAATTTTTCTGCAGCCTGCGCATTCTTCGTAATGATAGCCTCTGTATGACGGCTGCTGTATGTGTTGATATGTTCTATTGCATCTTCCAACGAATCTACAACGCGGATTGACACTTTGTAATCCAACCATTCCATTTTCCAACTTTCGGCAGGAAGGCAAGATATGATTTGTTGTGTTTTTTCACACCCGTGGATTTCGACATTACGTTCTTCCAACGATTTTGCAAGTTTTGGCAACACATCTGGCGCTATGTCTTTGTGAATCAACATCGTTTCGGTTGCATTACATACCGACACATATTGTGTTTTTGAGTCAGTAGCGACTTTCACTGCCATTTCCACATCGGCATCTTTGTCAATATAGGTGTGACAAATACCATCGGCGTGGCCCATAACGGCGATGTTAGAATTGTTCATTATGTATTGCACGAACGAATTTGAGCCACGAGGGATGATCAAGTCAATATACTTGTCGAGTTTCAACATTTCGTTCACATTCTCACGAGTTTCAAGCAATTGAATCCAACCAGTTGGCACTCCACAAGCCTCAGACGCTTCGCGGATAACCTTTGCCAACGCGCGATTCGTTTCCAATGCCTCACGGCCACCTTTCAACAAGGTTGCATTACCGCTCTTCAAGCAAAGAGAAGAAATTTGCACCAACGCATCCGGACGCGATTCAAAAATCACACCGATTACACCAATCGGGCAACTTACCTTGTACAATTCCAAACCATTATCAAGTTCTGTAGCAGAAAGCGTTTCGCCAATAGGTTCTGGCAACAAAATCAAACTTTTGATACCAGCAACTACATCCTTGATTTTTCCTTCATCGAATTTCAAGCGTTTCAAAAGAGGAGCCGCCAAATTTTCTTCGGCGCTTCGTTCCAAATCCTTTTGATTTGCTGCAATAATTTCACTTGTATGTTCAATCAAAGCATCGGCGATACGCGCCAAAGCTTCATTTTTCTTTTCTGTTGACAAAGCGGCAAGTTCGATAGATGCTTTTTTTGCCGCAACTGCTAAATCAATTGTCTGCATACTATTATATTTGTATCGCAAAAATACAAAATTTATGTGAGTTGCAACGCCTACTTTTTGTTAAAAAAACACTATAAGGCATTTGCACTTAAAAAATAAAATGTATCTTTGTGCAATAAAATTTAACTATTAACAATTTAAACAAAAGTATTATGAAAAAATTAAAAGTTTTCGCTCTTGCTCTTGTAGCAGCATTCGGAATGGCATCATGTTCAGACGAACCAGCTGATGAAATCGAGTACACAGAATCTACTATCGTAATGGGTGGTGCAAAATCTGCTAACGGTTCTTTCTACACTTCAGACAAAGGTGTTCAAACAAAAACTCAACTTGGTGAACACGCAGAAAACGTAATTTTCTGTTTCCAAACTATTGATGAAGCTTTCCAATTCATCTCTGGTACTGAAGCACAAAACGAAATCGTAAAAGCTCAAGCTTCTGAAACTAAATTCGCTGTTATCGGTGATGCTAAAGCTAGCAAATTCGAAAAATTATCTGACGAAGATTTCACAGAAACAGTTGTAGCAATCAGCAACAAACTTGAAGCTGGTAAAAAAGCTGTAGCTTTCAAAAACGAAAAATGCCAAGGTTTCTTCGAAGTTGTTAACTATGCAGCTGAATCAGAAGATTTAACTATTAACATTTGGGTTGTAAAAGAAGAAGTTGCTGAATAATTAATTATTCACGCAATAAACTTAAGCCGGTTCGTTACGAATCGGCTTTTTTTATTTCTAATAGTATGTACTTTTTTGAGAGAAAAGACGGAAATACTATAAACAAGCTCCAATAACAAATAGTTTCCCGATATGTTTTCTTTGATAATAACTTGTGAAATTCTTTTATTAAAATGCCCTAAAATATTTTCAAAACATAACTATTTTTGGGAACGTCAAAAAGAATTTAAACGAGTTTGCCAATGAAAAGAATTATCTCTTTCCTGACCTTATTTTTGAGCATCTGCACGCTTGCATCCGCACAAAACGCAAAAATGTCGAGGGAAGAATATATTGAAAAATATGCGAAACTTGCTGTCCAGGAGATGCACCGCACAGGAATTCCTGCCAGCATAACCTTGGCACAGGCTTGTTTAGAGTCGAGTAATGGAAACAGCGAGCTGTCAGTCGCATCCAACAATCATTTTGGCATAAAATGCCACAGCTCATGGCAAGGTAAACGCATTTATCACGACGACGACGCAAAAGGAGAGTGTTTCCGCGTTTACAACGAAGTGTATGACTCATACATAGATCATTCAAATTTTTTAAGAAACGGCCAACGATATGCCTTCTTGTTTGAATTCGACAAAAACGACTTCACTTCATGGGCTTATGGATTGAAAAAAGCAGGATATGCAACAAATCCCGAATATCCAAAGTTACTCATAAAAATCATTGAGGATTTTCAGTTGTATAAATATGACTCAATGACGCCAGAACAGTTTAAAGAGAAAACAAGACAGGAAAAAGAAGCCGAAGTTGTAGTAAAAACAAAAGCTCCATCTTCATCCGTTGAACCACCTACACCTTGGACAAACGAGTCTGTCGCTACTAAAGGCGAAAAGAAAATCTATAAGAACAACGGCAAAAAGTTCGTAATCCTAGAGAAAAACGAAACAATTTACTCCATTTCAAGACGTTTTTCTATTCCTATGTGGAAACTCTATGCATTCAACGACTTTAAAGCTGGGGAAACAATTCCAGAAGGTTCTGTTGTTTACATAGAACAAAAAGCTTTACGCACAGAAAAGAAATATGAAACTCACACAGTACGCGAGGGCGAAACGTTTTATTCTATCTCGCAACTATATGGTGTTAAAGCAAATAGGTTGGCAAAACTTAACAAAGCAACACCGGAAAATTCTCTGGAAAAGGGAACAAATATTTACGTGAGGAAATATGCTTTTAAAACCGAATAAATTAATAGAAAATTATACTTTTGTTGGTGCAAAAATCAATTCAAATGAACTCAGATAAAAAAATCAAATCGGCATTAATTTCAGTCTATCACAAAGATGGTTTGGATAGTATAGTATTGAAATTAAAAGAATTAGGTATTACATTTTATTCAACAGGTGGAACACAGACATTTCTTGAATCATTAGGATGCAGTGTTGTTCCTGTGGAGAATTTAACTTCTTACCCATCAATTTTAGGTGGACGTGTAAAAACTCTTCATCCAAAAGTGTTTGGAGGTATTTTGGCTCGCCGCGACAACGAAAGCGATCAGTCACAAATGGCACAATACCAAATTCCAGAAATTGATTTGGTTATCGTTGATTTATATCCATTTGAACAAACAGTAGCGTCTGGAGCGTCAGAACAAGATATTATTGAAAAAATCGATATCGGCGGTATCTCATTAATCCGTGCAGCTGCAAAGAATTTCAAAGACGTTATTATTGTTGCATCAAAACAACAATATGGTAAGTTAGATACACTTTTGGCAGAAAAGAAAGGTGTTTCTTCTATTGAAGACAGAAAATCATTTGCCTGCGATGCATTCAATGTTTCTTCACATTATGATTCAGCTATCTTCAATTACTTTAACCAAGGAAATGAAGGTTCTGAAAAAATCAGCTTGACAAACGGAAAAGTTCTTCGCTACGGAGAAAACCCTCATCAAAAAGCTGTTTTCTATCAATTTGCAAATACAAAACTAGAACATACATTAGCAAATTCGCCTTGTTTACAGGGAAAAGAAATCTCGTATAACAACATGCTTGACGCCGATGCAGCATGGAAATCAGCAAGCGACGCTTTTAATTCTGTTGAAACAATTAAGAATAAAGTTGCCGTTTCTGTCGTTAAACATTTGAACCCTTGCGGTCTTGCAGTTGCAAGCACTCCAATGAGAGCGTTAGAACTTGCATGGGCTGGCGATCCTGTAAGTGCTTACGGAGGTATCGTATGTTTCACATGCGAAGTAAACGCAGAAATAGCAAACTGGTTCACAGGTAAATTCATTGAAATAATGATAGCTCCTTCTTACTCAGAAGAAGCAAAAGAAATTCTAGCAAAGAAGAAAAATCTTCGCGTATTGGTAACACCTGTAAAACCAGCAATAACTGGAGAGAAATTGTACCGTTCTGTTAACGGAGGTCTTTTAGTTCAAGACGAAGATGAAGGAATGGATACAGAATACAAACCAGTTACAGGCAAAACATTTACTGAAAAACAACTTGATTTAGCAAAATTCGGAACACAAGCTTGTAAATATTTGAAGAGTAACTCAATGTCTCTTGTTTCTCAAGCAGAAGACGGTTCATATTGGTTGACTGGTGCCGGAATGGGACAACCAAACCGAATTGACAGCTTACAAAGATTGACAATTCCTCGTTTCAATTTGAAAGACGGATGCAAAGTTGAAGAATCAGTATTGATTTCCGATGCATTTTTCCCATTCAAAGACAGCGTTGAAGCTTGCAATGAATTCGGAATCAAGTATATTGTACAACCAGGTGGAAGTATCCGCGACGAAGAAGTTATCGATGCATGTAACGAATTCGGAATTGCAATGGTATTCACAGGCAGAAGACATTTTAAACACTAAAAAATAAATACTAATGGGATTATTTTCATTTCTTTCTCAAGAAATTGCAATAGATTTGGGAACAGCCAACACTATCATCATCCAAGATGATAAGATTGTTGTTGACGAACCAAGTATTGTTGCTTTAGACACACATACAAATCAACCAATAGCAATAGGTAAGGCAGCTCGTTTAATGCAAGGTAGAAACCATGATGGAATTCGAGTTGTACGCCCAATGAAAGACGGTGTGATTGCCGATTTTAACTGCGCAGAAATAATGATTCGTGGAATGATTAAAATGATACAGGAGAAATCACCACTTTTCACACCTTCGTTAAAAATCGTTGTTTGTATTCCTTCTGGTTGTACCGAGGTTGAACTTCGTGCAGTCCGCGACTCATCCGAAAATGCAGGTGGACGTGAAGTTTACATGATTCATGAACCTATGGCCGCTGCACTAGGTATTGGATTGGACGTAGAAGAACCACAAGGCCACATGATAGTAGATATCGGTGGTGGAACTACAGAAATCGCAGTTATCTCTTTAGGAGGTATCGTTTGCAATAAATCTATCAAAATCGCAGGAGACGTTTTCACAAACAAAATCCGTGAGGCTCTTCGTGCTAACAATAGTATTAAAGTTGGCGAAAGAACTGCCGAAGAAATCAAAATCCATGTTGGATCAGCTCTTCCTGATTTGGAAAATCCACCAGCAGAATATATCGTTAACGGCCCTCACCAAGTAACAGCTGCTCCATTGGAAATTCCAGTTTCACACATTGAAACAGCAGCATGGTTGGAAGAACCACTTACTCAAATTGAAAACGGCGTTGTTGCTGCATTGGAAGCAACTCCACCTGAATTGTACGCAGATATTTCCCGCGATGGAATCTGGTTAACTGGTGGCGGAGCCTTATTAAAAGGTCTTGACCAACGTTTGGAAAGAAAAACAGGTATCAAATTTAAAGTTGCAGAAGATCCACTACACTCTGTTGCCCGTGGTACTGGTAAAGCTTTGAAAAATATTGATAAGTATAAATTCCTTATCCGCTAATGATTAATACTGATGAGAGATCTATTTGCATTTATAGGAAAGCATAGCTTTATATTGCTCTTTTTTGTATTGCAAATAGTATCTTTTATCCTAATCATTAATTTCAACGAACCACAAAAAACAAGAATGGGCGTTGTTTCCAACGCTTTTCAAGGCAGAATTTACTCTGTCACTCAAAAAATCACTCGCTACTTTTGGCTTGATTTTGCTAACCAACGTCTTGTTGCAGAAAATGCAAAGCTCTATGAAAATCAAGGCTTTTCCAAATTTGATCACTCTATAAACGTATCCAGAGTTACTGATACTGCCTATAGTCAACAATACGAATATATTCCAGCAAAAGTTCTGAACAATTCCTCTAATAAACCAAACAATTTCATCACCATAAATAAAGGATGGAAACATGGAATTGCAAAAAACATGTCTGTTATCTGTCCTTCTGGAATTGTCGGCATTGTTGTAAGAACATCGAAAAATTTCTCTCTTATTATGACTGTGTTAAACTCACAATTTCGAGTAAGCACAAAATTTAAGAATTCTGGATATTACGGTTCACTTTTATGGAATGGCGAAAACTATAAAATTGCCACTTTAGAAGAAATTCCACTCCACGTAATCATCAATGTTGGAGATACTTTGGTGACAAACTCATATTCGAACTTGTTCCCAAGCGGAATTATGGTGGGAACGATAGAATCTTTTTATCAAAAAGACAATTTCTTCTCTGCTAATGTGCTTCTTTCCACAGATTTCAAAAGAATTGACTATGTATATGTTGTGAAAGATTTATATAAAGAAGAACGTGAAATTTTAGAAAATCAAGTTCAATAATGGAGAACATTTCCCGATATACTATCATTTTTATCTCATTAATACTTTTGCAGATATTGGTTTTCAACAATATTCCTGCTATAGGGATGATTTCTCCGTATATTTATCTTGCGTTTATATTAATACTGCCAGTAAGTATCTCTCCCATATTATTACTTTTATTGGCGTTCCTTTCCGGAGTTCTTGTTGATCTTTCCATAACTTCCTACGGAGTACATTCTTTCTCTACTGTAATGATGGCTGCTTTACGTCCAACTATACTAAAGATTCTTGCTCCACGTATTGGTTACGAATCAAATAACACTCCTTTACTTTCGCACTTTGGTACTTCCTGGGCATTGAAATATATCACATTATGTGTTGCCATACATCACATTTCACTTTATTTCTGTTTTACATTTACTTTCAGCGACTTAGGATTCACTTTTATTCGAATGCTTCTCAATATTGCACTTACAGTATTTGTCATTATTCTAAGTGAAATTTTTGTATTTAAAAAATAACCATGGATTTGAGCCATCGTAGATATTTGTATTCAGCCATTATTGTAGGAGTGGCATTGCTATATATACTACGACTGTTTTATATCCAAGTGATTGATGATTCCTACAAACTTGACGCTATGAATAATAGCCGCCGTTTCGAAGTTCATCACCCAGCACGTGGTCTTGTTTTCGACAGGAATGGAAAACTTATTGTAGCAAACGAGGCAGCGTATGATTTAATGGTTGTAACAGGTCAGATAAAAGATTTAGACACAGCAGCTTTGTTAGATATTATTCATGTCAGCAAAGAGTCTTTTATGACTGAATTTAAAAAGGCAAAAAAGAATCGTTATCGTCCCTATCCTATAATTAAGCAGATTAGCGCTGAGACATACGCACGTCTTCAAGAACAACTATATAATTTCCCCGGATTTTATGTTCAAACCAGAACCGTTCGCAATTATCCATATCATTGTGGAGCTTTAGTTCTTGGGTATATTTCCGAAGTAAATAACAATGACATAAAAGAAAACAACTACTACGAACAAGGTGATTATATCGGTAAAATTGGAATTGAAAAAACATATGAATCATACCTACGAGGGGTGAAAGGCGGCAACTATTATCAAGTTGACGTAAAAGGACGTGTAAAGGGTTCCTTGGAAGATGGAAAATATGATAAACCAGTTGTTCTAGGAAAGAATATTACCACAACATTAGATATTTCACTGCAAGAATACGGCGAACGCCTTATGCAGAATAAAAAAGGAAGTATCGTTGCTATTGATCCCAAAACTGGAGAAATTTTGGCATTAGTATCTGCACCAACATTTGATCCGAATATTATGGTTGGACGACTTGTCAGTGAAAACTATTCAAAACTAGCAAATGACCCATTAAAACCATTATATAACAGACCTATTCAAGGAGACAGATATCCTCCGGGATCTACTTTCAAAACACTGAATGCTTTGGTTGGCTTACAGGAAGGCATTGTAAATCAGCATACTATGTATGGCTGTCAAGCAGGTTACTATTCCGGAGGTTTACATGTTGGATGCCATAATCACGAATCACCTATCGATTTAATTGAATCGATAAAAATGTCATGTAACGCGTATTACTGCAACGAATTCCGTGCGATTCTTGATGCTCCGAAATATGCTTCGGTACGCGACGGTTTTCTTACATGGCAATCCCACATTAAAAGCTTTGGGCTTGGAAATAAACTTGGCGTAGATCTTCCTAGTGAACGTCCAGGAATTATTCCACGAGCAGAGTATTATGATAAGATTTACGGGAAAAATCGATGGAAATCACTTACTATTGTTTCCCTTTCTATCGGACAAGGAGAAATTTCAATGACACCACTTCAGATGGCAAACGTTGCTGCAACAATAGCCAATAAAGGATATTATTATACTCCTCACATCGTAAAAGAAATTGACGATACTGTTTTTGACAAAAGTTTTATTCAACGACACGAAACAAAAATCAACAAAAACTATTTTGATTTAGTAACAGAAGGTATGTATCAAGTTGTTCAAGGAGGATATGGAGCAACTGCATGGCATATTGCTCTGAAAGATATTGCTATCTGTGGGAAAACTGGTACAGCTCAAAACCCCCATGGTATCGACCATTCAATTTTTATGGCTTTTGCGCCTCGGGAAAATCCTCAAATTGCAATTTCTGTCTATGTTGAAAACGCAGGCTTTGGTGCAACCTGGGCTGCTCCTATCGCAAGTTTGATGATAGAAAAATATTTGAGCGACACTATCACAAACGCATGGCGGGAAAAACAAATACTTGAAAAAGACTTTATTCATTAATGGCACGACAGATTGGTAACATATTGCGAAATTTAGACTGGCAGATAATAATTATCTACGTATTTTTAGTTTTTGCCGGATGGGTAAATATTTACTCTGCTGTGTATGATGAAACAGCATCATCCATTTTCGATGTTTCTCAGAAATACGGAAAACAACTTATCTGGATTACGGCTGCATTTCTTTTAGCTATTGGAATCATCATACTTGACAGTCGATTTTATTTTTCTTTTGCATACGTTTTCTACTTTTTTATATTGTTAAGCCTTATACTTGTATATTTTATTGCACCCGAAATAAAAGGAGCACGTTCATGGATTGAAGTTGGTCCACTCCGTGTGCAACCTTCCGAATTTGCGAAACTTGCAACCAGTGTCGTAATTGCCAGATATTTAGGAAGTTTCGGAGTAAAAGTTACACGCTGGTCCGACGCATTAAAACTATTCATACTGTTATTTTTACCAGCATCATTAATTGTTCTTCAAGGAGACGCTGGTTCTGCACTGGTATTTGCCACATTCTTCTTTGTCTTCTATCGCGAAGGTATGCCATTCTTTATTATCCTATTAGGAGTTTGGGCAGCATTAATATTTTCACTCTCAATCATTTGGGGAGGAACAGCCCTTTCTGTAATTATTACTATAATAAGTTTGTTAGCATTTTATTTCTACGCATTTCAAAAAACACACCGTCTATCCTTAATCGTTGTAGCTCTAATTACATTAGCATTTGTAGTCCCAATAACAGTTTATTTTATTTTTGATTTAACCTTAAATCCAGCTATTATTTTCCTTCTAGGATTCGCTTTAGTTGCTGTACCAGCTTTAATTTATAGCTATAGAAAACGATCGCTTACTTTACTACTGCTTTTTGCTATAGGACTTGGTAGTGTTGCAATTTCCCAATCGGTAGAATACGTTTTTGACAACATTCTTGAGGAACATCAACAAAAACGTATTAATGTATTTTTTGGACTGGAATCAGACCCTAAAGGTAGTGAATTCAACGTTATTCAATCAAAAATTGCGATTGGCTCCGGTGACTTGACAGGAAAAGGTTTCTTAAATGGAACACAGACAAAGAATGATTTTGTTCCTGAACAAAGTACCGATTTTATATTTTGTACCATCGGGGAAGAATGGGGCTTTTTAGGTTCTTTCCTAATTATCGGACTATTCGTTTACTTGATTTTACGAATCTTATACGATGCGGAACAGCAACGAACAGCTTTCAGTAGAATTTATGGATATTGCGTTGCAAGTATTCTTTTCATACATATACTTATAAATATTGGTATGACAATAGGTTTAATGCCTGTTATCGGTATTCCGCTACCTTTCTTCAGCTACGGAGGTTCATCACTATGGGGTTTCACTCTTTTACTATTTATTTTTGTGAAACTTGACGCAAACCGGGATGAATTGATTCAATAATGTCTTGCTGAGAATAAAAAATAGCGTACTTTTGGACATTATTAACCAATTAATTAAACACACATGATTAACAAAGTCATTTTAGTAGGAAATGTTGGTGCCGATCCTGAAGTTCGTTATATTCGGGAAGACCAACCAGTAGCACATTTAAGTTTAGCCACAACCGAACGTGGATTCAAACGCCAGGATGGAACAGAAGTTCCAGAACGAACAGACTGGCATAGATTAACGGTATGGGGAAGAACAGCTAAATTTTGTGAGACATACGTAAAAAAAGGTGATCAACTCTATGTTGAAGGAAGAATCCGCTATTCGCAGTATCAAGACAAAAACAACGAAACCCGTTACTCTACAGAAATTATTGTAGATGAACTACGAAAATTGGGGAGAAAATCAGATTCTGACACTATTCTGAATCAAACTTCTCAACCAATGGAACAACAGGTTACTGCAACAAGCATTGTCGCAGAATCACAGTCGGATTATACAATTCCGGACCAACCTGTTGATGATTTACCATTCTAAAACAAAAACATTCCATAATCGCATATCTAACGATATGCGATTATTTTTTACATTTACGGCATGAAAAATTTATTGCTTTTCATATCGATACTTTTCTTTTTACAAGCATGCGAAGAACGAAACATAAAAGTTCCTAAACAACGCGGCTATTTTCGCATTGATCTGCCTGAACGCAGCTACAAAAACTTCTCTGAAAAAGATTTTCCATACACTTTTAATATACCATCTTATTCTAATGTCGTTAATGATACTGATGCTGGAGCAGAACCATATTGGATTAACGTGGACTTCCCTTCAATGAAAGCTACCGTACATATCAGCTATCGCAAATTAAACAACAATTTGGACGACGTTGTAGAAGATGCTCATTTTCTTGCATTCAAACACGAAGTTCGTGCAGATGCCATCAACACAAAAGAATTTCATTATGACGAGAAAAAAGTTCACGGACTTTTATTTGATATAAAAGGTGATGCAGCTTCAGTTATGCAATTCTGCGTAACTGATAGCACAAAAAATTTTGTTCGTGGAGCACTTTATTTTAATGTTCCGCCAAATAAAGATTCACTTGCACCAGTTGTAAATTACATCCGTGAAGACATAATTGAAATGATCAGTACTTTCGAGTGGACAAAATAAATTACTATGGCAAAAATTTTAGTTACCGGTGGTCTCGGATATATTGGTTCGCACACTGTTGTGGAATTAATCCAGTCTGGATACGAGGTCGTAATTGTTGACAATCTATCTAACTCAGAAAAAACTGTTCTTGATGGAATTGAATCCATCACAGGCGTTCTACCTGCATTTGAAGAATTAGATATCTGCGATGAAAAAGCATTTCAAAACTGCATGACAAAACATGCTAAAATCGACGCTATAATTCATTTTGCTGCGTCAAAAGCTGTTGGCGAATCAATTGAAAAATCTCTTGATTATTATCGAAACAACGTTTTCGGAATAATTCAACTGCTTTCTTTAATGCGCAATAACAACATAAAACATCTGATTTTTTCTTCTTCATGCACTGTTTACGGTCAACCGGATAAACTTCCTATTGACGAAACAGCACCAAGAAAACCAGCAACCTCACCTTACGGAAACACAAAACAGATGTGCGAGGACATCATTACCGATGCCATTACTTCATATCATGATTTCACAGCAATTTTACTTCGATATTTCAATCCTATAGGAGCTCATCCTTCAGCAAAAATTGGAGAATTACCGAAAGGTGTCCCAAATAATCTTGTTCCTTACGTTACTCAAACTGCGGCAGGTATTCGTAAAGAATTGTCTGTTTTTGGAGATGATTACAATACACCTGATGGTTCTGCTATCCGCGACTATATTTATGTCGTTGACTTGGCTAAAGCACACGTAAAAGCTATGCAGCGTCTTCTCGCTTGTGAAAACAAGAAAGAAATAGAAATATTTAACTTAGGAACAGGAAATGGTGTTTCTGTACTCGAATTAGTAAAAACCTTTATGAATGCAACTGGAGTTAATCTTCCTTACAAAATAGTTGGAAGACGTGCAGGAGACACAGAAGAAGTTTGGGCAGACAGTTCCTTTGCAGAAAAAGAACTTGGTTGGACAGCAAAAACTCCATTAACAGAAGTACTTGCTTCTGCATGGAATTGGGAGAAAAAAGTTCGAGGAATCAAATAAGAAAAATCATTTCATAAAAAAAGCAAGCCGACTGGCTTGCTTTTTTATTATCTACTTGTTTTTACATTCTTACTTTTCGCTTGGAACTTCTTCCAACGGAGTAGAATCAACAACCTTTCCTGTAATTGTTAATACAATTGGAGTATCCTGTTTATTTGTGAAAACAGAAATACGTTTTGTAAAATGTCCAACATTGTTGGTGTTGTATTTAACATTAATAACGTTTGACTCTCCAGGATTAATTGCCTCACGTGGCCAACTTGGAACGGTACAACCACAAGATGCCTGAACATTTGTTAAAATAAGAGGGGAATCTGTTGTGTTTGTAAATTTAAAAGAACACTTACCGTCAGAACCTTTTTCAATTGTTCCATAATCATTTACTAACTTCTCAAATACAACTCCTGATTCTTGTTCTTTTGCAACATTTTCCTGAGCAAATGAACACATTACAAAACAAAGTAATGTACTGAATAATACTGTTAATTTTTTCATCGCTTTAAATTTTATCGTTTACAAAAATAGAAATTTTAACTACAAATTGTTTCCTATAACGAATGTTTTACATTCCAAATGCATAATAGAACACTCCTGCAACATCAGGGTAAACACCTTCAATCATTACGCCACCTTTCTTGTTCTGCATAATTTTTATGAATTGTTCAATGTCTTTGATATTTTCGTTGTCAACCTTGGTGATAATGAAACCTTTACGCATATTTGTATGTTTTTGCACTAGTCCTTCCTCAATAGAAGTTACCTCAACGCCATTGGAAACGCCAATTTTCTTTAAAACTTTTTCATTAGTATTTTGTATCGTTATACCCAACTTGTTGCAGATGTCTTCGCTTGCTTTTTCAGTAAGTTCTTCCTTTCCTTCTTTGTTTGTTAAATGAACATCAAACCTTAGGTCTTTATGTCCATCTCTTACAACATGAACTCGGATAGCATCGCCAGGTGCTCTACGACCAATAATTTCTTGTAGTTCAGTTGTTGTTTTTACTTGAACACCATCAACTTCAATAATTACATCTCCTGCCTCAATTCCTGCTTTGTCTGCTGCACCATTCTTTGAAACTGATTCAATATAAACACCTTGGTTTATTTTGTATCCCTTTTCGTTTGCAAGTTTTGAATCAAGGTCACGAATAGAAACGCCTAAGAAACCTCGTTGTACGATACCGTATGTCTTTAAGTCATATATAACTTTTGAAACAATATTTGCTGGAACGGCAAATCCATAACCTGTATAAGAACCTGTAGGACTGGCAATTGCAGTGTTGATACCAATTAAATCACCCGAGGCATTTGTTAATGCACCGCCACTATTACCTGGATTTATTGCCGCATCGGTTTGTATGAATGACTCTATGGCATATTTCTGTTTAAGAATATTGATGTTTCTTCCTTTTGCACTCACAATACCAGCAGTAACAGTAGAGTTTAGGTTGAACGGATTTCCAACTGCCAAACACCATTCGCCAACTTTCACATCGTCGCTGTTGGCAAACGAGATTGCAGACAAATCGTCGGCTTCAATTTTAATCAACGCCAAGTCTGTATTTGGGTCAGTACCAATAACTTTTGCTGTAAATTCGCCTTTATCGTGCAATGTTACAGAAATTTCGTCTGCTCCTTTAACAACGTGGTTATTAGTTACAATGTAGCCGTCTTTTTGCACGATGACACCAGAACCGCTTGCTTGTTGTACGTTTTCTTTTTGTGGAACATCCCAACTATCGCCGAAGAAATCTTTCCACAAATCAAATCCAGGAGGATATGCCGATGAACGAACTGTCGTTTTCGTGGCAATATGGACAACTGTCGGCATTACTTTTTCAGCTGCTTCTGTAAAATCAATTCCACCTGCCGAAGGATTAACATAAGAAACTTTTTGAACAAAATCATTTTGATGATTTGACAATGTTGAATCTGAAATCTCAAGATTTCTAGGAGTTACCGCATACATAATTGCTACAGCTGCGGCAGCACCCATAAAAGCAGTAATAGCTGTTACAAAAATTCTTTTCATACGTCTTTACCTATCTAATTAAACATTCAATAAACTTAGATTACTAGAATTTATTGCACAATCTATATCAAAATTTAGACCAAAATTTTGACTAACAAGAATAAGCAAGAGCTCTATTTCTTTCTCAAGACTGTTATTCCATCTCGAATTGGAAGAATTACCGTTTCAACACGTCGGTCGTTTTTCACCAAATCATTAAATTCAAGTATTCCCTTAGTCTGAAGATCGTTTTTGTCAACAGTTTCGTCTATAACATGGCCGTCCCACAACGTATTGTCAGCAAAGATGTATCCGTTAGAATTTAATTTACACATACATGCTTCGTAGTATGCCACATAGTGCCGTTTGTTTCCATCCATGAAAACAGCATCAAAATTATATGGGAAAGAAGGTATTATGCTCAATGCATCTCCAATATGAAGTTGAATTTTTTTACCATGCTCCGAAGCATTAAAGAAACGCATGATTTTATCTTCCAATTCATCATTAATCTCTATTGTGTCGAGTTTTGCTCCATCAGCCAATCCCTCTGCAAGACAAAGTGCCGAATAGCCAGTATAAGTTCCTATTTCGAGAACATGCTTTGGCTGAATCATCTGCATAAACATTTTTAAAATCCTTCCTTGAATATGTCCTGAAAGCATTCTTGGATGCAGCAGCGTTAGATGAGCCTGACGGTTCAATTCCTTTAACAGAGCCGGTTCGTCATCAATGTGATTCTCAATATATGTCTGCAACAGCAGTTCTGATTTTGTCTTCATACCAAAAAATCGCATAAAAATACACTTTATTTCTCTACCTTTGCAACGTATGGAAGAAGGAATTTCATTATCGGAATTATCAGAAATTATTGAGCAAGGTTTAAAAAAGACCTTGCAACCCAAATATTGGATTGTTGGCGAAATCAGCGAAATTCAAGCTAAACGTAACGGACACTGCTATTTAGAATTAATCGAGAAGCCGGAAGACGAAGAAAATCCTACGGCAAAAATGCGTGCCGTTATTTGGGCGAATGTTTATAGAATGCTTGCTCCATACTTCGAGTCAGAAACAGGCAGCCAACTTTCTGTAGGCATGAAGATATTGGTACAAGTAACTGTAGTCTTTCATGCTTTGTACGGATTCAGCCTGCAGATAACTGACATCAATCCAACATACACAATTGGTGAAGACGAGCAACGACGATTAAAAATCATCAGACAATTAGAGGAAGAAGGCATTATTAATCTTAACAAAGAAATCCCTTTACCAACGGTAATACAGAATATCGCAATAATTTCATCGGAAAATGCAGCTGGATATCAGGATTTTATGCAACAGCTCAAATACAATCTACATAACATACATTTTAAAACCGAATTATTTCCGGCAGCAATGCAAGGCGTTGAAGTTGAAAAAACGCTCATTTCACAACTCGATGAGATTTTTAAACGGGAAAATGAATTTGATGTCGTTGTAATAATCCGCGGTGGTGGAGCAAGAGCAGATCTTCGTTGGTTTGACAATTATGAAATTGCATCTAATATCGCCCAATTCCCGTTGCCGGTACTAACTGGGATTGGACATGATAAAGATCAGTCTATCACCGATTTAGTTGCTAATACATCACTAAAAACACCTACGGCTGTTGCGGAATTCATTGTTAACGTAAATTCTGATTTTATTGCTCAATTAGATGATATCAAGGAAAATTTACTTGACATCTTAAAAGAAGAGATTGAATGTCAGGAAAATCGTTTAAAGGATTTCAAATCTTCCATTCAACATACCTTTCAGATTACCAAACTTCAGTCAAACAATAAACTTTCACAAATACAACAAAACATCAAGCACCTAGTAAAAACAAAACTTCTAAATGACTCAACTTCTTTGAGTTTGTTAGAAACATCTATTATGGCGAAAAATCCTGAAACAATTTTAAAACAAGGATATTCTCTTACATCAAATGAAAAGGGAGAAATTATACGCTCAAGAAATCAAGTAAAAACAAATGACACTATAATCACCCTTTTCTCCGATGGAAAAGTTTCAAGTACAGTTAATTAGAATTCTCACAGTTTCTATTTTTACTTTCCATTGTCTTTCTGCTTCAACCCAAAGTTTTTGTGGAGGTTTGATTGGTGGCTTTACAACAAGTCAAGTGGACGGTGATGAACATTCCGGATTTCACAGAATTGGTTTATATGGAGGTTTTCATGTAGAAAGAATACATGAAAGGAATCCATGGAGTCATTCGTTTGAACTTTCGTTTGCACAAAAAGGAGCTGCATCATCAAATAGAAACTTTAAAACAACTATCGGTTATATAGACGCTACATATTTATTTGCTATCTACCCTAAAGCTGTTGTTAAATCCATACAATCAGAGAATATACGGCTAAAAGCCGGGGCAACGATGTCTGCAAAAGTGTATGAAAACATACTTTTTGACGATGTAAAATTAACGAGCAAGGATTTTAACCGACTTGATTTCCAGTTATGCGGCGGAATTGATTATAAATTGTTGGATTCATGGTTAATAGAAGCTCGAACCTCATATTCTTTGATAGCAAACAATCAGCAATATTATAATTGGACCGTTTATTTTGCTCTTCGTTGGTATTTTATCTCCTAAGCTAAATAGTTTCCCCTTCAATCATTCTAAATGCCTTATCTACACCAGTTGATGCCGGTTCTGCTATAACTGTTAGATTTGCCTGTGGAGAAACACAAGGTTTTGGATCTATAAAATATATTGGCGTTTTAGGATTTGCATAGCGAATAAGTCCTGCAGCAGGATAAACTTGCATAGATGTTCCAATAATCATCAGAATATCTGCTTGTTGAACAACTTTTCCGGCTGGACCTATATTAGGAACAGCTTCTTCAAAGAAAACAATCTGTGGACGAAGTTGCGAACCGTCATTAGCCTTGTCACCCATTTTTATTGGCTTATATCCAATTTCAACAAAAGTGCTTTCATCCGCTTCATCACGGGAACTACATGCTTTTGTCAATTCTCCATGAAGATGAATTATTTTTGAACTACCCGCACGTTCATGAAGATTGTCAACATTTTGAGTTACTATGGATATATCGTATTCCTTTTCTTTCTCTGCAAGACAAATATGGGCACGATTTGGCTTTTTTGATTCAAGATTAGTACGCATTGTATTATAAAAATCTAGAATAAGCTGAGGATTTTTAAACCACGCACCATGTGTGGCAACATCTTCAACAGGGTAATTTTCCCATAAGCCATCTTCGGAACGAAATGCTTTTATACCAGATTCTACACTGATTCCTGCACCAGTCAATACAACTATTTTTTTCATAAAAGAATTATAAAAAGTCTATACCCATGATTGAGACATCATCATTCGCCATATTGCTTTCAATAAATTGTTCCAATTCAGAACAAAGCTGAGAAACAGTAGTCGCTGCAGAAATGTCTTTTTTCATTAAATTCTCAATAGGAACTGTTCCGAAAGCTTCGCCTGCACTATTTTCCGACTCCGTTAAGCCGTCAGTATAACATATCAGTTTGTCTCCTGAGTTTATATTAACTGTCCCAACAGTGATACTTGGAATTTCGTCCAACATTCCCAAACCAACACATCCCGAAGTTAGAGAAAGTAATTCCGACGTTTCTTTTTTTAACAAAAACGGAGGATTATGACCTGCATTTATATAATGAAGAATCTTTGTTGCTCCATTATATTGCCCTATAAAAAAAGTAACAAAACGGTCCCCTTGGGAATTCTTATTTACATTCTGATTTAATTCTTTTATAAGATTGGTAAGCGGTACATTTTTTTTGAATAGAATCCGCAAATTTGCCTGAATATTAGACATTAGAATTGCGGCAGAAATGCCTTTCCCAGAAACATCAGCAATACAGAAACCATACTCCGATTCGTTTAGTTGCATGAAATCATAATAATCACCTCCTACCATAGAATGAGGATGATAGTAAGATGAGATTTTTACAAAAGAATTTTCCGGAAGTGAATTTTCAGCTGGAATAAGCATTGCCTGAAGTCTTGAGGCAACTTCCAACTCTTTTTTCAAAGATTCCTGCTCAAGAGCTTTTTTGTAAAGACGTTTGTTTTCCAATGCAACAACAATAACATTGGAAAGAATTTGGATTGCATCCAGGTTTTCCTGCAAAGGATTCTCTCCAAAAATACTTTTGTTAGACGACACGTTTCCAATAAGAACAAACGCTAACGGAGTATTTTTGTGATAGACAGGAACAACAAGATCAAAAGGCTTAAAAAGAGATTCCTCTCTGTCTCGAATATCTGTTACATCCTTAAAAAGCAACAACGCCGACGATACCTCATCAGCGTTGTTCCCTAAATCATCTGGAATACCTACAGAGACTACTTTTTTCCAATTTTGATTGCACACAAATGTTGCTAAACAACCTATTCCGAAATCATCGCAGAGAATTCCACGATATCTCTGTAGAAGCTCACTGGCAGAGCTGTTTGCATTAATGGCCATTGTGATTTCCAGCAAAGTCTTGAGCTTAAAATCTGCAAGCTCGAATTTCTGCCGTATAAGATCAACGATAGCCATTGCCAGTGGATTCGTTTATTTTACACGTTCTTTGTATTCGCCTGTAGTTGTGTCGATTTTAATTTTTTCACCTGTATTGATGAACAAAGGAACACGTACTTCAGCACCAGTTTCCACAGTTGCAGGTTTCAATGCATTTGTTGCAGTATCACCCTTAACACCTGGTTCAGTATAAGTAACTTCAAGAACAACCATTTGTGGCATTTCAGCGAACAACAATGTTTCTGTATCTGCATCGAAAACAGCTTCAACAACATCACCTTCTTTCATGAAATCAACACCAGAAATCAAATCACGCATAACGTTAATTTGTTCAAATGTTTCCTGATTCATGAAAACGAAATCGTTTCCTTCCTGATACAAATATTGATATGGGCGGTGTTCTACGCGAACATCTTCCAATTTTTCACCGATATTGAAACGACGTTCCAAAACACGACCAGAAACAACATCTTTCAAAGTTGTACGCATAATTGTATTTCCTTTTCCTGGTTTTACGTGCAAGAAATCAATACATACATAAATTTTTCCGTCCATACGAATGGCAACGCCTTTCTTAATGTCTTGAGAGTTTATCATACTAAATGTTTTTAAATGAGATATCTTTTTGTTTGGTTACAAAAATATAAAAAAAGTAGAAAATTCTTGAATAAGTTGTTTCTAAATAAAGAATCTTGAAAAGTGTTTTGAAAAAAAATGAGATGATTTAAAATAGAATCAAGTAAAATAACGAATTTTGGCATACTTAAAATGTTTTTATGAAGCAGCCAATATTTGATGTTACTAAAGCTCAGCCACCTATTGTAGCTGAATGGATTTATTCAAGGGCTCATTTTAGATTGCCACAGAAAGAAAAAACTGTCTATCTAACATTTGATGACGGACCTGTGCCTACATATACTCGCCGGGTAATCAACATTTTACAGCAATACAATGTTCCCGCAACTTTTTTTATGGTTGGCGAGAATGTTTTCAAATTCCCCGAAGTGTACCAAATGGTACGAGATGGCGGCTATGCAATCGGTTCCCATACCTATAATCATCTAAAAGGTTGGATTACAGATAATAAAACTTATGTGGAAAATGTCTATAAGGCAGCAGAAATCACAGGAAGTAAGTTGTTCCGACCACCATATGGTAAAATAGGACCATTACAGGCAAATAAGATTTACAATGATTTCCAGGTTATAATGTGGGATATTATTACTATGGATTACGATAAAAATCTGTCGGGTGAGGATTGCTTTTTGAATGTGAAAAATTATGTCCGCAATGGATCTATAATTGTATTTCACGATTCTCCGAAATCCGAGAAGAATTTGCTCTATGCATTGCCAAAATCAATAGAGTTTTTGTTGAACGAAGGCTACACTCTGGCCCCAATAGAATTGTAATAATGAAATTGTCGGTAAGCATAGTCAATTATTCTGTTTGTGACGAGTTGGAACGTTGTCTTCTTTCGGTGCAACAGGCTATGCAAGGCATTGACGGCGAGGTTTTCGTGGTTGATAATGCATCAACGGACAATTCTTGTGCAATGGTTTCCGACAAATTCCCTTGGGTAAAACTGATTGCGAATAAGGAGAATGTGGGATTCGCTGCGGCAAATAATCAAGCAATACGACAAGCAACAGGAGAGTATATTTTACTTTTAAATCCGGATACGACCGTATGTCCAGACACGTTCTCTACTTGTGTGTCGTTTATGGATGAACATCCAGATTGTGGTGGTTTGGGCGTGAAAATGTATGATGCAAACGGGAATTTCCTTCCGGAATCAAAACGAGGAGTTCCAACACCTTTTGTGGCCTTTTGCAAGATGAGTGGTTTATATAAATTATTCCCAAAATCGAATACATTCAACCATTACTATTTAGGTGGTTTGTCGGAGAATGAAATGTCTGAAATAGAAATACTTGCTGGTGCGTATATGTTTCTCCGTAAATCCATTCTTGACGAAATTGGTTTGCTTGATGAGCGCTATTTTCTCTATGGAGAAGATATAGATATTTCATATCGGATTCTTTTACAAGGTTATAAAAATTATTATTTGCCGACTACACGAATAACGCATGTAAAGGGTGTTAGCACTCAAAAAAACAAAAAAGCGAGTATTACTGCATTTTATAATGCTATGGAAATCTTTGTAGATACTCATTTAAATTTGAATTATGGTAATTCAAAGTGTGTGTGTCGTTTCAAAACATTTTGTTCAAGAATGTATGTATGGTTCGTGAAAAAGAGCATCCATTTCTGTTTGTTTTTGGCACTGATTAACAATAAAAAGGACGAATAAACCAAAAACTTTACCGTAGTAAAATAAAGTATAGTAAGTTTTTGTACTTTTAACAAAATTTTAAGCATACAAAAAATGAGACGAATCATTTGTTTATATCTCGCTTGCATTCTTTCTTCGGCACTGTTTGCCCAAAAAAACATTTTGATAGTGCCTTTCGATGCAAAAATGTATAATAATCAGGAGTCTGAAAAAATCTGCAGATATTCCGAAATCTCATACGATAAATCTATTGAAAAGATTCGTACCGATCTTGACATGCATATTTATTCCGCACTGAAAGATTCCATGAATGTGTCGAGTTTATTACGAACTTATACTACCGATGCAAGTACAGATTTGGATGTCGTTCACAATAACGCTGTTTATGCACTTTGCGACAAGGACGATGCAGATATAAACAAACACAAAAAATCATCTGGACAGAATCCTCACATAATGGCTGGAGAAATTGTTAGCACTACAACAGATAACAGCAACAAATTAATTAGTGTTAAATTACAAGACCAGCAGTTGTTCTCAGACTTAATACAAAGTTATCAAGCTCAATATGTTGTGTATTTAACTCAGTTTGAATTACTTGGTGACTTTTCAAATCCTTACAGCGTTGCAGAAAACACCTACCAGCGTACAATAAAAGTTCACTATGTGATTTTTAATTCACTAGGAAAATTTGTTTGCGGCGACATTGCATCAATGCAGTTTTCTGCAAAAGTTAATGACATCGACCAGATATGTGATCAATATCTTCCGGTAGTTGCAAAAAAAATAGCTAAAAGAATCCCATAAAACATTTAAAATGGACACAATCATAATATTACTAGAACTAACAATTCCTTCGATAGTAGTTTTTCTATGTTCCTATTTCTTGATTAAAAAATTTATTGCTGAAGAACGTCAACATCAGACTAATTCGAGCAACGAATTGATGAAATTTTTCTTAGAAAACGAAAAAACAAAGAACAACGAGCTACGAAAAATTGAAAATGCAAAAATCACTATGCCATTGCGAATTCAGGCATACGAACGTTTGGTACTTTTACTGGAAAGAATAAGTCCTGAATCATTGTTACTACGCGTGCAAACGCCAACTATGACGGCTGGTTTAATGCACCAGGAATTACTCATAACAATCCGTGCAGAATTTGAGCACAATCTTTCTCAGCAGATTTATGTTTCGCAAGCAGCCTGGGATTCCGTGAAAATGGCAAAAGATAGTCTTATCCGTCTTGTTAACGAAGAATCACAAAAAGTTGCCGCAGGTGCACCGGCAGCAGCATTGAGTGAAGCAATTCTCAAAGCAATGGTTATGCAACCAACTAATCCTATTGTCAATGCATTAAGTGTCTTGAAAAAAGATGCTGAAAATTTTATGTAAGCAGTGAATTTTCAAGATTTTGCATTAGGTTTTAATAAACATCCTCATTTTAGAAAATTATTGAATGAGCTGCAAAACAATCCAAAATTTAAAGGATTGTTGCGTGGAATGAATGGTTCTGAACCATATTTTTTCATCGCGTTGCTGTTCAATAATTTAAAAAATGACATGCTAGTTGTTATGCCTGATGCGGATGAAGCTTCGGATGCATTAGATGATTTAACGAGTCTTTTAGGAGCGAAATATTCCTTATTATTTCCTTCGGCATATAAGCGTTCTATTCAGTACGAGCAGCCTGATAAATCCAATATGCTACTTAGAACAGAAGTATTGGAACAACTTACAAAAAATGAATATCCACACATTGTTGTAACATACCCTGAAGCATTGTTGGAACAGGTTATTTCTAAAAAAGAATTTCAGACAAAAATCCACGTCTTACACGTTGGAGAACAAGTTGATGCACAATTCATTAATGATCTTCTTTACGAATTCGGTTTTGAACGTGTTGATTTTGTGACAGTTCCAGGACAGTTCTCCGTCCGCGGAAGTATTATTGATATTTTTAGCTTCTCGAACGATTTACCTTATCGTGTAGATTTCTTCGGAGACGAAATTGAGAGTATCCGCACATTTAATGTTGATGACCAGCTTTCCGTTGAAAAAGTTGAGAAATTCAATATCATTCCCGATGTTCAGAATTCTGCACAAAAGAAAACATACATTCCAATCTATGAATATCTTAACAATCCTGTAGTTTTTTGCAGAAATTTAGATGAGAATATAGGAAGAATTGAGTCGATAGAATCCCAAGCTTCTAAAGTTTACAAATCAGATGAAGCGAAACTAAAGGAAATCACACAAGTAATGATGCCGCCGGGATTGCTCCGTGAATTCTGTGAAAAGATTCGTTTATGTGAACTTTATACCTCAACATCGTTTGATAACGCTTTTACATTTGAATTTCACACAGAACCACATCCAAAAATCAACAAAAAATTTGATTTATTCGGGCAACAACTTGTTCAAAATCAAGAAAATGGCTATTTAAATTACTTTATAAGTCAAACACAAACTCAATACGATAGAATTCAGGAAATTTTTGCAGAAATAAATCCGAATGTAAAATTAAATCCTATTATCACTTCTATTTCAAAAGGATTTATAGACAACGATTTACGTGTTTGTTGCTATACCGACCACGAGATTTTTGACAGGTATCATGCACATAAACGAAAGAAAAAAATAATTTCCTCTGAAAGTCTTACCGTTCAAGATTTAAAAGAACTAAATCCTGGTGACTTTGTAGTACATATCGATTTCGGTATAGGCAAATTTGCCGGACTTGAACGAATAGTAAATAATGGCACTGTTCAGGAAGCAGTTAAGTTAGTGTATCGCGACAATGATCTTGTGTATGTAAACATTAATGGACTACATAAAATCTCCAAATACAAGGGAAAAGATGGCGTAACACCAACTTTACATAAATTAGGCTCAGCAGTTTGGCAAAACACAAAACAAAAAACCAAGAAAAAAGTTAAGGACATTGCAAAGGAACTTATTGCATTGTATGCCGAACGTAAAGCTCAAAGCGGTTTCCAATATTCTCCAGATTCATATTTACAGAATGAACTAGAGGCTTCTTTTTTCTTTGAAGACACTCCTGATCAGGCAGTTGCTACGGAAAAAGTAAAAACTGCAATGGAAGCTCCATATCCAATGGATATGTTAGTCTGCGGTGATGTTGGATTTGGGAAAACAGAAATCGCCATACGCGCCGCATTTAAGGCTGTTGCTGACGGAAAACAAGTTGCAGTACTCGTTCCTACAACAATTCTTGCTTTACAGCATTATAAAACTTTTTCCAGCCGATTAAAAAATTTCCCTTGCTCGGTTGATTATATCTGCCGTTTACGTTCTACGAAACAGCAGAAAGAATCCTTAGAAAATCTTGCCTCTGCAAAAACTGATATTATTATCGGAACGCATAGACTTGTCGGTAAAGATGTAAAGTTCAAAGATTTAGGACTTTTAATTATTGATGAAGAACAGAAGTTTGGAGTTGGAATAAAAGAAAAGTTAAAACAGCTAAAAGTTAACGTCGATACCTTAACTTTAACTGCTACTCCAATTCCAAGAACACTGCAGTTTTCTCTTTTGGGTGCCCGGGATTTAGCAATCATAAACACTCCGCCGCCAAACCGACATCCAATAATCACTGAACTCCATACACCGAGCGACGATATTGTTAAAGAAGCCATTATGTATGAAGTAGAACGAGGAGGGCAGGTTTTTGTAATAAATAACCGCGTTTCGAACATCTACGACATAGAAGCCCATATAAAGAAACTTTGTCCAAAAGTTCGAACAATTGTTGGACACGGACAAATGGAAGGACCGCAGTTGGAACAAATCATGCTTGATTTTATTAATCATGAATATGATGTTCTCATTGCAACAACTATTATTGAATCCGGATTAGACATTCCAAATGCGAATACTATGATTGTGTATGATGCTCATCACTTCGGTCTGAGTGATTTGCATCAGTTGCGAGGACGTGTTGGACGATCAAATAAAAAGGCTTACTGTTATTTAATGGCTCCTCCACTGAATCTTCTTCCTGATGATGCAAGACGTCGTTTACAGGCAATCGAAGATTTCTCCGGATTAGGAAGCGGATTTAATATCGCCATGCAGGATCTTGACATTCGTGGCGCAGGAAATCTTCTTGGAGCAGAACAAAGCGGATTCATTTCGGATATTGGTTATGAAACATATCAGAAAATTCTTGATGAAGCTATGCTTGAATTGAAAGAAAATGAATTCCGTGACATGTTTGCAGGTTCCGAGGAAGGAAGAAAAGAAGCCAAAGCACAGTTGGAATCAATGCAGTTTGTTTCTGATTGCCACATTGATACTGACTTTGGTATTTTGTTCCCGAATTATTACATCGAAAACACAAGTGAACGTGTAAAACTCTATCGTGAACTTGATAACATTTCGAACGAAGAAGGATTACAAGTGTTTGAGAAACAACTTATTGACAGATTTGGTGAAATTCCACAGGAAAGTATGGATTTGCTAAATATTGTCCGCCTTCGTTGGCTTGCAATTTCGTTAGGAATAGAAAAAATCACTCTGAAGAACAAGATGATGATAAACTATTTTATTGCTAATCAGAACTCATTGTTTTATCAGTCTCCTGTATTTACACAAGTGCTTAATTTCGTTCAACAAAATCCAAGGACTTGTGCCATGAAAGAATCACAGGGAAAACTTACATTAACCTTCCGCAATGTAACAAGCATAAGGGAGTCTATGCAGATTCTAATTGCAATAAAGGGAATAGAAGCTTAAAGGCTATTCAAAAACCATTTTCAATATTTCAAACGATTTGATATTCTGTGTTTTACAAATATGAATATCATAGTAAAGAAGTAATGCGGACAAAAGACTCTGACGTTCCTGTTGAGTCAAAGAAATAGACTCATCGATATTTCGCGTATTAAGAATTTTTAGAAACAACAAACTATTTTTCTCCATAAGCACAGTTCCGTCGCTTTCTGTTTCAACAAATTCTCCCAACGTTAGAGAAAAGTATCTTCTTGACAAACTATAGTTATTCTGAGGAAACACACCTAAAAATTTTGTCAAATGAAGAAGAAAAAGAATATGCAGATTGGCGTAATTCTCTTGAGAATTCTCTAATAAGACAACAAACGACTTAAGAAAAGAAAAAATCGATGTAGAATACTCCTCCTCGGTAAAGATTCGATTAACAATCTCACCTGCGAACATGGAGATTGAAGATTTTACAATGTTATTCGTAACAGAGGTCGGAACCTGAATAAACGAAATATTTGAAATTCTATGAATTTGCTTTGGATCTTTTTTTCGATACGCCGAGATACGAACTAAAGATAACGGCTGAAACAATGCCATTTTCGAACGGTTTGTCCGAACATTATTCATTATATATGTTCCGTTTCCAAACTCTTCTGTAAAAACATGCGCAATAATACTCGTCTCGGAATATTTTATTGTATGAAGAATTATTGCGTCTGTCTCAACCAACATTGTTATTCGAATTCGCTGTTTTCCAAACGATTATAGTCTATATTCATTTTAATCGCCCACTCTTGTGGATATGGATTATTTGCACGATTTCCTATATTTTTTACAAATCCAACAGAAACGTTTTTGTAAGTAATGTTTACCCAACCTTTCTCAACATTAGGTAATAAAAGTGGCTCCTTTTTGAAGTAACGCACAGCGGTTTCCAAGTCAATCTCTGCCGAAGTAAAGCTTTCCGAATTATAACTCGTTGAAAATGCAAGTCCAGGCAATGGGTTGACTTTATTTCCTAAGAGTTCCACAAGAGGTGTACCTGCGTGTACAATAACACAATGGGAAGCAATTTCAAGAAGAACCTTCTCATATTCTTGCGGAAACGACCACAAGAAATTTCTTTTATCAGAGAAAATTAGCTGATTATCAGTTAATAATAGATGAGAATATGGTTGTTTATTTTTTTCAGACAGAATTGTGAAATTCTTCGACTGCTGGATACGTTTAGGAGTAGAATATTCATTGCCATCTGTTTTTTTTATTACTGACACAGAAAACCCTTCTCCTTCTGTTTTATGAGGGAAGAAACGATATGAAAATGCACCATTTTTCTCTCGCTCTGTAATATTCCACTCAGGATTAAGCTCGATTCTTTCGCAAACAGCATTATTTTCTGCAATAAAACGAGAAACCACATCCTCATTTTCCTTTTCGTTGAAGGTACAGGTACTATATATAAGCGTTCCATTCGGAGCAAGGCAATCCCAAATATCGTATAAAATTCGCAACTGCCGTTTGCTACATAAATCCACATTTTCAGGAGACCATTCCGATATAGCATCAGAATCCTTTCTAAACATTCCTTCGCCAGAACAAGGTGCATCAACAATAACTAAATCAAAATATCCTTTTAAGAAACAAAAATCTTTAGGATCGTTGTTTGTCACAATACAATTTGAATGACCCCATTTTATAAGATTTTCAGATAATATCTGAGAACGAGTTTTTATTACTTCATTGGCAACCAACAAACTTCCCTTTGGCAAAAGCGAAAGTGCCAAAGTAGTTTTTCCACCAGGAGCTGCGCATAAATCCAATACTCGTAAAGGCTTTTCCGTAAGCGGCTTAATGATTTTTTCAAGAAACATTGACGAAGCTTCCTGAACATAAAATGTCCCCGCATGAAATAATGGATTTAACGTAAATAGCGGACGTTTTGTTAGATAATATCCATTTTCACACCATGGAACTTTCGGAAGATTGAAGCCACTGATTTTCAACGGATTTACACGAATGCTCGTCAAACGTTCTGTTTGCAATGCAGCAACCAGAGCATCAGCATCTGCAACTGAGGCGATTGAATCTCTAAAGGTCTGTAAAACGGAATCTTCCATAACTATTGAGCAAATGTAATGTGTTTTTTAATATTGGCAAAAAACATATATTTGCATTAACTAAAAGATTATGAAAAGATTTCGGAGCATATTGATAGCACTTTTTTCTGCTTTTAGTCTTTGTTTTACGCCATGTTCGGCACAAAGATTAGCTGAAGTTCCGAATGTAATGCCCTTAACAAGAATTCTTTTCATTTTCGATGGTTCCTATAGTATGTTAGGCGTTTGGGAACGCAACACAAAAATGGAAGTCGCAAAAAGTATTCTTATTCCTTTTATTGACAGTGTTTCAAAAATTCCAAACGTAGAAATTGCACTGCGTATCTATGGAAACCGAAGTCCATTTCCTCCTCAAGATTGTAAGGATTCACATTTGGAAGTTCCTTTCGGGAAAAACAATTTTCCAGAAATAACAAATAAAATCCTGAATTTAGTACCACATGGAACTACTCCTATTGCGTACTCAATAGAACAGGCAGCCAAAGATTTTCCTCCAGACACAACTGCGAGAAACGTTATATTTCTTATTACCGATGGCGTTGAAGCCTGCGACGGCGATCCATGTGCTATCTCCCGCGAACTACAGGCAAAAGGTGTCATTTTGAAACCATTTATCATTGGAGTTGGAAACGAAGTTGACTTCAATAAATTATTCGATTGTGCAGGACAAGTTTTTAGTGCAAAGAACGAATTAGATTTTCTTCCAATTCTAAATCAGGCGATGGAAAGAGCATTAATGAGTACTCCTTTGCAAGTATATTTACTTGATGCTTACAAAAAACCTCGTGAAACAGATGTTCCAATGACATTTTATGATAATTCCACTGGATTTATTCACTATAACTTCGTACACTCCGTAATTAAGCCTGCCGAACCCGACATACTTTTTATCGATCCACTTGTTTCATACAAAATAAAAGTACATACTCTGCCTCCTGTTTTTGCAGACAACATAAATCTTGAACCAGGGAAACATACAATTGTGAAAATTGACGCAGCACAAGGCTATTTAATTGTTGAACGCCCATATGGATTTAATATGAGCGTACCTATCGAAACAATTGTCCGTCAACAAGGCGACATGAACACGCTTAACGTACAGCAGGCAAATGAAAAAGTTAAGTACATTGTCGGAAAATATGACTTGGAAGTTTTAACAACACCTCGTACCTATTTCTACGATGTGGAAATCAAACCCGACGAGATAAAAACAATAAAGATTCCTCAACCCGGTCACGTTACATTTAATCGTCCACAGTTAGGAATCGGAGCTATCTATCAAGATAGAAACACCGATTTGGAATTCGTTACTTACTTAAGCCCAGATAGCAGAAAACCTGATGTTGTTACTTTACAGCCTGGAAAATACGTTGTTATTTGGCGTGACAAATTTGAAACAGACACAGAGAAATCAATTTCAAAATCGTTTGAAGTTACTTCCGGATGCAACCTGTACATTCAACTAACGAAGACCAAATAATTTGCTGAACGAGAACTCACTTTATTTCTCCAAAAACTCTTCCCAGAAAACACTATTCTCCCATTCCGGTTTTATAATAATTGCTTCCTTGTAATTATATATCTTTTCCGGCTGACGTTTGATTTCAAAACAACCTGAATCCCATCGGTTATTAGCATTTTCGTCATCTACACAGCTAAGATTATACGAACCCGCAGGAATATTTTCAAAACGTATGCCTTCCGATGTTTTTGAACCAATATACGTTTCTTCTTTTTTATTGTCTTGTGCCTCAAGAATGAATATTAGATTTTCGGAAGGGAAACCCTGAGTATTTTTCACCAAGAAACTTCCTACATCATCTTTTTTCGGACATTGAAATGAAAATACTATAGAATCATTCGCATCACCGAAAATGTCAGTAAATGTGCTGTCTGAAATGATTAATTTATAAGTGAAGTTCGTTTTCCAGTCAGCTATAAGAGAATATGTTCTTTCATTATTTGATGCAACAATTGAATACGGAATCTTCTGCACATACAGGGTTTCGGAAGACGCAGTTTGAATGTCTTTTATAAACTCACGGTTTTGCGATCCAAACGTATCAACAATAGCATTTTTCTGCACTGTTAAGCTATAGCTTTCTCCAGGTTTTGTGTCATGGTAAACCTCTATAATTCTTGAAGAAGCTTTACTCAATGCAACACGAGTAATAACAGATGTTTCCAACGAATCTTCGTTGTTTACAAGAGAAAATAAACTGTCTGTTACTGATTTTATTGGATTATTGCAATAAATCAACAATGGCTCCGAAGGTTTCAACAGAGTTTTCTGTTCTTCTGCCAGCTGCAATATTAATTTTTTATTTGTGAACGGCACTTTGTACATCTTCTGTACATCCACGTCTTTCTTTTGATTAAAGTTCTGAACAGTATCTTTTTCACTTAGAGTTTTATATTTAACCGTAATTGCCTGATTTTTAAGTTTTAATGCATCCGAATCAGGCTTAATCCAAAACAGCAGCGCGTTACTTTTCTTATCTAATTCGCAGTAATACCAATCCTGCAGATTTGGAAGTCCATCAAGCACAACAGTAACATCTTCAGGTTGAATTTTCTTACTAAAATACAATGCAAATCTATCGTTTGCTTCCTTATATTTCAGAATAGTTTGTTCGTTATAATGCTTTTTAGGTCTATACTCATTATCAGAAAATGGAATGATTTCCTCGCAATTGTTTTTCGAAGTATCACAAGATTCATACAAACTGATTTTACTCAAATCCGCATCTTTTAACGGACGGGAAAGTACGATAGTGATACTGTCGCCAGAATAAACCTTATCGCTTTTTTCAAGATTCGTCTTTACTGACAAACGGTCAGGCAAATCCTTTGCTAATTCTATTGATGTTGTATCTACAATAGACTGTTTATCTTCCAAGTTTTTCTGATACGTAAGAATCACTTGTAAAGAATCACAACTTTGCAAACTTGTGTCTGTCAACCAAACAATTAGGCTGTCGGAATTTAAGATTTCCTGTTTAAATTCACCTTTTGGAGTAATCTCAATATTTGTCGGAAAGTTATCTTTTGCAGCGAATTTATATGCAACAGCATATTTCGAAATTCTTTTCTGTGTTAAAATTGCTTGATTCCAAACCTCATTTTCAAATAATGTCAGTTTGATATTTTGGTCGGACCAGCGTGTTTTCTCTACAAGATTAAAAGAATCCTTTACTTGAACTATTTGTATGCTGTCCTCAAATTCCTCGAAACGGATTGTGTCATTATGAGAATACCAGATACTATCGATGTATCGTTCTGCTGTCGGATTGAAAATTGTGTCAAGAAATGCAATCTTTTCAGAAACCTGATTAAACATAAAATCCTTGTCGGAATCCTCCAATGCATAGATTCTATACTGTTTCGCCTCTATGTTAGAAAATGAAAAGTCTCCTTTCTTTGATACTTGAGTTATATATCGTGGTTTCTGAGTTTGAAAAGCCGTATCACTCAGATTGTCATATAACAACACATACATGTGCTCAGAAATTTTTTCATCTTTTGCAAGCGAAACCTTTCCTGCTATTTTCATCGAATCAATTCCACTTCCTGTAGAGAATGCATACAAATATTGTTCTGTAACATTACCTTCCGTCAAATCTTTTATAGCATTGTTGAAATTGAAACTGTACGTAGTATTCGGTTGAAGTTTCTGCTTTGATAAATCAATTGTCATTTTCTTCTTCTTAACCGAAATTGTAGGTTTTTCATCCAATACAGGAGAAATCATACAATTATCGTCAACATTGTCAAGAGCTATAAATTCATTGAATTTTACAACGATTTTCTGCGGATTTATGTTCTGTGAGTTATTCTCCGGTTTTTCAAAAACAGCATAGGGAACAATAGTATCTACCGGTCCTCCAATTGGAGCAGATTCCCTTGCACAGTTCATCAATGTAAATGGAAAAGGCAACGCTAAAAATAGCGGAAACAATAATTTTATAAATGATTTTGAATACCCTTTGCCCATATATTTCAAGTTGTGCCAAAAGTAGTGTTTTTAATTGAGAAATTCTCATTTAAGGATAGTAAGAATTTATTCTGTATTTTTGTCCAAAATATTTTTATATGGCAGACAATAAATATATACTTCAAGTTGCTGATATTCAGGATTTAGTGAAACCAATGGGATATTGTATCGCATCGGATAGAATAACTGTTGACGGTGAAAAAGTTGGCTTTATGTATCGTGAAGAAAAAGAAGATGACGAGGATAGCGGATGGCGTTTTCTTGCAGGAGACGAAACTGACGAATATCTCGACGACCAACAACATTTCATGATGTTCGATGTTAATTATATTGCTAATCTTGACCAGGCAATCATTCCATATTTAAAATGGAAGAAAGGTTCCGAATTTGAACGCGTTGAAGGAACCAATGAATTTAAAAAATATTAATCGATTATTTTATTCTTATTCTCTTTAAGAAAGAGTCTGCTAAATCGTTTACGTCTTCTGATATTTTGAAGACATATATAAGCACACAGAATATTATTGAAATAACACTGCTCTTGATTAAAATATTGGCAATAAGATTGCTAGTTTCTGGAATAAAATACGCTGAAGCATAAGCAATTATGCCAATTCCTACTATTAATATGTGTTTGAAAGAATATGGCTGTAATTTGAATTCCTTATTCACATAACAAAAAGCTACCGTATTGTATAAAATTCTTGCAATACACGACGATGCTGCAGCACCAACAATTCCATAATATGGGATAAAAAGAAAGTTCAGAGCAATAATCACTAAAATCAACGAAAACGTCCAGTGTGAAAGTTTGCTGTATTTTGTGGAGTTACTAACAATATCCTTATTTACTCCGGTTGCCATATCGCTTAAATAAAAAATACCAATGAAAACCACAACCCAACGACCAGCACTATATTCCTCGGGAATTATCTGGAAAATGTAATCAAGATTGATACAAATACCAAAGAATACTAAAGTTCCTACAATTAACTGTGTTATCGTACTTTTTTGATACAATACCTGTAATTGATTCATATCATTTCGTTTCCAGGCTTCTGCAACTAAAGTAGAGGAAATTTTCTGTAGAGCACGGTTTGGAAGAATTACCATTGTGGCAAAATAGGTGCAAGTAGTATATATCCCAACTTGCGCAAGCGGATTCTCCACTACCAATTTCTCAATCATTATTCGATCGAGATTAACAACAATGATATTTGCCGAAGTAATAATAACGCCATATAGACTAACTTTTGCCAATTCTCCCGCCATATTTTTGTCAATCAGAGAGAAATCTGGTTTCAGAAAAAACTGACCGTCACCAATTAATGCTACAAGCATATACAGAAAAATAACTGCATAACAGACTACATACCAATATACAAATGATTGGAAATTAACTATTTGGAAGATATAGCAAAGAATAAGAACAAATGTTAGAATTCTTAGCATTACTTCCTTTTGAAAAATCCCCCGTGTTGCATTTAACAAAGCCTTTGTATAACTATCGAAAATATTGAAAAAGGTTATGAAAATAAACATCGGAATTATGCAGATAGCATAATCTTGCATAAGATTTCCGCCTTTGCTGCTATTTTGAATAATATATGGATAAAGTAGAAAAAACAGTCCAATTGTAACAATACTTGCAAGGCTAACTACAATTACAGTGAGACATAAAAATCCATTATGTTTCTTTTCATTGTTGCGGAAGTAAGGAAACATTCGTGTGATTGTATTCACAAATCCCGCAGAACCGAACTGAGCAAATAAAGTTCCGTAAGTTACCAACAGATTCAAAAGTCCAATTTGCTCAGCATCAAGATAATATGGAAAAATTAATGCACTGGTAACAAAGCCTAACGCTGCTCCAACATAAATCCAAAACGAACCAATTATCGACTGAGTACGGACAATCCCCATTATGCTATTTCAGGTGAACTTTTAACATTTCTATAGATTTCGAAACCACAAATTCCAAAAAATCCGATTAGTAATAGTATTGAAAATACAAGTGAAACCTGATCTGTCTTTTGGAACAGTGTTGGTTCAAATTTGAAACTTATCGTATGAGTTCCTGCAGGAATTTCCAAACCACGAAGAACATAATTCGCACGGAAATGTGGTGTAGGTTCTCCATCAATATATGCGTTCCAACCTTTTGCATAATATATTTCTGAAAATATTGCCGCACCTTTCTGAGAATTCGTCGAAGTGTAAGTCAACTCTATTGGAGAATATGATTCGAGTTTTATAGTTGCTGCAGAATCAACAGAATATTCTGTGTCTGAAATCTCAAATCTCTGATCTACAAATGCTTCCACGGAAGGATTGAAATCTTTTAATGCTACAATTTCCGCATCAGCGTTTGGAACTTTGTGAATATTCTTAACAAACCATGCATTACCTAATGCTTCCGGATTTGGTTGTGCAATTGGATAATTGTCTTTTCCATTTACAATGAAATACTTTGTATTAAGCATATTGTAAACATCCCAATTTTGTCTTGCTAAACATGAATCTATCAGCTCCTGATAACGTTTTAATTTCGCACCATGATAACCGCCTATCGATTTATGGAAATACGAAGTTGATGCATCGTTAAATGGGCTGACTGTCAGGTTCATAACCCTGAAGTTAGGATCAGAGTCTTTTAAAATCATCTTATCTGCCCTAGTAGGTTGGAAAAGTAATTTTGTTGGTTTTTTGAAATCTTCTGCATTCAAATAACGCTTATTAACTGGATACATATCAACTACTACTACAGCTGCCAATAAAACAATAGCTACATTTTGTTTCATTTTCCCAAAATGAAACAATGTTAAAATAACAAACGATACAATTACAATAAGAAGCGATCTCCATGAGTCACTTAACATCATTGCCTTTCTATCCGCCTGTAAGGCAGGAAGAAGCCAGTCTGGAAGAAGTTCCGCATCATGTGGTCCTTGGAAAGACCAAATTCCTGAAGTGAAAATCAAAAACAGCAACAATCCACCGGAGATTCCCAATGCGATTCCCAATTTTTTGAAAGCAATAGTTTTATCTTCCGCTTCAAAGAATCTCTTTAATGCAAGTATTCCTAATAACGGCATTGCAAATTCAGCAATAATTAAAATCATTGATACTGTTCGGAACTTGTTGTATCCTGGGAAATAATCAAGGAATAAGTCGGTTAATGGCATAAAATTATGTCCCCATGCCAATGTAATCGACAAAATTGTCACAATAACTAGCCACCATTTTACAGGTCCAGTAACATATAAAAGCCCAAAAATGAAAAGGAAAATTACAATTGCACCAATATATACAGGTCCAGATGTTATTGGCTGATCTCCCCAATACGTTGGCATATTTTTAATGATTTTATTTGTATTAGGAACACCATTTTGTTTTAAAGTTTTATAAACTTCTGAATCAGTATCCAACTCTCCACTGGAAGCTCCTCCCATAAAATTAGGAATAAATAAATCTAGCGTTTCGTCTATTCCGTAGCTCCATGCAGTTGCATAATCTTTATCAAGACCTTGTGTTTGAATATTACTATGGTCAGTCAATTCCGATTTTCCACGGATTGAATCCATTCCATAGTCGTACGCCGCATATATTCTACTAAAATCAGCGCCAACTGCAAGAATAAGACCTACCAATAGATAAAGAGATGGTTTTACAAAATTTTCCTTTATTGTCTTTTCTTTAATTGCTTTATACAAAGCAAAACATACAAGAACAAGACATATTAATGCAGTATAATAAGTTATCTGTAAATGGTTTGCTATCAATTGTAAAGCAAGAGCCATTGTAAATATCGCAGATGCAAAAATTTTTCTTTTCTGCCAAAAAGCGGCGTACGTTGATGCAATGATTAACGGCATATATCCCAAGGAAATCGCCTTGGTAATATGACCAGCTTCAATAATAATATAAAAATAAGTGGAAAGTCCATAAAACAATCCTCCTAATGCAGCAAGTCCCATTGGAATATTTACCAAAAGCAATGCTAAAAATGCCCATATAAAGTACATCAACACAATCATTTCCGGATGTTGAACCGTTGTATGAAACATATTGTAAATCGTTCCTACAAGATTTTTTGTTGAAATGTGAATCAGGTATGTCGGCATTCCAGAAAACAAGGAGTTTGTCCATAATGGTGTTTCTCCCGTTGATTTTTCATATTGGAAAGATTCTTCCGCCGTTCCTAAATATTGCAGCACATCATGCTGACGTAATTCTTTTCCCTCGAAAACAGGGCTAAAATATACAAGTACTAAAGTTGTAAAACATGCAATTATTGCTAAACTGACAAGAATTGGTCTATAGTTAAATGATTTAAAATTTATGCTCATAATCAACAATATAAAAGTTCCGCAAAATTATATTTTTTATTTTATTAGAATGCTTCACGCATTGTCATATATATTCCCGAATCTCCAAAACTACCCCTGCCGTAATCCATTCTTAGATTAATGTTACTTCTTGTATCGCTTTGAAATCGAATTCCAGCCCCATAAACATACTTAATATGATTAGAATTTATCTCGGAAATCTTTGGATATGTATTACCAAGTCCTCCAAACACAACTAACCCGAAACGATTCCAAATGTGCTTTCTAAGTTCGCATTGCGCATAATATGCATTCTTGTCAATATACATATACTTGTTGGAAATACCACGGAGACGAGTCTGCCCTCCAAGTTGATATAAGCAATAAAAAGGTATGTCGCCTTCGCTTAAACCATTAAACAAGCTCATTGCAAGAATGATGTCTTTATAAAGTGTGATATATTTTCGTGCATTTATTTCCAACGAATAAAATGAATAAGCATTGGAACTATGCGGTGCGAAATATTTAATTCCTATTGTTACATATTCTCCGTGTGAAGGATAGTTTATATGATCTCTGCTATCATATGTTAAGTATGGCCCAAAACCAATCAACCATTTATTTTTCTGTTCTGGCAAAATACTTTCTCCAGAATCTAATGCTGTATAATTTCTATGCGAGATATCAAAATTAAATCCTAAAAACCATGTTTGTGAAAGTTCCTTTGAAATATTTCCATCTATACGGAGGTCTTTCATGTCAAATTTCACAGGATTTGTATTAAGTGTGTCATTACCAATACCATAAAAATGATCCGGTGAAACTTGGTACTGTACAAATGTATTCACAACAAATCCATGACTTGCATATAAAATCACATCTGATTTCATATTTAACCATTTTTTTGTTGAATATGTAACCATGTTTGAAATTGACGTTGGACGGAAAAATCTTATTTTCTTTCTATCTGTTTCCTTCGGAACAATTGAAATCAACGACAATGCTCCAATCGAAATTCCGCTGGCAGGATCAATACCCGCAGATGGATAATACTTTATTGAAGTTCTTCCGAAATTTGTCTCAAACAAACTCATTACCCGATCAACTATATTTTTCTGAGGAATTTCCTCCTTTGAAATAGTAGAAAGGCTGTCCTCCTGACTATAACCAATAATCGAGAGCAAAATAAATATTATCGTTAAACGGATTTTCATGAATTCGAACTTGCTATTTTGTTTTGTCCTTTAAGCAAGCTCATTAAGGCGTTCCAAACTCATCTGCGTAAAACTATTAATGCAAAAATCTGCTTTCTTCAAGATTTCCGCAGAACCAACTCCAATACAAAACATTCCCCCATTCTTTGCAGCTTCAACACCACTGATTGCATCTTCAAAAACCACACAATTTTGAGGATTAACACCGATTAATTCAGCTCCTTTCAGAAAAACCTCAGGATTTGGCTTTGCTTTTGTAATCATGTTACCGTCAACTATTGCATCAAAATATTTTTTTATTCCTAATTTCTCCACAAGCAAAGGAGCATTTTTACTTGCAGAACCAATAGCTGTTTTATATCCTTTTTGCTTTAACGTTTCCAAAAAATTTATTACTCCAGGATATACGTTACTTGGAGTAATTTCTGTGTTTACATATTCAAGGAACCATTCGTTTTTCTGTGCTGCTAAAACATCTTTTTCCTCTTGTGTTTTCTCTAAACCGCCATGTTTTAGAATTAGATCTATACATACAGAACGGCTGACACCTTTTAGATTCTCATTAAATTTTTCATCAATAGAAAATCCCAAAGTTTCCGTCAAACGTTTCCATGCCTTAAAATGATAAATTTCGGTGCTTACAAGCACTCCGTCCATATCAAATATACACGCTTTTATCTCTGCCATAATTATCTACGGGCAAATACGTACCCGATTCCTTTTATTGTATGAATGTATTTTTCTCCGATTTTTTCTCTCAATCTTCTAATATGCACGTCAATCGTACGGTCGCCAACAACAATTTCACTTCCCCAAATCAATGAATAAATTTCCTCACGTGTGAAAACACGCTCCGGTTTAGAAATCAACAATTCCAATAGTTTGAATTCTTTATTAGGAAGACTGAATGAATGATTATTAACACTGACAAGAAATTTTTCTTTGTCTAGTATAATATCTTCATATTTAATAATTTGAGATTCATCCTGATCGTTTTGTAAATTCCTTTTTAACAAAGACTGAATTCTTGTGATAAGAACTTTGGGACGAATCGGCTTCGTTATGTAATCATCTGCACCTGCCTGAAAACCAGCTATTTCCGAATAATCCTCGCTTCGGGCAGTTAAAAATGCTATTATCGTATTTTTCAACTCAGGTATTTGCCGAATCGTTTCGCAAGTCTGAATTCCATCCATGTCAGGAAGCATAACATCAAGTAAAATCAAATCTGGATTTACCTTTTGTGCCATCGACACTGCATCAAGACCATTCATTGCTGAATATGTTTTATAGCCTTCCTTCTCCAAATTATATCGAAGTATTTCTATTATATCTGGTTCGTCGTCAACAAGTAATATTGTCTTTGAATTTGCCATATTTTATCGAATCGTACCTTTTTTAATTGTGAAAGAGAATGAAGAGCCTTGGTTTACAGTACTTTTCACCGTGATTTTTTCTCCGTGTGCTTCAATAATATGCTTAACAATGGCCAATCCTAAACCAGTGCCTCCCTGCTCACGCGAACGACTTTTATCAACACGGAAAAATCGTTCAAATATACGTTCCTGACATTCCTGAGGAATTCCAATACCTGTATCTGATACCTCAACCAAAAATCGACTTTCCATGTCGAAAAAACGAACGGTTACAGAACCACCTTCAGTCTTGTTATATTTTATAGCATTAATAATAAGATTTGACAATGCCATATTTATTCTCATCTTGTCAGCATAAACCATTAATAGATTTTTTGGCAAAGCTGTTTCAACAGACAAGGTAATATTACGTTCTTTCGCCAAATATTCTTGAGCTTCATATACTTCATTTACAAGGTCAACAATATTAAATGTTGTATATTCCATCTTTAAAACTCCCGATTCCAAACGATTTATTGAATCTAAATCGTGAACAATTGATGTCATTCGCTGAATAACCTTATCTGTTCTTTCTAAATAAAGACGATTAATTGATTCGTCATATAATCCACCGTCAAGCAAGGTTGAAACATAACCTTGAATGGTAAAGATTGGCGTCTTCAGTTCATGAGCAACATTTCCTATATATTCTTTTCTGAAAATCTCCTGTTTTTTCAACATTTCTAGCTCTTTGTCACTGATTCTTGTCGCCCACTCTTCCGCATCTTTTGTTGCTGTTTCTATAAGATCATTATCGTTCTTTGCTATTTCCCTAAATCGTGGCATCTGTTCCGAACGGATTACCTTATAAATTGGCCTAACTTTTTCAATAACAAAAAGCTTTACAAGATGACGTGTAATAAAAAAAACTGAAAAGAATACTAGAACTGCTATAATACCTACAACAAGAAAGATATTAGTGCAATCCATTACATAAAAAACAAGCAATGAAGCAATTGCTGCCAATGCAGCGACAAACGCTATTTCAAATGATATGATTCTATGTGAGAGAACTCTGAATTTCAATTTCATATTCTTAGAATTAATTTCTTTAAAATAGCAGTTTACCAAAGTACCACAAATTCCTTGTAGCGCCTTATTTTACTGATTGCAGATTGGACAGAATGCTTTTTTAACTTCTGGATTCTCGAACATTTGGAACGAAAGTTTACCAGTGTCAACCAATTCGCACAAACGTGGTTTGTTCATCTCTGCAGCCTTAACTAAAGCATCAATAAATGCTTGGTTATGATACATATAATCAGTATGTGTACACATCGAGATAAATGCAAACACAAATTCCTCACTTACATTAGGCAATTTTATCATTGGAGCCATAACGCTTACTGGATAATCGTAGTCATTCATTCCCGCGAATATTGAAGCAATATTTAAAGCTCCTTTCCAATCATTGTCGTCAATTTCTATTATTTCCTTGATTCTTTCAAATGCTGCATTTACAAATTCCTCTTCATTAGAAACTTTATATGTTTTATTTAAGTTTTGTAATGATTTAACTTGTAATTCAAGATTTAATGGATCAATAGCATATTTAGGTAATTTCGAAATCAATTGTTCATCAATATCTTTCTGCATTTCGGTTACATAATATTCATTGTCGATTGTTTCCAATTTTAAACGTGCAAAAACAAGATTGCGGCGTACATATGGATGAGTTGGATTCAATGTTTTTAGACGTTGCATTTCCTTCAAAAATTTCTCATCAATTGGTTTATTATTCGCAGTGTAATCTAACCACATTTTATTTACCTGCAATCCAACATATGCTGGTTTGTCAGGAATCTGCATCTTGTCGATAACTGTTTTTGGATATCTTCCAGAAAGAACCTGCTGCATGATATATTTTTGAACTGCTAAAGCACGGTCCTCGTTGTATTCTTTTAATGCTTTGTGGAAAGCATACACAGAATAAGATTGTTCTTTATGTTTTGTTGAAATATCGTACTCAACCACAATCTGAACTTCTGCAAAACGATGCTTAGAAAGCAGTCCGTCCATTTTTTTCAAATTGTCGCCTTTGGAAATATAAGCAAGTACCTCTTCGTGAGATTTTGTCTTCAAAAACTGCCATTCTGTAGCAACAATGTCTGTATAGAATAAATCCCATGAATCTTTACTTTGAGTAGAAATAGGAACTTTATTTCCTGAATATGATGCTATTGAACTAACAATGGTATTAATTCTCTCTCCACGAAGCTGCATGTTTTTCTCAGGATTTCCATCAACCGAAGTATACGCAGACACTATGAATGCGAGCGGTTGAAAATCCGGTTGTTTCATTGAGTCAACAAAAGCAATGATATCTTCCGGGCGATATTGCGAACGTCCAATTTCAAAAGGAATAATGAAACTGATTGTGTCGCGTTCCACTTTTGGAGTATAAACAAATGTGTTGTAACGAGTTACTGTATCTGGGAAAGGAAGCAATTCCGGCATGTTGAAACCTTCAATCTTCTTTTCATAACTTGGAGTAAGTGTCTTACAAAGATGTTTATCTTTAATAATCAAAACATTGTATTCGTAATCAGTAACACCTTCTGGCAATTCTCCCAATAAAAGACGAAGTTTCGATGATGAATTTCTTCCAGCGTAAATATTTAATTTATCAAAATCTTTAACATACACCGGTTTTGTCATAAAACCACGGCTTGGCAACTGATTATTCACAATGTTGCTTCCGTTGCAAGGATATTGTTTTATGTTTACAATATCAACAGCAATTGCATCGGTTGGATCTTTCATTAATTTCTTGAAAGATTTATAATCAGATGTTTCAAAATAGATTTTTCCTCTATCAATTGAAACCATGGAACGGATAGACTCCATTTCCTTATATTTTGCACAAGCCTTACATGCTTTTGCATCGTACCAGCCAATTCCTTGATTAGACGTTGTTAGTTTCAATCCAGACTCTTTGATTTCTTTCTTTGAAGCAGTTAACAGATTATAGTTACCAACACTTATCGAAATATATAACTTCTTTCCTGTTTTGTCTATCGCACAACCAATTCCCGCAAACACATATCCAGGATTTTGAAGAATTTCGACAGATTTTCTCTTAAAGATTTGGAAAACAATATCTTGCGCAACCTCATCGTATGTCAAGGAAATTTTTGCGCGTTGAATAGATGTTTTCATCGTGATTTCGTCTGCCTGATGAACACCACCACCTTGATTCATTAAACGTTGTTGCAACACATATTTTGAAGGAGCATACGAAACTCTGATTTCATCAGTTTTTCCCATATAATCGGCAAACTCCTGAGAAGCACCCTGCAAAATCTGATTTGGCTGCAAAATTCTACAACCTTCGTTTTTCAATTCTCTATCAATGTAATACAAAATCGCATCACGCATTAATGTCAAATTGAATGCCTCGGGATATAGTTCAGTCAAATATGATTCAACTCGTGCTGGTTCCCTGAAATTTTCAGTCTGAGAAAACGATTGTGCCGCAAGGATTATTCCCAGCAAAAGAACTAATAATTTTTTGATTTTCATTTAGATAGAGTCTTTTAGGAACATTATTCTTTCAATAATGCAAATGTATTGATTATTAAACAAATAAACAAACGAATTTCTATCGATTATCGTATAACAGAAAATGATATTCCTTTGATTTTTCTATACATCTCCAAAGAATATACGTCTGTCATTCCCGAAATAAAGTCAACCACCGAGAAAATCTGCGAATAAATATCTTTTTCATCGGTAATTAATTGGGAAGGAAGTAATCTAAGTAACTGTGATGTATAAAGCGTTTCCCCTTTTCGCAAGGTTGCCGTCACAAACTCTTGCAGAAGTTCGCTTAGAATTCTATGTCCAGCTATTTGAATCTCAATAACTTCACGGGCATTATAAATTTTTTCTGTTGCTAAAGATGACAATGTCAATAACGCTTTTTTAGGCGTACCATGCATTGAATCAGCAAGGGAATGAAAAAAACGACAATTCATAATGTCATCGTAATTCTCCCAAAATACATTTGCACAGTCAGTTATAAGTTTATTGATTGTACGTGAACGAAGTATCACCATCTGTTCGTTTTCGTCGGAAATATCGTTCAATGCATTTTCTAAATCGTTCAATGCTGCTTTATCTATCTGCGGATCAAAAAACGCCATCATCAAATCTTTTGCATCTTTTGTGGAAATTATTCCTAACCGGTGAGCATCTTCCAAATCAACTATCTGATAACAAATGTCATCGGCTGCTTCCATTAAAAAAACTAATGGATGGCGTCCGAATACTGTGTCACTCTTCTCATACTGAATTAATCCTAATTCCTTTGCAACTGTTTGTAAAACAGGTATTTCAGACTGAAAAACTCCATATTTATGATATGGCGTCTTCCCCATTTTTATATCCTTTGAAGAACACGGATATTTTAACAAGGTTCCAATAGTTGCATACGTCAATGCAAATCCACCTTTTCTTCGTCCTGTAAAATGATGTGTCAGCAAACGGAGTGTATTCGCATTTCCCTCAAAATTTGTAAGGTCAAGTAATTGATCCTGAGTCAAAAGGGACGAAATGTTGTTTGAATCTATTTCCTCAAAATAACGGGATATTGCCTTTTCTCCGGAATGACCGAATGGTGGATTTCCTAAATCGTGTGCTAAACACGCGGAAGATACAATCGTACCGATGCTGTCAAGTAAATGCGGCGCAATATCTATTTTTCGATCTGCTAATCCCGACGCAATCATATTTCCCAATGAACGTCCAACAGATGCAACTTCAAGACTGTGTGTCAGCCGGTTATGAACAAAAATGCTCCCAGGCAATGGGAATACTTGTGTCTTATTTTGCAGTCGTCGGAATGGTGACGAAAAAATTATTCTGTCATAATCTCTTTGAAATTGCGAACGAATATCTTGTGCCCGTGTTTCTTCGTCTTCAAGTCCTAAACGTTTAGGTGACAATAATTTATTCCAATCCAGCATAGCATTTTTGTTTGTGTTGCAAGTATATGAATTTTTATTCACCCACGAAAACTCCTTACTATCAAAATAAAACCTATCTTTGAACAAAATTTTATTTCAATTGAACGTAACTGTTCTTTTATGTAACAAGATTTTAAGCTTTTTATAATGCGGAAAATTGTATTTGTACTGTCTTTTATCCTTTTGTTTTTTTCTGGTTATTCGCAGAAAATGAGCAAATTATATTCTCTCTACAATAAACAGGATTATGCCAAATGTCTTCAACAATGTGACGCTGCTTTGAAAAAGAAACCAGCCATGATTGAAGTGTATTACGTGAAAGCAATCGCATATTACGAAATGGCTCAATCTCCATCGGAATACAAAGAAATCTCTAAAAATCCTCTTCTTGACTGCCTATCTAATTTAAGTATTCTAAGTGCCAAGGACGAAGACAGGGAGATTCTTGATGAACATAATGATACCCTCTTGATTATCAAAGATTTCGCAGAGAATCGTGCAAGAAAAATTAAAACAGCCAACACATCTGAAGCTCAAGCTATTAATCAAAAACTTGCAAGTATATTCAGAACAAAAAAATCAAACGGACTGGAATATGCACAGCTTGATGCAGATGCCGGACGATACGATAAATGCTATTCAAAAGTAGAACGGCTTTATGCAAAATCACCCGCAGAAATCAACAGCTCTAACGATAATTATGTAGCTCTTACACAAGGTGCTATTTTATTGGCAGAAAACTGGATGTTCAGTGATTTGTTTACTCTGATACGGAATTATAAAATCAAGTTTCAAAACAATTATGGCATAAGCGAAGGATTCAAAAAAGCGTTAATTCTTAGTGTTGACACAGCCCGAACCGACGACGACAAAACATTATTTTATGATTTTTCTAAAAAAGGACTGGAATTATATCCTGAAGACAAAGGCATAACAAGCCACATAGAAAATCGCTGGATAGAGCTCATCAATTCCCAAGCAACAGCATATAGAGCAACAGCAAGCTACGAACGCACATGGAAAGACAGCGTACTTTTACGAAACGCATATCGATATCTGTCGATGGCAAAAGAAATTTTCCCTGGAGACAGAAAATTCTTAGACATTGAGTCTAGACTTAACACAGAGTTCCACACTATTCCATTTTCTTCGGAGCGTGAAAGTTTCCGCAAATATGCATTACAGGCAGTAAACAATTGGCGCTTAAAAGGTTGCGAATGCGACACAAGCGAAGTTGTGTATGTTGCCCCTGTTCCTGCAATTGAATGGGACACAACCTTGGAACGGCTTGCCAACGAGCATGCACGGGAAATGTTTTTTGAAAATCATAGCGAAGACGTTAATCTGAAAGGTGAAACTCCGTGGGATCAAATAAATAAAACACAATATAAAGGTACAACCTACGAAAACGAAAATGGCTTGAATTTCGTACAAGCTATGAAGATGGCTTTCTGTGTTGGTTATGGTTATTCTTTAAACGGCGTTCATGGTGACGAAGGAATGAAAAATGTGATAGATACTGTTGTAACACACTGGATACAAGAACGACTTTCTCAAAATTGTATGAAAGTTATGACTCCCGATGTAACCCACATGGCTTTAGGAATGTACGGAGATAAATGGGTTTTTTGGGCAATTACAAAATACGATATTTTAGTTCGTGAAAAGAAGAAACAATAATGTTACAATCGTATTTCACAGAAAATTGCGTTGAAGTCGGATGCGATGAAGCTGGACGGGGATGCTTGGCTGGTCCCGTATATGCTGCAGCTGTTATTTTCCCTAATGACTATAAAAATGATTTACTTAACGACTCTAAGCAACTGACCGACAAAAAAAGGAAAGAGCTGCGTTCGCAAATAGAAAAAGATGCCATTTCCTGGGCCGTTGGTATTGTTGACAATCACGAGATTGATAAGATTAACATTTTAAATGCTTCGTTTTTAGCAATGCATCGGGCTATTGACCAACTTTCTGTTACTCCAGAACATATTATTGTTGATGGCAATAGATTTAAAAAATACAAGAACATTCCTTATGACTGTGTTGTTAAAGGTGATGGGAAATATCTCTCAATTGCTGCCGCATCAATCCTTGCAAAAACCTACCGCGACGACTACATGGATGAACTTCATCAGAAATTTCCTGTTTATAATTGGATTTCTAACAAAGGATATCCAACCCTAAAACACAAAATTGCAATACGGGATTTTGGTTTAACCGAATATCACCGCGTCACCTTTAATTCAGAACTTTCAAAACAACTGTCCCTGGAATTTTAAGTAGATTTATACCACGAATCTAACTGCACATCTTAACAAAATAACTACTTTACAACCTTGTACATTTTATTATTTTTATTTTTTTTGTAAAAAAATTAACTATGAAAAACAAATTATTCCTTTTTACAACTGTTCTGTTTAGCATTAGTATTGTATCGGTTAGTCTTTTTAAGTTATTAGGAGGTTCTTACCAAACAGTAGGTGGAACAATTTTCGCCTCGCTTTACATGTTTATTCCTATGGTTTCTGTGATAATTCTACAATTATTATATAAGGAACCTGTATTACAAGGTTTGAATGTTTCTTTTAAAATAAACCGTTGGTTTTTTGTAGGATGGTTGTTAATGCCTCTTTTTTCTTTATCGGCTTTAGCTTGTTCAACCTTAATTCCTGGAGTTTCTTTTTCCACAGAAACACCGCTAATTCTAGAGGCATTAGAAAAAATGTCCGAACAAATACCTGATATTAATGCATGGTCATTGTTGGCAATAACTCTTGTTTCTGGACTTTCTGCCGGAATAACAATTAATGCTTTGTTTGCATTTGGTGAGGAAATTTGCTGGCGTGGCTGGTTGTTAAAACAATTCGAGGGACAGCCCTTTTTTAAAACATCTGCAATTATTGGAGCAATTTGGGGATTGTGGCATTTCCCACTAATTCTTATGGGACACAACTACCCAGAACATCCAATAGCTGGGGTTGGTATGATGATTTTGTTCTGCATATCATTCACGCCTATTATTATGTATATCCGAATAAAAGCAAAATCAGTAATTGCTGCAGCAATTGTTCACGGAACTCTTAATGCAATTGCGGGTATTTCTGTAATATATTTGGAAAACACAAACGATTTGCTGACTGGTCCATGTGGATTCACAGGAATAGTTGTCTGCCTACTAATCAGCACAGTTTTGCGTTTTTTTGATCCTTCTGTGATGAAAGGGGAAATTAAGGAATAAATCGCTGTAGAAAAAAGAAAAATATCTATATACAAAACTACCGCAGATAAATACAAAAAATATTTGCTTTCTATAAAAAACCACCCTATCTTTGCATAGATAAAAATTTATTTAAAGTTTAATTAAAAACAAAAAATTATGAAAAAAGTATTTTTACTATTAGCATCTGCTTTCATGGGTGTTGCTGCTTTTGCAGGAAACGAATGGTCCCTTGAAGACGGAACAATCACAGTTAAGTACAATTCGTTTGGTAAAGCAGACGAATCAGGAACTTCTATCCAATGGCAAGCTGGTAACGCTGCAGCATTCCCAGATGCAGTTGAAGAAGCTTCAGGTAACACTTTATGGACTCCTGCACTTGGTGAAAAATTCATGGTAACATTGAAAGGTACTGCAAACATGACAGGTAAAATGCAAATGTTCATGGCTGACGAACGTGAAGAAGTTAGCTACTGGACTCCACTTTGTGCAACATACGGTGAAGTTGAAGTTGTTGCTGGTGAAGCTTTCACATTGGAAACAGTTTTCACAGTTGACAAAGTTGCATTCGATGAAGAAACTCCATTAACACTTCCTGGCTTAATTCTTGCATACGAATACCCTGGAACTTCTGAAGACGAAGGTTTCGATGCGACAGAAGATTTCGTTATTGAAGGTGCAAGCCTTGAAATTCTTTATGCTGAAGCTGCTAATATAGTAGATCCTATCACATTGTCTTACAGCAAACAAGATGGTGATGCTTTCCAATTCCAAGGAATTCTTAACAGCAAAGTAACAGCTGCTAAAGCAGGTCAATTTGCAAACGTAAAATTCGAAGGTGTTGCTCAAAACGACATTACAACTCTTATGTATGCTTTAGTGGACAACTCTGAACAAGCTGGTTGGTGGAAACAAATGACTGACGAAATGGTTTCTTTCAAAGCTAACATCAAAAAAGGTGACAAAGTTTCTGTTCAATTCTCATTCGAAATTACTGGCGAAACTCCATCTTCTTCACCTGTTTTCAAAGATGTATTGTTAGCAAATGCTGAATCAAAAGGTATGTCTGTTGATTTCTCAAACGCTTCTATCGAAGTTTCTGTAACTGACGCTGCTTTATATGGTGGTCCAGTTCTTGATGCTGTAGAAGAAGTTTCTAACGTAGCTATCGAAAACGGTGTTGTTTACTCAGCTGGTGAAATCGTAGTTTACAACGTAGCTGGTCAAGTTGTTGCAACAGCTTCTCAAGAATTCTCAATCAATTCTTTGAATGCTGGTGTTTACTTCGTAGCAACTGCTGAAGGTACAGCTAAAATCGTAAAATAATTGAAATAACATAAATTCAATTATATGAACCCTCGCCAATCGGCGGGGGTTCTTTTTTTATATATATTTGCAAAAAACTAACAATGTTTGACGTTCAGTCCATACGAAACGATTTCCCTATCCTTAGTCAAAAGGTTAACAATCACGACTTAATCTATTTTGACAATGGGGCAACAACCCAAAAACCTCAGGTTGTTATTGATACTATTGTTGATGCTTATACAAAAACCAACAGCAATATCCACCGGGGAATCCACACGTTGAGTCAAACTTCCACAAATCTTTACGAGCAAGCTCGACGTACCGTACAGACTTTTATCCATGCTCCAAGCGACAAGGAAATTATTTTCACAAAAGGTGTTACCGAATCTTTAAACCTTGTTGCACAGACCTTTTCGGAAGCTTTTTTAAAAGAGGGTGACGAAATTATTGTTTCTGCTATGGAACATCACTCCAACTTAGTTCCTTGGCAAATGGTTTGCGAACGAAAAAAAGCTACTCTAAAATTCATTCCATTCAACCATGACGGGGTTTTAGATATTGAAGCATATAAAAAACTTTTTACAACGAAAACAAAGTTTGTTTCGGTTGTACATGTATCAAATACTCTTGGAACAGTAAATCCTATAAAATTACTAATAGACATTGCCCACGAACACAATGTTCCGATTATGATTGACGGTGCTCAATCAATTCAACATTGCCCTATCGATGTGCAGGCACTAGGATGTGACTTTTTTGCTTTCTCAGGACATAAAATCTATGCTCCTACAGGAACTGGCGTGCTTTGGGGAAAAGAAGAATGGTTGGAAAAACTACCTCCATACCAAGGCGGAGGAGATATGATAAAAACTGTGTCTCTTGAAAAAACAATTTACAACGAATTGCCTTTTAAGTTCGAAGCAGGAACAACAAATTACGTCGGCGCACATGCATTAGGAACGGCGCTTCGCTATCTGATGAACATCGGCATAGAAAATATTCAGAAACACGAAGCGGAATTAATGGCTTATGCAACCCAAAAATTACGGGAAATTCCACAAGTAACAATAATCGGAAATGCTGAAGAAAAAGCCGGCGCAATTTCCTTCTTAGTAAAAGGAGCGCATTGTGCCGATGTCGGTATGATTCTAGACAAACAGGGAATTGCTATTCGTACAGGTACACATTGTACCGAACCTATTATGACATACTATGGCATACCAGGAACCGCACGAATGTCATTCGCACTATACAATACTAAAGAAGAAATAGACTATTTTGCAAAGATTCTTTCTAAAATAGCCTTGATGTTTGAATAAAATCTGTTGATATGAAAAAAATATATGCAATAATTGTAGGGCTTGTTCTACTATCAAGTTGTACAAAACAGTACAACTATTATACTTACGTAACAAACGTTGATAGTGTTTACACAAGCTATTATTATCAAACAGTTTTATTGGAACAACAGGAAATAACCGACGACATTCGTCCATCATATCTAAAAAAAGGTGATACTATTGGCGTTTTTGCACTTTCGAATTCTGTAACACAAAGCGAATTAGCCAACGGAATAAATACATTAAAAAGTTGGGGACTAGTGGTTGTTGAAGCAGACAACCTGTACAAACAAGACGGTCGCTACGCAGGAACTCAAAGCGAACGCATTGAAGGCTTTCAAAAATTACTTGACAATCCTAATATAAAAGCTCTTATTTCGGCACGTGGAGGCTACGGAATCGCTCAAGTTCTTTCTTTTATTGATTTCTCTGCATTGGAAAAAAATCCGAAATGGATTATTGGCTACAGCGATGTTACAGGTCTGCATATTGCCTTGAACAACAGAGGAATTGAAACAATTCATGGACCAATGGCAAAAGACTTTTCTGATGCAGAAAGTGTTGAAAGTCTCCGTAAAGCACTTTTCGGGGAATTAAGCACAATCACTGTTGCCACAAATAAAAATTGCATAGAAGGAACTGCCGAAGGCCGTTTAGTTGGCGGAAATTTGTCTTTAATCTATAGCTTAGGAGGAACTCTTTTCGATCTAAATGTTAAAAATTCCATCTTATTAATTGAAGATACAGGCGAAGCAAACTACGCAATCGACAGAATGCTGGCAAACTTGAAATTAAGTGGAAAATTAGACGGAATAAAAGGTGTTGTTGTTGGAGAATTCACAAATACCTCACAAGGCAACGACCGTCCAATTAATGAAATTATACATAATTACTTTGGCGACCTGAATATTCCAATTCTTTACGGAGTTAATATCGGCCATGAAACAAAAAATCATGCCACTTATTTAGGAAGGAACATCTCCCTAAATATTGACTCAAAAGAAGCGAAAATTGTTTTTAAAGATTAAATCATAGCTTCAAAAGCCTGCCACAAAGAATCTTTTGGAACAGGAGCGCTAATCTTTATAGTTTCTTTTGTTACAGGATGCGTAAACTCCACAGAACGGGCATGGAGAGAAATTCCGCCATCCTTGTTACTACGCTCCGCACCATATTTTAAATCTCCTTTTATCGGACAGCCCATATTCGAAAGCTGACAACGTATTTGGTGATGGCGTCCTGTGTGTAAATCAACCTCAAGCAAATGATAGTTATCAGAAGATGCAAGTATCTTAAAACTTAATTTTGCTTCCTTCGCATCCTTCGTTCCTTTTTGACAAACAAACGATTTGTTTTTCTTTGCATCACGTCTAATAAAATCAGTTAACGTTGCAGCTTCCAGTTTAGGACGATTTTTAACTATTGCCCAATATGTTTTCTTTATTTCTTTTGAACGGAACTGCTCGTTTAAACGCGTTAAAGCTTTGCTTGTTTTTGCAAAAACAACAACTCCGCTCACAGGTCGGTCGATTCGGTGAACAGCATTCAAAAAAACTGCTCCAGGCTTATTATATTTGATTTTTATATACTGCTTTGCATAATCTTCCAATGCTAAATCGCCTGTTGTATCAGCCTGAACAAGCATATTGTTTGGTTTGTTGGCAATCAGTATATGATTGTCTTCATATAAAACATCAAAATCCATTAATACTGCTCGTTTTGATTAGGAAAATCACTTGATTTAACATCACAGATATATTGCTTGGCAGCATCTGTTACTATAGTAAACAAATCTGCATAACGACGAAGAAAACGAGGAGAAAATTCATTATTAATTCCCATAACGTCATGGAAAACAAGAACTTGTCCATCAACTTCTCCTCCAGCACCAATACCAATAATAGGAATACTAACTTCCTTTGCGATTTGTCCCGCTAACTTTGCCGGAACCTTTTCTATTACAATGGCAAAACAACCGGCTTCTTCTAATTTCTTCGCATCGGACATTAATTTTTTTGCCTCAGCTTCTTCTTTAGCTCGAACTTCGTAAGTTCCAAACTTATTGATAGACTGTGGAGTCAATCCAAGATGTCCCATTACAGGAATACCTGCAGAAATGATCCTTCTGATTGAACCAGCAATTTCTTCACCACCCTCAAGTTTCACTGCCCCACAACCCGTTTCCTTCATAATTCTAACTGCAGAATGCAAAGCTTCCTGAGAATCACCCTGATACGTTCCGAATGGCATATCTACTACAACAAGACTGCGGCTAACAGCTTTTTGCACCGATGAGGCATGATAAATCATCTGGTCCAAAGTTATAGGCAGCGTTGTCACGTTTCCCGCCATTACATTCGAAGCAGAATCACCTACAAGAATCACGTCCATTCCTGCCGCATCAAGGATTCTTGCTGTGGAATAATCATACGCTGTTAACATGGCTATCTTCTCACCACGAGCCTTCATTTCACTCAAAACCCGTGTTGTAATAACTTTCTTTGATACTGAATTTGCTGTTGACATTTCTTTATTTTTTACAAAAGTGTAAAATTAATTTTAATAGCTACTATAAAAATTTTGTTTGACTAAAAACCCTCTTTCGTCAACCATTTCTGGTAAACCTGGGCCTTTTGCAAATGCTGACTGAATGTTTCCGAGAAATCACTGTATCCAGAATAATTCGGCTGGGCACAAAAGTAATAATAATTATGATTAGTGTATTTTAATACCGCATCAATACCAGCTTTCGAAGGCGTACATATTGGACCAGGAGGCAATCCTGCATTTTCATAAGTACTGTACGGCGAAACTTTTGCCTTTTCAATATGACCTTTGCGTACGCGCTTTATCTCGAAATCATTTAACGCAAACTTTATTGTTGGATCAGCCTGAAGTTTACCTGCCGTCGCCTTTCCTTTCAGGCGGTTCATATAAACTCCTGCTATTTTAGGCTTTTCATCGTTATGGCGGGTTTCCTGATCAACAATAGACGCTAATGTCATTACCTTTTGCGGTGTCAAACCAATGTTTTTCGCTTTCTTCTGGCGCCCTTCATCCCAGAATTTTTTATATTCCTTTGACATTCTATCCATAAATTGGCGGGCAGATGTATTCCAATAAAATTCATATGTGTCCGGCAGGAACATACATATAAGCGTTTCCTTTTTGAAACCTATAGAATCCATAAATTCACGGTTATTTGTCAATGCAAGCAAATCATCATATTTAGCCTCAAGTTTTTGAGAAGCCATATTTAGTATTTCCTCATAATGACGGGCAAATTTTATAGTGAATTTCACTGTTTTCCGCTTTCCCGAGCGAAATAATCTAATTACATCGAAACTCGACATTCCGTCCGACAACTCATACAATCCTGGATGAATATGATTTTCAAAATCAAGGACTTTAGATACAATCTTTAATCCCAGAACATGATTTACCTGTAAATCTTTTTCTAATTTTCCTATAACATCCTGACTTGTTGAACCAGTTTCTATAGCAAAATCTACATTCTTCTGAGACGAGATACTCTGACCAAAAATATTTACACCCAAAAATAAACCAAGCACAATAATTAGTGCGAATGAACTAAGAACAACTGTACGTATTGAAGAATTCTTCTTTTTTGTCATTTTTCATTTTATAAAGCAACGATGACTTCATGTAAGCTTCTTTCCATTATAGAATTCATCGTTTCATATTAACTAAACAAAGTTACATTTTTCGGAAAATAATCAATGATTATTCTTTACAACTCGTTTTATTAAGCACCATTCTATGCGAATAATCCTGTAAGAACGCTTTTATATATTGTAACTGAGAATCAGTTGCCACCGTATCAATCACTGAATCTTCCTCTATTTTAAAACATCTTGAAATGTTGTCGCCATCAAAATCAATCACTGAAAGAGAATCTATAAACGTATAAGTTCCAGCATTGTAATATGTAGCAAAATCCTTCAACTTTTCATCAAACACATTCTTCCCAAAAGCCACAAACGGTTTATAGTAACGCAATTGAAACAAAATACTTGGTAGAATGTCTATTTGCTGAACAACGTGAGGGTTTCTCATACAGAAATTTGAATCCGAAGGATTATAGAATACTATTGGAATTCTATGGCGGTCAACAGGCGAAATAAATTCTGTAGTTACATCTGTATCAAAAGAATATGGAACAGTATGGTCTGCAACAAAAACAAACAATGTATTTTTATACCAACTGCTCCTACTTGCTGATTCAAAGAATTTCTGCAATGAAAAATCTGCATAACGAAGAGCATTTAACTCAACCTTTTTCTCATTGAACATACCACTGTATTCCTCTGGAACAACATAAGGATGGTGGGATGATATAGTGAAAATTGTTGAGAAAAATGGTTGACGAAAGTCATCGAGCTGCTCTTTTGCATATTCAAGAAATTTATCATCAAAAATTCCCCAGTCACTATCATAATTACCATCCATGGAATTCACTTCTAAAAATTCATTCATGCCGTAATAATTATCAAAACCAATAGCTTCGCAATATTTATCAAATCCCATGGAACCATTAAAAGCACCATGGAAAAAAGCCGTCTTGTATCCTTCATCTCTTAACAGAATCGGTAAAGCGTCAACTTTATTTGCTGCATATTTTGAACCAATGATAGTTGCATCCGTCAACTGAGGTATAGACGAAAGAATTGCAGGTACAGCCTGAATTGATTTTGTTCCATTTGCATACGCATTAACAAACGCAACACCATGATTTATAATGCTATCTAAAAAAGGCGTATATCCTTTTTCGGTTGTATGTAGAGCACCAACACTTCTTTGAGAAAAACCCTCTAAAATAAAAATCACAACATTTTTATTTGTAAAATCTTTGTCTTTGAAACCATATTTTTTGTACGCAGAATAGACTTCTTTAGCCTCTTCTTCTGAAAAATATGTACGTATCGGTATTCCTATTTTTCCAGTTGTTCTTATAACTGTAAAAGGAGTGTTTAAAGTTATCGGAACATACTTTGCCTCGGTAAAACGCATCGCGTCAACCACATTTAATGGTTTTACACCAAATCCCCGATATATAAAAAAACTTACCGCTGAATACACTATTGCTATCAAAGAACAAATTATAAAAGAAAAGCGAAACGGCTTGCATTCCATTGACTTATACCGAGGAAAATATCTCTCCGAAAACACAAAAATGACAATTAATGTGAGAAAATGATACCAATAATCTCGAATATACTGCGGTAAAAGATTCGCTGTATCCTCCGAAAAAAGGATTGTTTCAATTAAATCAGCACCACTTCGTCCATTTTGAAAGCTAAAATATCCTGTGTCAACAATATTCAACGACATTGCAAACACATTTACAAGTATCGCTATCTGTGTTGTAATAGACTGATATACCTTATTCTCCACAAATTTGAATGGAAGAAAATGAAAAATATAGAAAGCACTATTCACAAAAAAAATTGCGGAAAAATCATAACGAAGACCGATAAGAAATGACAATGCTATGTTTTCCACATCAATGGGAGAAAAACTCTCAATGTTACAAAGAAAAAAATATACACGACATATCATGTATAATAACATCAAGAAAATCAATCTTTTAGACAAAAGGGAGATATTTGAAATAAAAACACGCATATCGTTTTGTTAATTTTTATTTCTAAAATAAAAGAATTCAATAATGGCATAAATAAAATACAGTATGACAATACTGACTCCAATAAAAGACTTCTCTTCAAAATCCTTAAAAACTAGCATAGAAACAAGCACGAGGATAAGGTAGCATAGAAATTTTACAGAACGAATTGTTAAGACTTTGAATGTACTTTCTTTATTGTTCTTATTTACGAATACTACAAACGCAATTTCTCCACAAATATTAATTACCGCGCAAATTGGAATTATGAAATATATTAAACCCGAAAAAACTGACCAAAATCTGTCACTTGCTCCGAACAGATTCTTTGTCAGCAACATAAATACAATGGTTATTATCAAAAATGCACAGATGTGTATGCTAAGTCGGGAAATAAAGAGTTTCATTTGTCCATATTTATGAAATCTTTAATTGCCAAATAAATGGCGGCAAATACCGAAAACAACGATAAAACAATGAGACAAACCGGAGCCTCGTTTTCAAAAAATTCATCCAACTTCAACCCGCCGAATACTCCTAAAAGTATTACTGCAAGCATTTGAATGGCGATGTTTGAATACTTTATAAAACCGTTGATGTTATTTTTTTTCAACAGACGCGTCTTTTTCGCCGTTCATTTTACAAGTACCTGTAAAAATTGCTCCTGGTTCAATAGCCAATTTCGTTGCAACTATATCACCAATAAATTTTGCAGTAGCTCGCAATGACAATAAATCTTTGATGGAAAGTTTTCCTTCCACTTTACCTTCTATATCACAGTTTTGGCAGTTAATTTCACCTTTTACATTGCCTGTTTTCCCAATAACAATCTTTCCCTTTGCCGTCAAATTTCCTGCTAAAACGCCATCGATTCTCATATCGCTATCACATGTAATATCACCTGTAATAACTGTTCCCGAAGTAATCAAGTTTGTTGAAAAAGCACCATTTTCGATTTTTGCCATAACCTTACAAATTTTAAATGTGGGCAAATATACAAATTAATTATGAATTAATTTAAAATTAAAATTATTTTATTGTATATCAACTATATACAATCTTTTTACTAATAAAAACACCAACTTTTTACCAATATTCTGTTAACAGTCAAAAAACAAAGAATAACCAACTATTTACTAAACAAAAAAGAGTCTCTCATCTATGGCTTCCTTTTTTGATTTAGAAGATTTTCTTTTTCTGCTTGATTATTTCAAGAATTTTCTCGTACTTTGAAGTAAAAGTAATTCACAATATTAATTATTTTGGTTTTTATTATATCCACGCACAACGGGTTAAAGCTATCAATATTTATTGTAAATACAAATCTCACTTATGTATTTAAAGCTACTTCTACCCATGTACACTTCCCTAAAAATGATGTGAACCCCAAAAGCTGGACAAAACTGTTAAATTTGTAAAAATCTATTGAGCATGCGTTTTCTCTATTACATTTTTTTAAAAAATATGTCGAAACGATTTTATTTAGTTATTATTCTATTATTATCGGGACACTTTTTGTTTGCACAACGTGTAAAACTTAATGTCCCTTCTATAATGACTGCTACTGGCTCGTACATAGGGCCGTCAAGAGTAACTATATTGGATGATTATTCTGGTTATAATTTACAAAAACAAAAACGACGTGCAATTCGAATCTCTACAAGGACGTGTAATATTGCAGGGGATAAGAAAGATTTGTCGTGTCTTTTTTGGTCAGAAATTTCTAATATAGATGATGAATGTTGTCGAGATGTTGAAGATTTATTTTTTAAATCAAAAGAGGATTTTTATGACAGAATTATAATCAGTGCCGATAGTAGGGAAAAAGATTTTTTTTCTATATATCACTATGACATATTTGATTACAACAGCGGAGTAATTAATATATTATCTGAACAATACGCCCATCACTGGTGTGATGTAATGGTGTTTGGAAATAAAATGCTGTCTCACATATTGCAATTAAAGCCTGATGCTGTTTTTCGCTATTTAGATAAAAAAGGAGATTGTTTTTATTGTGTTGTAGGTAATGATGTCCAAATTGTTAAGTATGATTGTAACATTGATAGTGTAAAACATTGGTCTGTAATAAAAGACACTCTTAAAAAGGATATTTTGTCATTAACATTCGACAATATACCCAAAGAACTATTGGAAAACTTTGATAAAATGGGTGTTGATAATTATCCACTGTTAAATAGTTACGAAGCTGCGTATTTGAATCTGATTTTAAAGGATATACGGGGTGATTTTGATTTTGAAGGTAAAAAAATTCATTTCTTCCTAAATGGAGGTAAAAAACTATTTTTTGAAGGAGAGAAAAATAGATATGCAGAAGGGGCTCCACCTAGTTCGAGTCAACAAGGAAGCGTATATCTAAAATTCTATAATGACGGACCATACAAGGAATATGATGCAATCATTGACTTGGAATGGTTAATTTGGAAGTTATATGATACAAATTCATACAAGAAATAAGGAGTAGTTAAATATGGAGAGGGAAAGTGTAGTGTTTCAGAAATGAAAAATTGGACTTTTTATAAAATTAATGGTGTGAAATTATGAAGAATAGAGTGTTCTTAATTATAAATATACTTTTCTTGTGTGCTATGAATTTATGTGCACAGGATTTTGTTTATTCAGAAACAATCTCGCAGATAAGAGATTGTTACAAACGTTTGGATAAGGTGGAATATAACAATTTTTTGGTTGATACCTATAGAGAGACGCTTAAGAATGGATATCATGTTAAAGACTCACGTTCCGAACGTTTTTTTACGCTTGATATAAATGATATTAACAGAATGACGGAAAGATTTTCCAAGGATTTAAAACGTTTAAGACCATTGTATCTGTTAAATATAAAGATAATAGATTCCGCAATTGTTGTCACAAATTGTTTTAACCTATGGGGGAATTGGAGTTTATTGTTTCGTAATACAAAAAACAGGAATAGTAGTGGCGTGGAGGTAAATAACAAAGCAAATGGTGTAATATGTTGTGATTATTGGTATCGATGGGTGTGTGGTGGTAGGTGTTCAAAGGCACTTCGTGAAGATAAGAAAATCATAAAAGAAATTAAAAAACAAGATCCGGAATATATTATGTATTTACATTATGAGGATACCGAAGATTCCTTTCTTTTCCTAAAGGGAGACTGCTTTCTTTTCTTGAAAGAGAATAAATTGTATGTGTACGATTATTATTATTCCCAAATAAAAGAGTTGAACGAGTATATATTTACACCACTTGAAAATGTAATAAATTCAAACAATTAAATAATCAGAACAATAACCGCTATAACATTCCTAAAAATTGAAAGTTAGCAATTAAACTAAACTTGTTACATTTGTAGAGATTTGGCAGTTTTGGAGAAAGTAAGTTTATAATAAAATTAAATGTTAGGTTACAACACCCGATACTATGCCGACAACTACGAAGAAGTACATTCTGGGAATAACGTATATTACTATTACTACATACATACTCCAGACGGGCTAACGAACGTGGCGGAGAAGAAAAATTCTACAATTACGGTTTATTCGGCAGAGACCGATTATTTGGGTAGCATTGCATCTTTATACAACAGAAACGGGCAAAAGGTATTCCGTGCCGAATACGATGCGTGGGGCAAGCAAAATGTGGTTACCGACAGTTTAGCTCGTTTCCAGCGAGGCTATTGCGGCCACGAACATTGGCAGGAGTTTGGTTTGATTGACATGAACGGCCGAATGTACGACCCCGTGATTGCACGCTTCCTTAGCCCCGACCCGTTTGTTCAGGCTCCCGAGGATTTGCAGAACTACAACCGATATTCCTACTGTCTGAATAATCCGCTGAAATATACCGACCCAAGTGGGGAATACTGGTTATTTGATGATTTGATTGTTGGTGCGATAGGTGGCACGATCAATTTGGTTTCAAACGCACTTCAAGGAAATTTGGGAGGGTCTAATATTTGGAATTCTATTGGACGAGGAGCTGCAGCATTTGCTGCAGGAGCCGCTAGTAGCGTCGCATCAATGTATCCACAATTTGGAGGTTCATTGATAGGAGGAGCAATTATGGGAGCCACAAACGCTTGGCTTGGTGGAGCAAGTTCGGCAAGTGACTTATTGAGAAATGCAGGTATTGGGGCTGTATCTGGTTTCGTTGGTGGTACTGCTGGACAATGGGCAGGAAATGGTTTGGGAGGAGTTGTCATAAATGGATTTCAAATAACGAGTCCAACATTGAAAGGAGCGGTTGCAGGCTTCATTGGAGGTGCAGTTGGTGGCTATGTTGGAGGGACAACGGCAGGTTTGATAATGACGGGAGATTTTGCTACAGCAAATCATATAGGATTACAAAGTATAGCTTCAGGTGCAATAACAGGAACAATATCTGGTAGTGCTGGAGCAATTGTAAGTGCAAGAAAAAATAGTATTAATCCTTGGAATGGGAAACCGAAAAAAAGTTTTACCATAGGAGAAGGAATGACTACGGATCCTCAAAAAGGATGGATGGGAGTTGATCAAATCTCAAAAGATTTGGGTAGCGATTATTATCGTCCAGACAATAGTATACCTAAAGAAGTCAAAGGTTATGGAACGTCCCCTGAATTAATGTATGATAACGCTGTACAAATTGAAATTCAAATGCAAGAAAATATAATAATATATGATAGAGGTCCTGTTGGTAATGGTAGTCCATACTATAATATGGAACAAGGGCGTACCATGAACTACAACAATGTTTATAACGTCAAAGCTATTTACAATAAAACGCAGACAATTAGAATTCTTATCATAAATAAAAATTAAAATGGATGATTTAACCTATAACGAAAAACTGTTTGTTGAAATCTTAAAAATTTTTGATTTCTTGAATGAATTTGGTTTTTCGATAAAAAAATGTTCTATTAACAATGGTCGAAGTCTGCCCTCAGTTATATATGAAAATTATCAAAATGCAAGAGAATTCCATATTATCGGAGATGAACAAACTTGGTCTATAGAAATAATTCGTACGGATTATTTCTATATTTGTCAAAAACAATATTCTTTCGATATTAGTGATTTTTATGACTATTTCGGTGCATGCATGTCAAAAGACAAAACATATAGTTTAAAATCACAATCTAATTTTGTAAAACAATATCTTTTACCAGTCATTAATGGAGATGTTTGGATATACAAGGAGAAAGGAAAGGTTATTATAAAAAAAGAAAACAAATATTTAAGGAAATCAATTGTAAAAAATTTTTCTTTGAGTATAATTTTAATTATTTGTTTGTTTGTAATTCTTTTTAGTTTTCTATGAATGCAACTAACGGAACGGAGAAAACAGGCATAGGTTCGTATTCATACGACTCCGACCGCCCCCATGCCGTTGATTGGGTGGATAACACTGGAGGCTTGGTTTCGGAAGTTCCGCAATACGTTACCTACACGCCGTTCAACAAGGTGGCGACTGTGAACCAAGGTACCTACAACCTTACCATAACATACGGCCCCGACCGCCAACGGTGCAAAACGGCACTGAGCCGAAACGACACCCTGCTCTACACCCGCTACTACGCCGACAACTACGAGGAAGTACACGCAGGCGACACCGTTTACCGTTACTATTATGTTTACACTTCCGATGGGCTTTCGATGGTTGCTGAGAGGATAGGCAACACTATGAACCTGAAATTGTATTCCGTTGAAACCGATTACTTGGGAAGTATAGTGGCGATGTATAACTATAAAGGGCAAACCGAATTCCGTGCGGAATACGATGCGTGGGGAAGGCAGAATGTGGTTACCAACAACCTCGCCCACTTCCAACGGGGCTACTGTGGCCACGAGCATTGGCATGAATTCGACCTCATTGATATGAACGGCCGAATGTACGACCCCGTAATCTCGCGATTCCTCTCGCCCGACCCGTTTGTTCAGGCTCCAGAGGATTTACAGAACTACAACCGCTATTCGTATTGTCTGAATAATCCACTGAAATATACCGACCCAAGTGGAGAGCTTGCATGGGAAGCAATTGTTATAGGTGCAATCGTGGGAGGTATTACAAATGTTTGTGTTGCTTCAAAAACATCTGACTCGGGTGGAGGTGCATATTTCCTTGCAGGAGCAGCTGTTGGTGCTGTTTCTGGTCTTTGTGGCGGAGCAACCAACGTGGCGGGAATCATTTCCGGATGTGCCACAGGTGCCGCACTCGGTGCTGCTTCAGGTGTGGCAACAAGTGCTTCAACTACAATTCTAAATAATTGCATTTCTGGAACTAATTGGAATACGGGATTGACGGATGCACTTTGGTACGGATTGGCTGAAGGTGCTATTACAGGAGCATTAGGAGGATGTGTTGCAGGATTAAAAAATGCAAAAAAGGCTGATTGCTCAATTTGGACAGGAAGAACTATCTATGAAAAAACATTAGTCGAAACAGACGTAACCAGCATTATTCAAAAAGGACCATACGATTGCGGATTCGCTGCAGTTGAATCAACGACAGGCATTAGCCAGGAATCTCTCTCTAATTACTATAGTTGTGGTCCACATGGATTGGTTCCTATGGATGATTTAGCAGAAACGCTTGATGCCGTGTCAAACTCAACTTGGAGTTTAAATAAAATAAAAGTTAAATCAGAATATTTAGCGAATGCATTAAAGAATACGGATAAAAAGGTACTCTTGACAACGATTGTTTACGATGAATTTGGCAAATCTTATGGTCATGGTTTAGCGTTAAAAAATGTTATACAACGGAATATAATAAGTTGTACAGGGAGACAACTACATCCGAGATACTATTATACCATTATGGATCCAGTAGATGGTAACTTTTATAGAATTTCCTCAAAAAGAATACAAGGTCAATATTTATTAACTCATTTGAAATAGAAATTTGTCATGCTTAAGTTCATAACTTTTAGTACATTTTTGCTTTTTACTGAATTTATATTTGCTCAGCAAGTAAAGGTAGAACATCCCATTACCTATTGTGGCACCAACAAAAATGCTGCATCAATAGTCATGCTTGAAGATTATTCAAGTTTTGAAAACAAGAAAAAAAATAAAAAGAACATTCGAGCAGCAGTAAAGAAATGTCAGTTAAATAACCCTTTCGAAACGTTATGTTGTTTATATTGGTCTGAAATCTATATCGATAACGAAATGTCTCAAGATGTGGAACAATTGTTTTTTAAATCAAAAGATGATTTTTACGACAGGATAGTCGTTATGGACTCTAAAAATATATATAATGTTTCGATTTATGATTGTTCAAAAAAAGAACCTACTGTTTTAGTTACAAAATACGGTGGACAAAAATGGGACAAAATGCCGTTGATTTACAACAATGTTCTCAATTATATCATTCAATTACAACCAATCCATATCTTCCGTTATTATGGTATGTATGGTGATGTTTTTTATTGTGTTACGAAGGATGATATTCAAGTCGTGCATAACCACAGGGATGTCCAAAGAATGAAGCATCATTCTGTAATTAAAGACACTATACTAAAAGACACTTCAAAGGTAACATTTGAAGATATACCCATGGAACTACTTACTAATTTTGACAAAATGGGTGTTGACAACAAACTGATTCTCAATGATTATGAAGCTGAATATTTGAATCATACATTTAAATCGTGTCGGGGTGATTTCGACTTTAAAGGAAAACGAGTTCAATTTGGTCTTAAATCATCTTTAAATCAAAAAATGCCTTTTTTTAAAGGCGAACGGAATCGTTATCATGAAAATGCAAGACCTGCAACTTGTAACACGAACACGATGGAGTTTATTTTTCTTGAAATAAAACAAGAAAAGAATTATGATGCTATAATAGAATTACGTGCTTGGAAACTATACGATAAGAAATCGACCAAAAGGAGAAAGTGAATATCGCACAAAGGAGTGTACACTTTCTATTCTAGAAGGCTATCTATAGACTGTTGGAGAGAGGAAGTTTATATAAAATTAAATGTTAGGTTACAACACCCGATACTATGCCGACACCTACGAGGAGGTGCATTCAGGTGACGACGTGTATCGTTACTACTACATACATACTCCAGACGGGCTAACGAACGTGGCGGAGAAGAAAAATTCTACAATTACGGTTTATTCGGCAGAGACCGATTATTTGGGTAGCATTGCATCTTTATACAACAGAAACGGGCAAAAGGTATTCCGTGCCGAATACGATGCGTGGGGCAAGCAAAATGTGGTTACCGACAGTTTAGCTCGTTTCCAGCGAGGCTATTGCGGCCACGAACATTGGCAGGAGTTTGGTTTGATTGACATGAACGGCCGAATGTACGACCCCGTGATTGCACGCTTCCTTAGCCCCGACCCGTTTGTTCAGGCTCCCGAGGATTTGCAGAACTACAACCGATATAGTTACTGTCTGAATAATCCGCTGAAATACAATGACCCAAGTGGAGAATTTTGGAACTTAGTTATTGGGGCACTGGCTTAGGGAATGGTTTTGTTGAAAGTAAAGGATTCGGGAATTCCCTAGTTGCAGGATTAAAGGATGGTTTTGTTTCTGGAACTTCGGGAGCGTTGATAGGGGGGATTATTGGTGGTATAGATGCTATTAGGGATAAAAGAAATTTTTGGGATGGAACAATTTGTAAATCAAAAATGAAAATACCTCAGTTTAATCAATATGGTCCGTATGACTGTAGATATGAAGTTTTTAAAAGTTTTGATAAGTGTTTTAATGGATCAACAAAAAGTACAGGTTCTTTAAGAATGACATATCCTCATGTTGAAGTTGACCAGAATATGATGAGAGATATGTATGCCGCAAGAAGATTCAATTTGAAAAAAATCAGTGCCGATGATATACAAGACTTGGTTGCGATAATGAAACAAGGAAAAGGAATCTCTTTGGAAACTCTGGTGGATGGGACAAATGGTCATGCGGTTGGAGTTAAAAGTATTAAGGTTTATCCAAACAAGTGGGTTATCCGAGTAATGAATCCAGAGGTGAGTGGTTACAAAAAATTATATAATTTTGACAATCTTATAAATGCCTGGCAAATTACACATTATTAGACAGATGCTTATGAAGAAAATAATTATCATAACGATTATTCTATTTCAATGTCAATTTCTATTTGCGCAATTTGATACGGTTGCGTTCGAAAGACAAGCAATTAAATGTTTTGTTGATTATCAAGAAAAGACCTATAAATATGGTTGTAATAAATGTGGAAAGAAATCACAAAAAATAGATACTCTTATATTTTATGAGTCGTTATATGTTGAAAAAAACATTCCGATATATTCTTTGAAAGAAAATATAAAAAACGATTCTCTGTTCCATTACATTGATTTTATTCCAAATCCGGAAAATCAAGCATTTATTCTAAAGAAAGGAAATCATAGATATTGTGGTTATCTTGTTAAAGGAATAGAATCGTACCGTGAACGATACAATAAGGAACTTTGGTTTGTTAATCAGGATTTACCAAGCAAAATGTGTAAGCAAGATGTGTTTATGACCGAAAAATTAAATTTGTTTGGCATATCTAGTTATGAAAAATTATTGCAGTCAACGGAAACACACTCAATATTTTTCATTTACGATATACAAGGATTTTGGTTTTTCGATAATAAAGAACTTATTCATGTTACGGAAAATAATGGAGAATTTATTTATACAAATGGTCAAACTGAATTTGAACAATATTTACTGGAAAAAGGAGAAGATTGTTTTCAACTTTTAATAAATGGATATTCAAATTGCGGCAAAGAAGAGGTGATTTTTGGTAATCCTGATTACAAAAGTGATATATCTGCTATGCTAAATCAATATAAAAAGGATAGCTCGACCGTGGTGATATTGGATGGATTTGTTTTATCAGAAAAGGAATGTACAGAAATATTAAATATAACAAATCCAATAGCTGCGTATAAGATAAAACGAGAAGATGAAAATAAATTTTTTATAAAAAGTAAACTTCTTTTTCTTATAAATGGTAATTATCTTAAAAGATTTCATCGAAATAAAGTTTTGTCTGCTCTCAACAATGACTCAATTTGTGTGTTTAAGGTATATACAATCAAGGAAGCACAAGAAGCGTTTAATGTCAAAACTAAATATGGATTGTTAGAAATTGTGGAATGCAATCAAGATGAACAATAACCCACTACTCCCCAAAAAATCGTAACTCTGTAATTAAACTAAACTTGTTACATTTGCCTAACTTTAGGCAGTTTTGGAGAAAGGAAGTTTACAATTAGACAAATTGGCATATATTCAAGTCCTTATATCTATCAATTAAACAACTAAGGCAATGAACTGTTCTATATTACTCATATTGTTTCTATGTGCAAACAATACATTTAAGCAAAACATATCTGCTATGACAAAAGATACGATAAAAAATCAACAAATTCAGCACCATAGTTGTCCTGATAGTAGTTACTATATTGTATCACATATAAAAAAAATAAATGCAATATCAGGGGAAATATTGAACCATTTGGATGCTATGGGTACCAATGATTCTTTGATACTGAATCAATACGAGAATGATCTTCTGAATATAGTATTCAAAGACTCGTTATGTGGATTTGATTTTACAAATAAAAAAATAGGGTTTCTTAACAACGGTATAAAGGGAAAAGCTGAATATTTCAATATGTACAAAAAAAGCCTCGCTGATGAAAATTTTCCTTTTGATGTGGGAACATTGTATATTTTCAATGAAAAACAAAAAAAAGAATCTGGAGGTTATGACGCGGCGATTGTGTATTGGTGTAAATTTATTTTACCACCAGATAAAGTAGTGGAGAGATTAAAGTGAATAACTAATCGTTCAATTTGTGCGTGCTTTATAATACTCCAGTAAATTTAGACAGCAAATAAAGATTGTTAGGGTATGATTTTCTCGAATTCTATATATCTGCATTATGTAAATCTTAGTCATAAGTCAAATACGTTAAATATCATAAGCTATAATTTTGATAAACAGAGGAATCTGTTGATGAGCCGCAATAGTATGCTTACAGGCAGAAATACTGAAAATTTCAGCTACGATTCTTTAGGACGATTAGTAAGAACATACACCCCGCATAATAGACAGACCAGCCTGGTCGAATATACAACAAATGGCAACATTGCAAGTAAGACAGGCGTTGGCTCATATTACTACGAATCAAGCCGACCTCATGCGGTAACTATGGTTGATAATACCGACAGCATTGTTTCCACAATTTCACAATATGTTACCTACACTCCTTTTAACAAAGTTCATACTGTTATCCAAGGTGATTATGAATTAGAAATTAAACATTGTTATTGTGCATTTATGTTATCTTTGCCAAGTAATTTACAAACTATGATTTATCTTACTCCAACTCACTGGAATGACTATCGTCTGATAGATTCAGGAAATTTCGAGAAACTTGAAAAGTTTGGTTCTGTCATTACCCGTCGTCCTGAACCTCAGGCAGTATGGGACAAATCCCTTTCTGAAGCAGAATGGCAGAAATATTCAACCATTGACTTTGTAGCACGTTCCAGCAACAGCGGAGACTGGATTAAACACAAAAATATACCTGATTCGTGGCAGATAAAATATGACCATTTGAATCTTACTTGCAATCTCAAATTCACGGCATTCAAACACGTCGGAATATTTCCAGAACAAGCAGTAAATTGGGACTACATACACTCTGTATGCAAAGCAAATCAAGGGCTAAAAGTATTGAACTTATTTGGTTATACAGGAATTGCATCAATTGCAGCCCGTTCCGCTGGCGCAGATGTTACACACCTTGATTCCGTAAAGCAAGTTGTTTCCTGGACTAAACAGAACATGGAAAGCTCCGGACAGGAAAACATACGCTGGATTGTTGAGGATGCGAGAAAATTCGTTGCCAAAGAAATTAAAAGAGGTAATCTATATAATGGTATTATAATGGATCCGCCTGCCTTTGGACGAGGAACAAACGGAGAAGACTGGAAACTTGAACGAGATCTTAACGCCCTACTCAAAGATGTAGAGAAAATCCTTGACAAAAATCGTTTCTTCTTTATTCTAAATACATATTCATTAGGCTTTTCAGCCTTTATTCTTGAAAATCTCGTAAACGAAATCTTTAAAAATCACACCGCTGAGAAAGAATTTGGAGAATTATACCTAGAAGATGATTTTAAAAAGAAACTACCTCTAGGCGTTATCGCGAGATTCACAAACCTAAAGAAATAGTGTTTAAATAACCCGAAATCACCAACAAAAAAATATTCATTGTTAATAAATTGTGAAATGTTTGTGATTTGTAAAGTTTTTTCTATTTTTGCGTGCTAATTTTCTTGTATGAGTCGATTGAAGGATTTATATACGATTCCACTACAAACCTTGAAAGAGGGGAAATACGATGAAATACTGAGAATTACAAAAGAGTTCATTGAGAAACAACAAATGGATGGAGTATATGACGCTGACTTAAATGTCAATGTCCATTTCGTTAAACAAAAGGATTTGCATACACTCTCCTTGAAAATGAAAGGAACCATTTCGGTTGCATGCGACAGATGTTTAGACATTTTCCAACTGCCGATTCAAATGGACCAAGACATGGTAGTAAAAGTGGGGGAAAAAGATGACGAATTAGCCGATGCTGAAAACGTTATTGTTATTGCACCAGACGAAACTGAAATCGGACTGTCTCCAATCATTTACGAAATGATTATGCTTTCAATCCCATTGAAGAAAGTTCATAAAAATGAGAAAGACTGCAATTCAAACGTTGTTTCATATTTGAAACAGAAAAAAAAGAAAAACGAAGAAAAAACGGATCCTCGATGGGATTCATTAAAAGATATGTTTAAAAAATAAAATAATAATAAGATGGCACATCCTAAACGAAAAGTCTCTAAGACAAGAAGAGACAAAAGACGTACACACGACAACGCTGTAGCTCCAACATTGAGCAAATGTCCTACAACAGGAACAGTTCACCGCAGACATACAGCATACGAAGTAGAAGGTAACTTATACTACAACGGAAAATTACTTGTAGAAAAAGCTGTAGAAGCTTAATTTTCTACTTATTAAAATAATTTGTTAGGGTAACATAACTTGTTATCCTAACTTTTTTATTGCCTATTTGGAACGTTAAAATTTCAATTCTTACACTGAAGCAGAGAACACTCCCACCCACTTTAACATTAATATGTAGCCTCTTTGTAGGTAAAATGAACACCATTATTACAAGCAAAAAAGACACTGCACCAATTCTTTTCACGACATTCGAAAAAATAAAATCAAAATATTGCCGCGTTTCAAAAAAAATTCTACATTTGTAAGATGTAAATTTGTACGTAGTATAAAATTTTGAATTATGTTTTTAAAAATGTCAAAAAGGAAAATTTTAACAATTTGTTTCTCTTTTCTTTTTTCTTGTATATCGTTTGCTCAAGAAAGCGATTCTGCTAAGGCTGAATCAAGCTTTGATATAAACTCAACAATTTTTGGTCATATTGGTGATAATCACGATTGGCACATGTTCGACATTACTAAGGAAGATGGAACTGAACATGCAGTAGGCTTTCCATTGCCTGTTATTTTGGTAAATACCAATCCTTTTTCTATCGATTGTTTTATGTCAAGTGAGTTTGAACACGGACACAAAACAGTGACAAGAGGTGACCATACCTATAAGATGGTTGCGAAAGATATGGGTGGTCAAGATATTTTATATGTGGATGCTAATGGTAATGTTACAGAAGATGGACCACTTGATTTCTCTATTACGAAGAATGTATTCACTTTGTTCTTGGTTTCAATAATTATGTTGGTGTTGTTTATCAGCTTGGCAAATGCTTACAAACGCCGTCCTGGACAAGCACCAAAGGGATTGCAAGCTTGGTTGGAACCAGTGATTTTGTTCATTAAAGAAGATGTTGTTGAACCAAACTTGGGAAAACATACTGATAAATATTTACCATATTTATTGACAGTGTTCTTCTTTATTTGGATTACAAATATGATGGGTTTGATTCCATTCTTCCCAGGTAGTGCGAACGTTTCTGGTAATATTGCTTTTACATTTGTGTTGGCTGTGTTTACATTAATAATTACAAATGTGAGTGGTAATAAAGAATATTGGAAAGATATCTTTGCTATGCCAGGTTTGCCTTGGCCATTGTTGCCAATTATGGCTGTTGTGGAAGTAATCGGTATCTTCACAAAACCATTCGCGTTGATGATCCGTTTGTTCGCAAACATTACTGCGGGTCACATTATTGTATTGAGTCTTACATCATTGATTTTCATATTCGGAACATTGGCGATTGCTCCTGTTTCTGTGTTCTTCGTGATGTTCATGGATGTTCTTGAATTGTTCGTTGCCGCTTTGCAGGCTTACATATTTACAATGTTGTCGGCTTTGTTTATTGGACTTGCAATGCCAGAAGGTCACGGACACTAAAATTGAAATTATTTATTGTTTAACTTAATTTATAACTATTATGTCATTTGTAGCAGGTGGTATTGGAGCTGGTCTAGCAGTTATTGGTGCTGGTATCGGTATTGGTAAAATTGGTGGTTCTGCAATGGAAGCTATTGCTCGTCAACCAGAAGCTTACAGCAAAATTCAAACAGCTATGTTGATCGCTGCAGCCCTTGTAGAAGGTGTTGCATTGTTCGCTGTCGTAGTTGCATTGATTGCGAAGTAACAAAAACAAACGAGGGATTCTTTTGGAGCGGTTGGCTCCGAAAGTTCCCTTTTTGAAACAGAAAATTTAACAAACAATATAATATGGATTTAGTAACTCCCGGTATAGGTTTAGTTTTTTGGACAACGATTACATTCTTACTTGTTGTGTTCCTTTTGATTAAGTTCGCTTGGAAACCAGTGTTGGGAATGATAAACGAGCGTAACAAATCTATTGAAGATGCTTTGAAACTTGCTGAAACAACAAAAGCAGAAATGAAAGCTCTTCAAGCCGATAACGAAAAAATCGTTGCTGAAGCTCGCAAAGAACGCGACACTTTATTGAAAGAAGCTCGCGAACTTCGTGAACAAATGATTGCTCAAGCTAAAGCTGACGCTTCAGAAGAAGCAAACAAAATTATGGCTGCGGCAAAACAAGCAATAGAAAACGAAAAGAATCAGGCTATGCAAGAGTTGAAAACTCAAGTGGCAGCACTTTCTTTCGAAATCGCAGAAAAAGTTATTGGTAAGGAATTGGAAAATAAAGCAGCTTCAGATACTATTATTTCTGAATCTATCAATAATTTGAAATTAAATTAGGATTCAAAAACAATACATATGAATCAAAGTAAAATCTCGGTACGCTACGCAAAAGCATTGTTTGAGTTCGCTTCGGAAAGAGGTGTGCTTGATGCTATCATTGCTGATGTGAAGTTACTTTCGAAAAGTTTGGGCGAGATTGCTGAACTTGCAGAGGTTTTCCAAAATCCAGTTGTGAAACCAAGCAATAAGAAATCTTTCGTGTCTGCCTTGTTGACTGGAAAAGTAAGCAAGGAAATGATAGATTTTCTCAATCTTGTTATTTCAAACAATCGTGAAATCTATATACAAGACATTTTACGAAATGTACTTGATATTTATAGAAAAAAAGCAGGCATTACAGCAGTGACAATCACGTCGGCGGCTCCATTGTCGGCAGAACAACAATCGTCCATTGTTGATCTTGTGAAAAAAGGCAAAAACACCGAAGTGGAATTACAAACAAATGTGGATTCTTCTTTATTGGGTGGCTTTGTGCTTCGAATCGAGGATATGCAGTATGACGCAAGTATCAAGACACGATTGAAACAAGTTAAAAATGAATTGATGACAAATAAGTAAAATAAGTTATTATGGCAGATATAAAACCAGCAGAGGTTTCGGAAATCTTAAAAAAACAGCTTGAAGGCTATAAAACCGAAACAGAACTAGAAGAAGTAGGAACAGTACTGTCTGTAGGTGATAGTATTGCTCGTATTCACGGTTTGACAAATGTACAAGCCAATGAAATGATTGAGTTCTCGAATGGAACAAAAGGTATTGTGCTAAACCTTGAAGAAGACAATGTTGGTGCCGTTCTTCTTGGTGAATCAAATGGTATTAGTGAAGGTGATACGGTAAAAAGAACACAGAAAATCGCTTCTATTATGGTGGGCGAAGGTCTTCTTGGCCGTGTTGTAAATACATTGGGTGAAGCTATTGATGGTAAAGGTGACATTACAGGCGAATTAGTTGAAATGCCACTTGAACGCAAAGCTCCAGGTATCCTTTATCGTCAACCAGTAACAGAACCATTGCAAACAGGTATTAAACCTATCGATGCGATGATTCCTGTTGGTCGTGGTCAACGTGAGTTGATTATTGGTGACCGTCAAACTGGTAAGACAGCTATCGCTATCGATACTATCATCAACCAAAAAGAATTCTATGAAAAAGGTGAACCTGTTTACTGTATCTATGTAGCAGTTGGTCAAAAAGGTTCTACTGTAGCAAGTATCGCTAAAACTTTGGAAGCTCACGGAGCAATGGCTTATACAACTATTGTGTCGTCAACTGCTTCTGATCCAGCAGCATTACAATATTACGCTCCTTTCGCAGGTTGTGCTATCGGTGAGTACTTCCGTGATACTGGTCGTCCAGCTTTGATTATCTATGATGATTTGTCAAAACAAGCTGTAGCTTATCGTGAAGTGTCTTTGCTTCTTCGTCGTCCACCAGGACGTGAAGCTTATCCAGGTGATGTGTTCTATTTGCACTCTCGTTTGCTAGAACGTGCAGCTAAGATTATTGCAAATGATGAAGTTGCTCAAAATATGAACGACGTACCTGCTTCGTTGAAAGGCAAAATTAAAGGTGGCGGTTCTTTGACTGCTCTTCCAATTATTGAAACTCAAGAAGGTGACGTTTCTGCATATATCCCAACAAATGTGATCTCTATTACAGATGGTCAGATCTACCTTGAATCAAGTTTGTTCCACGCTGGTATCCGTCCTGCAATCAATGTGGGTATTTCGGTGTCTCGTGTAGGTGGTAACGCTCAAATCAAGGCTATGAAGAAAGTTGCCGGTACATTGCGTGTGGATCAAGCTCAATTCCGTGAATTGGAAGCATTCTCTAAATTCGGTTCTGATTTGGATGCTGCAACAATGGCTGTGTTAGCTAAAGGTCGTAGAAATGTTCAAATTTTGAAACAAGGACAATATTCTCCAATGAAGGTTCAACATCAAGTTGCAATCATTTATTGTGGTACACAAGGTTTGTTGGGCGATGTTCCAATCGACAAAGTTCTTGATTTCGAAAAAGAATATTTGGAATATCTTGACTTGAAACATAAAGATACGCTAGATAAAATTGCTGGTGGTGCAATCGACGATGACATTAAGGCAATTTTGGCTGCAGCAGCAAAAGAAGTTTCAGCAAAATATAAAAACTAGTAATTAACGATTAGTGATAGATTGGTGATTGGGCTTCAATCACTAATCACTAATCACTAAACACTGAAAAAATGGCAGGTATTAAGGAAATACGCAATAGAATCGCTTCGGTAAGCAGTACGCAAAAAATCACCAGCGCTATGAAAATGGTGTCTGCTGCGAAATTGCGTAAGGCACAACAAGCAGTATTGCAAATGCGACCTTATTCTGAAAAATTGCAAGAAATCTTGCGTAATGTAAGTAGCGGATTGGAATCGAGCGAAGGAAATGCTTATGCCGTTGCTCGTCCGGAAAATAAGATTTTGGTTGTAGCTGTCGCTTCAAATAGTGGTTTGTGCGGTGGTTTTAACACAAATATCGGAAAAGCAGTTGCTACTTTGGTAAAGACTGATTACGCAAAACAAAATACTGCTGGTAATGTTACCGTGTATGCAATTGGTAAAAAGGTATGCGATTCTTTGAAGAGTAAAGGTATCGTTGCATCGAAATCATTTTCGGAAATATTCGATACATTGACGTACGCAGAAGCTTCAAAAATTTCTACGGAAATTATGAATGATTTTGTTGCGGGCACATACGATAAAGTTGTGGTTGTATATAATAAATTCAAAAATGCGGCAACGCAGATTATTACAACTACTCAATATTTGCCAATCGTTCAAGAAGAATCAGGAAATACGGCTTCATTTAATTACGATTATATATTTGAACCTAATAAGGAATATATTGTAAATGAATTGATTCCAAAGTCGTTGAAGACACAATTTTTCAGCATTTTGTTGGATTCGTATGCTTCGGAACACGGCGCTCGAATGACAGCAATGCATAAGGCAACAGATAACGCAGGTACGCTTTTGAAAGATCTTAAAATTGAGTACAATAAGGCACGTCAGGCTGCGATTACGAATGAATTGAACGAAATCGTAAGTGGTGCTAACGCATTACAAGGCTAAAATTGGAGTATTTCTTCATAAAATTAAAAGCAATCTTGAGTAATTGAGATTGCTTTTTTGTTTCGAAACTATTGTATAAACATAAAAGTGCCTAATTATTTCTATCTTTGTAGAACAAAATGTGACATATTATGGAATGTAATTTTTCTCAAAACAACGGTAAAATTCAAGTTGTAGTACAAGATAGAAGAACCAATAAAATTCTTCAGGTTGGATATGCAGATGAAGCAACATTCAATCAAATGAACGAAACAAAGCAAGTATATCTTTTGAAAAACAATAAACCTGAATTACTTACCGGTGGAGAATATTTCAAACCAATTTCTGTTGACACAATTATTCCTAATGAAGATGGCTCAGCCATTGTTGTTAGAGCTTTACCAGAAGGCTCAACAACTGGAGCAGATTCTTTCTTAGGCGAGAAGAACTTTGAAGATCTTGCATTCCTATCCTACTTACAAGATTTTATTGAAAAAAGAAAAAAAGAAATGCCAGAAGGTTCCTACACCACCAAACTTTTTACAAAAGGAATCAATAAAATTTCCCAGAAAGTTGGAGAAGAAGCAATAGAAACGATTATTGAAGCAACAAATGGAACAAAAGAACAGTTACTTTACGAAAGTTCCGACTTAATTTACCATCTTATCGTACTTCTTACAGAGAAAAATCTGAGAATTGAAGATTTAGCCCGAGAACTGAAGGCTCGTCACAAAGAATAAGACCTCCTATGAACGGTATTCAATATCAGCCACTTATAGAAATTTCAGATGTTACTATTGGATATCGGAATAAGAAAGACTCTATAATTATCAATCAACACCTCAACCTACAAATATTTCCTAGTGAGATGATTTGTTTGTTAGGCCCCAATGGTTGCGGAAAGTCCACGTTGATTCGCACTATTGCCGGCATGCAACCTGTACTGCAAGGAAATATATTCATTGAGAAAACATGCATTTCTAGATTAAAACCCAAAGACTTCGCTCATAAGTTAAGCGTTGTTCTTACTGACAATATTGACGCAATACACCTGACTGTTTACGATATTGTCTCATTAGGACGCTTTCCCTATACAAATTGGTTTGGAGCACTTACAGAAGAAGACAAAAGAATAATTGATGACTCTCTCTTAAAAGTCAATTTGCAAGAATATAAAAAAAAATACTTGCAAGAACTAAGTGACGGAGAGAAGCAGCGTGTAATGATAGCAAAAGCACTTGCTCAAAATACTCCATTTATTCTATTGGATGAACCAACAGCGCACCTAGACTTACCCAACAGAATAGAAATAATGCAATTATTACAGGAACTTGCACATACCACAGGGAAATCTATATTACTATCAACTCATGAACTTGATTTAGCATTACGATTCTCAGACAAAGTCTGGCTAATGCAAAAAAATGATGCTATAGTAAGTGGTACTGCAAAAGAACTTCTACAAATAAATGCTTTTGAAAAAGCATTTAAAATTCCTACAACGTTTTTAAGAGTTGATTAACAATAAAAAAGCTGAGAAAATGTTTCTCAGCTTTCACTACAAGAAAATATTGATTTTTCTTAAAATTTCTCTGTGTGAATTTTCTCTAGCTGAAGACGAGACATATCAAAAACTTTCTTTTCCTCTGCCTTGTATCCCATAGCTACGACAGAAAGAACCTCATAGTTTTCTGGTATATTGAAGTATTTTTTCAAAACATCAGAGGCCATTTCTCCACTTTCTTTGCTTCGAAGACGCATCTGTACCCAACAACTTCCTAATCCAAGGTCTTCTGCAGCCAGATTTAAGAAAGTGGTTGCCACTGAACAATCTTCAATCCATACATCTGTCTTTTTTGTATCAGCAATTACAACAACAGCTAAAACGGCATCTTTAACAAAAGCTGCTCCTGCAGCCTTACACGTTGAAATTGCTTCGAGAGATGCTTTATCTTCAACAAAAATGAATTCCCATGGATTCGCACGATGACCTGAAGGGCTCATTAAAACAATTTTCTTTAACTCTTCCTGTATTTCTTGTGGAATTTTCTCATCGGTAAATTTTCGATGACTACGACGAGCTTGTGCTAATTCTAAAAACGATTTCATAACTATTTTTTATGTAAAACTCTATAAAACAAGTAAACTGTCACTGCCGTTATCGACAATTGAACAGTAAGCATTATAACTAAAGCTGCTGTTGACATACTACTCTTCTAATTTAATTTCTTCAAAATTATGTTGACGCGCCAGGCGAATAAACACACACAAGACTAATAAAAACAATAATAATCCTATCCGACTCATGTCAACATAAAAAACATTGTTAATTATTTTTGCCTCATAAAGCACAGTACCTAGCGAGACTATTTCATCCTCTGAAACAAGAACTTTCGCGTTTCTCGGCAAACTATATGTTCTTGAATCGATAACAATACTTTTTTCGGTTATCTCATTAACTACACCATCATTTTCTGCATAGAATTCAGTTGCAAACCAGCTTTTATTTGGACCAACATTTTGATGGCGAAGTTCACCGATAATACTTGAATCGTCCAATTCCCAACCTTTAAAACTCAACAAAGACCAATCATCATCCTTCGGTTTTATAAGTGAACAGACAAAAATGAGAATCAACATTGTTGGAGTTACATAACGCAAAACATACTTGTAAAAACCAGGCATTTTTAAATCAGCATTGTCATTGATTAATTTCCAACCTTTTTCAATTCCAAGAACCCATGAAAAAGCAATAGCTTCGAGCATGGCGAACAAAAATAATGACACCGTTCCTCCCCAAAAATCATATTGGTCAAATACACCTTTCTCAAAGAACAGTACACATGGTAACGCTAACAAGAGAATGATTATACCATACGTATAAGAGCTTTTCTTTTGTGACCAATTATAATTTCTAGACAAGAACGCTATGAACGGCTGACTAATCGAAATAGATGAAGTAATCGAGGCAATAAATAATATTCCAAAAAAGGATAAGCCCGCAACCGCTGAAAACAAATCGCCCCATTGTTCAAATAAATACGGCATTGTTCTGAATCCTAATCCAAATCCTCCTGTTTTTGTTAATTCAATAACCTTGTCAACACCAAAATAACCAATGGAAATTGGAATTATCAAAGCACTACCAAGAACAATCTCTGCAAATTCATTAGTAAATGCCGAAGTCATAGAATTAAGAGCTATATCATCATTCTTTTTCATATACGACGCATAGGTTTGAATAGCTCCCATACCAAGAGATAATGTAAAGAATATCTGACCAGCAGCCGACAACCAAACCTTAGGATTCGAAAGCGAATCAAAATCAGGAGTCCATAAAAAGTCAAGAGCCACAACGCTGTCGAATTTTGCTCCGGCAACACCTGCTTTCATAGTATAAGCCTTATACACCAGGAATAAACCAAAAATAAGCAATAACGGCATGCAGAATTTCGCAGCACGCTCAATACCTTTAGCTATTCCATGACTTAAAATAAAGATATTAACAAACAGACAAAGAATGAATATTATCATTGTGTCGAAAGGAAATCCAAACGTAGAAGTTCCTAAGTCCATATACACATCAAAAAATTGAGAAACCTCGTATTCTGTAAGGCCGTTAAATGTTCCTATTACAGAGTGAATGGTATATGAAAGAATCCAACTTTCTATGTAACAATAATACGCACAGATAACTATACTTGAAAACAAACATAATGCCCCGGAATATCTCCAAAAATGGCTTTTATTTAATGCCTGCATTATTGTTGGAGGGGAATGACGTTCGAACTGACCTGCAAATTTACCAGTTGACCATTCTATCATAGCCAACGGAATTCCCAATAAGAAAAAAGATACTAAATAAGGAATAATAAAGGCGCCACCGCCGTTCTGTACGGCCTGTATAGGGAACCGTAAGAAATTTCCTAAACCAACAGCACTTCCTGCCATTGCTAAAATCAAACCGAGGCGAGAGCCCCATTCTTGTTCTGTTTGTGCCATAAATCTAAAATTGCTCAAAAGTAACTATTTTTTTATTTCGTTGCAAATAAGCATGTTATAAGGTTTCTAGAAAAGATTTCTATTTTTTTTTGAAAAAAAATCACGCCTAGTGTTGCACAAGAAAAAAAAAGTGTACATTTGCAGCGGAGAAGTGGCAGAGTGGTCGAATGCACCGGTCTTGAAAACCGGCGTACCGCAAGGTACCGGGGGTTCGAATCCCTCCTTCTCCGCTCGATGCGGAGAACAAAAGCTTGTAAGAAATTACAAGCTTTTTTATTTTATCTATTCCTCTTTATTTCACATACCATACTTTCCTGACATACGATAATTCTCAAGATGTCTAGAATTTACTATTTTTGCTAAAATTTCACGAAATGGAACAGATTGACTACAAAATAGAGATTCTTCGTCTTAAAAAAGAAAAGAATGCTATTATTCTGGCGCACTATTATCAGGAAGATGACATCCAGGACATTGCTGATTTTTTAGGAGACAGCCTAAATTTAAGTCAAACAGCGAAAGATACAGACGCTGATATTATAGTTTTTTGTGGCGTACATTTTATGGCAGAAACTGCTAAGATCCTTTCTCCACAGAAAAAAGTTCTGCTTCCAGTAATGAACGCCGGATGTGCAATGGCTGACATGATAAAACCCGCCGATTTACAGAAATATAAATCAGAACATCCTGATACAAAAATTATTACATACGTAAATACAACAGCGGACGTAAAAGCTTTAAGCGACTGCATCTGCACCTCGACAAACGGAATAAAAATCATTAAGCATTATCTTGATAACGGTGATAAAATTCTTTACACACCAGACCAAAATCTTGGTAAATACGCCATGAAACTTTTGGGCAAAGAATTCGAAGTATGGGATGGTTGCTGCCCTATTCATCATTATCTTAGAAAACAAGATATCCTTAAACAAAAAGAGATTCATCCAGATGCTTTGATAATCGCACACCCTGAATGTCAACTCGATATTTTGGAAATTTCTGATTACGTTGGTTCGACTGCTCAATTAATTTCTTTTGTGAAGAAATCTGATGCTAAAGAATTTATTGTTTGTACAGAAAAAGGCGTTCTACATCCAATGCAAATGCAAAATCCTGACAAAAAATTCTTCGTTGGCAGCCCAACATTGAACTGTCACAACATGAAGAAAACTCGCCTCGAAGATGTATATAACTGCCTTCTACATGAAACTAACGAGGTTTTTGTAGACGAAAATGTACGCATTAATGCCGTTAAATCGTTGGATACAATGTTAGAATTGTCTAAGTAATTTCTATGAGAAAACTGCGGTATGTAATATTATTTGCCTGTATTTGCATATCGCATCATGCAGTATCACAGGAATTTAAACAATTCTTTTATCCTAATGGCGCCATTTCTTCCGAAGGGTATTTAACAAATGGAAAACCTGACGGATATTGGAAATCATATTACCCTGACGGCAGCTTGAAATCAATTGGAAAACGAACTAATTTTCAATTAGACAGCATTTGGTGTTTTTACGATGAAAACAAGCAGTTGCAAAAAGAAATCTCATATTTTGAAAACAAGAAAAATGGTTTCTTAAAAGAATACTCGCTCCACGATTCGCTGGCATATCTTTCTATGACTGTTTTATACGTAAATGACCAAAAGCAAGGCGCGGAGCAATACTTTGACTTTCAAGGTAACTTAATAAAAGAAATCCATTATGTGAATAACAAAAAGGAAGGTAAAAGTTTTGAATATCAGGATACTACGATTATCTCAATCTTAATTTACGAAAATGATAATTTAATCTCCAACCAACCAATAAACCGTACCGATTCAAAAGGACAAAAAACTGGCCAACATATTAGTTTTTACCCCAATGGCGCCATGAAAACCGACGCTGTTTATAACAATGGTAAACTTCATGGACTTTATAAATTATATAATCAACACGAACAACTCATGCAAGTCGGTAATTATGAGAATGATTCCTTAATTTATTCAAGCACGACTCTAGCCGATTTTGAAGATCCATTTGAAAAAAAAGAATATTATTCTGACTCAACTCTTAAATCCAAGGGCGCTTTCCGCGACAAAACGCCTATAGGAATCCATAGAATTTATGACAAAAAAGGAAATATTACCGACGGAGCATTGTACGATATTCATGGCACACTCATCGGTCAGGGTATTACTCAGGAAAACGGAGATAAATATGGTAAATGGATTTTTTTCTACCCCTCAGGGAAAAAAGAGTCGGAAGGTTTTTATGAAAACGGATTACAGTCAGGTTCATGGACATTCTTTTATCCCGATGAAACAATTAAGCAAAAAGGCAATTTCCGCAACGGGAAATACGACGGACCATGGTATTTTTACAATGAAGTTGGCGACTTGCAAAAAGAAGAAGAATATTCTGGCGGTAATAGACAAGGACTCAGCATTGAATACGATGATGAAGGGGAAAAAATCCTTGAAGGAATGTACAACAACGATCTACGCCAAGGATTTTGGAGTATCCAAATTGGTGATTTAAAAACGAAAGGTTCTTACGAATTCGGAGAAAAAAACGGCCTTTGGGAAAGTAATTATATTAAAGGTGGAAAAGCATTTCGAGGTGATTACGTAAGTGGAAACCCTAATGGTCATCACGTTTATTATTATCAAAACGGACAAATTGAACATGATGAACAATGGCGTCATGGGAAAGCAGTAAAAAACTGGAATTACTACAACGAAAGCGGTAAACTTAAATATTCAGTTTATTATAAGGATGGTAATGAAAGCAGAATCGTCACTCCTAAAAAATAACGGCTGAAGCATTTAAAAAAATATCGGCAATATTTTTTACTTTTGTAAAAAACAGATTCTATGAATACAAATCTTGATCCGGAACATATTTCAAATAAAGATACTGAGTTTGAAAAACAACTCCGGCCACTGGAATTTGACGATTTTACTGGTCAGCAGAAAGTCGTTGAGAATCTGAAAATATTTGTTGCCGCGGCGAAAATGCGCGGTGAATCGTTAGACCATGTTTTGCTTCACGGTCCTCCCGGATTAGGAAAAACTACATTGGCAAACATTATCGCAAACGAACTTGGTGTTAATTTTAAGATTACATCAGGTCCAGTGCTAGATAAACCAGGCGATTTAGCCGGATTACTTACAAGCTTAGAAGAAAACGATGTTTTGTTTATTGATGAAATCCATCGTCTTTCTCCTGTTGTTGAAGAATATCTCTATTCTGCAATGGAAGATTTTCGTATCGATATTATGATTGACAAAGGTCCGAGTGCCCGTTCCGTTCAGCTTTCTCTTGCTCCTTTTACTTTAGTTGGAGCAACTACACGCTCGGGTTCGTTGACCAGTCCATTGCGTGCACGTTTTGGTATCAAATGTTTATTCGAATACTATGATATTGAATTATTAACAAAGATTATTGAACGTTCTGCATCAATTATCGGTGTTGATATTGTTACCCAGGCAGCAAAAGAAATTGCATCACGTAGCCGAGGTACGCCACGTATTGCTAATGCTTTGCTCCGTCGTGTTCGAGATTTCGCCCAGGTTAAAGGCTCGGGGAAAATTACTCCAGAAATAACACAATTTGCACTTGAGGCCTTAAATATTGACAGATACGGACTTGACGAAATGGATAATAGGATTCTATGCACTATTATCGACAAATTTGGTGGCGGTCCTGTAGGATTAAACACGATTGCGACAGCTGTTGGCGAAGAAGCTGGTACAATAGAAGAAGTGTATGAACCATTTTTAATCAAAGAAGGATTTTTGCAAAGAACGCCTCGGGGACGTGAAGTTACTCCGTTGGCATACAAACATTTAGGAAGATTACCATTAGAAAAACAAGCTAGTTTATTTTAGAATAATGTTACCTTTTTTTAATACAATGAAAATTGAACCAAACGAACCATGCTGGTGCGGCAGTGGAAAAAAATATAAAAAATGCCACTGGTTGCAAGACTGCGAACTAGACAAATACCGTAAAGAAGGATTTAAGATTCTTCCACGCAATATTTTATATTCAGCAGAAGAAATCGAGAAAATCCGCAAAGCCGGAGCTTTAAACCACGCTGTTCTTGATTTAGTTCAATCGGAAATAAAAGATGGCGTTTCAACAGAACATTTGGATAACTTAATCCGTGAATTTACATACGATAACCACGGAATTCCTGCTTGTTTGAACTACGAAGGTTTTCCAAAAAGCAGCTGTATTTCAATCAATGAAGTTGTATGTCATGGAATTCCTTCACCTGATAAGATTATAAAAAATGGTGATATTGTAAACGTTGACTGCACAACAATCGTTGATGGATATTACGGTGACAGCAGCCGTATGTTCTGTATTGGCGAAGTTTCTCCAGAAGCTCAGAAATTGGTTGATGTAGCAAAAGAATGTTTGGAAATTGGATTAAAACAGGTGAAACCATACGGACGTTTAAATGACATTGGCGACGCCATTGAACCATACGCTAATGAAAACGGATTCAGCATTGTACGTGATTTATGCGGCCACGGAATCGGGAAAAAATTCCATGATGAACCAGAAGTTGTTCATTATGCACAACCTCGCCAACGTGGTGTTTTAATGATGCCAGGAATGGTGTTTACTATAGAACCAATGGTGAATGAAGGCACATGGAAATGTAAATTTCTAAAAGATGGATGGACTGTTATTACTGCTGATAAAAAATTGTCTGCACAATGGGAACACACATTAGTAGTAACAGAAACTGGATATGAAATTTTAACATAGTCTATTCAAATAAAAGTAAAATATTGAATATAAGTCATTTATATATTCATATCCCCTATTGTTCGAAACTATGCTACTATTGCGATTTTCACTTTAGTTTAAATCTTAAAACACGTACTGAATTAATTGCAAGCCTTTGCAAAGAAATTTTACTACAGAAAGAATTATTTACGCAACCGATTGAAACTCTTTACTTTGGAGGAGGAACTCCTTCTCTTCTAAATAAAACTGAGTTAGAGGAAATTTTTTCCACTATTCATTCTGTAACGAACATTACAGAAAAAGCTGAGATTTCTTTTGAATGTAACCCCGATGATATAACAGAAGATTATTGCAAATCGCTTTTAAGTCTTGGAATTAATCGCCTCAGCATTGGAATTCAATCTTTTTTCGACGATGATTTACAACTTTTGAATCGTCGTCATTCTGCTGAATCGGCACGAAGTGCCGTAAAAATTGCACAAAATGCTGGTTTTAAAAACATTACTGTCGATTTGATTTACGGACTACCCAATATGACTCTACAGCGTTGGCAACAAAACCTCAACGAAGTAGAAAAACTAAATGTACAACATTTATCAGCTTATTCTCTCATGGTTGAAGAACATACTGCTCTTCACAAATTTGTGAGAACTGGTAAATTTATACTTCCCAATGAAGATTCAGTTTTAGAACAATTTAATTATTTAATTGATTGGTCGCAAAAGTCTGGTTTTGAGCAATATGAAATATCAAATTTTGCAAAAAATCAAATGTATTCCAAGCACAATTCTTCATATTGGACAGGTGAACCATATATAGGAATCGGACCTTCAGCACATTCCTTCGACGGTAATAACCGCTACTGGAATATAGCACACAATGCAAAATATATTGAAGCAATTACCAAAGGAAACATTCCTCACGAGAAAGAAATTTTATCAACACGCGACAAGTATAATGAATTAATTATGATTGGATTACGGACTAAAAAAGGTGTTGATATCGGATTAATTAAAAAGCTATTCCCCGATGAATATTATCGTAATTTTGTCGAACAAAAAGAAAAGTTTATTCAAAGGGAACTTATAATAGAAAATCAAAATACAATTTCACTCACAAGGAAAGGAATTATGCTTTCCGATTCAATTATGAGTGATTTCTTTATTACAGAATAACATGGGAGTAATCAAAAAACTTATCGGACAAACAGCAATTTACGGAATGAGTACAATTATAGGTCGTTTCCTTAATTTTATGCTTGTTCCGCTCTACACGCGCTGCTTTTCACAATCGGAATACGGAGTTGTTACAGAACTTTACAGCTATACTGTTTTCTTAATGATTTTCCTTACATATGGTATGGAAACTGGATTTTTCCGCTTTGTACAAAATAAAGAAGATCAGCCAAAGGTTTTTTCAACAATAATGACAAGTTTATTTTCTTCGTCATTCATTTTCATTGGACTAGTTCTTATTTTCCTCGGTCCTATCTCAAATATTTTAGGATACGCTAATCATCAGGATTTTATAATGATTATGGCAGTTATTATAGGTATTGATGCCTTTACAAGCGTTCCATTTGCAAAACTACGTCACGAAAACAAAGCAGTGAAATTTGCTGGAATTAAGCTTACAAATATTGCCATAAATATTGGGCTTAATCTATTATTGATAATTGTACTTCCACAAATTGCAAAAACTAGTTCAAATGCCTGGTTAACAGAACATTTCGCTACACCAAATGTTCTTTGGATTTTTATTTCGAATCTAATTGCAAGCATTGTTACATTACTTCTCCTGTTACCAGATATTTTTAAATCTCGCAATGGATTCGACTACAGTTTATTAAAACGAATTTTGAGTTATTCATGGCCGCTGCTTATTTCTGGTCTTGCTGGAAGTATTAACGAAGTTTACGACAGAGTTTCTCTCCGTTATTTCTTAACAATACCTGACGGTGCTGATGCCTCGCAATATATACTTTCTCAAGTCGGTATATATGGAGCTAACTATAAATTGGCTATGATAATCTCACTATTTAACCAGGCATTTCGCTTCGCAGCTGAACCATTTTTCTTCTCAAGAATGAAAGAAAATGATTCACGGCAGACATACGCTAAAATTATGAACTACTTCACAATATTCACTTTGTTTATATTCCTTGGAATAATTCTCTATATTGATGTATTTAAATTATTTATCGGAACCAACTTCCATGACGGTTTAAATATCATCCCTATTCTACTTATGGCTAACATCTTCTTAGGAATTGTATTTAACCTTTCCATTTGGTATAAAGTTACAAATCAAACAAAATTTGGTATTGGAATCACTGGATTTGGAGCACTTATTACTTTAGGAATTAATATGATATTTGTTCCTATGTATGGTTACGTTGCCTGTGCATGGGCAACACTCGCCTGCTATGTTTTGATGGCGGTTTTATCATATAATCTTTGTCAGAAACACTATGGAATTCCTTATAAACTTGGCGCTTTAGCTTTTTATTTTATACTAACCGGAATTATTTTCGTAGTTAACAAGTACATTATTTTCGATAATCTGATTGTATCCTACGTATTTAAAACTATGCTACTTGTTGTATTCATTTTAATGTCAGTAGGAAATGAATTGAGAATGATGAAATTAGAAAAGTAAATAATATGGAAGAAAAGAAAATCTATGAAGGAACACCGTCACAATGGACAAATACAAAAGTTTTTGTTTTATGTGGCTTGTTTTGTTGGTTAATAATACCTGTCTTTGTAGCACTTTACCATTATTTTTTATTAAAATGCACAAAGACAACCATTACTACAAAACGCATTATTGTTGAACGAGGTTTATTTTCTAAACGCACAGATGAAATTCTTTTAAAACGTGTTACCGACACTAAATTGTTCGAGCCTTTTCTATTACGTCTTGTAGGTTTATCAAATCTAACAATATACTCAACAGACAAAACACGCGGAGAGCTGTTTGTAGATGCAATTCATAATGGAAAACAAGTGTGGGATGATTTGCGTATGGCTGTAGAAGCAGAAAGAAAAGAAGTTCGCGAATTCGAACAAAGATTTGTCTAGTTGTTCACACATATGTTAATATCTGTTAATAACAGTAAAAAAACGGTGCATATTTAATTTCATAATTTTAGTTTCTGTTATTTGGAATTTTCAAAAACTGGTTTGTTATACAAGAATATTAATTATGCAAAAAAAGTTTTTGATTCGAATGAGCGTTTTTAAACATAGAAACAAACAGTTTTTGTCTATAAAAGAAATAAACAAAGCAGTGTTAAACTAGGATTTTAGCATTTTGTTAATAACCAATATTTCTTATTGATAAACAGTAAATTAGAAGATTGATAACTTGTTTATATCTGTTTTTAACTTTAAAATTCTGTTCAATACAAGAAAATCGCGAAAATTTTAGCAACCAATTAACAGGCTTATAATAAGCATCAGAAATAAATTTTTAATAAAAAAAAATAATATAATACTGATATGATTGCTGAATCATGCGTTTTGAAAAATTCAAGCTTTGACAATTTGAAAAATAATACTACTTTCACGAAAAAATAAAAAAATGGAATTACGAATAGTAAATAAGTCTAAACATCAATTGCCTGCTTATTCAACAGAATATTCTGCAGGAATGGATTTGCGAGCAAACATAGACTCTCCTATTACATTACAACCAATGGAGAGAACAATAGTACCAACAGGTTTATTTATAGAACTACCTGAAGGTTATGAAGCACAAATTCGTCCAAGAAGTGGTTTGGCAGCAAAATTTGGTATCACTGTATTAAACTCTCCTGGTACTATTGATGCAGATTATCGTGGAGAAATAAAGGCAATTTTGGTAAACCTTTCGAATGAACCATTTGTTATTAACGATGGTGAAAGAATTTGTCAAATGGTGATTGCTAAATATACAAAAGCAGAAATTGTTGAAGTTACAGAACTATCGGAAACTGTTCGTGGTGAAGGTGGTTTTGGACATACAGGAGTGAAATAAATTAAGATTATATATACTTATTTATAATAAAATAGAATGAAATTAATTATCCCTATGGCTGGTATGGGAAAAAGAATGCGTCCCCATACACTTTCAATTCCAAAGCCATTAATTCCTGTTGCTGGTAAGCCAATCGTACAAAGACTTGTAGAAGATATTTCTCGTGTTTGTATGCAACATATAGAAGAAATAGCGTTTATTATTCATCCAAGTTTTGGTAAAGATGTAGAAAAAATGTTGTTAGACATAGCATCTCAACTTGGTGCAATAGGAAAAATCTGCTATCAGGAAGAACCAAAAGGAACTGCACATGCTATTTTATGTGCTTCTACATCTCTTTCTGGTAATGTAATTGTTGCTTTTGCTGACACATTATTTGTTGCAGATTTCAATTTAGATACTTCAAAAGATTCGATTATTTGGGTACAAAAAGTTGCTGATCCATCTGCTTTTGGTGTAGTTAAATTAGATTCAGACGGTATGATTACCGACTTTGTTGAAAAACCAAAAGACTTTATTTCTGATTTAGCAATTATTGGTATTTATTACTTTAAAGATGGTAGAAACCTTCGTTCTGAACTTCAATATCTAATTGATAATAATGTAATTAGAGGTACAGAATATCAGTTGACCGATGCATTGGAAAATATGAAAAACAAAGGCAAAAAGTTCTATACTGGTCAAGTAAATGAATGGTTAGATTGTGGAAATAAAAACGCTACAGTTAATACAAATCAAAGAGTATTAGCAAATTATGGTAGTGAAATTTCAGAAAAAGCTACAATCACAAATTCACAAATTATAGAACCTTGTTGTATTGCCGATGGAGCAAAAATTGAAAATTCAGTTGTTGGACCATTTGTTTCTGTAGGAAAAGGTTCTACAATTACCAATTCAGTAGTTTCAAATACTATTATTCAGACGAATAGCATTTTAGAAAACACAAACATTACCAATTCTATGATAGGAAATTCAGTTACAATGAAAAAATCCGCGGACGAATTGAGTGTTGGAGATTATAATGAGTTATAAAAATGACTATTAAAGAATCCGTTTTATATGCATTAGGTAAAATAGGTAAACCTTCTAATTATATGGAGGTTTATAACTATATTATAGAACATAATCTTCACGATTTTGGAGAAGCAAAAACACCTATGAAAACAGTTAATGTCTTTTTAGCTAATTTTGTCAAAAAAGGTGATGAACGCGTAATGCGTAAAAAAAATTCTAAGGGAACTATGGTATATTTTCTTACTGAAAATCAAGATAATATACAAAGTGATAGTCAAAATTCTGAGATAAAAGTTAATTTTAAGGAAAGAGATTTACATAAACTGTTTACTACGTATCTTCATAATCAAAAAATTAGTGCTAAAACAATTTTTCACGAAAAAAGTGAACACGGAAAAGATAGGAATTTAAAGTGGGTTCATCCTGATATTGTTGGTGTTAGTTTTTCAAATTTACATTCAAAAGAAGCAAAACATCTTTTGGAAACTGCTAATAAAATGGATTCTTTCAAGTTGCTATCGTATGAATTAAAATGTTCAATAAATAATGATTATGATTTAAAGCAATATTTTTTTCAGGCGGTTTCTAATTCAAGTTGGGCAAATTATGGTTATCTTGTAACATTTGAATTTAACGATGAGTTAAAAGATGAAATGGAAAGATTAAACCAGTCATTTGGTATAGGTATCATTCATTTAAAGCCCAATCCTTTTGAATCAAAAATACTTTATCCTGCTGTATATCATAAACTTGATTTCAAAACAATTGATAAATTATGTAGGGCAAATAAAGACTTTTCTTCATTTATAGAATGCGTAGAGAAATATATTTCGGCAGAAGAAAGATATTCAGATGCTCAAATGGAAGTATTAGAAAAAATATGTGATTCTTATTTTGAAAATGATAGTGAAATAGAAGCATATTGTAAGGAAAAAGGAATTGAAATTGAAGAATAAAATTTATCAAAAATATTTCGTTTTTAATTTCAATTTATAGAATATGAGATACTTATCTTTACTTTTTATATCATTTTTTTTATCTGTATTCGCATATTCCCAAAAATTAAAAACATACGAAGATTCTGTGAAGTACGACAGAAAGAAAGTGGAATTTGAAAAAATGTTCGTTCAGGCAAATCTTGAAAAAAATCGTCGTAATTACGATCAAGCACTTTCTATGTACTATGATTGTAACAAAATATTAGGGGAAAATAATGCTGTTTATTACGAAATAGCTCAAATTTATCTATCACAAGGAAAATTTTCCGATGCAGAAATCGCTATAAATAAGGCTATAAAGCTTTCAAAAGGCAGCAATAGAGAGTATAAACGCTTTTTAGACGATTTATACATAAAAATGGGCAAAAAAAGATAATTTTGCAAAAAACTGTGTATGCGTAAAGTAGTCCTTTACATAGTATTGAGTATAGTGTTGTTTTCGTCGTGTCACTCTTCTAAAAAAATTGTGAGTTCAAACGACTATAAACAATACGAAGCAATTTCGTTATATGATTCAATAACAAAACATTACGGAGATTTTTCTTCTGTCTCTTTTAAGTTTTCGATTGATTCAAAAGAGTTGTTAAAATCATTACCAATTCAGGTAAAAGGAACTGTCCGTATTAAAAAAGACAGTATAATCTGGATTTCTATAGCACCAACAATGAACATTGAAATGGTTCGTTGTGTGCTTACGCAGGATAGTGTGAAGTTTTATTCGAAGATTCAAAAAGTCTATTACGACGGCTCAATAGACTCATTGAATCGAAACGGAAATTCAATTGATTTCAAAACGATTCAGTCAATTTTCTTGAATGAATTATTCTTTGTTGACCAGCATATTACCGATACTATCGGTATGTTAAAGAATTTTGAAGTCAACATTAAGAATAACATTTCTGTAATGAAAACCTATTCTAAAAAAGAGTTCAAGAAAAACGATACGCTTTCGTTACAGCAAGTTTGGACAATAAATAATGACGTATTTAGAATTTCCGATGTGGAACTTACTAATATCAATGTTGAAGAAAAAGATGAGTTAAACTTGAAAGTTCATTATGGAAATTTTGAAACTATTGATAACATAAATTTCCCTACACAAGTGAGTGTAAAGGCTAAAAAGAACAGTACTAAGATAACTGCAGATATGAGTTATTCTAAAGTAAATTTCAATGATGAATTATCTTTTCCTTTTAATTTAAATGACAAATACCAAAAGCTTGATTTTAAAAAGTAGATGAAGAAGTTTTTGTTCATATTGTTAGCTATTTTGTGTGTTTCTACTGAATCTTATTGTCAGAAACCTAAAAAAACTGTAAAACAGGTTCAGGCAGAAGCAGCTAAGGCAAAAAAGGAAATAGAGAGAACTAGCAAGTTGTTGAAAGAAACGGAAAAAAGTAAGTCAATTTCAATAGAACGTGCAACGCTTTTGAGTCAGCAGATTGATGAAAGAAATAGTTATGTAAATTCTCTTCAACAAGAAATAGAATTAATTGAACAAGAAGTTTTTACAACGAATGCTCAAATTCATACTATGACTGCAAAGTTGGAAGAACTTCAAAAAGATTATAATCAAACACTTTTTGTTCTTTATAAGATTAATTCTCAATATGAACAGTTAATCTTTATTTTGTCATCAGACGATTTTAATCAGGCATACAATAGGTTAAAATATCTTCAATATTATTCAGATTATATGATTCAGCAGTCAGAAAGAATAAAAACACTGCAGGATAGTCTGAATGTTAGAAAATACGATTTAGAGAAATTACTGACAAAAAAGAAAAATCTTGTTGGCGAAAAACAATCCGAAGCACGCAAGTTGGCTCAGGATAAGTATATGGAAGAAGCAACAATTAAAAAGTTAAATGAAAAACAACAAGATTTAAAGAAAAAACTTGCTGAAAAACAAGCACTTGCAAAAAAACTTGATAAACAGATTGAAGATTTAATCAAGGCTGAAATTGCTGCTAAAAAGGCTGCTGCCGCTAAAAAAACTACAACAACTACGACAAAATCTTCAACAACTGTCAATACCCTGACGCCTGAGGAAAAGTTAGTGTCTCAAAACTTTGCTGAAAATAAGGGACGACTTCCTTGGCCAACAGCAACGGGTAAAATCACTGAACATTTTGGTCGTCACAAACATCCAACTTTGGAATATGTAGAAGTTGAAAGTAATGGTGTTTCAATTGCTACTACTAAAGGTTCAAAAGCCCGTGCAATTTTCGATGGAACAGTTTCAAAAATTGTGTTGATTCCTGGTAGAAATACTGCAGTTCTTATTAAACATGGAAATTATTATACAGTTTACGATAATTTAACTTCAGTTACTGTAAAAGCAGGACAACAGGTTAAGGCAAAACAGGAAATTGGAACAATTTATACTGATCCTGAAACTAATTCTACAGTTCTGCAGTTACAGATTTGGAAGGAACTTGAAAAAATGGATCCTGAACAATGGCTTTCTAAATAGAAGTGCCTATGGGAAAATCCGATATTCACATCATAATTAAGGAATTAGACGGATTTATTCGCAAATTCTATTTAAATGAGTTTATCAAAGGACTCATTTTGTTTGTTTTAATAGTTGCTTTCTATGTTTTTACCATAAGTTGTGCTGAATATTTTGCTTTTTTCCCTACGCAAGTCAGAACAATAGTATTTTATTTATCTTTATTTTTTGGTCTTTACGCTTTAATAAAATTTATTGTCATTCCTTTATTTCATGTATGTAAGATTGGAAAAGTAATTTCTTATGTAGATGCTGCAAAAATTATTTCAAAATTTTTCCCGGAAATAAAGGATACATTACTGAACACACTTGAGTTAGCGAGCGATGAATCGTTGAATGATAATAAGTTAGCAATTGCTGCAATTAATCAGAAAGTTGCGAACTTACGTCCTATTCCTTTTGAATCAGCGGTAGATTTTAAAAAGTTAATTTCATATCTAAAGTATTTAGTCGTATTAATTTTAATAATTGTTTCTGTATCAATATTTTATCCACGTGCATTTGCTGATGGTGCAAAAAGAATTGTAAAGTATGATGAATACTTCGAAAAGCCAGCTCCATTTAGTTTTATTATCGACAATGATTCTTTGTCTGTAGTAAAAGGCTCTGATTTTGCGATTTTAATGCATATAGAAGGAAAATATGTTCCAGAATATGTAAATATATCTATAGGCGGAAATAACTTCTTAATGACGAAAAAAACGGTATCTTCTTTTGAATACGTTATTCATGGATGCAATAATTCATTGTCGTTTAATTTTTCTGCTGAAGAATATTCTTCGAAAAATTACAATTTGACAGTAATTCCTTTGCCACAGTTGTTAAAATTTTCAATTGCGGCAACGGTGCCTTCTTATACTGGATTGGAAAACTCCGTTTTTGAAAATACAGGAGATTTAACTATTCCTGTTGGCACGAAACTTTCTTGGAATGTTGATGTTGCCGATACTGATTCTTTGTTTTTTAAGTCAGATGATACTATATCAGTTGCATTTCAAAAAAATGGATCAAAATTTATTCTGAATCAACGTGTTACAAAAAACACTTCCTATGAAATAATAGGAAAAAATACATATTTAGATTCAGTTCAGATTATTCATTATGCTTATACTGTTATTCCAGATTTGAGGCCTTCAATTCAAGTTGAACAAAAGCAAGATAGTTCAGAGTATTTCACGTATTACTTTAAGGGGGAAATACAGGATGATTATGGATTTTCATCGCTTGAATTTGTTTACTTTTTGAAGGATAAGGAAAATGAATCAACCCGTGTTCCAATAGAGTTTTCTCCAGCTGTTGTTCATCAGCAGTTCTTTTACATGTTTGATTTTTCACAATTTTCGAAAGGTGATGTTGTAAACTATTATTTTGAAGTATTTGATAATGATGCTGTTAATGGTAAAAAGTCTGCTCGTTCCTCTATGTATGATTTTACTATTCCAACGCAGGACGAACTAGAAAAAATGCAGGAACAATATTCAAAACAAATAGAATCGTCGTTTGAACAATCGTCATCCATTGCGCAGGAATTAGTAAAAGATTTTGACAAACTGAAGCAAAAACTTTTGAATGAGAATCTTTCAGAATGGGAAAGAAAACAAATTCTGAATGAGATGCACGAAAAACAGGAACAGATAAAGCAACAGGTTGAACAACTTTCGCAGTCTTTGGAACAAAAACAGGATTTGAAGAATAAACTGTCGGAAAAAGACGAGGAAATTCTAAAAAAACAGCAGGAAATCAATGATTTGCTAAATTCATTAATGGATGATGAATTAAAGAAAATGATGGATGAGTTTAATCAAATGATGGAAAATTACAACAAAGATGAATTCATCAAAAAATCTGAAGAAATGAAAATGTCGTTTGAAGAGCTTTCAAAACAGTTGGACAGAGACTTGGAGCTTTTAAAACGAATGGATGTTGAAGAGTCTGTAAATAATACGGGAGAACGTCTGCAGGAACTAGCAGAAGAACAGGAGAAATTGTCGGAAGAGTTGAAAAATTCAAAAAACAACGAAGAACTTCAGCAGAGGTTAGATGATTTACAGAAAGAATTAGAATCAATTGAGAAAAAATACCAGGATACTCAAATGAAAAATGAAGAGCTTCAGCAAAAGTTTGATCTAAAAGATTTTAAACAACAGTTTGAAGAAATAAGGAATTCAATGCAGCAATCCAAATCTGAACAGCAAAATGGACAGCAGTCAAAGTCTTCAAAATCAATGAAAAAGGCTGCTGAACAAACCAAGGAACTTTCGGAAGATATGCAGGGAATGATGCAGGAACAAATGGCACAGCAGAATATGGAGGATATGGCTAATCTTCGTCAGATACTTGAGAATCTGTTGACTTTTTCTTTTGAGCAGGAAGATTTAATTGTAGAAACAGGAAAACTTTCTTTTGCCGATCCTAAATATGCAGAAATAGCTTATAGGCAGAATTTACTTCGCGAAAATTTCCAGTTGATTAAGGATTCATTATATGCTTTAAGCATAAGAGTTCCACAGATTTCGCAACCTATTAATAAAGAGATATTTGAGATTTATAAAAGTGGAAATGCGGTAATTGACCATTTGGAACAAAGACAACGAGGATTGGCAAAAATTGGTCAGCAATATATGATGACGTCAGCCAATAATTTGAGTGTTCTTTTATCGGAAGTTTTAAGTTCAATGCAACAGCAAGCGGCACAGCAAATGGAAGGACAACAGCAGTGTCAGAATCCTAAAAATAGTGGCAAGGGACAAAAACCGTCATTTCAGCAAATGAAGCAGATGCAGCAGTCATTGAAAGAACAGATGCAGCAAATGATGAAACAGATGAAAGAAGGAGGAATACCTTCGCAGCAAATGCAGAAACAGTTAAGTGAAATGTTGATGAAAGAGCAGATGATGAAACAGCTTGGCAATCAAATGATGAAGGATGGACAGTTGTCTCCTGAAGGTGTTCAGCAGCTGAAAGACATCCAACATCTTATGGATCAAACAGAAAGAGATATCGTTAATCAAAATATTACTCCTCAAACGATTATGCGTCAGGAGCAAATTCTAACACGATTGTTAGAGGCGGAAAATGCTGAGCAAGAAAGAGATAAGGATAAAGAACGCGAATCAAAAACAGCTGTAGAAAAGAAGTCAGAGGCAGCAAGAAAAATGTTCAAACAAACTGATGTAGAGAAGACACAATTTGATGATGTTCTACAGGAGAATTCAGTCAAGTTAAAACCTCAGTATCAAAAAATATATTCTGACTACATCATAAATTTGAATGAAGGGGAATAAGATGATAAGCTCAATTGTTTTTGTTTAATGTCGTAATATGCTCTGTTATAAGGCATACCATAATTTTTCTCCAATTCGGAGATTACATATCAAAACTTATTGCAAACATGTTATTTGGCTAGTTTAAAAGAATTTTCCACTCCAAAAAACACGTTGCCGTCAGATGTTTCTGCTGAAACAACAATTCCTACAAAGGAATTATTTTCTACCTCAATGACTTTGCCTTTTATCCAGTCCTTTTGTTGCGTTAGGTCTGGAGAAATTAAAACGTAATCTCCTATTTTCATTTTTTCTTTCATTATGATGATTATGTGTGCAATATAAATAAAAAAATCAGATTCTAACATGTTGATTTTAAATTTCATAAAAAATACTACTTTTGCTGAAAGACATTCGGTTCATTTGGTTTTAATGAAATGCAGATAAATTTTTTCGAAGAAGATTCAAAATTCCCATCGGGATTAAAGAAAACAATGTTTCGTGCGTTAGTACAAACAATTGTAAAAAATGAGTCAAAAAAGAAGATTGATTATATCAATTTTATTGCTTGTTCCGACGAGTATTTGTTGAATGTAAATCAGCAGTTCTTACAGCATGATTATTATACTGATGTAATAACATTCGATTATTCAGAAAATGAGATTGCTTCGGATGTTGTTATGAGTATGGATCGAATTGAGGACAATGCGAAACAAAATAAGGTTTCCAAACTAAATGAATGTTACCGAATTTTAATTCATGGAGTATTACATTTAGTTGGATACAAGGATAAAGCTCCTGATGATAAGACAGTTATGACTCAGAAGGAGGATTTTTATTTACGTTTAGTGAAATAGAAGATTATGTTACAGGAATATGATGTAATTGTTGTTGGTGCCGGACATGCGGGTTGTGAGGCTGCAGCGGCTTCTGCTCGATTAGGGTCAAAAACATTGTTAATTACAATGGATATGACAAAAATGGGCGCAATGTCGTGTAATCCCGCAGTTGGTGGAATTGCTAAGGGGCAGATAGTCAGAGAAATAGATGCTCTTGGCGGTGCTATGGGAAGAATTACAGATGCGTCTTCAATTCAGTTTAGAATGCTTAATAAATCGAAGGGACCTGCAATGTGGAGCCCTCGTTCTCAAGCAGATAGAACATTATTTATAAAGAATTGGAGAGAAGAATTAGAATCTATTCCTAATTTGGATTTTTGGCAGGATGCCGTTGCTGAGCTTATTATTGATAAAGATAGAGTCGTTGGTGTAAAAACAATTTGGGGAATTAGTATCAAATCAAAATCAGTTGTTTTGACTAATGGTACATTCTTAAATGGTTTAATGCACATTGGACGTTCACAGGTGGAAGGCGGTAGAATTGGAGAGTTACCATCATATAAACTTTCCGATCAAATCAGAGATTTTGGTTTTGAAGTTGGAAGAATGAAAACGGGAACTCCAGCTCGAATCGACGGACGAACAATTGATTTCTCTAAATGTAAGGAACAAAAAGGTGACGATGAAATCGGTAGATTTTCGTTTGTTCCACGTGGAAACATTCCACAATTACCACAACTGAGCTGTTGGATGACATATACAAATCCGGAGGTGCATGAAATGCTGCGTTCGGGTTTTGCTGATTCTCCACTATACAATGGAACAATAAAAAGTATTGGTCCACGATATTGTCCAAGTATTGAGACAAAGTTGGTGACTTTTGCGGATAAGGATAAACATCAACTTTTCCTTGAACCGGAAGGGCTAAATACATGTGAATATTATCTGAACGGCTTCTCATCTTCGTTGCCAGCCGATGTACAGTATAAGGCGATGAAATTGTTGCCGGGTTTGGAGAATTGTAAGATTTTCCGTCCGGGCTATGCAATAGAGTATGATTTCTTCATGCCGACACAACTGCAGTCATCTTTGGAAACAAAAATGATACAGAATCTGTTTTTTGCTGGACAGATAAATGGAACAACTGGCTATGAGGAAGCAGGAGCGCAAGGCTTGATTGCGGGAATTAATGCTTCGCTGAAGGCTTCCGAAAAAGATTTATTTATTTTACACCGTGACGAAGCGTATATCGGTGTTTTGATTGACGATTTGGTTACGAAAGGCGTAAATGAGCCATACCGAATGTTTACCTCTCGTGCGGAATTCAGAATTTTGTTGCGACAAGATAATGCTGATGTGCGATTGACGCCTAAAGGTATTGAGCTCGGTCTTGTTGAAGATTCTCGCAAACGTGCTTTTGAAAACAAGATGGAAGCAACTGCTAAATTAAAGGATTATGTTTGTGACAAAAAGATAACGATGGCGGAAGCTAATCCGATATTAGAGAGTCTAGAAAGCAAACCGCTTGAGGAATCCACGAAGCTAAATAACCTTATTGCCCGTCCAAATGTGTCTGTGAAAAATTTTGCAATAGACAAAAATAACTTTATTAACTCCGATGATGTTGATTGGGAGACTGTCATGGAGTCGGTTGATATAGATATTAAGTATTCAGGATATATAGAGAAAGAGCGTGCTATAGCAGAGAAGATTTCCCGTTTGGACTATATTAAAATAAAAGGGAAAATACCGTATGAGCAAATCGCTTCTTTGTCAACGGAAGCAAGACAGAAATTGGCAAAGATAGATCCTGAAACCATCGGACAAGCATCCCGAATTAGTGGCATATCTCCATCGGATGTAAATGTGCTGTTAGTGTATCTAGGTAGATAAAACTTTCCACGTGGAACAAAAAGAAAAAAACATTACGTTTGAGTTAGAAAATGGAGTGAAGGTTGTGCTGTGTTCGGCCGATTCTTCCGCTTCGTATGTTGGACTTTTTGTTGCTTCGGGATCGCGGGATGATAATGGAAATTTGGGTGTCGCTCACCTGATAGAACATGCAATTTTTAAAGGAACGATGAAGCATTCTTATTTGGAACTGATGGACGAAATTGAATCCGTCGGTGGAGAGATGAATGCCTATACTTCAAAAGAAGAGACTTGCTACCAAGTATCTATAGCTAATGAGTACGTTGAGCGTGCTTTTTCTGTTTTGAGTGAGATTTTTTTTGAATCAGTTTTTCCTGAAAGAGAATTGAAGAAAGAAAAGTCTGTAGTGGTGGATGAGATTGTTTCCTATGAAGACGTTCCGAGTGAAATGATATACGATGATTTTGAGGAGAGACTCTTTGAGGGAAACTCTTTGGCGTCAAATATATTGGGGACAAAAAAGTCTGTTCGTGGAATGAAACGCGGCGATCTACTTGCTTCATATCGGGAGTTGTATCGGCCGGAAAGGCTTGTCGTTTCGTATGTGGGTGGTGAAAATCTTGATGATATTCGCTGTTTAATAGAAAAATATTTTTCTTATTCTACTGATAATCAAAAAATTACATGTTCTAGATTGGAATTTGTTCCACGTGGAACATTATTTGAAACTGTGAAAAATAAGAAAACACATCAGGCACATTGTGTTTTGGGGGCTTATGCTCCAGCAATCACAAGTGATTTGAAATATGCAACTTCGCTTTTGACGAATATTCTTGGTGGTATGTCGTTTAGTGCTTTGTTGAATCTAAGATTGCGCGAGGAACGGGGGCTGACGTATAACATAGAGGCAAATTATACTGCTTATTCTGATGTCGGCGTATTTGCTGTATATTTTGGAACAGATTATTCTAAAGTTCCTCTGTGTAAAAAGGTTATCTGTGAATTGTTTGAAGAGATAATAAGAGATGGTTTTTCGGGTGAGAAACTTTTTGCCTATAAACAGCAGATTTTAGGACAATTAGCTATATCGGATGATAACTACATGTCGCTGATGGTGAATAACGCGAAATCATTGTGGTGGTATAATCATGTTGACACTATCGAAGAAATTTCGGAAAAGATTAATGCCATATCTAATGAGACAATAAAAAAGGTTGCACAAATGATTTTGTCACCAAATAATCTAAATGTTTTAATCTACAAGTAATGAAAGAAGATTTAAAAAGTTGCTGTGATGTTCTTCGTTCTGGAGGAACAATTCTATATCCAACCGATACAATATGGGGAATTGGATGCGACGCAACAAATAAAAATGCTATAGAAAAAGTATATGGAATTAAAAAAAGAGATGGAAACATTCCCTTGCTCGTGTTAGTTAATTCTGTTGCAATGTTGGAACGATATGTAGAGGATTTACCTCAAGTTGCATACGATTTAATTGATTGTGCAACATCTCCAATGACAATCATCTTCGAAAAAGCAAAAAATCTTCCTGAGAATCTCATCGGAAAAGATGGAAGTATTGGAATACGAATTACCAATGAAAAATTCACCGATCAGTTGATTCAACAATTCAGAAAACCAATTGTTTCTACTTCTGCAAATATACACGGTAATCCAACGGCAAAATTCTTTCAAGAAATTGATAGTCAAATAGTTGATGCGGTTGATTACGTGGTGAGATATCGTCAGGATGATATGACGCAGGCAAAAGCTTCTCAAATCATCAAGTTGATGAATAACGGACAAATTCAAATTATTAGAAAATGAGAAAGGAAGAAGTGCAATTGCAGAAATTTCACCATTCTGTTGATATACAAATCCGTTTCAACGATTTAGATATTAATGGGCATGTAAATAATGGCGTGTATCATTCTTATTTTGATTTAGGTAGAATGCACTTCTTTAATGACGTGCTTCGCGAGAAAACTCGAACAACTCTGATTGCTCAGGTAAACACAACATATGTGAAACCGTTATTGATTGACGATAAAATTTGTATAAAAACAAAGGTGATTCGCTGGGGAAATTCCAGCTTTGATGTATTACAAGCAATTTTTAAGCAAAGCTCTGATTTTGAAGAACTTGCGAATTATAACATCACAACATTTGTGTATCATTCAAATGAGAAGCCTGCTCCTGTTCCTGAAGAATGGAAAACAAGAGTCGCTGAATTTGAAAAATAAAAAATCTCACTGCATATTCTACAGTGAGATTCTCAAATAATAACTAAAAACACGGTTGTGTAACCGTTAGAAATTCAAAAGGATTAAGAATTGTGCTGCCATAATTCTCATTAACATGGAAAGTGGATAAACAGTAGCGTACGATGATGATGTTTTTCCAGTCTCGTCGGTGCTGTTGGCAAAAGCAAGTGCGGCTGGATTTGTGCAAGCACCAGAAATTAATCCTAACAATTGTGGAACTTCAAGTTTTAAAGCAATTCTTCCGATAAATGCCGCAATTGCAACAGGCACAATTGTTATGATACTTCCATATAAGAACCATGTAGCTCCGTGAGATAGTAATGTCTCAAAGAAGATTTTTCCTGAACTTAGTCCGACTGCGGCAAGGAAAAGAGAAATACCAACTTCCTGCAACATTTTCATGGCACTTCGCGTTGCGTATGTAACAAGATGTAAACTTGTTCCAAAACGGTTGATTAAAATTGCAACAATAAGCGGGCCTCCTGCTAATCCTAGTTTTACAGGTTGGGGAATACCAGGAATTTTAAATGGAATTGAGCCTAAAATCACGCCTAATGCAATGCCTAAAAATATTGGAATCATGTGAGGATCACAGAGTTTCTTCTGAGAATTTCCGAAAAACAGTTCTAATTTTTTAATTGATTTTTCTCCTCCCACAACAACAAGTTTGTCGCCAAGCTGTAGCGTTAAATGTTTGGTAGGAATCAGGTTGATACCTGCTCTTACAATTCTGGAAATATTTACACCAAATGTGTTCCTAATGTCAAATGATGACAGCGATTTACCGTTTATATTTGAATTTGAAACAACCACTGAGCGGCATATTAATTCTGTGTCAAGTTGATCCCATGAACCAAGGTCCATGTCGATTCTATTGCCTATACTCAGTTCTACGGTTTTGGCGTCATCTTTAGTGGCAATCACGTAGATTCTATCACCTTCTTGGAAAACCGAACGCTTGTTGGGAATTTCCATTGTTTGCGAATATGTGTGATAAAGGCGTGTAATAACGAAATCTGCTTTGATTGCTTTCTCAATTTCCTGAAGACTTTTCCCGAAACATTGTGCATTTTGTACTTCAAGACTGAAAATATCAAGCTGATTTTCTACTTCAGTTTCTTGGCTGTCGGACTTGTCTTTGCACAATTTCCTGACAAGAATAAAGATGATAATCACACCGATAACTCCCATAGGATATGCAATTGCATAACCGGCTGCTAGGAAGGAGGCGCTTTCTCCTGTTATGTCGGTGAATGTTTGCTGAGCGGCACCAAGACCTGGCGTATTGGTTACAGCTCCAGACATTAAACCAACAACACTTGGAATATCGGTGTTGGTAAGGAAATGTATGGCAAGGGCTGCTATAACATTAAAGCATATCAAACCAACTGCTAACAGGTTCATTTTTAGACCGCCGTTTCGAAGAGATGAGAAAAAACTCGCACCGACTTGACTACCAATAGCATAGACGAATAATATCAAACCGAATTCTTTGATAAAATGCAGAACTTCTCCGTCAATTGAAAAACAATCAAAAAATCCTATGAAAAGTCCGACAAATAAAATCCATGTGACACCCAGCGAAATTCCGCCAATTTTTATTTCACCTAATAGCAAGCCAGCGAAAATTGTGGTAGCTAAAATGATGATAGACTGCGCAATACCTCCTTGTGAGAAAAAATCAATAATAGCTCCCATACGATTAGAAAAAGATTATTTTAATTGCAATAATACATACCAAACCAGTAAGAACACATAACAATCCCATAACTGACAATTTTAAAGTTAAACATTAATTATCTAGCTCGTTCCCGGGATGTCGAACTAAGATTTCGAGGCAAAATTAGAGGCGTAAAAATCGAATTGCTATATTTGCACAATGATTTTATTCTATATCATCAATCGATAAAACCGATTTAAAAATGGAACTACGACAACTGCGCTATTTTTTGAAGGCTGCTGAGCTACAGAATTTTACAGAGGCGTCAAAGAGTTTGTTTATTGCTCAGAGTACTCTTTCCCAGCAAATTAATCAGTTGGAAAATGAATTGGGAATACTTTTATTTGACAGAATCGGAAAAAGATTATTTCTGACAGAAGCCGGTAAAGAGTTTGTACCATTTGCAAAACAAACTATTCAGGATGCGGAGCTTGGAAAGCAGCGTCTGCTTGATTTGCAGGGATTAAAAACTGGTTCGTTGCGTGTGGGGATAACATATAGTTTGAGTTTCGGTCTAGCCTCGATTTTGCAACGGTTTATTGAGGAATATCCTCAGATTAAATTGGAAATAGTCTATAGTACTGCTTCGGAATTGTTGGAAATGTTGTCGAGTCGTGACATTGATTTTGTGCTTTCGTTTAAAACTATTGAAAGTGAGGATGCGATAGAAATGACGGAATTATTTGAAGTTTCGCTTTGTGCTGTCGTGCATTACCGACATCCAATGGCTTTCCGAAAAGAAATCTCGCTGAAAGAACTGCAGGCATATTCCTTAGCGTTGCCGTCGAAAGGTTTGAACGCCAGAGCTATGTTTGATAAGTTGCTTCATGAGAATGATATAGTTTTGGAGCCACGCTTGGAAATGAATGACGCGAATTTCCTGCTGCAGTTAGTAGAGAAATCCATGTTTGCAACGGTTCTGTCGCAGGCAGCAATCCTCGGTCGAAAAGATTTAAAAGCAATTCCTATAAAAGAACAAAAGGAAAAAATGATGGCTTCACTTTTAACTTTGAAAGGGGCGTATCAGAAAAAATCGGCAAAGGCATTTATTCGTCTGTATGAAGAAGAGCTACAGATGTCTTTGCTGAAGTGATAGGTGAAAATCTATACGAAAATCCTTTTAGTCTATTTTCTGAAAAGGGAACAGATAAAGCTCTATATTTGAGTAGGTTTTTATTATGAATAATTTCACTAGAATATTTATCCATTTTTGTACGTGGAATATTTTATTAATTATCCCACATATTGTACTTACAATACCTTTCGATATTTATTTGTATTTGTGTGAGGTTTTACTCATGTCACGTTCCATTTTAGTATTTTATTTACATGCAAATTATGCTGTTCCAGTATTTTTTATAAGACGTAAATATTGGCAATATTTCGCAACAGTTCTTGCTCTTGTTATAATCTTCCAGATACTTTCAAATCTATTGCAGCCTATTTCATTCCGTTATTCTGATATGTTGCAGGAGATGAATCTTAATCCTGGCGATCCTCGTCCGCATCCTCACCGTCCTCCGGGGACAACACATCGTTATGTGGCATTCTTTATCACTTTGGCTGCGAGCGGAATGTATAGCTATTCTATTGAAAACGGAAAACGTGAACGCAGGCTGCGTGAATTGGAAAAACAGCAGATTGAGTCTAATCTACAGCAACTAAAGTATCAGCTGAGTCCGCACTTTTTATTTAATGCTTTGAAT
>JAKSUA010000029.1 GCA_024409235.1 Bacteroidales bacterium | reverse complement strand
GCGCATTGAAAAATTTCGATAATTGTGACACATTTATCGACCTGTTTGGCGGCTCCGGGTTATTGAGCCGAATGGTAAAAGACGAACGTCCCGACGCTCGCGTAGTGTACAACGATTTCGACGATTATCACGTCAGAATAAACAATATCGGCAGGACAAACAAACTGCTTGCCGATTTGCGTGCAATTCTCGCCGACTTCGAAGACGGGAAGGTCGTCCGCGACCCGCAAAGGAAAAAGGTTCTAATGCGGTTACGGAAAGAAGCCCAGTCGGGATTCGTGGACTACATAACGCTGTCGAGTTCCCTGCTGTTCAGTATGAACTATGCTACTTCGTACGAACAGTTTGCCAAACAGACCATCTATAACAACGTAAGGCAAACCGACTACAATGCCGACGGCTATCTCGACGGGCTGATAATAGAGAAAAAGGACTACCGAAAATTGTTCTATGAATGGTGCATCTGCGACAAGGTCTGCTTTTTGGTTGACCCGCCGTACTTATCGACGGAATCGGGAACATACACGGGATATTGGCGTTTGCACAACTATCTTGATGTGTTGCAGACTGTAAAAGGAACAAACTATTTCTATTTCACCTCAAACAAAAGTTCAATAATCGAGCTCTGCGACTGGCTGGAAAAGAACTACGGTGCATACAACCCGTTTCACGGTGCCACACGCGTGGATATAGTCAGCAGAATGAATTACAACAGTGTTTACACGGATATAATGTTATATAAAAGGAAAGACAATGAATAAGTATTATCAAATTTTAGGCAAGATTCTTTGTAACGGCAAGGAACAGAACAACAAGAAAGGCGAAATCCGCTATCTGCTCAACGAACAATTGTCGCTTACGCAAGCCGACTTGCTCGACATATTCGAGGGACACTCGATAGCACGAAAGAAGTTAAAGAGCGAACTGCAATTGTTCATACAAGGAGAACGACAGGTCGAGAAATATAGGGAAGCCGGCATATTATGGTGGGACTACTGCGGTTCTATCTTAGTAAACAGTTACCCGACATATTTTGAGAAACTGCCGCCACTCATAGCAAAAATAAATAGGGAAAAACGGAACAGCAAGAACTACGTGTTATTTCTCGGCGAAACGAATGCGGAAAGCAATCAGGCACCGTGCCTGTCGCTTGTTCAGTTCCAGATAGACGATGGCGAACTGGTTGTGTCGGCATATCAGCGCAGTTCTGACGCAAACCTCGGATTGCCGTCGGATATATACCACCTATATCTGATTTCACGTCTGATAGAACTGCCGTTGAAGTCAATAACCATCAACTTCGGCAATGTGCATATATACAGCAACAATATTGAAAAAACACGCATGTTGCTCAATGGGAAAGAGGATGTTAAATTCGATTTGAACGTCGGTTAAATTGCATTAAAACGCAAAGGCAGCTATATTGTAACTGCCTTTGTTTTTTTGTTCAAAAATGTACTTTTCAATTTGAAAAAATGGATTTTTTGATTTGGGGGTTATAAAAAGGTGAAAATAGCTATAGTAAGCAATAAAAATGAGTTGAATAATTTCTTCATGGCATTATTGTTTTAATTTGTTAAACATTTTTATATATAGTCTCAAAAAAACGAAAAGACTATACAAAAATATTTTTTTTTCAAAAAAATGAAAAGACTATACAAAAATATTTTTTTTTCAAAAAAATGAAAAGACTATACAAAAATATTTTTTTTTCAAAAAAATAGATAGAAACCTTATTGGGAGTTTTTATTTTCCAATATACAGAATGTAAATTCCTACCAATACACCAATCAAAACAATACCTTTTTTCAGGATATTTTGTTCTTTGAAAATGAAGGCGCCAGCAAGGAACGAAAGAATTACATTGCTTCGTCTGATTGCGGATAACACTGCGATTAGTGCGCCGTCAATGCTTAATGCGTAGTAATAGAAAAAGTCGGCAAAGACAAGGAATACTCCAACAAGAGGAATGCTCCAACGCCATTGGAATTTGTCACCTTTGTTGCGGTTTGGATACCAAAGTAGCATAACAGTTGGTATCATTAATAGAAATTGATATACAGAAAACCAGGCTTGTATTTCCATTTTTGGAATACCATATTGTACAATAAGATATTTATCAAATAATGCGCTTACAGAGCCTAAAATCGTACCTATGAATATGAAATATATCCATTTGTTATGTGAGAAATGGATACCTTCTTTTCTGCCTAAAAAAGAATATAAATAGAGGCTGACTATAATTAATAGTATTCCGGTCCATTGGTAAGCGTTTAAGTTTTCATGTAATAGAAAAACGGCGCCGAATAGTGTCCACATAGGAGCGGAAGAACGGATAGGTGCTACTATTGAAATAGGTAGATATTTCATTGCGAAGAATGAGAAAATCCATGATGACAGCACAATAATGCTTTTTACAAATATGAGAAATTGTGTCTGTCCGCCCGAAAAGGGAACGAAGAAGATCGAATCTTGTAATGTTTCGGGAGATAGTAGCGAGATCGCTATTAAAGGAATAAAGAAGCAAAGTGATGTTGCCGATGAGATGAGCATTACCAATAATACAACATTGCCTTTAACCGACATTTTTTTGAAAATGTCATATATGCCTAAAAATATAGCCGAACATATAATGATAGGAATCCACATATTAATTTGAATTTTACGTTGGCAAAGATAATAAGATTTAAGTATGTGTAGCGGCGTATAGCATACGCCGCAAATGAAATGATTAGAAATCAACAAAAAACGCCCGATAGAAAAATCTACCGGGCGTTTTTATTGATAAAGAGAATGATTATCTCATTTCTTTGTATTTGTTAATCAATCCATTAGTTGAAGAATCGTGGCTTGTTACTTTGTCATTATTGTTCAATTCTGGAAGGATAACGTTTGCTAATTGTTTACCAAGTTGAACACCCCATTGATCGAAGCTGAAGATATTCCAAATAATACCTTGAGTAAAGATTTTGTGTTCGTACATTGCGATTAAAGAACCCAATGTTCTTGGAGTTAATTTCTTGAACAAGATAGAGTTAGTAGGAATGTTACCTTTGAATACCATGAATGGAAGTAACATTGCGATATCTTCGTCAGATTTTCCTTGTTTTTTCAATTCTGCTGTTACTTGTTCTGCTGTTTTACCCATCATAAGAGCTTCTGGTTGAGCGAAGAAGTTCGCTAACAACTTTGGATGATGGTCGCCAATTGGATTTTGAGAAATAGCAGGAGCCATGAAATCGCAAGGAATCATTTTTGTTCCTTGGTGGATCAATTGATAGAAAGCGTGTTGGCCGTTAGTTCCTGGTTCACCCCAAATGATTGGACCTGTTTGGTAAGAAACTTCTTTACCGTTGCGGTCAACATATTTACCGTTACTTTCCATATTACCTTGTTGGAAATATGCAGAGAAACGGTGCATATATTGGTCGTATGGAAGAATTGCTTCTGTTTCTGCACCATAGAAATTGTTGTACCAAATGCCGATTAAAGCCATTGTTACAGGAATGTTCTTGCAGAATTCAGTGTTACGGAAATGTTTATCCATTTCGTGAGCACCTTCCAAAAGTTCTTGATAGTTTTCAAAACCGATAGAACAAGCGATAGAAAGACCGATTGCACTCCATAAAGAGTAGCGACCGCCAACCCAATCCCAGAATTCGAACATATTGTTCGTGTCGATACCGAATTCAGAAACTGCTTTTGCATTTGTACTAAGAGCAACGAAATGTTTTGCAACAGCTTTTTCGTCTTTTGCTGCTTTTAGGAACCAATCTTTTGCAGTGTGTGCGTTTGTCATTGTTTCAAGAGTAGTGAATGTCTTAGAAGCAATGATAAACAAAGTCGTTTCTGGATTTACTTTCTTCAATGTTTCTGCCATGTGAGTTCCATCAATGTTAGAAACAAAGTGATTAGTAATGTTTGGTTTTTTGTATGGTTTTAATGCTTCTGTAACCATAAGAGGACCAAGGTCAGAACCACCGATACCAACATTTACGATGTCTGTGATAGCTTTACCAGTGTAACCTTTCCATTCGCCAGAAATGATTTTTTCAGAGAAATCTTTCATTTGTGCAAGCACACGGTTTACATCAGGCATAACATCTTTGCCGTCAGAAAGGATAGGAGTGTTGCTACGGTTACGAAGAGCAACGTGAAGAACAGAACGTTTTTCTGTTTTGTTGATTTTTTCTCCTGTGAATTCAGCTTCGATAGCATCTTTAAGACCGCATTCTTCTGCAAGTTTCACTAAAAGAGACATTACTTTTTCATCAACGATGTTTTTTGAGAAATCAATGAAGATATCTTCAAATTGCATTGAATATTTTTCGGCACGTTGAGGATCTTTTGCAAACAAATCCTTCATTTGTGTACCATTGAAAGTGGCGAAATATTTTTCTAGTTCTTTCCACGCACTTGTTTGAGTAGGATTAATTGTTGGTAACATTGTATCTTATTTAAAATTTTTTCAAATGTAAAAATTAATGCGAAAAGCTCTGGCGTTTAAATGAGTTTTCTTAATGAATTATTTATTGTTTTGATAGAAAATGTTTGATTATTTCGCCTGCGATTGTAAATCCGAATATTGCAGTGATGTGTGCGGTAGAACCATTAATTCTTTTTGATTCACCGTTTGTTTCGTGAACTTCGGAGCCTTCCATTGTTTGCTCAAGGCTGTAAACACAGGGAAATGGTTTTGAAGGCAGTTCGCCTTTTCGTATGTTTTTTCTGATTCTACGGGCAAATAAATCATATTTGACTTCCCAGAATTCATCTACACGGATTTGAAGAGGGTCGATTTTTAAGGCTGCACCCATTGAAGAAATAAAGAAAGACGAGGTTTTTGTCGCTTCTCTAATTAGATGAATTTTACTTTGCATGCTGTCAATGCAGTCAATAATAACATCGTATTCGTTCAAATTGAAAGAATCAGCGTTTGCTGGCGAGTATGCTTCCGAGCGAATGGTAATATGTACGTCGGGATTAATTTCCTCGAATCGTTCTTTAAGAACTTCTGTTTTTAGTCTTCCGATAGTTTTTGTTGTGGCTGGTAATTGGCGGTTTATATTTGTTTCACATACAGTGTCATAATCAACTAATGTGATTTCCTTGAAGCCTGTTCGCACAAGACTTTCAATACACCAGCTTCCAACTCCTCCAAGTCCGAAAATAATGACATTTTGTTTAGAAAAGAGTTCTATTGAATCTTTTCCCAACATTAACTCGGCACGATGGAAAATCTCAGACATTACTTATCAAAGTTTAATTCACAAGTATTGTATTCTTCGCACTTGATTGACATGAAAACATTCGCCATCTTTGTTTTCATCCATTCTCTTAAAACATCGTCTTTTTTTGATTCCAATGCCATTTCTTTCACATCGGAATAATCGTCGAGTAATGTAGCTTTATGTTCGGGTGTGTATGAAACTAGTTTTAAAATTTTATAGACTTGAGTGCCTTTATCGTCGTATGTTAATATTGGTTCCGATATTTCTCCCGGTTGCATTGTTTTTAAGGTGTACCATGTGGTTGGTTCAATCATTCCTTCTTCGAATTTTGGCGTTCCTGTGTATGGATTCATGTATAAGCCGCCATTGTTTTTTGACTTCTCATCAGTTGAGAATTTTACTGCTGCTGTTTCAAATGTAAGGGAATCTCCAATAGCTTTGCGAATGCTGTCGGCTGTTTGGTAGGTTTTCTGCATTGTGGCAACAGTTACTTGAGGTTTAAGAAGAATATGTTTCAGTTTAGCTTTTTCTCCTTTTAATTCTACCATTTGGATGATATGATATCCGAAGTCAGTTTTTACCACTCGCGAAATTTCACCTTCTTTTAAACGGAAAGCTACCGCGGCAAATTCAGGAACAAGTTCTCCTCTGGAAAGATAATCTCCCAAAAGTCCTCCCATTTTCGCAGATTCAGTATCGTCGCTGTATAGGATTGCCAATTTTGAGAAATTCTCTCCGTTGATTGCGCGTTGACGGATGTCTTCTATTTTTTTGCGTAAAGCTTTGTCTTCCTCTGTCGAGAGAGTCGGTTTTAATACAATTTGAGCAAATTCATATCGTGTTGGAATTTCTGGCATACTGTCTTGATTCTGAAGGAAAAACATGCGGATGTCGTTAGGCGAAACTTCAACGTCGCCAACAATGGAATTTTGAACTTTTTGAGCTAAAAGTTGGTCTTTTATAACCGGTTTCCAATCATTTCTGATTTCGTATTCTGTTTTTCCGTAAAAAGCCTCCAATTGTGCTAATCCGCCTTTTGTTCCAGAAATAGCAGCGATTCTTCTGTCAATCTCGTTGTTGATTTCGTTGTCGGAAACATCCACACTGTCGATTTTAGATTGATCAACAAGAAATTGTTGCATAACCATTTCTTTGAAAATCTCGCATTTAGTGCTTTTTTCACCTTGTTGTTCTAGCAGTATTTGTTGATTTTCAATATCTGATTGTTTTATCATATTGTCGCCAACGACAACAACAATCTGATCTAATACTTGAGCTTGAGAAAATATGCTGAAATATAAAGTTGTTGCGAGTATAAAAAGAGTTCTTTTCATAGCTATAGATTTAATAAAAGATTTCATATTGTTTTTTGTGCGTTGCGTCTTGATAGACTTTGTTTCTCATGTTTTTTAGAAGTTCTATTTTTCTTACCTGCAAAAGAATTTTTGCAATTTGGTCGTGTGCAAGTTCTACCGGCATTGGTGTACCTTCGGAAACTTGTTCCGTAATATTAATGAAATATACGTTTTCTGTATCCTTGATTTTAGTGAATTTCCCGATTGTGAACTTTGTTCCGCCAATAGGCATTTCTTGACGTAAAGCCTGCATAGAAACCCAGTTGTCTGCAAACGAGAACTTCTGACAATTATTGAAACAATAGTCTTTAAGATCATCTATATCAAAACCTTTCTTTTTAGAAAAGAAATTTTTCTCAACATATTCGATTTTTTGCTTTTGTTCAATAGGAAAAACAACGACTATGGGTTTAATAACAGTTTCTGTAAGCAGAAATTCATTTTTGTGTTTAGAGTAATATTCATCAATTTCTTTTTGAGGAATAAGTGTGTCGAGTTTTTGTTGTAAGAAAAGTTGCTCGTATTTGTTGATATACAATTCCTTACGGAAAATATCGACTTGCTTTGCAATGGAACTGTCGGTGTCAGCGATATTATCGAAAGCTTTTTCAAAAAGAAGCGCTGAATGTAGCCAGTTTTCAACGTAGCGCTTTACGAATTCTGTGCTGTCTTCACTGTTAAGTGAGATTGGCATGGCCGAAATCACTTCGCTTTTGTAAAGAACTTGTGATTCTGTTTTTGCAAGAATGTCTTCACCTGATAATTCGTTGTTAGAGCAGGAGAAGAGCCACATAATTGGAAGAAAAAATATGATGATTTTTTTACTTTTCATTTAGTTTAGATGTATTAATTCATTGAAAATAGGTTCGTTAATAGATTTAGTATGGCGTTTCATTAGAGATTTTAACCATATTCTTTCTGTTTCTTGTTGATAATCTATCAGTAACTGCTCTTTTGCCTCATTTATTGTTTGTTGGCGCTGAGATAAATAATAATATGTCACGTCAAGAGAATCACCCCGGTCAGCAATCTTTTCGGGCATAATACATTTCTGAATCAAACTGCATTCTTCACTAATCACATCGTTAGGCAAACGCAAAGGTTCCTTTATGCTGACATCAATGGCATTCGGAGTTTTTGCATTTATTATATTCAGAATATACAACTGAGGCGAACCGAGAGATTCGTAATAAGCCATTTTATTAGCATATTTCGCTTTGGTTTTTGATCCATAATACCAATGTTGCTGTTGATATAGCATATTTAAAACCTTATCGTGAAGTTTTGGATTCTTTATATAGATTGTAGCATAGACAGTCCGTTCTTCTGTCATATAATTTTCCTTATGCTGATTAAAATAAAATCTCATGCCAACAGAATCTTTAGCTGCTTCCTGTATCACTTCTTGATTTATTAGTTCAGCTACAATCATTCCGTCGTGATATTCCTGCATTGTATATTGAAAGTCAGCGTCCTTTTTCTCTAGATTTCGCATCGTTGCAAATTCAAGTCTTCGGGTTACATAATCTTCGAATCGGATTCTAACAAGCATATCTTTGTCGTGAATGTCGTTAAGGCGGTTCTTTTGAATTACTTGCAAATAGTCAAAAAAGTCATTTCTGCCATATGATTCGCCTCCTAGTTCAAAAAGAACGGCATCTTTGTCAAGTTTTGGCTTAGTCCATTTCCCTAACAAGATAGATGCGTCTATATATTGCATGCATTTTTCCAATTCATCGCCGTACATTATATAATGTAAGTCGTTTTTCATTTTGTTCTCGTAGAAACTATTTATTACGGTACAACGGCTTTTGTCGGCGGCAATACGTTTTTCATATCCGGAGCGATAGGCTTCGAATCCTGGCAACGGCATTATCCAGCGTCTTTTAACTATGGCGTAACCATACGGTAGCCGTATTGGTTTGGAGAAATCTCCGTCGTTTTCGAGAGCAAAAAGTGTTTCTTTGATTTCTTTGCTGTATGGCATTCCGTTGTCAATAAGCCCCAAAATGCCGTTAGTTTCTCTCAAACGTTCATTTTTGTTGTATATCAGGCTGAGTGAGTCAAAGGAATAACCGTCGGTTAAAAGATTATATACGGTATCGATTGTTAATCTTGCGTTGTGCCATTCTGTAGAATCTTCGGATTTTGGATAGATTAAAATAACCGCAGCGTCAACAGCCCCTTTTGTTTCACGTTTGTTTAACACATGAATAAAATACCATCCATCTGCAGTTCTTGCAGTTACAATGTCTCCGACGTTTGCGTTATAAAGCACGTTTTCGTATTCGTAAGGAGAAACCATTGAGGTAATATAACCTACATTTCCGTTATTTTCTTTGCTGAGATTATCGTCGGAATATTCTTGAACACATGTTTCAAATGATTTCCCGTTTTCAAGTTCCTTTTTTATTTGAAGAACTTTGTTCCAGATTTCTGCAGTGTCTTTCGGAGAATCGTATTTGTTCGATTTTATGAAAATGTGCGCAACTTCGTAGTCCCAGTGGAGTCTGTCGTATTCCATTTTTACGAATTCATCAAGTTTTTTGTCTTCGCCTTCGTACATTCTTTCGTGGGCAGTGATTTTTAAATATTTGAAGAATTCATTTTTGAAAGCCCGAGTGCTGTCAAGTTGAAGGTCTTCCGCTTCGGCAACTTTAGTTTTATATTCAATAAATTTATTAAGGTATGAATTTATTGTTGCCGAATCATCTAATCCATAAACTGAATATTTCTTGTAAAACCAAAGGAAATCGGCAACAGTGTAATTGGTTGTGTCAATGCGTACAAGAATGGAATCTTTGAAGCTGCAGTTTGTTGCAAGATTATTTTCTTGAGCCGATGCTGTATGCAACGTAAAAAACGTGACAAACAATATAATCAGAGCCTGTTTTATCAATCCTTGCATGGTTTTATTCTTATGCAAATATACATTTTTTAATGATAGAAAGTTCCACCTTGACTTTTTGCTTAGATGTGACTTGAATTTTAGCAAAGTAATCTCGACGTTTCCGGCAAAATTGGAGCAATTCTGTCGTAATCAACTCTGTTCACATTTTATAAAAGGCTCGGAAATCATTGTGTAATGAGCTTTGAGGCATTTTGCGTGAAAAGTTATTAACAATGTGGGAAAAAGTGGAAGAAAATGTAAGAAAGTGGGAAAATTGTATTTACTTTTACCAACGATTTCTTAGAGGAATTCTATGATAACATTTGTAGGTGAACATACAGGTAAAATTGATGCGAAGGGACGTGTTCCGCTTCCGTCTCAGTTGTTCCGTCAATTAGGCGAGAACAATGACGGTGCCCGTTTTGTTTTGAAAAAAAGTATCTACAAAGAATGTCTGGAGCTACATCCGATTGATTCATGGAAAGAGATGATGGAGAAATTGAGCAGAAAGATGAATCCTATTTTTAATCCTAAGCACAATAATTTCCTTTCTCAGTTCAGTAGAGGAACGGTTGAATTGACTTTGGATTCTATGAATCGTTTGCTTGTGCCAAAAGGTTTGATGGATCAGGCAGGTTTGTCGAAGGATGTGGTTTTTCTTGGAGTGGAAGGAATTATCGAGGTGTGGGATAAGTCGAAATTCGAGGCTGGTGAAATGTCTCAGGAGGATTTTGAAAAATTGGCGGGAGAAATTTTTACTGACGATTTTAATTTGAATGAGTAGAGCTATATGAAATATCATGTCCCTGTTCTTCTGAATGAATCTGTGGAAGGACTGAATATAAATCCGGAAGGAATATATGTTGATGCCACATTTGGTGGTGGAGGACATTCGGCGGCGATACTTAATAAATTAAACAAAGGTCATTTGTTCAGTTTTGATCAGGATGCAGATGCAAAAGCGAATGCGTTCGATTCGGAGAACTTCACTTTTGTTTATCACAATTTCGCCTATGTGAAAAATTTCATGCAGTACTTTGAGGTTGATGGTGTAGATGGAATTTTGGCAGATTTGGGGGTTTCTTCTCATCATTTTGATGATGCGCAGCGTGGCTTTTCGTTTCGTTTCGATGCTCCGCTGGATATGAGAATGGACAGGTCTGTGAAAAAATCTGCTGCAAATGTGGTGAATGAATACGATGAGCAGGAGCTTACGAAGGTTTTTAAGAACTATGGAGAAATAGCGAATGCTCGGCGTTTGGCTCAGGAAATCATTTCTCGTAGGTCGGGAAGTCCGATAACTACAACAAATGACTTGAAGAAAATTGGACAGAAATTCTGTAATCCGCAAACGGAAAGCAAGTATCTGTCTCAGATTTTTCAGGCTCTGCGAATTGAAGTTAATAACGAAATGCAGGCGTTGAAAGATTTTCTGCAGGGAGGATTGGAGGTTCTGAAGCCTGGAGGACGTTTTGTTGTAATAACATATCATTCGTTGGAAGACCGATTGGTGAAGAATTTTTTTAAAACGGGGAATGTGGATGGAGATATGGAACAAGACTTTTTTGGAAATGTAAAAACACCTTTTACGCCTATTTCAAAAAAAGTGATAGTTCCTTCTGATGAAGAAATAAAAGAAAACAACCGTGCACGGAGTGCTAAGTTAAGAATAGTTGAAAAGAATGGCTGAAAAGGACGAACAGAATAAAATCGGGGTAAAGTCTATCCTTGACGGGGAAATTCTGAATTCGGAATTTCTGAAACGCCATTTTGCCGTGTTTTTGGTTGTGTTGATAGTGACGGTTTTATACATAGCGAATGGATATCATGTTTATCATATAGAACAACAGAACAAACAATTAAATAAGGAGATAAAGGAAATTCGTGCGGAATATGTGTCAACGGAAAAAGAACTTCTTGATAAGAAAAAATATATAAATCTAATAGAACAAATCAAAGAACGTGATTTGGGATTAAAGGAATTACAACAACCAGCATTTACGATTTCAACAAATGGAGGAAAAAGAAAATAAAAAATTGACGAATGTCCGAAATCGTTTTATTGTGGTGCCAGTGATTATGTTGCTGGCGGCTGTTGGTATATTGCATGAAATCTATGATATACAGTTTAATCAGGGAATACAACCGTTTACTCCAAGTAGTGTACGCGTTCAGCAACCTCGACGTGGCGATATTTTAGATAGAAACGGAAGAGTTTTGGCTTGTTCGGTACCGGAGTACAATGTTTACTTTGATGCTCGAATCGCACATTTTAAGAAAAATCCAGAATTAATAAAGAATAATATTGATTCCATAGCAGATGGACTTGCCCGTGTATTTGCCGATGATGGCCGTGACCGTCAATATTATTACAATTTAATTCTTGATGCCGAAAAGGAACAGAAAATAGTTAAACTTCATAAGAAGACGATTGACTATAATAAATTGCAGAAAATAAAGAAGATTCCTTTGTTGCGTGATGGTGCCTACAAGGGAGGCTTGAATATTGTTGTAGAAAATAACCGCGTTTATCCTTACGGTGGAATGGCAACGAGAACCATCGGGTTTATGAGGAAAGGTGAACTTGCAGGTAAGACGGGATTGGAAATGGCGTATAATACCGAATTGTCTGGCGTTGTTAATCCTGATGCAGTTGCCTTGGGAATTGAAAATGGTGAAGGAAATGTTGACGGCTATGATTTGGTAACGACGTTGGATGCTGATATTCAGATTATTACGCATGAAGAACTGACAAAGACTTTAAAAGCTTACGATGCTGAATGGGGCTGTGCTGTGGTGATGGATGTAAAAACCGGCGATGTTTTGTCAATTTCTAATTTGTCGCGTAACGATAGTCCTACGGATTCTAACTTTTATGAGAACTGGAATTATGCAGTTTCGAATGTGTGTGATCCGGGGTCAACAATAAAGTTGCCGTCGTTAATGGTTGCTTTTGAAGATAAATATGTGAATCTTGAAGATACTGTCGATACCGGTGATGGTGTTATTTCATACGCAAATGGACAGTTAACTGTAACCGATTGGAATCACAAAACAAAAGGTGGTTTCCACAAATTATCTGTACGCGATGTTTTTGCTAACTCCTCGAATATCGGTGTTAGTAAGATTATCGATAAATATTATGTGAGAGATAAAAAGGAATGGGACTATATAGAACGAATAAAAGCAATGAATTTGCATTATCCGTCGGGGATAGATTTGGTTGGTGAACCATCGCCAAAAATTAAGGATCCAAGTATGAAGGAAGGTGCCGATAAATGGTCGGGAACCACATTGCTGCAGATGTCTTACGGATACGAGATAGAATTAACTCCACTACAAATATTGACATTTTATAATGCTGTCGCTAATAATGGAAAAATGATGCGTCCGCATTTAATGAAAGAGATACGTAGTGATTCAAAGACTATCAGAAAATTTAAACCTCAGTCAGTAAAAGGTTCTATTTGCAAGAAAGAAACTTTGGAAAAAGCTCATAGAATATTAGAGGCTGTTATTGAAGATGGAACAGCAAAAAAATTCCAAAGCAAGTATTATAAGATTGCAGGAAAAACAGGAACAGCTCAGACTTTTGAGCATGGACATTATAATAAAGGAAAATGGCGTGGATCTTTTTGCGGATATTTCCCAGCTGATAATCCTAAATATTCGTGCATAGTAGTTATTCAGGCAAAGGATGCTGGTGAATACAATGCCGTGGGTGTGTTTAAAAGAATATCAGATAGAATCTATTTTATGGATTATGATCTCCGTAATCAAATGTCGTCGGATACAGCTTCTGTGTTGAAGATGCCTCCAATGACGAATGGATTTGCTACAGACTTGAACTCTTTGTACAAGAATTTGGAACTTCCTGTGGACAGAAAGATGACAACACCTTGGATTAGAACGAATATCATTGAAAATAGAGTGAAAGAAACGGAACTTTCGTTTACTAAAGGTGAAGTTCCAATTTTTGAAAGAATGGGAATGCGTGATGTGCTATTTCTTGCAGACAGCTTAAAAATAAAGGTTAAATGTGTGGGAACAGGACGAGTTTCTCGTCAGTCGGTGAGAGCTGGAGAAAGATATAATCAGGGTGATGTTGTTGTATTGAACTTTGAATAATGAGAAATTGTGACTTACATAGTATCGTAAAAGAAATTGCTGTACTCCAGGTAGTTGGTGATACGCATAAGAATATCTTGGCAATAGACACTGATTCCAGAAAAATAAAGGAGAATATGGTGTTTGTTGCAGTTCGTGGTGTTGCTATAGATGGACATGCTTATATAGAATCTGCTGAAAAACAAGGTGCCGTTGCTGTTGTCTGCGAACAGTTGCCGGAAACTACAAACCCTGCCATAACTTATATTGTAGTTGAAAATTCGGTGATTGCTTGTGGTTACATGCTCCGTGCATTCTATGGAATCAATTTCGACAAAATGAAAGTTGTCGGAGTTACGGGAACGAATGGTAAAACAACGACTGCTACGTTGTTATACCGTTTGTTCACGCAATTGGGAAACAAGTGCGGATTACTTTCAACTGTTGTGAATTATGTTGGAACAGAAGAATTTGCATCGACACATACAACTCCTGATATGGTTCAGCTATATGAATTGTTTGAAAAAATGCAGAATGCGGGCTGTATCTATTGCTTTATGGAAGTAAGCTCTCATGCGATTCATCAAAATAGAACAGCTGGTGTGTCTTTTTCTGGAGGTATTTTTACAAATATTACTCAGGATCACTTGGATTATCATAAAACGTTTGCTGAGTATGTACGTGTAAAAAAATCGTTTTTTGACCAATTGCCTTCGTCTGCGTTTGCTTTAACAAATGACGATGACCGAAATGGACAAATAATGCTTCAAAATACAAAGGCACGTAAAAGCTCGTATTCGTTGAAAAGTATGAGTGAATTTAAATGCCGTGTATTGGAACAACAGTTCGACGGAATGTTGCTTAAGATTGATAATGTTGAGGTTGTTGCACGTTTTATAGGATATTTCAATGCATATAATTTGTTGGCTGTTTATTCCGCTGCAATGTTATTGGGTCAGGATAAACAACAAACATTACAAATTATTTCAACATTAACTCCTGTTGCAGGAAGAATTGAATTCTTCAAAAGTAAAAACAACGTGACGGCTGTTGTTGATTATGCACATACTCCTGATGCGTTGGAAAACATTTTGACAACATTGAAGGCTTTATGTCCTCAAACAAATAAAATCATTACGGTAGTTGGTGCGGGAGGAAACCGTGATAAAACAAAGCGTCCGATAATGGGGAAAATCTGTGCAAAATTAAGTGATCAGGTAATCCTTACTTCCGATAACCCACGCAATGAAGATGCAGCGGACATAGCAAATCAGATGTTGGAAGGTGTTGATCAGGAATATAAAGCAAATGTTTTGACTATTCTCGACAGAAAACAGGCCATTAGAACTTCGGTAATGTTGGCACAAAAGGGTGATGTTATTCTAATTGCCGGAAAAGGTCATGAAACATATCAGGAAATTCAAGGTGTTAAACATCATTTTGATGATAGAGAAATAGTTAAGGAAATTTTTAATCAATAGTAATATGTTATATCATTTATTCGATTATTTAGAACAGTTCAATTTTCCGGGTGCCGGAGTTTTTCAGTATTTGTCGTTCCGTGCAGGATTTGCCTTTATCACGGCGTTGTTAATTTCAATTGTATTCGGGAAAAAACTTATTGAGTATTTGCAGAAAAAACAGATTGGGGAGATTATCCGTAATCTTGGTTTGGAAGGTCAGATGCAGAAAAAAGGAACTCCTACTATGGGTGGAATCCTGATTTTCTTGGCAATTATGGTTGCAACATTGCTTTTTGCAAATCTTACAAATGTGTACATATTATTAATGTTGTTCACAACACTTTGGTTTTGTCTGTTGGGTTTTATGGACGATTACATTAAGGTGTTTAAGAAGAATAAGGAAGGAATGCCTGGACGTTACAAAATTGTTGGACAGGTGGTTTGCGGACTTGCAATAGGTCTTACTCTTTATTTTAATGATGATGTAGTTATTGTGCAGAAGTCTGATGTGATTCAAAATTCACAGCAACAGTATTGCCAAGAACAAATTGAGCACACCCGTGTCGAATTATATGGCGAAAAGTCAACAAAAACTACTATTCCATTTGTGAAAAGTCATGAATTTGATTACAAATCAATAGTGTCTTTTATGGGCGAAAATGCTGCATGGTTGGGATGGATTATATTTGTACTTGTTGTGATTTTCATTACGACTGCCGTATCAAATGGTGTAAATCTGACCGATGGTCTTGATGGTTTAGCAACAGGAACCACGGCAATCGTTGGTGCTGTTCTTGGTATTCTTGCCTATTTGTCGGGTAATGTGATTTATTCTAACTATTTGAATATAATGTATATACCATATTCAGGTGAGTTGGTTGTATATGCAAGTGCTTTTTTAGGTGCTACAATCGGTTTCTTATGGTATAACTCATTCCCTGCACAGGTATTCATGGGTGATACTGGTAGCTTAATGTTGGGAGGAATTATAGGTGTCTTTGCAATCCTTATCCGTAAGGAATTATTGATTCCTATTCTTTGTGGAATATTCTTGGCTGAAAGTGTTTCTGTAATACTGCAGGTGTCATATTTCAAGAAAACTAAAAAGAAATATGGTGAGGGAAGACGTTTGTTTTTAATGGCTCCGCTTCATCATCATTATCAGAAAAAAGGTCTTCCAGAATCAAAAATTGTAGCCCGTTTCTGGCTTGTGGCTCTTATGTTGGCTGCATTAACATTGGTAACATTAAAATTGCGATAATACAAAAATGAAAAAAGAAAATTTCATTGTCATTCTTGGTGCTGCGGAAAGTGGCGTTGGTGCTGCTATCTTGGCAAAAGAAAAAGGATTCAATGTATTTGTGTCTGACAAGGGTGTCATTAAGGATCAGTACAAAGCGATGCTCGAAGAGAATGCTATTGATTACGAAGAAGGCTGCCATTCGGAAGAAAAGATTTTACAGGCTTCGGAAGTAATTAAAAGTCCTGGTATTCGTTCGGATGTTCCGCTTGTTGTGAAACTTATGGATATGGGAACACCAGTGATTTCTGATTTAGAATTCGCTGCACGTTACACAGATGCAAGATTGATTTGTATTACCGGAAGTAATGGGAAAACAACGACTACATTGTTGACATATCATATTCTTAAACAGGCTGGTTTGAATGTTGGTCTTGCCGGAAATGTAGGTAAAAGCTTTGCTTTGCAGGTTGCTCGTAACAACTATGATTATTACGTCTTGGAAATCAGCAACTTCCAGTTGGATCACATGTACGATTTCAAGGCTGATATTGCAATCTTGTTAAATATTACTCCAGATCATCTTGATCGTTATGAGTACAAATTTCAAAATTACATCAACTCAAAATTCAGAATCCTACAAAATATGAAAGCTAATGACACTTTTATTTATTGTAGTGATGATCAGGTGCTAATAGATGAGATTGGTAAAAGAAATATATCTGCCGAAACTTGGGCTTTTACAGTTACTGAAGATGATGCAAAACAGGCATATTTAAAAGATGAAACTATTTACATCAATCTAAAAGACAAAGAAAATTTTACTGTATCAACAAATGATTTGCAGTTAAAAGGAAAACACAATTTTGGTAATTCCATGGCTGCAATGCTTGCTGCAAGAGCAGTAGATATCAAGAATGATAAAATCCGTGAAAGTTTGATGTCTTTTGAAAATGTGGAGCATCGTCTTGAAAAGATTCCATTTTTGGTAAATGGTGTTGAGTTTATCAATGATTCAAAGGCTACAAATGTTAATTCTGTTTGGTATGCACTTGACAGCATGAAGTCAAAAAATGTGATTTGGATTGCCGGTGGTACAGACAAAGGAAATGACTATTCTGAATTATTTACCCTTGCAGAACAAAAAGTGAAAGCTTTGGTTTGTTTAGGTGTTGATAACGAAAAACTGAAAAAATCTTTTAATGGAAAAGTTGAAACGATTGTGGAAACTCATAGTATGAAGGAATGTGTTGAAACATCGTACAAATTGGCTCAACCTGGTGATGTTGTTTTACTTTCTCCTGCATGCGCAAGCTTTGATTTATTCAAAAGCTATGTTGACAGAGGAAAACAGTTTAAAGAAGAAGTAAGAAAATTGTAATGGAAGATTTAGGTACACAGATAAAAGATAAGTTGACGTCAATGGGGGTGACATCTGTAAAAAGCCTGTTCATTGGGAATAAGGTTATATGGATGATTATTCTTGCATTGGCAGCAATTTCTTTAGTGTCGGTGTTTTCTTCATCAAGTATGCTCGTTATTCATGGTGGAGAAGAAAGTTATATCCGTGTACTCTTTAAACAGGTTGTACTCTTGCTTGCTGGCTTGTGTATTATAATTTTTTTCGCGCATTATGTGTATAGACTAAAGCCTGGACTCATAAAGAAACATTCACTGTTTTGGTTGATTGTTTCGATAATTCTTCTTTTACTGACATTTACAAGTGCTTTTTCGGAAGAAGTAAATGGAGCAAATCGTTGGATATCAATATTTGGATTTTCGTTTCAGCCAAGTGAGTTTGCGAAACTTACATTAGTAGTTTATATATCGGCGGTGTTTTCTGATAATAGAGATAATGTTGGTGATGTAAAAAAAGTATTGTTCAGGATTATTGGTGCAACTGGTATTGTAGCGTTAATAGTATTAGTTTCTAATTTTTCTACTGCGGCATTCATTGTTATAATAATGTTTTTCATGTTGTTTCTTGGCGGCATTCCATTTAAACAATTCTTTGCACTGATAGGGGTTGGAATATTAGTTGCAGGAATTATGGGATTCATTATTCTAAAAGAACCTCAGTTATTTCCTCGTGGACAGACTTGGCAGAAACGTGTGGTAAGCTTTGTTCCAGCATTGGCTCCGATAGCAAGCGGTTACGATGCGGCTCATGAGTATGCTCCAATTGATAATCATCAGGTTATGCAGTCAAAAATTGCGATTGCAAATGGCGGGATTTTCGGAAAAGGACCAGGAAATAGTCAGCAACGTTATCGTTTGTCTCAGGCATATTGTGATTTTATCTATGCGATTATTGTAGAGGAAACTGGCTGGCCAGGTGCTGTAATAGTTGTACTGCTGTATATCTGGTTGGTATGGCAGGCAATGAAAGTTGTTAAGACCATGAATTATACGTTTGATGTACTTGTGGTTCTTGGACTTACGTTTATGATGACTTGTCAGGCGTTCCTACACATGGGGGTAGTTGTGAATCTGTTGCCGGCAACGGGACAAACATTACCTGTAATAAGTTCTGGTGGATCATCATTGTTTATTACTTGTATAGAGTTTGGAATAATTCTCGGTATGTGTGAATATGCAGAAAAACATCCTGAAAAGAAAGAAAAATAAACCAATAGATAAAAGTAAAGAGATATGAGAGTATTAATAAGTGGCGGTGGAACCGGCGGACATATTTTCCCAGCTGTAAGTATTGCAAATGCACTACGTGAAAAATACCCTGATTGCGAAATTTTATTTGTGGGTGCAGAATCACGTATGGAAATGGAACGTGTTCCTGCTGCTGGATACAAAATAGTTGGTCTTCCTGTTCGTGGTTTCGATCGAAAAAATATTCTGAAAAATATATCCGTGCTGATTGATTTGGCAAAGAGCATGTGTAAGGCAAAAAAGATTGTCAAAGAATTTCAGCCTGATGTAGCTGTTGGTGTTGGTGGCTATGCTAGCGGTGCTGCAATGAAAGTTGCTGCAAAAATGGGCGTGCCTCTTTTGTTACAGGAACAAAATGGCTTTGCCGGAGTTACCAATAAACTTTTAAAAGACGATGCAAGTAAAATATGTGTCGCTTACGAAGGAATGGAAAAATTCTTCCCTGCAGAAAAGTTGATTTTAACGGGTAATCCAGTTCGTCAGAATTTAGCAGGAGGAAGCAAAGACGAAGCTCTTAAAGAATTTGGTTTCACTGGCGACAAGAAAATTTTACTGATTATTGGTGGAAGTCTTGGAGCTCGTACTATTAATAATAGTGTGATTGCTCATCTGAAAGAAATATCAGAAAGTGGTGTTCAAGTGTTGTGGCAGACGGGAAAAGGTTATATAGAAGCTGCCCGTAAAGCAGCAGAACCGTTTAAGTCGGAACGTTTAATCGTTACTGATTTTGTGAGTCGTATGGATTTAGCTTATGCTATGGCAGATTTAGTGATTTCACGCGCAGGTGCAAGTTCAATCTCTGAATTATGTTTGTTGGGAAAACCTTCAATATTGGTTCCTTCTCCTAATGTTGCCGAAGACCATCAAACACATAATGCAATGGCGTTGGTGAACAAAAATGCTGCTGTTTTGGTTAAAGATGTTGATGCGGAGGAAAATCTGATTTCTACTGCGTTGAACTTAATCGGAGATGAAGCAAAATTGAATGAATTGTCTAAAAATGTACTCACTTTGGCACAGTTTGACTCGGCAAATAGAATAGCTGATGAAGTTGTGAAATTGATAAAATCAAAGTAATGAAGAAATATTATTATTTTTTGGGTATCGGTGGTATTGGAATGAGTGCTCTTGCTCGTTATTTTAACTTGCAGGGAGCTACTGTTTTTGGATATGACCGTACTTCGTCAGACTTGACTCAGGCATTACAGACTGAAGGTATTGCCGTTCACTACGAAGATTCGGTCAGCGAAATACCTGATGTGGTGAAAACAGCAAAAGATGAAACTATTGTTGTTATTACTCCTGCTATCCCAAAAGATAATGCTGAATATAATTATCTGAAAGATAATGGCTTTACAATTCTAAAGCGTGCTCAGGTTTTAGGCCATATCTGTGAAAATAAAAAGACCGTAGCCATAGCTGGTACTCACGGTAAAACATCTACAACTACTTTTACATCGTATTTGTTGAATAAATCAAGTAAGGGTTGTAATGCATTTTTAGGAGGAATTTCTAAAAATTTCAATTCCAATTTTGTTTATGACGGTAAATCGGAATTAATTGCTGTAGAGGCAGACGAATTCGACCGTTCGTTTCATAATTTATATCCTTCAACTGCAGTAATCACAGCAATGGATGCTGATCACTTGGATATTTATGGAACTCATGAGGCTGTAATAGAATCATTCTACCAATTTGTTCGTCAAATAAAACAAAATGGAGTTTTGATTCACAAGTTGGGATTGAATTTTGATCCGATAAAAGCTGATATAGAAAAACATAATGTAACTGTTTACACATATTCTTTGCAGGATGATTCTGCGGATTTCTATATGAAGTCGGTAGAAATAAAGAACAACGCATTTGAATTGGTTCTACATACACCGTTTGGAGATATTTCCGATTTACATTTCTGTTTGCCGGGAAAAACGAATGTTGAAAATTTAGTTGCCGCATCGGCAGCATCTTTATTAAATGGTTTAACCGCTTCGGAATTGCAAACTGAAGTTGCTGCAATGCAGGGTGTTGTACGCCGTTTCGATGTTCATGTAGCAAATGACAATGTAATCTATATTGATGATTATGCTCATCATCCTGCTGAGTTAAAAGCATGTATCGAATCTATTCGCGAAATGTATGCGGGAAAGAAACTTACTGGCATTTTTCAGCCACATCTTTATACTCGTACCCGCGACTTCGCATCGGATTTTGCCAAAAGTTTGTCCTTGCTCGATGAATTGATTTTGTTGGACATTTATCCTGCCCGCGAACTTCCGATTCCTGGAGTTACTTCAAAAATCATTTTTGATGAAGTTACATGTAAGGAAAAAGAGATGTGCTCAAAGGAAAATCTATTGAATGTGTTGACAACTAAGAACTTCGAAGTATTAATAACTGTCGGTGCAGGAAATATTGACCGTCTTGTACAACCAATAACTGATTTGATAAATAAACGTTAGAATGAAGAAACTAAAGACATACATACCATTAATATTATTGTCACTTGTGGCAATAGCGTGTCTTTCGTTTGCTGAAATAGAACGTGCTACGTTACGTTGTACCGATGTTGTAATCTCTATTGAAAAAAATCCGGAACATTCAGATTTTGTAACAGAGGAAGATATTTACAATATTATTAATTCAAATCGTAATATGTTGATTGGCTTAGAAATAGGTGAGTTTGATATTGCCGAAATCGAGTCAACTATAGAGGATAATCCAACAGTTCTTTCTTGTGAAACTTATTTTACATTAAAAGGTGAGTTACACATAAATATAAAACAAAGAACACCTTTGCTTCGTGTAGTTTCTCAGAACAACAGAAGTTTCTATATCGATGAAAATGGTTACTTCATGCCTCTGTCGGAACATGCTTCGGCACGTGTAATTGTGGTAACAGGCGAGATTTATGATCAATATCAGCCAGGAATAAATATTGTAGATATACAGGAATCAAAGGTTTTGCAGGATGCTTATGCTATGGCAAAATATATTCGAAAGGACGAAATGCTTCTTCCTTTGATAGAACAAATTTATGTGAATGAAAATCAGGAATTTGTTTTGGGAAGTAAGATTGGCCCGTCAACAATAGAATTTGGAGCTTTTGACAATTACGAAATAAAATTCAGGAATTTAAAGGCTTTTTATCAAGCTGAAAAAGTTCGTGAAAACTGGAATCTTTATAAGGCGTTGTCTTTAAAGTTCAGGAATCAAATAGTATGCACAAAAAAATAAAATAAAAAAAGTATGGAACAAGAACAAAAACAAACAATCGATCCAGCAAAAATGTTTGCTGCGATTGATGTCGGAACTACAAAGATTGTTGCTTTGGTAGGCTACAAAAACGAAAAAGGTAAAATCGTTGTTTGTGGTAAAAGTAATGTGCCTTCTTCAGGCCTATGGTGCGGTGAGGTCGCTCAGGTCTCAATTGCAGCAAAATCAGTGAAATTAGCTGTAGAAAAGGCTGAAAAAGAAGCAGGATTCTTTCCTAAGAAAGTTGTTGTAGGAGTAGCCGGAAAGCATATCCGTGCACAACATTTCAGTGTACCCAAAAATAGGGACAACGCTGCAGCTGAAATTACTCAGGAAGAATTGGATGAATTGAAAAAAAATGCGAAAAATATCGCAATCAGTTCAGAAGAAGAAATTATTAATGTGGTGCTGCAGAACTACATGCTTGATGGAAATCCAGTAGTGGAGCCACTAGGAATGACAAACTGCTGTCATATCGATGCAAATTATCAGATTGTTGTTGGTAAAGTTCAAGCATTGATGCAGTTACGTCAGTGTATTCAAATGGCAGGCTTAGAGATTGCCGAAGGTGGACTTTATTTGGAACCATTGGCTTCTGCAGATGCAGTATTAAAAGAGGAAGAAAAAAATCTTGGTGTTGCTTTGATTGATATTGGTGGTGGAACAACCGATATTGCAATATACAAGGACAATATATTAAAGGCGACTTCTGTGGTACCTTTTGGTGGAAATTTAATAAGTTCTGATATCAAAACGTATTATGGTTTGCTTGAAAATTATGCGGAAGAACTAAAGATACAACATGGTGAAGCTATAAAAGATTTTGCTCCTAAAAATGTGATTGTTTCTATTGCAGGTATCGCAGGACAACCGAATAAGGACATATCTGTATCACACTTGGCAGGAATTATTCAGGCTCGTGTAGAAGAAATTCTTGATTCTGCACTTTTTGAAATAGGAATGTCTGGTTATCAGAAACAACTTGCCGCCGGAGTAGTTGTAACTGGTGGTGGATCTAAGTTAAAGAATTTGTCACAGTTGGTAAGCTATAAGTTGCTTATGAACTCAAAGATTAGCTCGCCAATAGAAAGCGTTATTTATAACGACAACACTTTCTTTAACGATCCAATTTTCTCTACATCAGTTGGTTTATTAATGCGTGCGTCGTCTATCCACGAACTTGCCGCTAAGAAAGCTGAGTTACAAGAAGAGAAAAAGGAGGAGGCTGTTATAGTTGATGAACCAGAAACTATTCCAGCTGGAGAAGAATCAAATACTTCAAATGAAGAAACAACAGAAAGAGAAAAAGCTCCTTCTTTTTGGGGTAAGGCACTTGATTCTGCTAAAAAACAATTAAAAGACATCTTTATGTACGAAGATAATTAAGGAGGTGATTATGAACAATGAAGAATTATTAGATTTCGGTGCTCCAAGACAGGCTGCTTCAATTACAATAATTGGTGTTGGCGGCGGTGGCGGAAATGCGGTTAACCGTATGTATAAAGAAGGAATTCAATATGTGAATTTTATAGTTTGTAATTCCGATCGACAGGATTTGTTGGAAAAAAGTCCTGTTCCAAATAAAATCGCTTTAGGACCAGGTGAGGGTTGTGGTAGTGATCCAAATCTTGGTGAAGAATATGCAAAGGAAAAATCTGCGGAAATAAAGGCAAGTCTTGAAGGAACTCAGATGCTATTCATTGCTGCCGGAATGGGTGGCGGTACAGGAACTGGTGCAGCACCTGTAATTGCTGAAATAGCAAAAGAAATGGGAATCTTAACAGTTGCTATTGTTACACTTCCTTACAGATTCGAAGGACCGGAAAGAATGGAAAGCGCTATACGTGGTGTAGAAGCTTTGTCTCAGAATGTCGATTCTATTTTGATTATTAATAACGAAACTCTACGTGAACTTCATGGTGCACTAAAGATTCGTGAAACATGGGCAAAGGCTGACGAAACACTTGCAACTGCAGTAAAGGCAATTTCCGAGATTATGCAGAAAACAGGTATTGTAAACGTGGATTTCAATGATGTACGTGCAGTATTGAAAGACAGTGGTGTTTCTATCATGGCTGCTGGTTCAGCATCGGGTGAAAACAGAGCTTTCGAAGCTGTGGAAAAAACTTTGAATAGTCCATTGTTAAACAAGGCAGACATTCATGGAGCAAAGAAGATGTTGTTGAATATAACTTCATCGGCAGAAAACGAATTGATTAGTGATGAATTAGGCATCATCATGGAGTATATCCGTCAGAAGGCTGAAACTGATGTGAACATAACATGGGGATATATGGTTGATGAATCGGAAACGACTGATGAAGTCACTATTACTATGATTGCAACTGGTTTTGAAATGGATGATATTCCAGAGTTAAGAAAACCGGAAGCTCCTCAGGTAATTGCTTTTAAAAGCAACTCGGCTTCGGGAAACGGAATGTCGCAGCCACAGCCGGTAAATGTTGATTTTAATCATAATTCAAACCCTGTAATGCAGGTAGATAATGGAAATATCACAGTCAATACAGTACCTTTTGATTATGCAAAGGTGAAGGCTATGGATGATATTACCTCATTAGAACAAGAACCTGCTTATAAACGTCAACCGAATTTCTCTATGCAGGCGCAAGCACAGGCTGAACCACAAAGTCAGTCACGTGTAATGTCTGTTGCGGAAATGGTTGCAAATAGAATTCAGGGAACAACACCGTCACATCTTTCTTTAGATAAAAATTCAAAAGGAATAGTGCTTGGAGATAACAAGTACTTAAATCATAACGTGGATTAGTTCCTCCCGTTATACAGAAACATACTTTTTGCCCGGAGTAGTGCATACTTCGGGTTTTTTGTTTTTATATAGGTGGGCAAAAAAAAAAGCGAGACGTTTAATCTCGCTTTTGGGTGGGTGCCCAGAGGGATTCGAACCCTCGACATTCAGAACCACAATCTGACGCTCTAACCAGCTGAACTATGGGCACCATCTAAATGTTGGTGCAAAAGTAACTAATTTTTTATATTCGCAAAATATTATTGCATTTTTTGTTCAGAAAGAAGTGAACCGTCAAGATTGTAATATTTCCAAGTTCCCGTCGGTCTTCCTTTGTCGTATTTTGCTATATAGTCGATTTTGCCGTTGTCAAACCATTGTGTAAATGTTCCCTGCTGGTATCCGTTCTCGAAATTTCCTTCATACATTTTTTCTCCGTTTTGATACCAAAAAGTATTTAGACCGTCTTTTACACCGTTTTTATAATGAATTTCCTCCTGCTTTTCACCATTAGTATAGTAGCGTAATGTCCTACAGGGATTTAAAGTGTCGTCTTCTGTAAAATATTCAACATAAGCAGGTTTACCGTCTGGGTGTGAAACTACAATATGCTCTTTTTCGTTTGAACATCCTATGGCTAAAAATACTGTTAAAATATTGATGTAAAAGAATTTCCGTGTCATATATAGATGATTGTTTTCAGGGCAAAAATAGAAATTTTTGGAATAAATTTGAAAAAGTCATTGTTATTCTCCAAAGTTTTATACATTTGCAGACCAAAATTAGAAGGAATAATAGTTATTACGATGTACGCAATAGTAGAAATAGCAGGACAGCAATTTAAGGTTGCTAAAGACGATAAAATCTATGTAAATCGTCTTCAAAACAACGAAGGAGAATCAGTAGATTTCGATAACGTTCTTTTAGTTGCAGATAAAGATGTGAAAGTTGGAACTCCAACTGTGAAAGGTGCAAAAGTTACTGTAAAAGTATTGTCTCACCTAAAAGGAGATAAAGTTATCGTTTTCAAGAAAAGACGTAGAAAAGGATATAAAGTTAAAAACGGCTTCAGAGCTGCTTTAACTCAAATTCAAATTGAAAATATTGTTGCATAATTAAAAACGTAAGACAATGGCACATAAAAAAGGTGTAGGTTCATCAAAGAACGGTAGAGATTCAGAAAGCAAACGTCTTGGTGTAAAAAAATCAGGCGGACAAGCTGTTGTTGCTGGAAATATTATAGTAAGACAACGTGGAACAGTTACTATGCCAGGTGAAAATGTTGGTATGGGTCGTGATCACACATTGTTCGCATTAGTAGATGGAACAGTAAAATTCCAAAGAAAACGCGATAATAAAAAGTTTGTTTCTGTAGTTCCTGCAGAAGCATAGTTTCCATAATTTCAATATATATTAAACCAGAATATCTCCTCTTTAGGGAATATTCTGGTTTTTTTATGTCTGTTACGGAACACGAGAAGTGAAAATGTAACAGAAAATAGCTGAGAAAACTCGATAAAAAAGAATTGAATTTCATTGAAAACGTTATTTTTGTAGAAAAATAAACTTTATAAAATACAATGCTTACTGTTCAGTTAATTCGGGAAAATCCTGAATTTGTCGTTAAAAGACTTGCTGTCAAGAATTTCGATGCTAAAGATGCAGTCGAAAAAATAATCGAATTAGATGAAAAACGTGTTGCCATTCAACAAGAATTGAATGCAAAACAAGCTGAAATAAATGCTTTGTCTAAAGAAATTGGTGCTCTTTTTGCACAAAAGAAAATGGATGAAGCAAATGCTGCAAAAGCAAAAACTGTTGAGTTGAAGGATGTTATAAAAACACTTGAACAAGATATGGCTGATGCTGCTGCTCAATTGCAGAAAGAAATAGTTCTTCTTCCTAATATTCCATCGGAAATTGTTCCTGAAGGTAAAACAGCTGAGGACAATGTTGTTGTGAAAATGGGAGGCGAAATTCCTGAAGGCGAAAATCTACAATGCCACTGGGATTTAGCAGAAAAATATAACTTGATAGATTTCGAATTAGGTAACAAACTGACAGGTGCTGGTTTCCCAGTGTATGTTGGCGTTGGTGCTAAATTGCAGAGAGCTTTAATCACATTCTTCTTAGACCGTGCAACTGAAGCTGGTTATAAAGAATTCCAACCACCAATCATGGTGAACGAAGCGTCTGGTTTTGGAACTGGTCAGTTGCCAGATAAAGAAGGACAAATGTACCATGTTGGAATAGACAATCTATATTTGATTCCAACAGCAGAAGTGCCTGTAACAAACATTTTCCGTGATGTGATTGTTAAAGAAAGTGATTTCCCTATTAAATGTACTGCCTATACTCCTTGTTTCCGTCGTGAAGCTGGTTCTTATGGAAAAGATGTACGTGGGTTAAACCGTCTGCATCAGTTTGATAAGGTAGAAATCGTTCGCATCGATCACCCAGAACGCTCTTATCAGGCTCTTGATGAAATGGTTGCACATGTTGAATCACTTGTTCAGGCTTTGGGACTTCCTTATAGAATTGTTCGTCTTTGCGGTGGCGATATGAGTTTCACTTCTGCTTTGACATACGATTTCGAAGTATTCTCGGCAGGACAGAAAAGATGGTTGGAAGTAAGTTCCGTTTCGAATTTCGAAACATTCCAGGCTAACCGTTTGAAATTGCGTTATAAAGACGAGAAAAACAAAAAAACTGTTCTGGCTCATACTCTAAACGGAAGTGCGTTGGCTTTGCCTCGAATCGTTGCTTCTATTTTGGAAAATTATCAAACTCCAGAAGGTATCAAGGTTCCTGATGTTTTGGTTCCTTATATGGGTGGCTTGACAATGATAAAATAAAAGTTGTTTCAAAAAATCTTCTATGCGAAAAGAATCAGAAAATAAACAGGAGTTTGATGACGATTTGTTGAATTTCTCTCCAAACGATAATGGTGAATTGATTATCGAAGGCGAAGAAATTGAGCAAACGGTAAGTACTGTCTCGCAACAGGAAACGACAAATGCTGTTTTAGAAAACGATTTCGCCGAAAAAGAAGATTTAAAAAATGAAATAACTGAAGAAACTGTTGAAAATGAAACTGTTGAAGAAAGCTCTGAACCAGTTTCGTTGGAAAATAACACTTCTGTTTTTGAGGATGAACAGTCTGAGGAAATAGATGATGAAGATACTAATCAAATTGAAGACGAGATGGAAAAGAAACGTGCAAAAGGCGTAATAATTTTATTGACTGTAGTTATTATACTATTGTTGTTGTTATTAGGCGGTGGAATTTGGTTCTATTTTTCAAAAATAAAACCAGTTTTGGAAGCTCCTAAAGAAGTAGTTATTGTACATGATACAATTATTGCGGAACCTGTTGCAGAACCAATTCCGGAAATCGTTGAAGATACAGTTTCTGTTGTTGATACAGTTGTTCCTGCTCCTAAAGTATATGTGGAGCAACGAATTGCTGGAAAAAATAAAGTTCCTACAGCTGGTTGGCTGATTGGTTACAAAGCCACACCAAACGAGGTGGAGGCTATAAAAATGGTTGCAGAAATATCGTATGTAGATAGTATTCCTTGTGGTTACTATTGGATTAATGATGCACGAAAAGGAAAAAAATTATTTAAGGTTTATGTTGGACCTTATAAAACTCAAGAAGAAGTCGAAGCTGTATTTCCAATGATTAAAGCTCGTGTTGCAGATGCACATATTTATTCAGAAGATGCAGAACTTCTTGAAATTTATCGTCAACAAAAACAAGTTTATACAGCAGAGGTACAATAATGAATGTTTTATTATTAGGATCGGGTGGACGCGAACATGCTTTGGCATGGAAAATGGCTCAAAGTCCATTGTTAGATAAGTTATATATTGCTCCTGGAAATGCAGGTACTGCTCAGGTTGGTATTAATCTGCCTATATCGGCAACAGCTTTTGACGAAGTAAAAAAAGCTGTGAAACAATACGATATAAATCTCGTAGTTGTTGGACCTGAAGATCCTCTTGTTCAAGGAGTTCACGATTTTTTCCTTGCAGATGACGAGTTGAAAACTATTCCAGTGATTGGTCCTCAGAAATATGCGGCAACATTGGAAGGAAGTAAGGAATTTGCAAAGAATTTCATGAACCGTCATAATATCCCGACTGCAAAACATTTTACTGTTACTGCAGAGAATCTTGCAGAAGGATTTGATTTCTTGGCACAACAGACTGCTCCTTACGTATTAAAAGCAGACGGTTTAGCTGCAGGAAAAGGTGTTCTTATTTTAAATGATTTGTCTGAAGCAAAATCCGAATTGGAAAATATGCTGAATGGAAAGTTCGGTGCGGCAAGTAAAACGGTTGTTATTGAAGAATGTCTGAAAGGTATAGAAATGTCGGTTTTTGTGCTTACAGACGGTGAAAGTTATGTTTTGTTGCCTGAAGCAAAAGATTATAAAAGAATTGGCGAGCATGATACTGGTCTGAATACTGGTGGAATGGGCGCTGTTTCTCCAGTTCCTTTTGCTGATAAAAAATTGATGGACCGCGTTGAAAAAGAAATTATTCAGCCAACAATTAAAGGTTTAAAAGAAGACAACATTCCATATTGCGGTTTTATATTCTTTGGCTTGATGAATGATAATGGAACACCAAAGGTGATAGAATACAATGTTCGTATGGGTGATCCAGAAACTGAAGTTGTGATTCCAAGAATAAAATCCGATTTGTTGAAACTTTTTGTTGCTGCAGCTAACAAAACTTTATCAAACGAGAAAATTGAAATAAATCCTAATTCGGCTACAACTGTTATGATGGTTTCCGGAGGATATCCAGAAGCATACGAAAAGGGAAAAGTGATTACGTTTGATGAAGAATTTTCGGACAGTACGGTATTCCATGCTGGAACAAAATTGGAAAACGGAGAAGTTAAAACATCCGGTGGACGTGTTCTTGCAGTAACATCGTTAGGTGAGAATAAAGATGCTGCATTAAAGATTTCTTATAAAAATATTGCAAAAATACACTTTGATAAGATGTATTTCCGTCGTGATATTGGTCAAGATTTATAATTCAGATGTTTCAATTTATTCAAAGAAATTCATCGATAAATTATATTCTGTTGTTCGTGGCAGTTGTTCTGTTGTGGGCATCAGGTTTTATTGACCCTCAATTTGTGTCGCATGTGTATGACGAGAATCCAATGGTTTTATATAAACCGTTGATTGCTCTACAAAACATTAGCCCTATAATTGGTCAGTTGATTTCTTTGATTTTTTTGTTGCTGAATGGATTCCTAATTGTAAAGATTAATCATTCTCTCCGCTTAATAGAAAAACGTTCTGTGTTTTTCATTTTATTATTTGTGCTGTTTTCTGCAAGTTTGGAAGAATATAGACAGTTGAATCCACTGCAGCCCGCATTAACATTTTTGATATTGGGAACAGCATCGTTGTTCAAAATGTACAAAAAGGAACGGGAATTAAAGGGAGCTTTTGAGAGTGGTTTTTGTTTTTCGTTGGCGGCAATGTTTTATGCTCCGGCAATATATTTCTTTATCCTTGCTTTTGTAGGTTTAATGGTGATGTTGCCGTTTTATTGGAGACAATGGGTGTCTATTTTAACCGGTATAATATTGCCAGTTTTTATTGTATTTGCCTGTGCTTTTTGTTTGGACAGTTTGTCTTCTCAGATTTCTGTTTGGAAAATAAACTTGTTTACGGAACGCCACGAAGTTTTTGATAAATTATTCCCGATACTATATTCATTGTTTTTGGCCTTGTTATTCATAATGGCTGTGATTTATTCCTATTCGGGAGGATTGAAAAAGGTTATTGCAAGAAAATGCTATTTTGTATTTCTATTGTGGATGGCTTTGGTCTTGGCCGTATATTTATTGAGTCCTTATGTAGGCTATGAATATTTATTTTTTGGCTTGTTACCAGCATCAATTTACGTTGCAAACTACATGTTGAACATACGGAGCAGAATTTTCTCGGAGATATTATTTATCTTGATAATATTGTTTGCTGTATTAGTTCAGATTTTTCCAGATACTGTGCTAGTTTTGTAAATAAAGCCTGATTTTCAAAAAAACTCACTAATTTTTTGGTTATTATCTCAGTTTTTGTACATTTGCACCACCAAAAAACGACAATCGTCAATAAAGATATATCG
>JAKSUA010000028.1 GCA_024409235.1 Bacteroidales bacterium | reverse complement strand
TCTACAGCAACTAAAGTATCAGCTGAGTCCGCACTTTTTATTTAATGCTTTGAATAGTATATATTCTTTATCTTTAAAGAAATCGGATGAACTACCTAAAGCAATACTTACAATGTCGGAATTGCTTCGATATGTTACATACGACAGCGTTGCGGATTCGGTTAATATTCAGAAGGAAATCAATTATCTGAACGATTATATTAAATTACAGAAGTTGCGTGTTTCCCCTGAAAGTGAGATTGATTTTGAAATAATCAATAATAATGCGTCGGCAGAAGTGGTGCCGATGATTTTTATTCCTTTTGTCGGAAATGCATTTAAACATGGTGTGGATAGTGATGGAGTCGCTAGGATTTATGCGAAAATAGAGGTCCTTTCTGACGAAGTTGATTTTTATATTGAAAATAAAAAATACGTGAATACTCAAAAAGATGAGACTCATGGCATCGGCATTCAAAATGTGAAAAGTAGGCTTGAAATATTGTATGGCTCAAAACATACTTTAGATATCGCAGAAACTGATGATACATATAAAGTTACATTAAAATTAAAGCTATGATAAGGTGCGCAATTGTTGATGATGAGCCTTTGGCACGTGATGTCCTTCAGGTATATGTTTCTGAAAATAAAGATCTTGAACTTGTTGCTTTATGTAAAAATGCAAAAGAAGCTCTTCAACTTCTTGACAAAGAAAAAATTGATTTGCTTTTTGTTGACATACAAATGCCTGAGATTTCAGGTATGAGTTTAGCGAAAATGCTGAAGAATCCACCATATATTATTTTTACTACGGCGTATGATCAATATGCGGTTGAAGGTTTTGAAGTCAGTGCTGTGGATTATTTGATGAAGCCGATTGCTCCTGAACGCTTTAATGTAGCAGTTGAAAAGGTGAAATATCTCATAGAAACACGCCCTGATGCTACAGATTATATGTTTGTACGTGCTGATTATCAGGATGTAAAGGTGCCTTTCTCTGAAATTTTATATGTGGAAGGACTGAAAGATTATGTAAAGATAGTTACTACAGATAGGCGAATTGTTACCTTGATGAATATAAAAGGAATTTTAGAAAAACTTCCTGAAAATCTGTTTATAAGAGTGCATAAGTCTTATATCGTCGCATTAAATAAAATTGACTCTGTAAAAGGTACCAGTCTTGTTGTTGCTGATAAAACAATACCTATAGGATTGACCTTCAAGGATGACTTCAAGAAAAGGATGAAAGTTGGAGATTAAGAATTTATTAGAGATTCTAACTCTTCGCATTCAATAGGAATTTGTTCCATCAAGTCGGAACAGCCGTTTTCAGTTACTAAAATGGTGTCTTCTAACCGTATTCCTATACTTTCCTCAAAACAGTAGATTCCAGGTTCACAACTTACGACCATTCCAGGTTTCAAAATCTCATTTTTTTCTCCAACATCGTGGGTGTCAAGTCCAATAAAATGGGAAACTCCGTGCATGAAATATTTGAAATATGCAGGTTTATCGCCTTTAATGGCAATGTTCTCTTTTGTGAGTAAGCCGAGGCTAAGTAGCTCTTCTTGAATAAGATGTCCTGTTGTTTTCTGATAATCTGCTATGGTAATTCCTGGGCGGATAATTGAACGTATTTCCTTGAAAACACGATATACAGCGTTGTAAAATTCTTTTTGTCGTTTAGTGAATTTCCCATTTACTGGAAATGCCCGCGAACAATCACTCGCATAATTTGCGTATTCTGCTCCAAAATCAAGTTGGACTAAATTGCCGTCGTTGAGTTTCTGGTCATTTTTCACATAGTGGAGATAGCAGGTATTTCTTCCGTTTGAGATAATTGGATCAAATGCGTGTCCGTTTGCTCCGTTGCGGATGAAGCAGCTTGTCATAATTGCTTCTATCTCATATTCATACATGCCAGCTTTAATCTGAGGCAAAATTTCCAGAAAAGATTGTCTTGTTATATCTGATGCTTTTTGTATTAGTGCTATTTCTTCGGGTTCTTTCACAATTCGGCATTCTGACATTATGTTCGCAATGCATTGAACATCTTTGTTTTGCCATTTTTTTTCTAATTGCTCTCCGAAAATTTTATTGGGAAGTTCCAAGTCTGTTTTCAAACGTGGATTGCAGTTTTGACAATAAAAAAAATGGTCGCATTTGTTTGCGATTTCATTCCAGATTGTTTCAAACTCATCGGTGAATCTTATTTCGGAAATACCGGAAATTGAACTTGCTTCCTCGGCATTTAGCTTTCTACCTTCCCATTGTTCCAACTCTGGTCTGGGCATCAAAACAAATAAGATTGCTTTTGGGGCTGCGTTTGTATTAGTTAAAATTAGAATAGATTTTTCCTGACAAATTCCGGTAAGATAAAAGAAGTCTGAATCCTGACGATATGTATAGAATTCGTCGCCGTTCTTTGGCATTTGTGGATTCGAGAAGAAAACCGCGGCACTGTGGTCTGGCAATTTTGCCAAAACTTTGTTTCTGTTCTTAACGAAAAGATTTGATGGAATTGCAGAATATCTCATTTTACTAAGAAAATATTAAAGTAATGATTCTATTACTTTTTCGAAATCATTTAAAAATAACATGTTAGGACCGTCGCTTTTTGCGATTTCAGGATTTGGATGTATTTCGAAGAAATAGCCGGTAGCTCCAAATGCTTTTGCTGCGAGTGCCATAGCAGGTACAAACTTGCGGTCGCCACCTGATTTTCCTCCTGCAGCTCCAGGGCGTTGTACCGAATGTGTGCAGTCCATTATTACTGTGGAAGTAAATTGCTTCATGTCGGAAATGTTGCGGAAGTCAACGGCTAAGTTGTTGTATCCGTATATGTTACCGCGTTCAGTTAACCAAACGTTTTCATTGCCCGATTCACGGACTTTTTCTACAGGGAATTGCATGTCGCTTCCTGATAGAAATTGAGCTTTTTTAATGTTTACGATTTTACCTGTTTTAGCGGCTGCAACAAGCAAGTCTGTTTGTCTGCATAGAAATGCAGGAATTTGTAGTACATCAACAACTTCTCCGGCAGGAGTTGCTTGACATGATTCGTGAATATCTGTTAGAATTTGTAATCCGTATTTTGATTTAATGTCTCCCAACATCTGCAGACCTTTTTCTAAACCTGGACCGCGGAAGGATTTTAATGAAGTTCGGTTTGCTTTATCAAAGGATGCTTTGAAAATGATATTGGTTCCGTACTTGTTGTTCAGTCTAACTAGTTCTGTGGCAACTTCTTCTAAACATTCCATGGATTCTATGACGCATGGACCAGCAATGAAAATAGGTTTGTTGTTCATAATGATGAAATCTAAATTGTTGTAAAAATATAAAACAATGATGATTTACCAAAGCTGAGAAAAAATAGAATTTTTATATTTGAACATGAAAATGCGTGAATTTTTCTTTGGCAAAACGGAAGACACAAAAATCCAACTGTTTCGAAATGTTGTGGTTGAAGGTGTCCGATATTGTGTAAATATCGCTGTGTTATGGCTTTTGAATGACTTTTTGTTTGGGGCAGAATATCTTGCGGTTTCTACAACTATTGCCTCTTTGGTTTCTGGGTTGGTTAATTATGCTTTGAGTTCCATCTGGGTGTTCCATAAAGTAGAAAAGAAAGCAGACAAAAATTTGTTCCAATTTGTTTTGTTTACGGCAATTGGTGCTGTTGGTTTGGGTATAAATGTGGCTATAACTACACTGCTTACCAATAAATTGGGAGTGTATTTCTTGATAAGCAATACAATAGCACAAGTTGTCGTTTTCTTCTTCAACTTCTTTGCACGAAAAAGGATTGTATTTGAACGAAAACAATAAACGTATTGTCCAAACACTTGACTTTATTTACAGCAAATATTGATTTCTGCTAATTCTTTTGAAATCTGTTCTATTCCATTTTGAATTTTCTTAACCTGTTGTTTGCGTGGTTTATGCATACCAGCGGCATAGTGCCATATTTGTCGTTCATTGATTCCTGTAATTCTACTCAATGCGGATTTTGTGAAAATTCCACTATAACAGTTTATGAAGGTTGCTGCATCTAGTTGTAACTCAATTTGATAATCTCCAACAAGCATTTCTAAAGGTGAAGGATTGTCTTCCAAGTATAAAGAAATGGCTTCACTTATATTTGTGCGTATTTCTGCCAAATTTTTCCCTGTAGTAATAATTGGTGCATTGGGTATGTATGCACTTAGATTATTACCTGCATATTCTACAATTACTTTTACTATTGACATACATCCTCCTATTTTAAACCTGCTTGCCGTAAAATATTAAAATACGTTCCTTTTTCAATTCCCTTTTTCCCGTGGTTGGGCACAATTGCTATTTTATCACCTTTCTTAAATTTAATGTGACTTCCTCGTTGGCTAACTTGCGTAAATCCATTTTGTTGTAACATAGCAATCACATCCGCGACTGATTTATAACTCATTTTTCATGTTGTTTGGCTGAACAAATGTAGTAAAAATATGAATACTTTTCGTTGATGTATGAAAAAAAAATTTTTACAATTACTTATTCGTTGAAAATCGTATCTTCGCAAAGATTTTACAAACAATTGTTATGGAATACAATTTTACCGAAATTGAAAAGAAATGGCAGGACTATTGGGAAACCAATAAAACCTTCAAAACAGAATTAGACAAGTCTAAACCTAAGTTCTATGCACTTGATATGTTCCCATATCCATCGGGAGCTGGTTTGCACGTTGGTCATCCAGAAGGCTACACGGCAACCGATATTATGAGTCGCTACAAACGAATGAAAGGCTTCAATGTGCTTCATCCAATGGGATGGGATGCATTCGGTCTTCCTGCTGAACAATATGCTATACAAACAGGTACTCACCCTGCAATCACAACAAAGAAAAACTGCGACAACTTCCGTCGTCAGATTAAGGCTTTGGGATTGAGCTACGACTGGGACCGCGAAATCAATACAACTGATCCAAAGTACTACAAATGGACTCAATGGATCTTCATTAAATTGTATAACACTTGGTTTGACAAGGAACAACAAAAAGGTCGTCCTATTTCTGAATTGCCAATTCCGGCAGATATTCAGGCAAAAGGAAAAGATGCAGTTACTGAATATGTAAACTCTTGTCGTCTTGCATATTACGACAATGCACAAGTGTGGTGGTGCCCAAATTGTAAGACTGTTTGTGCAAACGAAGAGGTTTTGAACGATGGCTCTCATGAAAAATGTGGTTGCCAGGTAAATCGTAAAAACTTAAAACAATGGATGTTGCGTATTCCATTGTATGCGGAACGCTTGATTCAAGGTCTTGATGGCTTGGATTGGCCTGCTGGTGTGAAAGATATGCAACGTAACTGGATTGGTCGTTCTACTGGAGCCGAAGTTGATTTTCAATTGGAAGGTGTTGATGCAAAATTGACTGTCTATACAACTCGTTGCGATACATTGTTCGGTGCGACATATATGGTTATTGCACCAGAACACCCAATGATAGACCAAATTGTTACTGCTGACCAAAAAGCTACTGTTGATGAATATAGAAAACAGGCTTCGATGAAGTCTGATTTGGATAGAACTGAGTTGGCAAAGGAAAAAACAGGTGTATTCTCTGGCCGTTATGCTAAGAATCCTGTAAATGGAACTTTGATTCCTATCTGGGTTGCCGATTATGTTCTTATGGGTTACGGAACGGGTGCAATTATGGCTGTTCCTGCTCATGATACTCGTGATTGGGAATTCGCAAAGAAATTTAACTTGCCTATCATCGAAGTCCTAAAATCAGAAGTTGATGTACAACAACAAGCATGGACAGAAGATGGCGTTCATGTAAATTCGGGATTCCTTGATGGTTTGAATAAAAAAGATGCTATTGCCAAAATGGTTGCTTGGTTGACTGAAAATAAAATCGGTAAAGCAACAGTGAATTATAAAATCCGTGACTGGTTGTTCAGCCGTCAACGTTATTGGGGTGAACCATTCCCTATTATTCACTGGGAAGATGGCGAAGTTTCTACTGTTGATGAGGCTAATCTTCCTCACCAGTTGCCAGAACTTTCGAAATACGAACCAAGCGATACGGGTGAATCTCCACTTGCAAATGCAACAGATTGGTTGACTGTAGTAGATGCTAACGGTCGTAAGGGTCGTTACGAAACGAACACTATGCCACAATGGGCAGGCTCTTGCTGGTATTATTTACGTTATGCTGATCCTAAAAATGACTCAGCTCCTTTCTCGGTTGAGGCAGAAAACTACTGGTTGCCAGTCGATTTGTATGTAGGTGGTGCAGAACATGCTGTGCTTCACTTGCTATATAGTCGTTTCTGGCACAAAGTGTTGTTCGACTTGGGTATAGTTCACACAGACGAACCATATCAAAAATTGTTTAACCAAGGTATGATCTTGGCTTTTGCGTACGAAACTATGGCAGGAGCAAAGGTTACATCGGATATGGTGGAAGAAAAAGACGGTAAATTCTTCCATAAAGAAACAGGTGAAGAACTTCGTCAGATTGTGGCAAAAATGTCGAAATCGTTGAAGAATGTTGTGAATCCAGATGATGTTATTGCTCACTACGGTGCCGACAGTCTTCGTTTGTACGAAATGTTCATGGGACCTCTTGATGCGGTTAAACCTTGGGCAGAAAGTGGTGTGAAGGGTGTGTTCAATTTCTTGTCTCGTGTGTTCCGTTTCTTCAGTGAAAAAGAAAATGTTGTTGCAGGTTTGAAAGATGACAACGCTGTTGTAAAAGAACTACATAAAACTATCAAGAAAGTTGCTGACGATATAGAAAACCTTCGTTTCAATACTGCCATTTCTCAAATGATGGTGTTCACGAATGCTTGCTATAAAGCGGGTAAGGTTTCGGAAGATGTTGCAAAAGATTTCTTCAAAGTTCTTGCGCCATTTGCACCTCACTTGGCTGAAGAGTTGTGGCAAATGTATGGCGGAACAAAATCTATGGCATACGAACCATGGCCTGTATGCGATGAATCTAAATTGGTTGACGAAAATGTGATTTATCCTGTCTCTTTCAACGGAAAACGTCGTTTCGAAATGGAGTTCCCAAAAACAGCAACTCCGCAGGAAGTAGAAAAGACAGTTATGTCGGATGAACGAACCATAAAATGGTTGGACGGAAAACCTACAAAGAAGGTAATTGTCGTTCCTGGAAAAATCATTAACATTGTAATGTAATAAATGTCGGGGCGTATTGATGATGTGAACCCCAAAAGTTGGACAAAGAAACTTTTGGGAACATGTCAAGATATTATGATTTGTCAGTTAAATTAAAAGCAGTCAATTTGTATAACAGAGGGAAAAGTTCCACTGTTATAAGTCGTTTACTGCAAGTAAGTCCCAGTCAGGTAGTTCGCTGGTATAACTTATATGAGAAATACGGCGAGGAAGGTCTGACCAATAAAAACAGATGGGTAAGCTACGAGGAAAAATGCAAGATTGTGCATGAAGTGTTGTATAAAGGCTTATCTTGCGAGCAGGTTGCACTGCTGCGAAGATATGGCAAGTCTTCTGTCGCACGATGGGTGCTACAAGTAAGGGAGTCAGGTAATTACAATATACTAAAAAGAAAAGATGCAAGAAAACAAGACAGTGAAAGATCCCCAATCGGAGTTGAAAATCCTGAGGAAAGAGGTAGCCTATCTCCGTGCGGAAAACGCTCTATTAAAAAAAATTACAAAAATATTAGAGGAGAGAAAGAAAAAGCCATCAACGAGTTCAGGAAAGATCACAAATTGTCGCTGATGCTCCGCATTGAAGGCATCCCAAGGTCTTCCTACTACTATCGTCTTTCTCATAGCAAAAAGGAGCGCTATGAAATAGAGAGAAAGCGTATACTTTCAATCTATGAGGCCAGCAACCGCACATATGGCTACCGCAGAATCACGATGGCAATGCATTCCGAAGGTTATGACATAAACCACAAGACGGTAAGCCGGTTGATGAAGGAACTCGATATACAAGCATTGCAGAAACGACGCAGATACAACTCGTACAAAGGCACCGTAGGAAAAACAGCGGAAAACATAATATCCAGAGATTTTAACGCGGATAGGCCAAACACAAAACTATCAACAGACATATCCCAGATAAACATAGGGGAAACAAAATTGTATCTTTCCGCCATGATAGACATGTTCAACGGAGAAGTCATATCCCATACGATATCAGAGAGTCCTAATATGAACCTTGTGATGGCGATGATGAAAAAAGCAGACAGGAGGGATGCTTTCGGGAATGGCTGCATAGTCCATTCCGACCAAGGATGGCAATACCAGCACTTCCTGTTCCAGTCATTCCTAAAAGCAAGAAAGATTACACAAAGCATGTCAAGAAAAGGAAACTGTTACGACAATGCAATGATGGAGAGTTTTTTTGGCTCTATGAAATCTGAGTTGTTATATTTGCATACCTTTAAGGATAAAAACGATTTTATCTCTGCGCTAAACAACTACATAAAATATTACAACAACAAGAGAATTAAACTACGATTAAAGAACAGTCCTGTTAATTACAGAATACAATTACAATAACAATCTGTCCAACTTTTGGGGTTCACATCATGAATACGCCCTTTTTTATTTATAATAAAATAGTAAAGAGAAGTCGTATGGTTATGACTTCTCTTTTTTTATAAATACACATTAGTATAATTTATACTACGAAATATTTGTTTTTTCAAAAAGAATCTTGTAGTTTTGTCTTTGTAAAAAAATAATTAGTATGAATTGTACTACAAAAAAAATATCTAATATTGCATCTATTGTTTCGGGAGTGTATGCTTCTGTTGTGCCAGACGGTGATGTTGCGTATTTACAGATGGGGGATTTTTTGAAGGGGTATGGAGCGTGTGCTGCATCGAAAGTACATGCTACTGGCAAGGTACAAGCAAATTTATTGGAAAAAGGTAATATCCTTTTTGCATGTAAGGGATCTCGTTATCTTGCAGTTACATACAATGAGGATGTTCCTGCTGTTGCCTCAACGGTGTTTTTTGTGTTGAAAGTCAAGAAGAACAACAGCATTAATCCTGAATATCTGTGTTGGTATCTTAATCAGCCTACTATAAAAACATTTTTCCGTTCCATAGATCAAGGCACGGGTGTACCAGTTATAAAGAAAATGTATATAGAAAATTTGGAGATACCCATTCCCGATGGCGACACACAACGTAAAATAGTTGAGTTGAGCAACTTGTCCGACAGAGAGTTTCAGCTTAGGTCGGCAATAGCGGAAAAAAAACATCTTTTATTAAATCAAAAATTAATGAACCTAATAGAATAAGTAATATGGAAAAACTAACACAAGCAACAATTAACCGTATCGTATGGAATGCCTGCGACACATTTCGTGGGGTTATTGACCCAAGCCAGTATAAAGATTATATATTAACGATGCTGTTCTTGAAGTATATTAGCGATGTGTATGCTTCAAAGCATAAGGAGTATTTGCAACGCTATGAAAATGACAGGGCTAGGGCGGATAGGGCAATGCGTAGAGAGCGATTTGTTTTGCCTGAAAAAAGTTCGTTTGGTTATTTGTATCAACATAGAAACGACAATAATATCGGTGAGCTTATTGATATAGCTTTGTCAGAAATTGAGGATGCCAATCGTGAGAAGATGAGCAGTGAAGATGGTAGCAGCGTATTTCGGAATATTAGTTTTAATAGTGCTAATTTGGGAGAGACGAAAGAGAAAAATGCTCGTTTGAAAAATTTACTAACTGATTTTTCGGAGTTGCAACTTGACCCGGAACATCTTGAAACTAGTGATATAATAGGCGACGCGTATATGTTCCTCGTGTCGTCGTTTGCGTCGGAGTCGGGTAAGAAGGCGGGGGAATTTTTCACGCCTGCCGAGGTGTCGTCGTTGTTGGCAAAGTTGACGAAAAGTAAACCTGGTGCTCGCATTTGTGACCCGACTTGTGGTTCTGGCTCTTTGCTTATTAAAGCAGGACAGGAAGTTGATAACAATAATTTCTCGCTCTACGGACAGGAAGTGAATGGCAGCACTTGGGCGCTTGCTATTATGAATATGTTTTTGCATGGGTTTGACAATGCTGTGATTCGTTGGGGCGATACTTTGCGAAATCCTAAACTGAAAGAAAACGATGCGTTGATGAAGTTCGACACAGTAGTGGCAAATCCGCCTTTTAGTTTGGATAAATGGGGCGCCGAGGAGGCCGAAAATGACGAATACAAACGTTTTTGGCGTGGTGTTCCTCCCAAAAGTAAAGGAGATTGGGCTTTTATTTGCCATATGATAGAGGTGGCACAGGAAGGTTCTGGAAAAGTGGGTGTTGTGGTGCCTCACGGTGTGTTGTTCCGTGGTGCGTCCGAAGGAAAAATCCGCCAAAAAGTGGTGGAGGAAAACCTGCTTGAAGCAGTTGTGGGATTGCCTGCCAATTTGTTTTTCGGTACGGGTATCCCTGCCGCTATTGTAATATTCAACAAAGGCAAAAAGAACAACAATGTGTTGTTTATTGATGCGTCAAAAGAATTTGAAAACGGAAAGAATCAGAACAAACTGCGCGAACAAGATATCCAGCACATTGTTTCTACCTATCGGAAATTCAACGAGGAAAACATTGAAGCCGGTGTTGTGGAAGACAAATATGCTTATGTGGCAACATTCGACGAAATAAAAGAAAACGACTTTAATCTGAATATTCCGCGTTATGTGGATACATTTGAGGAAGAAGCCGAGATTGACATTGCATCGGTACAACAGGAAATTGACCGTTTGGAAAATGAATTGAGTGAAGTGCAGGCAAAAATGAAAAACTATTTGAAGGAATTGGGGTATTAATATGAAAAGAAATAGGATTTTCATAAGCAGTGTGCAAAGTGAGTTTTGCGAGGAACGCAGACGATTGTGCGACTATATTCGGACAGATGTGTTGTTTGGAAAATTTTTTGAACCGTTTATTTTTGAGGACTTGCCAGCTGTAAGCCAGTCGGTACAAGAGGCCTATCTGGGCAATGTAGAACAGTGTGACATCTATCTCGGAATATATGGCGCACAATACGGCTACGAAGATTCCGAAGGCATATCGCCAACAGAAAGAGAATATGATGTGGCTGCCGACCAACACAAGTACCGCATTGTGTTTGTGAAACAGATTGACGAACGCCATCCTAAAGAATTGTCTTTTATAAAAAAGGTGGAACGACAAGTTGTGCGAAAAACTTTTGGCAACTATGACGAACTTCGCAATGCCGTGTATGCTTCGCTGGTTCGCTATATGGAAGAAAAAGAGTTGCTTAGACTGCTCCCTTGGGATGCAACCTATCATCCTATGGCGAAACTGGCAGACATCAACCCCGAAAAAGTGCAAACTTTTGTTGATTTGGCTCGAAAAAAACGAAATTTTAAGATTCCATACACGGAGGAAAATATCCCAAAGATATTGCAGCATTTGGATTTAATGTCGGCCGATGGGAGACTGACCAATGCGGCGCTTTTGTTGTTTGCGCATCGCCCGCAACAGTTTTTCCCTGTGAGTGAAATCAAATGTATGGTGTTCCCAACCAATGTGAAAATAAAACCGCTGTTGTCGTACCAAACATTCCGAGGCAATGTGTTTGAATTGGTCGATGCGGCTGTAGGGTTTGTTATGGAGCACCTCGATGCCGCTGTGGGAACGCACACCACCACTTCGATAGATGTTCATTACGAGATTCCTATTCAGGCTGTGACAGAATTGATAGTGAATGCAGTGGCACATCGCTCGTATGAAAGCAATGGTAGTGTGGAAGTGATGATTTTCCGTGACAGGCTGGAGATTTGGAATCCTGGTCGCTTGCCGTTTGGACTCACAACCGCAATGCTCACACAAGAACATAATTCAATTCCTGCTAATCCGCTTTTGGCAACGCCTATCTATCTTGCTGGCTATATCGAACGCTTGGGAACGGGCACTACCGAGGTGGCGGCCGCTTGCCAAAAAGAAGGCTTGGCAGCTCCCGTTTTCGTCCAAAACGAAGATTTTAGAGTGACGGTCTATCGGAAAAATGTCGGTCAAAATATTGTTACTGATACTGTTGATAATCAATTAGATAGTTTTGTTGGTCAAGAGAATGTCGGTCAAAATGTCGGTCAAAATGTCGGTCAAACCAAGCAGGAACAGCGTATGATAAAAGTGCTGACGACAATATTGAACAACAGACGTGTGCCGCAACGAGAAATTGCCGAGATGCTTGGCGTTTCGGAACGAACCATCAACCGAGATTTGCTTTTGCTTCGGAAAAACTATCGTATTGAATGGATAGGATCTTCTAAAACAGGAAGATGGGATGTGGAAAAACTATAAAAAAAACAGAACCATGAAAACTAATACAACAAATATCCCTGCAGGCTACAAAAACTCACCACTTGGCATTATCCCAATTGATTGGGAAGTGAAAAGATTGGGGGAGATAGGCGTTTTATCTTCTGGAATGACACCATTAAGATCTGTTTCAAAATTTTATGATAATGGAGAGGTCAATTGGGTGAAAACTACGGATTTAAATAATTCAATACTTTATAAAACGGAAGAAAAAGTCTCTGAAATAGCAATTAAAGAAACATCATTAAAAATACATCCAAAAGGATCAATTTTGATTGCTATGTATGGAGGTTTTAATCAAATAGGACGAACATCAATTTTGGGAGTTGATGCAGCTATTAATCAAGCACTTTCATGTCTTACTTTTTCAGATGATAGATATTGTGGATATTATGTGTTGAGTTTTTTAAATCTATTTGTTGATAAATGGAAACAGTTTGCTGCAAGTAGTCGAAAGGATCCCAATATAACAAGTCAGGATGTTAATGATTTCCTCATTTCTCTTCCTCCTCTTTCCGAGCAGCGCCGTATAGCTGAAATTCTCACGACCTGGGACGAGGCCATTGAAAAGCAAAGCCAGAAAATAAAGCAATTGGAGCAGCGCAAAAAAGGCCTTATGCAGCAGCTCCTCACTGGCAAAAAACGCCTTAACGGCTTTACCGATAAATGGAAAACAGTGAAGTTGGGAGAGGTGTTTATGGAAAGGAATGAAATGAATCGGGGAGATTTACCGTTGCTTTCTATTGGGCAAGATGGTGTTTACCCACAATCAGAATCAGCAAAAAAGGATACCTCAAATGAGGATAAGTCAAAATATAAGCGAATTTGTCCTAATGATATAGGATATAATACGATGCGAATGTGGCAGGGAAGAAGTGCTTTGTCGGCATTGGAGGGAATAGTTAGCCCTGCTTATACGATTGTTACTCCAAATTCTGAACAGAACCCGATTTTCATTTCTGAATTGATAAAATTGCCACATATTGTGAATGATTTTTGGAGGCATTCTCAAGGTTTGGTAAGTGATACATTGAATTGTAAGTTTCCGGATTTTTCACAGGTTAAAGTTACAATTCCTTCCTCTAAAGAGCAAACTGCTATTGCAGCTATTCTTACAACTGCCGATGAAGAGATACAGAATGAGAAACAAAAATTAGAAAATTTAAAATCACAGAAAAAAGGATTAATGCAAGTATTGCTAACAGGAAAAGTGAGGGTGAAATAAATGAGATATGGAAGATAAGCAGAGAATAAATAATTTGAATATATTGGCTCAACTTTCGTTGTTTGGAGTATCATATGCACCATTATTCATAATAATACTTCTAAGGTTAATTTCAAACAATCTTTTTGATTGGCAAGGGAAATTATCCTTGGAATTTATTAGGGAAATCGTTGGTCATTTTGCATTTGAATTTACATTGATGGCATATTTGATATTATCTTTTATCGGTACAATTTTTACAATGAGAGATAAATCCGAACGAGTAAAAAATGGGTTTAATATTCAATTAAAGAATGTAAATAATAAAAGTCCGGAAACTTTAAATTATTTAGCAACATATATAATTCCGTTTGTGTATGATGTAAATGGGGCTTTTGATATAGTTATTATGTTTGGATTGCTGTTTTTGATATTTCTAATATTTAGAAACTCATCACTATTGTTGGTAAATCCCATTTTATCGTTTAAATATGGAGTTTATGATATTACATTTATAGAAAATGGAGTTGAAAAAACAGCTGTCGTATTGTCGCCTAATAAATTTTTAATTGAAAAAGACGAATTAAAAATTTATGCGATTGGACATAGAATGTATTATGGTATAAAAAACAACTAGGATTTAGATATGAATACTTTAGAAAATATTAAGGAAAAGATAGACAGTTCGACACAAGACGAACTGAAGATGTATTTTATTGTAAGAAAAGAAAAATCAGGAGTGTCTCAGAAAACCAAAAAGAAACTCTTAGAAAAATATGATTTTCAGGTGTTGAAAGTTGACATTAATGATGAAATTAGAAATTTTATGTATGGTGTTGTCAAAGAACAGGTGAATAATTCTGTGAGACAAAATCTTGAAATAAATGAGTATGACATTATTGCAGATGACCAGAATCAGATTTTCACCTATTCACAGAAAAATAAAATAGGTTCTTTTATCAATGTAATAGACTCATTACAAAACAAACAGTCTGAAATTGTATCTATGCAAAATTTTTCGGAATTGTTTGAGCAAGGTTCTTTGTGGGCTTATTCTGTAGAACTTGCATATAAAGAAGATGATATATCTCGTAGTTTGTTGACATTTCGTAAAATATCATCAGGGCAATTAGTGGTTAACGAAAAAGAGAATGGAAATAAAGTGTCTAAGTCATTTATGGCATTGTTTAGTACACAAAGTAATAAGTTGGAAATGTTAAATGGGAGTGCTGTAAAATTGGATAAACAAGTGGATTGCATTTATATAGATGATGTGTTTTATGTTCTTCATAAAAGCCAATTTGAAGCTATTACTGGCTTGTCTGAAGAATATAAGGAAGCTGCAAAAAAGATTGTTTCTGAATTGAATAACACAAATAGCTTTCAAGGATTGGACCATATGAGTACTATAGTGGAAAATAATACAGCTATACATAAAAAGTTGTTAAAGATTAAGAATCTTTCAAATTATAATAACATAACAAAAACCATATTGTCTAAAATGAAGAAGGCAGCCAAAAAAGAGAAATATGAACTGAAAACAAATGATTCAGGACAGATTATTATGGAAAATGAAAAAGATGTGAATATGATTGTGAAATTGCTGTGTGATTATTATAAAGAAGGAGTTGTGTCAGGAAAACAATATGGAACATATTCAGGGAGAGAAATAAAAGAATAACATTATGGGAACAAGAAAAGAAGTACATATAGTGCCAAATAAAAAAAGAGGTGGCTGGGATACTAAAAATAATAATGCAGAAAGAGCATCCAAACATTTTGATACAAAGCAAGAAGCAATGATTTGGGGTAGAACGAGTGCTATGAATAAAGGAGCAGAGTTGATCCCTCATAAAAAAGATGGAAAAATTCAGAATCCGAATAGTTACGGAAACGATCCTTGCCCACCAAAAGACAAAAATTAATAGACAATATTATCTAATACTTTAATTAAATGAACGGTATTTCATTCAAAGAAAATGATGAGTTGTATGTAATGTTTAAATATTCATTTGAATCGTCTCCTATTTCTGGTGACCCGTTGTATTATATTCGTACAATGAAGGTCGAAATTATAGATACTGAGACCAATGAGATTGTTGGAAAAGCAGAACTAAAATTGCTATTGATATCAGCAGCAATAAATGATGGCGTCGATTTGTTTGCTGTGTTTGATAGTGACTCTTATGTAAGTAGGATTGGTGATCAAATATTTGATTACGAGGAGCAAGAACTAAAACGTGACTTACAGAAACAATTTTGGGAATATGGAATTGGAAATGTAGATATTTGTATTCTTGAGCGTTTGACTATTTTGCCGCAATATAGAGGTAGAGGAATAGCTCTTCAATTGATTCGAGATAATTATAGGCAACTTAGTAATTCCTGTGGGTTGTTTGTGATGCAACCATATCCTCTTCAATTTGAATCTGTAGTTAAAATGGACCAGGTTGATGTCTGGGGAAAACAGATGGAATATGATAAGATGGAACAAGATGAGAAAAAAGCATTTTCGCAGTTGAAAAGGTTTTATAAATCTTGTGGCTTTTTGACAGACAAAGGATATCCAGATTTGATGTTTTTAGCTCCAAGTAAAAGAAATGATATTTTAGATAAAACAGACTTTTAGTATATTGGGGTATGAAAGACAAGTATTATTTGTTTTTAGATGAATGTGGAGATCAAAATTTGGCAAATTTTGATTCTTCTTTCCCTGTTTTTACGCTTTGTGGTATTATTCTTTCCGAAACCCAGTTGTCTGTAGTGTCGCAGCAAATAGAATCGTTAAAGAAAGAGTTTTGGGGTGAGAAAAATGTAATTTTACATTCTCGTGATATAAGAAAATGTCAAAATGGGTTTGAAATATTGTTTGACTTGGAGGTAAAACAAAAGTTTTATGCGCGACTGAACGAAATCCTAGACCAAAAAATATATACAATTATTTGTTGTACAATTTTGAAAGAACCGTATATAAGGCAATATGGTCGTTTAAATGATGTGTACGGTCAGTCATTGTCTTTTATAATGGAGAGAACGGTTTTCTATTTGGACAGTTTGAATGTGTCATGTTCTTTGCATACAATAATAGAAAAAAGGGGAAAAAAGGAGGACGCGTCATTACTGTCATATTATAACCAATTGTTAGACAAAGGCACATATTGGGTGAAATCTTCGCGTATAAAAAAGTATTTTCAAACTTTTGAGGCAAGTGCAAAAAAAGATAATGTTGTAGGATTGCAAATAGCAGATTTAATAGCGTATCCCATAACTCGTTATGTGTTGGATAAAAAATCAATCAACTATGCATATGATATAATAAAGGATAACATATATACAGAAAAGGGGAAATTATATGGTATGAAGGTTTTTCCATTAGATTCATAATGGATAAAAAAAAAGAGTCCAAAACGAACCCTTTTCCGACCGGGGACACCCCAATCCAAATTGAGAATAGTCTCAATTATTTTTGCAAATATAAAAAGAATTTTGAGATGTACAAAACCATCGAGTGATATTAATAATTTTATGAACGGAATTTCATTCAAAGAAGATCATATCAGCCAGATACCTGCATTACTATTATTGCAAAAACTTGGTTACACCTATTTGTCGCCCGACGAGGCGCTTGCCATGCGTGGTGGCAAAATGTCCAATGTGTTGTTGGAGGATGTTTTGCGTAAGCAGTTGCGCGAAATCAATTCCATTCACATCAATCATGTCAAGGAAGAACGTTTTTCGGAGCAGAACATCGAAAACGGTGTCGTGGCGATGCGCAATGTTTCTACAGGCAATGGTTATATTGAAGACAATCGTGCTGTGTATGATCTCATCACGCTCGGCAAGGCCTTTGAACAAAGTATTGATGGCAATAAAAAAAGTTACACAATGCGCTACATCGATTGGGAGCATCCCGAGCGAAATATCTATCATGTAACCGAAGAATATGCCGTAGCCAGGGCTGGGATGTCCGATACCTATCGGCCAGATATTGTGCTATTTGTCAATGGCATACCATTGGTGGTAATAGAGTGCAAACGTCCCGATGTGAAAGGTGCGCTGGAACAAGCCATATCGCAACACCTTCGCAATCAAAAAGACGATGGTATTCGTTCGCTCTATCAATACAGCGCATTGCTGTTGAGCATAGGAACTAGTTTTGGTAGCTATGCAACGACAGGTTCTCCAGCAAAATTTTGGAATAAATGGAAAGAAATGTTTACTTCTCAGAATGGAGAACAACAATATGCTTGCGCATTGAAAGAAATAGTTAACGGCAAGTTGGAGCAAGATAAAAAACAACATTTGTTCGACAATCGTTACCAATATGTTCGTGATTATTTCGACGAATTGGAGAAAAATGAACTGCTGCCTACGGAACAAGATGCGTATTTATATAATCTTTGCCGACCAGACCGTTTGCTGGATATTGTACATAATTTTACTATTTACGATGCAGGAATAAAAAAATTGGCTCGATATCAACAGTATTTTACTGTGAATGAAGTTGTAGAAAGAGTTCGTGCAAAGGAAGGAAACAAACGTCAAGGTGGAGTTGTGTGGCATACGCAAGGCAGTGGAAAGTCACTTACAATGGTATTGCTCGCTCAGGCAATTGCTCAGGACAAAAATATCCTGTCTCCGCGAATCGTATTGGTTACTGATAGAACAGATTTGGACAAACAAATAACAGGCACATTTAAGAAGTGTGGTAAAGATGTGATAAATGCAACTACGGGTGCCCATCTTGTGTCGTTGCTCGAAAGCAATACCGATGCTATTATCACCACGATAATAAATAAGTTTGAAACAGCGGTAAAACGAATAAAAACACCGTTGATGGATTCTGATATATTTATTTTGATAGACGAAGCACATCGAAGTCAATACAACGAAATGGCTATTAATATGGATAAAGTTATGCCGAACGCTTGTAAAATAGCATTTACAGGAACGCCCCTAATGAGGAAAGAAAAAAATACGGCAAGAACTTTTGGTGGAATGATAAAGCCTGTGTACACGGTACGGCAAGCTGTTGATGATGGTGCTGTGGTTCCGTTGTTGTATGAAGGTAGAATTGTTCCGCAAAATGTGCACGAAGGTCCGATAGATGCATATTTTAATAGAGTTTGTGAAGATCTTACGGAAATACAAACTGTAGATTTAAAAAAGAAATATTCACGAATGGATGTGCTGAATCAAAGTCAGCAGCGAATTTACTCTATTGCATGGGATGTGTCGGAACATTTTAAGAAGAATTGGCAAGGAACGGGATTTAAGGCTATGTTGGTAACTCCGCGTAAGTCGGTTGCCATTCAGTATAAGAATTTTCTTGATGAAATCGGAGATGTGACCTCTGAAGTTTTAATAACAGCTCCAGATGATAGAGAGGGTGAAGAAACTTCGTATGGAGAGACGCGGGAAGATGTGAAAGTATATTGGAAGAAAATGATGGATGAACACGGAACACCAAAACACTATCAAGAAAATTTGATTAATCGGTTTAAAAATCAGGAAGAACCAGAAATTATAATAGTTGTTGATAAACTACTTACTGGTTTCGATGAACCGAAAGTTGTAGTAATGTATTTGGACCGTATGCTTCAGGGACACACTTTGCTACAAACGGTAGCCCGTGTAAATAGAGTTTGTGAAGGCAAGGATTTTGGTTATATTATAGATTACTATGGTGTATTGGCACAACTTGATGCCGCTCTGGATTTGTATGGAGAATACGACGATGATGACAAGGAAACGTTTAAAGAAACATTGCAGTCGGTGCAATTGGAAATAGCAAAGTTGCCACAAAAACATTCCGATTTATTGGCTCTTTTCAAGGAAGTAACCAACAAACAAGATTTGGAATCATACGCTCAAATGCTTCGTTTTGAGGATAAAAGGCAGGAATTCTATGAAAAACTTACTGCGTATGCATCTTGTTTGCGTATAGCATTGTCCACAAGGCTTTTCCACGATTCTACTACCGATGAAGAGCGAAATAGGTATAAGGACGATTTGAATATGTTTGTTAAGTTGCGTTCTGTTGTGCAATTGCGTTATTCCGATACTGTTGATTATAAGAGGTATGAAATGCAAATACAAAAACTTATAAATCAGCATGTAGAAAGTGGTGTTGCAAAATCTATAACAGAATTGGTGAACATATTCGATACCGAAGCTTTTGAATTGGAGATAGCAAAGGTTGTGGGAGTCGCAGCAAAAGCCGACACTATAGCATCGAGAACAAGTAAGTATATTACGGAGAATATGGAATCTGATCCGGCATTTTTCAAGAAGTTCTCGCAGTTGTTAAAGGAGACAATAGAAGCATATGAACAAGGTCGTATAGATGAGTTAGAATACTATAAACAGGTTCAAAAATATAAAGACGATGTGTTGAATCACACGGATAGCGATTTACCACAGGAATTGGAACAAAATAATGCTGCTAAAGCTTATTATGGTGTTGCCTTGTCTGTATATGCTAAAGTGTTCCCTGATAGTGTTGAAAAACAACGAAAAGTTGCCTTAGAAACGGCATTAACTTTCGATGAGGTAATACGAAACTCTGTATTTGTGGATGGGCATATTTTAGTTGATTGGCAATCGAAATCCGATGTGATAGGTCATTTAAAAATCAATCTGGAAGATTTCTTGATAGATGAGGTGAAACGAAAATATGCTGTATCTTTTTCATTTGATGATATGGATACTATTGTTGACAGTTGTGTTGATATTGCGAAGATATGGCTACAGTAGGGTATTTTGTTGAATATGGGACAACTACGATACATTTCTCGGTAGAATATTGCAATAGAAAGACCTTGGGAATAGTTGTTACTCCAGATTGTTCGGTATTAGTAAAGTCACCATGTGATGCAACGATAGAGCAAATAAATGAAAAAGTGAGAAAACGTGCTGCGTGGATAGTGCGTCAGCAACGGCAGTTTCGATCGTATGGTGTGGCTACGCCAGAAAGGCACTATATAAATGGTGAAACCCATCTTTATTTAGGTCGGCAATATATGTTGCGGGTTGTTGTTGAACAAGCAACAGAAAGAGTGGTTTGTAGAGCAAATGTGTTAGAAGTTCATTGTAGGGAAAAACAAAAGGCAAAATCGGTATTACAGAATTGGTACAAGGTTCGTGCATCGGCAAAACTTATGGAATATTTTCAACCAATAGTTAATCGGTTTAAAAAATATGGTGTACAACCGAGTTCTGTTTTCATTCGTGATATGAAGAATAGGTGGGGAAGTTGCACACCGCAGGGTAAAATAATTCTGAATACATCACTTATTCGAGCTCCACGTATTTGTATAGAATATGTCATTATTCATGAGCTTTGCCATTTAGTATATAAAAACCATACAAAAGATTTTTATTCTTTGTTGGCGACAGAGATGCCTTCTTGGGAAAAATGGAAAGCTAAATTAGAAAGATTTATGATGTAAAATAGTATCTTTACATAAAAATAGCGCTATGACAATTACCGAAATTCGTGCTCGTTTGCAGGAACTTGCAACAAAAAAAATGAAAGCCTTTGGAGAGAAACTCATAAGTTCTCAATATCCAATTCTTGGCGTTTCGAATCCTGAAATGCGTGCATTGGCAAAGCAATTGGTTAAGAATGGAGACGATGTTGCATTTATACGACAAGAACCAAAAACATACGAAGAAGTTATGCTTCGTGGCTTGTGTATTGCTTTACATAAAACAGATATAGATACTTTATTGGAAGAAGTTGATAGTCATATTTCATATATAGACAACTGGGCAACAAATGATACATTTGTGGGTTCGTTAAAACAGTTTTCAAAACATTTTCCGGTCGTTGTTGCACACTATGAGGAATTTAAGTCGGTGGGAACGGAATTTGAACGCCGCTTTTTCGGTGATGTTCTTATGACATACGGTTTAACCGACGAATATGTCGATTACACATTGGGAATGTTGCAAACAATTCGCGATGGCGAGTATTATGTTGATATGATGAAAGCATGGGCATTGGCAACAGCATTGGCAAAATATTACGATAAGACTTTGCCATTGATTGAAGAAAAAGTTTTCTCTCGTTCTGTGCATAATAAAGCAATACAGAAAGCAATAGAAAGTTTCCGTGTCTCGCAAGAACACAAGGATTATTTGCGAACTCTGAAGATTAAATAATGCGAACTATCGAACTACTTGCTCCGGCAAAGAATTTAGAGGTCGGCATTGCTGCCATAGACCATGGTGCCGATGCTGTGTATATTGGTGCGTCGGCATTTGGAGCGCGTGCCGCTGCTGCCAATTCTGTGGAAGATATTGCGAAATTGGTGGAATATGCACACCAGTTTCATGTGAAAGTGTATGTTACAATCAATACGATTTTGTATGATAATGAACTGGATGATGCTGTTGCATTAATTTGGAAATTGTACGAAATTCATGTCGATGCGCTCATAATTCAAGATCTAGGTCTGCTAGAATGCGACTTGCCTCCGATAGAAATCCATGCAAGTACGCAGTTGAATAATAGAACGGTGGAAAAGGTTGATTTTCTTGAAAAAGTCGGCTTCTCGCAAGTTGTTTTAGCAAGAGAGTTGAATCTACAACAAATCAAAGAAATAGCATCAAAAACAACAGTACCTTTAGAATACTTTGTACATGGGGCTTTATGTGTTTGTTATAACGGCCAATGCTATATGAGCGAACATGCGACTGGACGTAGTGGCAATCGTGGCGAATGCTCGCAAATGTGCAGACATAAATATACTTTGCAAGGTCTTGGCGAAGAAAAACAGGGCTATTTTCTTTCTACGAAAGATTTGCATCTTGGCAATTATGTGGAACAACTGATAGATGCAGGTATTTCAAGTTTCAAAATCGAAGGCCGTTTGAAAGATGCTGATTATGTGAAAAATGTAACTGCAGCGCTTCGTAAAAAAATAGATGCGGTTCTTGCGAAAAGAAAGGATTTGCAACGAAGTTCGTATGGTTTGGAGTCATTTTCGTTTGCTCCTCATATAGAAAAAACTTTTTCTCGTGGCTTTACGACTTATTTTGTGGAAAAACGACATGGCGATATTGCGAATATTCGTTCCCCAAAATCTCAGGGTGAATATATAGGAAAGGTAACCGAATCGTTTGAACAAAAGGGTAATCAGCGAGGAAAAAACAGCATACGCATAAAGTCTTCCATTACTCTGCATAATGGCGATGGTTTATGCTTTTTCAATGAAAAAAATGAGTTGACTGGTGTGCAAGTGAATTCGGTAAATGGACAATTGATTTCGTTGAATAAAAACATTCATGTGCCGGTAGGAACAGATATTTGGCGAAATTTTGATATTGAATTTCAGAAAAAATTAGAACAGAGTTCTGGTTGTAGAAAAATCCCTGTTTCTCTGAATTTTTCTATGGAAGGAAACGAAATGTTTGCAGAAATGTCGATTGATTCGGGAGAAAAAGCAACTATAGCTTATCCTATAGTTGATTTTGCCAAGAATGAGGCTATGGCTCTTTCAAATCTTCGTACGCAAATGTTGAAAATGGGGGATACTATATTTGAAGTAGCTTCGTTTTCTGCAAATTTCAAACAAGTTCCATTTGTTCCAATAGCCCAACTGAATGAATTACGCCGTAATTTGTGCGAACAATTGCGACAAAACATAATTTCTTCATTTGAAGTAAAGAAAACAAATTCAATTACAAAAAACGAGTTACAATATCCGTTAAGTGAACCTTTGGATTATCGCTTGAATGTTGCAAATAAAAAATCTCAAGATTTCTATAAACGACATGGTGTTGAGGTTACTCAGCGTGCATTTGAACTGGAACATAGATTGAATGTGCCGCTTATGACTACAAAATATTGCATTCGCTATCAAATGAAAGCATGTAAAAAAGGTAATGCGGAACCTATCTATTTGTCAGATAACTCACATCGTTTTCGTGTAGAATTCGATTGTGATAAATGCGAAATGAATATTTATGCGGATGCTAAATAAAAGGATGATGAAAAGTGATTTATTACATAGATTTTTACGCTACATTTCGGTGGAAACAATATCAGACGAAGATTCTAATACACAGCCTAGTACGGCATGCCAGTTAAACCTTTTAATGATGCTAAGGGATGAATTGCTAGACATGGGAATTCATGCTGAAATAGATGAGTTTGGATATGTAATGGCTACGATTCCAGCTAATTGCGATACACAGGTTCCAGCAATTGGCTTTATTGCGCATGTTGATACATCTCCCGATGCATCGGGAAAGGATATAAAACCTAATATTGTTGAGAATTATGATGGAAATGATATTGTTCTCAATAAGGAAAAACAAATTGTTTTGAGTTCGGAAGAATTTCCGGAGCTACGTCAATATGTTGGTCAAACAATTATTACGACAGATGGCACAACTTTGCTCGGAGCTGATGATAAAGCTGGTGTTGCTGAGATTATGGAATTGGCGTCGTATCTTGTTAAAAACAAGGGTTTTAAACATGGCGAAGTAAAGCTTGCCTTTACTCCAGATGAAGAAATCGGCCGTGGCGTTGTAAAATTTGATGTGAGAAAATTTGGGGCAACTTATGCCTATACTATGGACGGCGGTGCAGTAGGGGAATTGGAATATGAAAATTTTAATGCTGCTTGTGCCGATATAGTAGTTCAGGGGAAAAATATTCATCCTGGTTATGCAAAGGGAAAAATGATTAATTCCCAGTTGGTTGCAATGGAATTAAACGATATGTTGCCAGAAAATCAACGTCCCGAAAACACGGACGGGTATCAGGGATTCTTTCATTTAACTGATTTCTGCGGATGTGTGGAACAATCCACGATGAAATATATTATTCGTGACCATAGCAAAGAATGTTTCCTGAAAAAACAACAGCTTTTGCTGTCAGTTGTCGATGAACTTAATGCAAAATACGGAAACGTGATTTCTCTTGATATACGCCAGCAATATTTAAATATGCGTGAAATGGTTGAACCGCACATGAAAATCGTTGAGATTGCAGAAAAAGCTATTAAAATGGCAGGAATCAATCCAAGAGTGCAGCCGGTTCGGGGAGGAACAGATGGCGCCAATCTTTCGTTTATGGGTTTGCCTTGTCCAAATATCTTTGCCGGCGGTCATAATTTTCACGGACGTTTTGAATATGTTCCTTTGGAAAGCATGGAGAAAGCCGTTGAGGTAATGAAAAATATTTTGTTTCTGTTCTTAGAATACGAAAAATAAAAAAGCCCGGCTATTTGCCGAGCTTTATTTTATTGTGCTTTTATAAATCCTATCTAATAAATACTTTGAACACATTTCCTTCAAACGGTACGAAGAAAATACCTGAAGTAAGATTTTTATTAACGATAGTTCTTCCTTGAATGTCGTAAACAAAATTTGGAATAATGTTATTTATAACAATTTGATTTCCAATAATCTGTATGTCGTAATTTAAAGTATTTTCTTCGATTCCGGTAGAAGTGCCTTTTTCAAAAAATGCAACATATACTTTGTCTTCAGTTACAGTGATTTGTCGAGGGTTGTCGGTATTTCCGTCATTCCAGCGCGTAAAGTGGTAACCGTCGTATGAAACAGCTGCCGTAAGAGTAATTTTTGTTCCACTGGCAATGTTTCCTGTAGTTCCCAAAACGGTGCCTAGCAATTCATCCGACGAAACAGCAAGAATCGAGAACGTTGTTGAATCAGTAATTTCTTGGTCGTTTAATTCAAATTGTGCAATATAAACCGATTCTTCAGTTACAGTAATTTGTCGAGGATTGTCGTTATTTCCGTCGTTCCATCCTGTGAATTTGTAGCCGCTTTCAGGAACAGCAATAATGTTTTTAATGCTGTTATTGTAATATGAACCACTTCCGTATGTGGTTCCAAATTTATCGTTGTTTGCAAGCACATGTATTTCGTATTCGGATTCTCCTGAATCGTCAATGTCTTCGGTGTTTACGGAATTTAAGTATGAGTTTATTGCTGTTTCAAGTGCTGAACTCTGTTCGTTTATTTCTTCCTGACTTTCAGCATTTGTTAGAACTTCTTTTGCTTCAGCAACGATTTTACTCAAATTGATGTATTCAGTAATAGAATATTGACCTTTTTCTGTTCCGCAAGAAGTGTTTTCTAACAAATAGTCAGTTGTTTCTATTTTAGATTTAAGAGAACTGACGTTGAAGTTAGAAGTTGTGTCTTTTTCGGGAGCTGTAGTTATTTTTGAGCTTTCGTATGTTTTTATAACAGAAGTAAGAACAGAATCCTGTGAATCAATATCTTTTTGTGTAGTAGCAGATGCTAAAGTTTGTTTTGCTGCTGCTGTTTCTTTTTCTAAAAGCAGATATTCAGCAATGGAGTATTGACCAATTTCAGAACCGCAAGTTGTGTTTTCCAGAAATGTTGTCGCTTTGTAAATTGTTAAAGATAATGCGGTTGTGTTAAGAACCACTTCTTCTTCGATAGGTTTTTCAATTTCTGGATTCTGTGAAGATTTATATGTTGCAATAGCACTGGTTAATGCATCAATTTGATTTGTAATGTCGTCTTCTGTTGCTGTTTCAGATGAAAGAATTTCTTTTGCATCTTGTTTTGCATTGTACAAAATATTGTATTGTTCTTTTGGATATTCGCCTGGATTATTACCTTTTTTTGTTGTGTTTATAATCCATGTTGCAAGAGAAATCTGTGTAGAAAGATCTTTTCTGTTTTGGTTCGTCACTTCTTTAGAAGTGATTGATGCGGCGTAATCTTTTATGATGCTTTCCAATAAAGCTGTTTGTTCGTCAACTTCTTGTTGTGTTGAAGCGTCTTCCAACGAATTTTTTGCTGTTTCTGCTTGTTCGGTTAATTCATTGAGGGTTTCACAGGAATACATTCCTTCGCCGTCTCCGCAATTGGGATTTTCAATCAAATATGTTGCAATAGCTAACTGTGAATTTAGTTCGTTGTAGTTTATATCTGCAAATGATGCTACTCCAAAGAGTATTGAACCAAGAAGTAAAGATATTTTTTTCATTTTGCTAAAAATTCAAATCTTTTCAAAGATATGAAAAAGCAAGTAAATATGAAATAACAAGATGAAAAGATTCTTTTACTCTCCCCAACGGTAGCAGTTGTTTGACAGTCCGATGAGGTCGATAATCCTGTCTGTGACTGAGTTACAAACTTCGTTGATTGTGTTTTGCTGAGCATAAAAAGAAGGACTTGCCGGGCAGATGATTCCACCGGCAAGCGTTATTAGTTCCATATTTTTTATGTGAATAAGACTGTATGGCATTTCACGGAAAGCCAAAATTAATTTTCGCCGCTCTTTAAGCATGACATCAGCAGCACGTGTTATCAATGTGTCTGCAGTTCCGTGTGCAATTCTTCCCATGGTTCCTGCACTGCATGGACAAATGACCATTGCATCATATTGCGCTGATCCAGAGGCTATTGGTGAGAAAAAATCGTCGTCGTTGAATTGCTTGAAATTATATAAGTTAGGTGCAGACTGCATTTCGTATTTCCATACTTCTTTTGCTGTCATTGAAAAAACAACGCAAACCTCGTCTATCTGACAATGTAATTCGTGTAGCTTGTCAAATAACAATTGTGCATAAATTGCTCCCGATGCACCTGTTACGGCAACGATAATTTTCATGGAGAAAGATTAAAATCTCCTAAAACTATTTCTTTTTTGCTTGAGACGCATTGTAACGGGCATTCATCACTTTAAGAATGTCGTTGGTAATATTAAGCTCCTCTTCAGCGTAAAGTACACTGCTTTGATATGCGTTGTTTAGGATAATTTTATATTTGCCATCAGCATTGTAGAATCTTATGCAGGCATTTACGCTGTCGATTAGTTGATCCAAAAGTTTTTGTTCTTTAGCAGCTAATTCCTGTTGTTTTTTCTGTTGTTCTGCGTATAGTTGTTGCTGACGGTTAGTTAATTCAGCTTCTTTTGCCTGTGCATCGGCAGTTGTGATAATTCTGTTGTCAATCTGATATTGAAAATCCTGAACATCTTTCTGGAATTGTTCTGCTTTTTTCTGAAGTTTATTTTCTTCTGAAATAACTAAGTTTTGATATTGTTTTTCTAGTTTTTGATAATATAGATAGTTGTGCATTACAGAATCAACTATTACATAAGCAATAGGGAAATTAGCTTCAACCATTTCTTCATCTGCAAAGATTGTGTCCAATACAGCTGCGACATCTTGAGTTTCAGTATCTTTCTTGCTTTCTACAGAAGGTTTTTGAACATACAATACAAATAGGATAATGATTGCTACTCCAAAAATAATGTTTACAATAATGTTTCCGTTTTTCATGATTTTAAGTTTTATCGTTTTTCTTTAAAAAAATTCTGCATTAATTCTTCGCATTGTTCTTTAAGAACACCGCCAACAACAATGGTTTTTGGGTGCAATATCCGGCTGTGTAATTCCGATACTTTGCGTTTTACATCCGATGCTCCATAGACTATTTTTCCCAATTGTTCCCAATACGATGCACCACAGCACATTACACAAGGCTCAACAGTGACATACAATGTACATTTCTGGAGATTTTTTCCTCCTAAAAAATCCGTTGCTATCGTAAATGCCTGCATTTCTGCGTGAGCAGTCGGATCGTTCAATGTTTCAGACAGATTATGGGCACGGGCAATAATCTGGTCCTCGCAAACTATCACGCAACCAATAGGAACCTCGTCTTTCTCGTACGCAAGTTTTGCCTGCGCAAGAGCCTGTTCCATATAATACTCGTCGGTCTTTTTTTCTGCCATTTATTAGAAAACAATGTTTGGCAAATATATGATTTATTTCACTTAATAGGAATTTCAAAGAACTGGAATTGTATTAAAATTCGACTGAACAGCAAATCTTACAATAATATGTTTTTGTTACTATTTGCTTATGGATTTTGCGAAAAATTAGTCTTGTAGACAATACTATGTTGTAATATTTTTGTGTCAAGAAAAGCCAATTATGAAAAATAATACACTTTTACAAGTCGACAAGCAACAGAATAATCTTGGAGAAGTTGTTCTATATCAGCCAAACGAAGAAATTAAATTAGAAGTTCGTGTAGAAAATGAGAGTGTTTGGCTGAATCGGCAACAATTATCCATTTTATTTGGAAGAGATATAAAAACTATTGGCAAACATATTACGAATGCCATTAAAGAAGAGCTAAAAGGAATTTCAGTTGTCGCAAATTTTGCGACAACTGCCACTGACGGCAAAACTTACAAAGTTTCCTACTACAATATTGATGTTATTTTATCTGTTGGATATAGAGTAAAATCTGCCAATGGTATTCAGTTTCGTCAATGGGCGAACAAAGTTCTCAAAAATTATTTGCTCCAAGGATATGCCTTTAACCAAAGGTTTTCATCAATAGAAAATGAACTCAACAAACAACGGGAAATCCTCAACAATCACCAAGAGAAAATAGATTTCTTTATTCGTACCGCATTGCCACCATTTGAAGGCATTTTCTACAACGGACAGATTTTTGATGCATATAAATTCATAAACGATTTAATTCGCAGTGCTAATCCTAAACTTATTGATGCCTTACGACCTGTACTAGATACAGAATATAAGAAAACAGTTGTTGCTTTAAATATCATTGAGACATTCTATGGCGACAGATTCAAAAATGAACTAAAAGATTGGAACATAGTTATTAATCAAATAAATTGGGATTCGCCATATTACAATCCAGAAGAGACTAAGGTCAGTCAAGAATCCAAACATAAATCCCAAATCCTTAGAGTTGAGACTCCTGACGGTCAAGTTTTTGAAGAGCAAAAGGTTCTCAATACGCTCATTAAAGTTATTCAATATGCTGATATTGAAAAAGTTCGCAATCTAAATATCAATGTTTGTGGTGATAATATGATTGTTGCCGAAAACGACATAAATGAACGTTATCGTATTGCTATGAAATACATTGGCAAAGGTTTGTATGCCAATACTTGTAGTGATACGCCAACAAAAGCTGCTATCATCAAACAAATATCAGAGCAACTAAATCTTGGTTTGCAAGTTGATTTTATTTCTCTTGATGGAACAAAATTAGAGGTATCACAATCTACATCAAGTCGTCAAAAAATTAAAGTAATATTTCCTGACGGAAAAGAAATTCGATACAACACTGTTGCTGACACATTTATTGAAGTTATTCAATACGCAGGCGCCGAACGTGTTCGCGACCTAAATTTCACGATTGCATACGACAATCTTATTCTTACAGAGAATCAAATCAATCCAAAGTATGCAATTGCAACAAAACCACTTGGAAACGGATTTTTTGTAAACACAAACATTCCTACTACGCATAAAGCCGAAATCCTCTCAGAAATCTCTGAAAAATTAGGTTTAGGATTAATTGTAACAATTGAATAGAAACATATAATATATATTTGCTTAATTAGAGAGACTCAAAAACATGGATTTGAAAGATAAGTATGAGAAAGAATAAGCAAAAAATATTGCAAGAAATACGAATGAGGGCTGCATTAAAGTGTAGCCGTAAAAAGAATAGGCGACGGAAACAAAAACGTAATGATAGAAATATTGTTCAATCAAGGCAAATTGTATCTGTTCCGAGAAAATTCAGACGAATAAAAAGTACAAATAGCATTGGTCGTACATCTGTTTCTCCTCATAAAAAAGAATGTTTGCGAAGATTTTTGCCATCTGATCTTAGATACTTATTAGAAACACCCGATAGCCCTTTCTTATTAAAAGATATTCAGAAGAATAATAAACCAACAAATGGGTTGGTTTCTATACCAACTAAATTTTCTATAATTGATACACCAGAAGAAAGTTATGATACACTGCGAAAGATAATATATGCATTACTGATTGAAGATATAGATAGATTAACACTGGATTATGCAAATTGTGAAAGCACTGAACTAAGCACACAAGTGCTACTTGATATAATATTAAAAGATTACGTGCATTTCAAAAAGATATGTAGGAATAACTATCGTATCAAAAAAGATATTTTCCCACAATTTGGTGGCATTAATATCAACAATAAAGAACTAAAAGAAATGATGTGGTCTGTAGGTTCCCCTGCAACATTGGGAATAGCGAAAAGAGAATATGACAATGTCGTAGAATATCCGCTAAGAATTCATTCTATTGAAAAGAACACAAGTGAACAGAAAAGAATGAACCAAAAAGAATTGGATACGACAGAGTTGATAGATTATGTCATTTCCTGTTTAGGCAAAATGAATAAAAAACTAACACCTCAAAAAAGAGATGATTTATGCACAGTAATAGGGGAAATCTTAATAAACGCCGAGGAACATTCTACCACGAATAAAAGATTTTCAATAGGTTTCTTTAGAGATTATGACGACAACAACAATCATTGTGGTTTATTCCGTTTAGTGATACTTAATTTTGGTAGAACCATATATGAAAAATTCAAGTCGGACGATTGCCCCAACAAGGATATTGTCAAGAAGATGCTTGATTTGTCTAATAAATACACAAAAAAATTATTGTTTCTAAAAGGGGAATTTGAAGAAGAAAATCTTTGGACTTTATATGCACTTCAAGAAGGTGTTACATCGGTTTCCACGGACAATTACAAAAGGGGAAATGGTTCTATCCGTTTCATAGAGAGTTTTTTTAATATAAAAGGCAATACAAAGCAAGATAACATTTCAAAAATGACATTGTTATCGGGTAATACAAAAATCATATTTGATGGCAGATATAACATTGTTGAAAAAAACAAAAACAATGAAACATTTAGAGTGATGGCATTTAATAATAATGGCGATATTGAATGCAAGCCTGATTCTAAATGTGTTTGTAAAACAAACAATTATTTTCCAGGCACAATGTTAAGTGTCAAGTTATTGCTTAATGAAGATGATATTCAAGAAATTAAATAATTACATTATGCAGAGCAAAGATAACATTATTAATCTCGAAGATTTTAGAGTTAAAGAAGGTAACAGAATTTCTAAAGTTTTCACTGGTCGAGACAGAGGGGAATATGTTCGCAAACATTCCAATATAGACCAAATCGAGGAAAAATACAGTGAAATTACCGTAATCATTCCAAAAAATGTTTACTCAATAAACCCTTCTTTTCTTGAGGAATTTTTAGTTCACGTTGTTACCAAACTTGGTAAAGAGAATTTTTTGAAAAAATTTCATTTTATCTCTGAAGGAGATTATGAATTTGAAATTCCGCTAAATCAAGCTATAGATAGAATATTGAAAAACCAAACAGCTCTTGATAAATGATGACAGATTGGATAAAAAACAATACAGATATGATTGTTACTATAGTAAATGTACTGATAGCACTTACCAATATTATTTGGTCAATTTTTGCATATAAAAAAACAACCAAACACAATAGTCTAAAAACATTGATTTTGGATTACAATATTAAGCACCTTTATGAGTTTTTTGATAATGTAGAGAAAAGAGTTGAGACTTTGAAATCGAAAGAATCTACAGAAGATGACAAAAAGAACGTGATTAATGATATAGTACAATATAGCAGAAATTTTCAACAGAAGTTTATTGATTTGTTCTTTTCTGTAAATCAATTCTTATATAAAGAACTCAATACAGATTCGGAATCGTTGATTGATGCATTGACAAATTCAATCAGCGATGATGGAATTAATCTTTATAATGAGGCAAAATATAATGAATTAATAAAGAGTAAAATAAGCGAATCAAAGTCTACAATAATAAAAAAACTGATAGAGAAATGTGAATAACCTGCCCCGCTACAAAACAGAGAAGGTAAAACTTTAAAATAGTAACTTTTATGCCCGAATCACAAAACATAGAATTCAAGACCATCTGGAAAGATGAGTATCTGAAATGGATATGCGGCTTTGCCAATGCGCAAGGCGGTACAATATTTATCGGTAAAGACGATAATGGAAATATTGTAGGCGTAAATAACGCAAAAAAACTTTTGGAAGATTTGCCAAACAAGATAACCACAGTGTTAGGCATTGTTGCCGAAGTGAATCTGCACGAAACAGAACACGGGGATTACATCGAAATAGTTGTCGAACCACAGCCAAACCCTGTAAGTTGCAGAGGAGAATATCATTATCGCAGTGGCAGCACCAAGCAAGAGTTGAAAGGTGCGGCATTGGATAAGTTCTTGCTCGGCAAGCAAGGTAAACACTGGGACGGCGTTCCTGTCCCTCATGTTACCGTTACTGACTTGAAACAAGAAACTTTCGATTTCTTCCGTAAGAAAGGTGTAAAAAGCAATCGTATTAGCGAAGATGTATTAACAGACAGTAACGAACTTTTGCTCAACAATTTGAAACTGACCGATGGTGATTATCTAAAACGTGCTGCCGTGTTGCTATTCCATCCCGACCCCGAGAAGTTCGTAACTAATGCATACATCAAAATCGGATTCTTTGAATCAGACAGCGACTTGCGTTTTCAAGATGAGGTACACGGCAATCTGTTTGAGCAGGTGGAAAAAACCATGGAACTGCTTTTCACCAAGTATATCAAGGCAATGATAAGCTACGATGATATTTATCGAATCGAAACCTTTGAATATCCCAAAGAAGCCATTCGAGAGGCTCTGCTCAATGCCATCGCCCATAAAGATTACACTGGTGCAACACCTATTCAAATCAGTGTTTACAAAGACAAGATTATGATATGGAATTATGGCGAACTTCCCGAAAATTGGACTATTGACACATTGCAGAAGAAGCATTCTTCCATTCCTCACAATCCCGATATTTCCAACGCATTCTTTCGTATCGGCTACATCGAAGCATGGGGTCGAGGAATCCGTAAAATGAATGAGCAATGTGCGGCAGCTGGCTTGCCTCAACCGCTCTATTATTACGAAAGTTCTGGTTTTTGGGTGGTATTCCGCAAAGATTTGTTTAACGAAGAAGACCTGCAAGCAAAAGGCTTGAATCCTCGTCAGATAAAAGCAATTATGTATGTGAAAGAAAAAGGAAAAATCACCAACAAAGAGTATCAGGAAATCAATGCTTGTTCAAGGGCTACAGCAAACAGAGATTTGA
>JAKSUA010000027.1 GCA_024409235.1 Bacteroidales bacterium | reverse complement strand
TCATTTTCTTATTGATTTGTGCTGTAAGAAGTTCACGTTCGGACCATTTGTCTTTGTTAAGTTTGCTGACGTAGATCTTGCAGTTTGTTTTGTATTGCCAGTCTTGTTCGCATCGTGTAAAATAGAACTTCTTTTTGTCTGGAGAAAATGCACCGTTACATGAGTGAACATAATCTTGGTTAAATTCTCCTTCCATCCATTCTTGTTTGAAATGCCAGTCTTTCCCTTTTTTCTCGGCAGTGTAGAAATGTCTGTATGGCAGTTCTGTTTTTTCTGCGTCAGGAATAAATACTATAGGTGCGTCAACTCGCATTTGTGCATATAATAATGTGGAGTCATTCATGAGAACTGGTGACATTTCAACTGATGGTTTGTTGATTGAAGAGTTCAGTCTTTTCATTTCTACAGAAAGTGCAGAATCAATGATTCCTTGTGCAGAGTCGCAGGCAATGATTTGTTGTGTTACCAATCGCTTGTAATCAATTTCTTCGCCACCTTTATATAATTGTTTGAAAGTGACGAAATATTTTTTTGCGTCGGCATAATATCCGTAAACTTTCAGCATTTCGCCGTAGTGATAAAGAGCAACAAGATTGTTCTTGTCTAAACGGTAAGTTTTGTCGTAGTAAGTTGCGGCAGGAATGTAATTTCTTGTGGCTCTGTAGCATTCTGCTAATTCGTATGTGATTTTCGGCTTTTGTTTTTTGTCGCAGTATGCCTTAAAACAATCTATTGCAGAATATGTGTCTCCGATAGATAAGTAGTTGTAACCCATTCTTTTAAGTTTTCGTGCAGAGAAGTCAGACAGTTCTTGGGCACACAAAATTGTGCTTGATGCTATAAAACATAAAAGTAATGTTGCTTTTAAAATCTTTCGCATGGTATTTTAGATTTAGTTTTTTTCCAACTTGGGGTTAAATATGTTAATGAAATTTCGAATGCACCTCGGTTGTTTGTCGCTTCTTTTAGGGAAGATAGATTTATGTCGTAACTGCATCCAATGTCAAATCTGTTGATTTTTGCTCCAAGAATCCATATTGAAGCATCATAGTTTTTTTCAAAACCATATCGGAACAGTGTGCCGAAATAGACAGATGTTTTTTTCGCTAAGTTATAATCAACGTTGGCTCCGATAAGAAAATCAGTTGATTTTTCCTGTCGCATAAAAAGAATGTTAGGCTCAATGTCGATTTTTGGAGAAATGTTGAGATTTCCTCCAAATTGAGTGGAAACTCGCAAGGATTGTTTTGTGTTGTCTAGGCTGATACCGTAGATAGATTCGTGTGGAGTATTAATGTTGAACAATGCAAACCCAGCTTTGGCCGTAAAGGTTTTTGACAACTGCTTTTCCCAAAGAACACCGGCGTTTATAGCGGCATGAAAAATCTTTCGGCCTTCGTTTTCTCCGTTGTTGTAATCTCTGTTGAAAACGTTTTCTCCTCCTAAATCGAACTGCTCATCAAATGTATAGTCGTTAATGTTTGTTGATTTATATACTAATCCTAATTGTATTCCTCCACATAAACTGTGCCCATTTACATTTGCGGCAAAAGCTCCGGAAGCAAGAAGCTTGTCGTTTATTAAACCAACATAACCGGATTCGTCGCGTAGGAATTGGACGCCAAAACCATAGGAATGATCATAAAATTGGAATTGTTTTTCAGCACTTAAACTGATTGTTTGGTAAGGTTTGTTGTCTATGGCTTTCCATTGAGTTCTATACATGCAGTTTACGCGTAGATTACCGTCGTACCAGGCTGTATTTGCAGGATTTTCGGTTAAAGCATTCGCGTAGAATTGCGAAAAATGAATTTCCTGAGCGGTTAAAAAATCAAAAAAAAATGATTGAATAATAATAAATGTAACAACAACTTTCGTGATTGTAAGCTTTTTTTTGATATTGGTAGCTGTTGAAAACATTTGTAAATTAGATATTTAATATATTTGTCTGCAAAAATACTAAAAATATGAATCGTGCCATAACGTTGACATGCATTTTACTGATTTGTTTTAAGAGCTTTTCTCAAACATTTGATTTCATGGCAGATGTTACCGAGGGATGTTCTCCGCAAAAAGTGATTTTTACCAATATTACAGATGAAAGTATAAAGAACGATTATACGTATCAATGGACTGTGGAGACCGGAAAATCTTCTAATCAAACCGACAGTGTGCAAAATACCTATCTGAAACCTGGTGCTTATGATGTAACAATGAAAGTTTATGATAAAACAGGTAAAACACTGATACAAACAGTTTCTAAATCAAAATATATAACAATATATAATGATCCGGAAGTAACTATAAAATCGAACAAATCATCTACTTGTGAAGATAAGGCATTTCAGTTTTCTATAGAAAATATAAAGTCGGATTCGGAAATAAAATCTTATACGTGGATTCTTTCGGATGGTACTATATATAATACAGAAACTCCTCCGGAACATACGTTTTGGTTCGCAGGTGAATTTGAAGTCTTTTTGTCTGTTCAGGATTTCCATGGATGTACGAACAGGGAACGAAAGTCTATAAAGGTTGTGACTTATAATGATTATCCAATTGTAAGTTTCTCTGCAAGTGAAACGAAAGTTTGTGATTCAAAACTGGACGTAACATTTACGAATAATTCAGAAGACCCGAATATTGTTTCGTATCACTGGGATTTTGGAGATGGAGCAACATCGAATGATAAAACGCCTAAAAAACATACGTTTAATGGTTATGGCAATTATTATGTGGAATTGTCGGGAACAGCAAAATCGGAGTGTGTTGGCTATAGTGTGCAGACAATCCAGCTGATTGATTTTCAGCCTGAAATTGGTATAGAAGATGGATATCCTGCAGTGAAACTTGATGAATATCCAACATCTTCAAAAGACTTTCCAGTAAGTAGAATATATGATGCGGAAGAAAAAACATCTTATTGTCCTGGAAAAATCACTTTTTTTGATGCAAGTGCCACAAAAAATAAAACATGGTCGTGGGATTTTGCAATTGATGGTACTGAGGATTCTAATGAGGAAACGTATTCAGTGGATATTGCAGAGGGCGGGACATATAAAGTAAAGTTGACTGTTGGAAACGGAACTTGTACGGAAAAACTTGTAAAAATGATTACAGTGGAAGATCCTTTGGTATTAGAGGCTACTCCGACAGATGCATTTTATTGTGCACTTCCTGCAAATGTGGATTATTCCGCAAAAAGTAATATTCCGGGAACTGAATTCCTATGGATAATGGATAAACTGTCGTATAGTTCTGGCGCGGAGGTTTCGAAAAGCTATTCTGAAGAGGGCGTGTATTCTGCAACATTGTATGCTTTAAGTCCAAGTTATTGCCGGGCTGTAAAAGAAATGCCTGGAAATGTCGAAGTAACTCTTCCGAAAATGTACACTGAAATGATGAACAGATATGGAAATCCAAGTAGTGGTTGTGCTCCATTGAACGTTACATTCACGTTGTCATATAAATATGAAACAGATAAAGATGATATTGCTTTTGTTAGTTGGGATTACAATGAGGATGGGATTGTAGAGGATTATACTTATTTCACAGAACCTTCAAAAACGGGGAATTTGTCTCAGAAATGGACTTATACGGAAATTGGAGTACATTCGTATGCCATTATTCTTGAAACAAATAAGGGATGTCGCATCCGAAATAAACAGAGCTATTCGGAAGATTCGATCAGTGTTGGTTTAGAACCAAACGTAACAATGGATTTTGCGAAGATTTTATGTGCTAGTGATAGTTTGGAATTAATAATGACATTTGATGATAAAGAAAGGTATCAAAGTTCGTATGATTCCCTTTTCGTTACGTTTACTCAGATTGCTCCTTGGCCGTTGTCAGATGGTATGCTGCCAGAAAAAATATATACTACGATAGATCAGGAAAGTCCTATTGAGGAAACATTTTATATGGATTTTACCGATACGGTAGGACTTCATTTTGCGACGTATATTGTTTCTGATAATGGATGTCAGAAAGAATACACTGTAGATGATCCTGTGCTTGTTCAAGGACCGATGATAAAACTTGCTGTGTCAGAAACGGATTGCGCCAATCCTTCGAAATACACATATAGTTTTGCGAAAAATTATAGCTCGGAATTTTGGGAATGGTCTGTTCGAAGCGCTGCGGAAGAAACTTGGACGAAAATTGCCGGTAGCGAAAATCTGGAGTCGGTAGATATTGATTTCGATGATTATGGGGGAAGGGGTGTTTATTATGTGAAAGCTTCTGCATCAAATACAGAAACAGGTTGCGCAATGGAAGATAGTATTTCTACTACAGTTACTAAAGTTGTTGCAGATTTTAAGCTTGTAACGTATGAACCTTGTTTTGGCGATTCTGCAGTTTTTGTAGTGACAGAGGAAATGGCCCTTGAAAATGATATTGAAACTTGGACTTGGATTTATGAATGGCAGGATTCAACAGCTTCGCATTTGTTTGCTTCTTACAATAAACTGTTTAATGAAATAGATCGATATGATTATTATCCAAAGTCTCCTCGTTATGTATTTGATTATTCTGGAATAAATTATGTGAAGGTAAGGGTTACAGATGAAAATGGCTGTAGCGCAGAAACAACAAAGAGTGTGAAGGTTTTTGAACCGAAAGCAGATTTCATAGGAGATATACCGTCAGACTGTATTCCTTTTACAACAGAATTTACTGACAATTCATTTTCAGAACACGAAATAATAAAGCGTGTTTGGGATTTTGGAAATGGAGAACTGAAAGAAACTTCGGATTTAAAAGTTACTTCTGAATATTCGACGATAGGTGCAAAAAGTGTTTCACTTGCAATAGAGGATACTCATGGTTGCCGTGATACAGTGTATAAGGAAAATTATATTAGACCAGTTGTTCCTAATTCATTGTTCTTTGTGAATGATCCAAAGGTATGTCTTGGGTATGAAGCTAAAATGGTAAGACTTGACGCATCAGAGGATTATGAAAATAATTTGTCTCGTTACCATTGGGATTTTGGTGATGAACATACTGAAGAGGGAAGTGGAAATATTCAGGATACCACAAGATATGTTTATGAAAATGAACAAAAGAAAAATTATACAGTAACGTTAACTGCTTATGCTGTCAGTCCTGAAGGAAATGAATGTAGTTCGACAACTACTCAGGAAGTAGATGTAAAAGATGTTGCTACGAAAATTGTAGTAAAGGATTCTGATAAATGTAAAGAACCGGGACAAAAGTTTATTGTGTATCTGGATAATTCTGTATATACGTCAAACATGAATTCGTTTGCATGGTGGAAAATCGAAAATGGTGATTCCTTATATATTGGAAATAAAAAGTCGCTTCAGGCGGTGACATTTGATAATTATGGAGACCAGCTTTTATGCTTGAGAACCAAAAGTTCTTATTATGGATGTGAGGATGCTACGGTAAAATTGCCTGTGGTTGTTTCAGGCTATGAGGTTTCGTTAAAAGCAAATAAAACAGAGGTCTGTGTTCGTGAGGATATTTTACTGACATTATACGATACATTAAATTTATATCGCTATAACTGCTATTGGGAATTTGGAGATGGAAATTCTCAGAAGTTAGAGTCAACGGAAACTTCGTATGCGTACACTTCTTTGGCCGCGACCGAAGACAATACATACAAAGTTCAATTTATTGTAGAGGCAGAAGGTTGTAAATCCCGTGATATATCTGTTAATGTTTCTGTGTTCCCGGTAATTGCAGATTTCACTCGTGGAGAAACTGATTTTGATACAATAGGCTGTGCTCCATACTCTGTGATTTTATATAATACATCGGTGGCAAATGAATCTGCAACATATCTATGGGAATTTCAGGATGGAACAACTTCAACTGCGGAGAATCCAAGAATTACTGTTCCGGATTTGGATATGGTGGTTCCTGTAACGCTTTCTGTAACATCAAATATCTGTAATGATAAAATAACAAAGAATGTATCTACATATCCTCCAGCTTCTTTTTCCGTGCAAATTGATACAAGTATTTGTTTGGGTGAAACAATACATGCCGAAATAGAAGGAGATTTTTCTGCAATTCAGTGGGAACCTCGAGATTTATTCACAAATTCACGTGGTTCAAAAACTGATGTACGTGTAGATAAGTCTCAATACTTATACATGGATTTTGTAAATAAATACGGATGTAAGAGCAGAGATAGTGTGTATGTATTTGTTCAGCAAAAGCCTTATTATATAGGTGCGCCAAATGAGTTACTTTTATTTTATGACGCAAACAATAGTTTGGTAAAGGCTTCGTCTAAAACGAATAATTTAATTGCAGGACAAACCTATAATTTGAATGTAACAGAAATTGCAGGCGTTTCATATACATGGTCTCCGGCAGATTATTTATCATGCTCAAATTGTGTGAGTCCGGATTTAAGTTTGTACTGTAGTGATGATTCCTTTGTGGATTGCATAGATTTACCGTCAACACTTGAATATACAATTACAATGGTTGATAGTTTAGGCTGTTTCTCTAATGATACAACGATACAGTTTAATATAGTTTTTGATACGAAAATTGCTATGCCTGAGGCTTTTACTCCGAATGGTGATGGTAAAAATGATATTGCGTATGTACGTGGATGGGGAATCCGTGAACTTCTTGAACTGAAAATCTATAATCGTTGGGGACAGTTAGTTTTCGAAACAGATAATTTAGCCGAAGGTTGGGATGGTACTTTTAATGGAGAACCGCAAAGTATGGATACGTATGCTTATACAATAAAAGCTACCAATATGAAAAATGAGGAAATCTTTGTGAAAGGATATATTACACTAATTCGGTAGTTATAAATTAAGTATTTTTGCAAAAAATAAGTCTTATGTTTCAAATTGGTAAGAAAAATACGCTAAAGGTTATTCGTAAGGTTGATTTCGGATTTTATCTTGATGCCGAGGACTATGACAGTGTTTTGTTGCCAAAACGGTATGCTCCAGAAAATTTGCAGGAAGGTGATGAACTTGAGGTGTTTATATATCTTGATTCAGAGGATAGAATAATTGCCACAACTGAAACACCATTTGCAGAAGTGAATGAGTTCGCCTATCTTACGGTAAAAGAAGTTAATAAGTATGGCGCGTATTTGGATTGGGGATTACCAAAGGATTTGTTCGTTCCTTACAGGGAACAGAAGATGCGTATGACGGCTGGAAAAAAATATTGGGTCTATGTATATGTAGATCAAGACTCTGACCGTATTGCTGCATCAGCAAAGATTGATAAATTCCTTGATAAATATAATCCTCCTTATTCAGAGGGGGATGAGGTTTCCATTCAGATTCATTCTACAACGGAATTGGGAACAAAGGTTATAGTTGACAGTTTATATTGGGGAATAATTTATAAAAATGAATTGTTTGAACAGCTGTCGGTAGGTGAAACAAAGGTCGCATACATAAAGAAGGTGCGCGAGGATTTAAAGTTAGATATCAGTTTGGTGAAATCAGGTTACTTGAATAAAATCTCTGATATTGAATCACATGTTTTAACTGCCCTGGAACAAAATGAAGGATTTTTGCCTTTACATGATAAAAGTGATGCAGAGGAGATAAAGAATCTGTTGTCAATGAGTAAAAAATCTTTCAAAATGGCTGTAGGTGGACTGTATAAGGCTGGGAAGATTTTGATTGAGAATAATGGAATACGTTTGAAATGAAAATTGGTTCGATAGAATTTGACGAATATCCAATATTTGCAGCTCCAATGGAAGATGTGAGTGAACCGTCTTTCCGTTATATGTGCAAAAAATATGGTGCAGATTTGTTATATTCAGAGTTTGCAGCGAGTGATGCAATTGTTCGTTCTATAAAACAAACAATGCGGAAAATCACAAGTTATGACTACGAACGTCCTTTTGTTGTTCAAATCTTTGGTAAGGATGCTGCAGTGATGGCTGAGGCGGCAAAAATTGTGGAGACTGAATTTAAACCAGATATTATTGATATAAATTTTGGCTGTCCGGTAAAGAAAATTGCGGGAAAAGGTGCTGGTTCAGGACTTTTAAGAAATATTCCTCTCATGGTTGATATAGCAAAATCTGTTGTGAATGCTGTATCAACACCGGTAACAGCGAAAACAAGGTTGGGATGGGATTCCGATGACAAACCAATTGTCTCTGTTGCAGAACAATTACAGGATGTTGGCATTCAGGCATTGACTATTCATGGCAGAACCCGTGCTCAGATGTACACAGGCGAAGCCGATTGGACTTTGATTGGCGAAGTTAAGCGTAATCCTCGTATGACAATCCCAATTATAGGAAACGGCGATATTGATTCTCCTCAAAAAGCAAAGGAGGCATTTGATAAATATGGCGTAGATGCCATTATGATTGGTCGTGCAAGTATTGGCGCTCCGTGGATTTTTAAACATGTGAAACACTATTTAGCAACTGGCGAAATCCTTCCTGAACCAACAATTAAGGAACAGGTTGAGGTCATTAAGGAATCAATGCTAAAATCTGTTGAATTTATGGGTTTGCCAGGTGGAGTGATTCACATGCGTCGCCAGTTTGCAAGAACATTTAAAGGACTCGAAAATTTTAGAGAAACGCGAATAAAACTTTTGAATTTAAGTGATTTACAGGAAACGCTTGATCTTCTTGATGAAATCGCTGAGAAATGGGGATAAACAACTTATGTTAGCTGGATTTTAAGAAATGAAAAGGTTCACGCTATTGCTAATTTTCTTGATTGGTTTTTCCTTGTTGAGTTTTTCCAAAGTTCCACAAACAAATAATCATGGTTTTGTTTTTGAAAATAAATGTGTGGAAAAACAGACTGGGAAGCAACAATCCTTTCAAAATGAGACTGGAAAAATAGTCGTTTCGGCATCAATGCAAGATTCAAAACGAATAAAATCAGTCAAAAGTAAATCTTCTGTTGTTAAACAATCAGAACGAAAAATAGAGAATGTGAAAGTAAATGAAATTGTACAAAATTCAATTGAGAGCAAAGCATTTTCTTGTTCGAACAATATAGAAAAACCAACAAAATCAAATCATTTTTCGGGAGCTGCAGTAGTATTGTTGGCGCTGTTTTATCTTTTTTTGATAGGAATGATTGTTGGTGGAATTTTTGCATTATGCACAGGTCGAATATGGTTAGGTATAGTGTTGACTGCACTTCCATTCATTAAGCTTGTTGGTATAATTTTATCGGAAGTATATTATAGTTCCAACTATTATATTGGTTTTGTGTAATCCATTTTGCTTGCTTAATGTTACATTTGCCGAAAATTATTGGCAATGGAAAATTCTACACAAATTTTAATTGTAATGGCAGTATATGCCTTGTTCCTTTTTCTATACGGATTGTGGCAGGGTAAAAAGGTAAAGAATTCACAAGATTTCGCAATTGCGGGACGCTCTTTGTCGGGAGTGGTAGCTTCGCTTTCAGAACGGGCTACAGGCGAATCTTCGTGGGCGTTGTTGGGTTTGCCAGGTGCTGCGTATGCAACCGGTTTACTCGAAGTGTGGACTGCCGTTGGTTGCGTTGTTGGTATTATTTTCTCATGGATAGTTTTAGCTTGGAGAATTCAAAAAGAAGCAGCAGAACTTGATGCTACAACCTTTACCGATTTTATTGCTAAAAAGCATGGCGATAAAGGTCGATTAATTCGAATAGCAGGAAGTATTACAATTGTCTTTTTCTTCTTCTTTTACATTGGTGCTCAATTCATTGGCGGTGCAAAAATGTTGAATAATCTTTTTAATCTCGACACAACTTGGGGAATGATTTTGATTGTTCTTTTGGTTATTCCTTATACTGTGTATGGCGGTTTTCGTAGTGTTGCTTATACTGATGTGATTCAGGCGGTTATTATGATTGTCGCATTGATAGTAACTCCTGTTGTTGGTTTAATTTATATTGCAACACAACCGGAAAGTGCTGTTTATGCACATTCAATAGGCGAAGCATTGACGAAAGCAGGGGCACAATTTACCGATATGAGCGGTGGTTTGCATGGTTTTGGTGCTGGTGCAATGATTGGCGGCTCATTGGCATGGATGTTCGGCTATTTTGGTGGTTTGCCACAATTAACTACTCGTTTTATGTCGATTCGTGATGTAAAACAAGCTAAAGTTGGACGTAATGTTGGAATTGTATGGACAATCTTTGCCTATCTCGGAGCATTAAGTATTGGTTGGATTGGTATTGCAATTTTTGGTCCTGAAAACATAGCCGACAGGGAGAATATTATGCCTCTTATGTTGACAACATTATTTCCCCCGATAATTGTTGGAATTTTGATAACAGGAATCTTGGCGGCAGTTATTTCAACGGCAAATTCTGTGTTGATACTTTCGGCAACGGAATTGTCCGAAAATCTGATCAAACCATTATGTAAGGGAAACGGCGATAGTCTTTTTCAATCACGTGTAGTTACAATTGTTCTGTCTGCTTTTGCGTTGATTATAGCATTTTTTTCTTCTTCGGAGTTTATCTTCACTATTGTTGGTTACGTTTGGGCTGGAATAGGCTGTACGTTTTCTGTGGTTATTTTGCTTACTTTATTTTGGAAACGATTTAGTGGCACAGCAGCAGCGCTTACTATTGTTACAGGTTTGGTGTTTACAATAGTATGGATTACAACAGGTTACGATAAAATCGTAAGCGCAAGGTTAATGACGTTTGTGGTTGCAGGATTTGTTGCCGTTGTCGGCAGTTTTATTTTCCCGAAAAAATCACTGTAATCGTTATTTCGCGTTATTAAACGTGAAGCAAGCTCCGATTGAGAAATGCATTAACGTTGCTTTTGTATAAAGCATTCCAGGTATGTTGTGATATGCGTCATAGTATGCTTGTGTATAAGATGGCAACGACATTCCTGCTTTTGCTGTGAATTTTATATGGTCATAACCGGCACGAATGAAGATAAGAGGCTCAAAATGCCACATCGCGAAGTGTTCTGTTCCGTTATGGTTCTTTGAAGCGTCCTCATAATAGTTTTCGTCCCATTTAAAGGAATGGAATGTTGGTGCTACTCTGAAACCAAGTCCGGCGTCAAAATATTTTGATGTAAAACCTGTATTGACTTGTGCAAAAAGAAGTGTGTATTTTGAATCATAGGAACTTACTTTTTCAGACCGTTTGTTTTCGTCTGTTGCATGACAAAAACCAAGTCCTCCGAATCCTTCTAATTTAAAATGTTCAGAGTTGCATATGTTGTAGTAACCTGCACCAATTTCGTAGTAGCGGTTAATGAATCTACCCCAATTCAATGAGTTTGCTTCGTTGAACTCACTCTTTTTTGTATAAATGTCATAGGAATCAGTGAAATTGCCATAGGAAATGTTTGTTTCTCCCATAACTGCCACGTGTTCTGTAATAGCATAATCAGCACCAAGCTGAACAGCATTGGTTGTTAGAGAAAGTTCTCCTTGTATTTCTCCTTGTTCACCAAGTAATGGTGCATTTGCCATACTTGGAATGTACATTGATGAACAGCTGGAAAGAAAAAGTCCGCCATAAATAATGGTGGCGAATAAAAACATCTTTTTCATAATGTAAAAGTTTAATGGTTTACTTATGTTCTGGAACAACAGCAAAGAAGATTAAGTCCTCTTTTCCGGAATTAATTAAACTATGTTCATGACCTTTAGGACAATAGTGTACGTCTCCAACGTGAACTTCTGAATATTCACCATCGTAAAGAACTTTTCCCGAGCCTTGAAGAATGTACATGATTTCAGAATTGGTCGTATGTGTGTGTAAACCTATTGATGCTCCGGGAATAAGACAACCTCGTAGGATTCTATTGTTTTCGTCAACAAAGAACTGCATTTTAGCAGATTTTTCACCACCTTTAAAATTTGCAAGATCCTCAACTTTGATGTCATTAAAATTAATATTCATAGCTTTATATTTATTATTATGATTCGTAAAATTCTTGAATTATTTCATTTAATCCTAAAAACTCAGCACAGGTGATTACGGCACCGATTGTTACTCCTAAAATTCCGTGAGAATTAATGTTTTGTCCTGTCATAAAAAGATTCGGAATTTTTGTTCTTTGGGAAACTAATGTTTGTGTTGGAAAATTTTTGTCACGTATGATTCCATACATGGAACCATTCTTTGTGTTTGTGTAATTTTCGTATGTAAGTGGGGTAGAGGTATAAAAAGATTCTATGCAGCTGTTGATACCAGGAAAAGATAGTTCAAGTTCCTGGAGCATTCGTTCTGCTTTGTATTTCTTGAAAGTTTCGTAGCTCTCACCTCTATGACCAACTGTGGTATTAGCCCATTTTTCAACTTCATTATAATGCATGTAACCAATAAGTTCCGCACTTTCTGCAAATTGCTGGTTTTTCTCTTTACACTGGTGCATAAAAAGAAATTGTTCCGGCCATTTTTCTGGATTATAGTCGTTTCCTGCCCAAACATCTGAATTTTTGTAATAATAGTAATTGTAATTCAGATATGGGGTTGTGTTAGGTTTGAATTTTATGTAAACAGAAAAATTTGAAATTGTATTCTGCAATCCGTTTATTCTAATTCTATATGCTTTTCGTATTAAATTGGATTCAATTTTTTCTAACAATACTTGTGGATGAATGTTTGAGATAAAATATTTAGCCTCAACAGTATTACCATTTTTAAGTTCTACAGCAGTAACTTTTTCATCATTACAGATACATCTGTTTACTTCTGCATTTGTAAAGATTTCTCCTCCAAATTTTTTAATGGATGTTGCAAGTGATTGTGCTATTTGATCGCTGCCTCCAATAATTCTGTATGCACTTTGTATGTAAAAGTTGGTGATAAGTGCGTGTATGTATGTTGGTGTTTTGTCTTTTACACCCGCATATAATGGTAGATTTCCTGCTAAAACATTCTGTAGTACCGGATTATCTGTTGCTTTTGCAATAAAATCGTTTATACTTGTTTTTATATAATCGGGTTCAAGAAAGACGTTGTTTTGAATTTTTCGCAAGTTGTACAGCGGCGATGCGTCTGCTATATCTCGAATATTTTTGATGTATTTTTCTAAATCTTTTGTGTTATTTGGAAATTGTTTCGCCAGTGTGTTTATAAAATTGTCATATCCCGAAGCATATTTGTATTGTGTACCGTTAAGAGAAATAACATCAAAACCGTCGTCATTAAGTCGTTGAAGGGGAACAGTTTCGGTAAGGCCAAAATATTTCCAGAAACGATGAAGGATTTGCCCTTCCTCCATGCTTCCGATATAATGCATTCCGGTGTCAAATTTGACTCCTCCGCGTTTGAATGTTTGCAGACATCCTCCAATTTGTGCATTTTTCTCTAGAATGGCTACTTTAAATCCTTTTTTTGATAAAATGTAACCACAAACAAGTCCTCCAAGGCCGCTTCCAATGATAACAATATCGTATTTACCAGGCATTATAAATCAATAATGTTGTTTTTTATGGCATATTTGATAAGGTCAACTTGCGTCTTTAAATTAAGTTTCTGCATAATGTGCGTTTTGTGTGTTTCAACTGTACGTATGCTAATATGCAGAGAATCGGCAATTTCCGGGTTTGTATAACTGTTTCCCCAAAGAGATAAAATCTCAATTTCTCTTGAACTGAGTTTTTCAATCTCTTCATTATCAGGTTTTTCGTTGTTCTGAATAGAAGAAACGTATCGGTTTAGCAAAATGTTTGTGATGCATTTACTGAAATAGTCATAACCATTTCTAAGGGAATAAATTGCTTCGAACAAGTCTTGACTTGTAGCGTCGTGAGACAAAAATCCCTTTGCACCAACTTTTATGATGTTGAAAATAGTTTCTTCGTTCTCGGAATACGAAATAATAAGCACTTTAGCTCGAGAATAGATTTTTTGTATTTCTTCAACATCTGCAATATCTGCATCGGTGATTTTAGGGATGTTTTTTATAACAATATGAATAGGTTCATCATAATGTTTTTGAAGAAAATCCTTTGTACGAGTTTGAATATCAATAATTTTGAAGTCTTGATTAGACTCAATCATCATAGCAATGCTTTCTGCTTGCAGATAATGTATTCCAAGTATAATAACGTTTATCATTTTCTATTCCGATTCGTTTACAAAGATAGTAGCAGTTCTGTCTTTTCCTTGCATATAAACGCAAAGATTTTTTTCAAATTGCACATGAACAAAAAATTCAGTCTGTTCCACAACTTTCTGGCGTTTTAATATATCCCAGTTGATATAGTTCTCTGAATTAACATGTTCAATGGCAAAGTAGCCGATGTTCATTGTAGAAATATTATGGAAGAAATGTGAACCTAAGGATGCGTCAAGTGGGAAGTTAGAAAGACTAATTTCTACAATGACTTTTGCATTTGATATCTGCGACCATAAAACTGGAATGCCAAGAAATCTGTCGCTTGTTCCCCAGCGTCCAGGTCCTATAAGGAGATATTTTCTTCCTTTCTCAACCATTTGTTTGTTGATTTTTTCGATTTCTGCAACCATTTCAAGGGTTCGTAGTTTGTCGAATTTTTCAAGGTCTATATAAACAACATCACAAATATTTTCAATGAAACCATTTCCCATACATGACGTTGTGTGTAATAGTTGAGGTGCATTTTTAAGAACTTCAGGGAACGCGTTTTCTGTTATTAAGCTTCCTGTAAGTGGTTTAATTTGAAGCAGATAGAAAGATGGAACTCCGTCTTCGTTTTCGTTTAAGTCAACGGCAAATTCTATTTCAACAGGTGTACCCATTGCTTCCTGTACAGTGTTTAGGATTAATGTAAGGATTTCAGCAAGAGGTGCATAGTTGTATTTTAGAATGTTTGCGAAATTGATAATTCTTGGACCGTAGCCTGAAACTCCTGGTTCGATTCTGTCGTTTTCGTAATTATATGTAGAAGCACAGTGTTTTAATGTTTTGTGCTTTTCGGCTTCGGAAATAGGCAGAAGTGTTAGTGCGGCGTGTTCTCCGTCACGTTTGAAATCAACATTTTCTTTTGTGAAATCTACTGCGTAAAAATGTGTCTGAGATGATTTTATTTGGTCCTTTGTACTGAGAATATCTACTTTGGGATAGTGAGGTGAAAAACGGTATGCATTTCCTCCGTCAACAATATAAAATCCAAGACCGACGGCACATACAGCAAACCCTTCTTCTGGCTTCATGTGAGCAATAGGGTAATAATTGTATGACTGTGCAACACCACAAATATGCGGATAAAAATATTGATCGTAGTATTCGCCTACAACTTCCTGAATCACAATTGCCATTTTTTCTTCTTCAATTTTATGGCTTGTTGATTTATAGAAATCTTTAACCTGTGTGCTATATACTGATGCATAAACAAGTTTTATTGCAGTTTCTAAATCCTTGAGGCGCCTTGAGATGTCGCTGTTGTTGTTCGGAATAATATATGTACTGAAAACACCAGCAAGAGGTTGTGTTGCAGAATCTTCGAATATACTTGACGAACGCACCGCAAGTGGTTTTGAAATTTGTTCCAGCAATATAACTAACTTTCTCTGCAAGTCTTCGGAAAGTTTTCCCGCAAGGAACATTTCTTTTATTTGTTCGTCGGATAAATCTTTGGCAAATAAATTTCTCCCAGCAAAATTATGTTTAATGAAAAACTCAAACTCTTCGGTACCAATAACTGCAGTTTTTGGAGTACGTATTGCCATTTGGTCGGCATACGGATTCAAGTCAATGTTGTTGATAAGAGTATTGACAAATGCTAATCCTCGTCCTTTTCCGCCAAGCGATCCGGCGGCAAGTGAAACAACGTTTTTTTCATCAAGTACGGCAGTTTCCTCAAAAGAAAGAATTTTACCTCTTTTTTTAGTTTGACGGTATTCATCAAGAATAACGTTGTTCATTTCACGAAGCTTGGAAACATCGTTGTTTAAATCTGAAAGATTTACGGGGTTGAGTTGTTTTGCTAGCTCAATTTCTCCACGGCCCATTAACCAAATTGAGAACTGGTTCTGGTCCGCATGGTATTTTAATGAATCGTCAGGGATAGTACGTAACAACATTTCAAATTCACGGAGATTTTTAGCTTTTGCAATCGGTTCGCCTTTACCGTTTCTGAAAATAAAGTCTCCGTAACCGAAATTATGCATCACGAATTTCTTGATTTTATCAAGAAGCATATCGGATTTCTTGTTGACAAACTTTGCGTGTATTTCTTTTGCGTATTGTGCATACTTTAATTCTGAAGATTGAATCAAAATAGGCATGTTTACGTTATAATCACGTACATGTCCCATAAAAGCCATTCCTGCTTCTTTGTCCAAAACTCCGTTTCTTTCAAATTCCATGTCGGAAATGACGCAGGTCATGAAGTCTTTGTATTTGTTGAAAAGGAATGTTGCTTCCTCGTAGTTTCTAGCCCAAAGTAGTTTCGGACGAGAGCGTATTTTTGAAAGTTTTTCCAATTCATTCGACTCATAGTCTGATATTTGTTCTCCGACCTGGTCAAATAATACGGAGAAAATAATCGGAAGATATTTTGAATAATATTGAGTCGAGTCTTCTATAAGAAGCATGGTTCTTACCAAACCGATTTTCGTGTCGTTTTCAACATTTGCATGATCCTCAAGGGATTTTACCATTGCAAAGAAAATCTGTGAGTCACCGCTCCATATAAAAATTTTGTTGAACAAGGTTGTTTTTGCAACCAGGTCTTCAAAATATGCAATATTCGATCTTGGATTAAGTAGCAGATAGACAGGAACGTCTTGTGTGATTTTTCTGATTTCTGCACTTAATGACAACGGTTTCTGAACATCGGCTCCAACCATAAGAATTACAAGGTCGAAATGCATTGTTTTTAGCAAATCGAGTGCCTGCTTATGCGATGAAACCCCGATAATCCTTGGTAACGAAAATATGCTGTATTGATAAATCGGTCCCATGAATTTCTCGAAGAAACTATCGTCTTTTTCAAGGTTGAAAGCATCGTACATCGTTGCGACAAATAGGATTTGTGAAACTTTGTGTTTCATCATATCCAAGTAAATGTACTTGTCTAACGTTTGCTCATTCAGAAGTTTCTGTAACGGTTTATCACTCTGAATAAGTGATTCTCTAAAAATACCGTCTTTGCTTGTCGGATTGTTGTTTAATATCGGATTGTTTGACAGAAGTCGTCCTTTATTGTCGTTGATATGACGGCATAAAAGATGTCCGATAGTGTTGACTAATTCTTTTTCTTCTGATAAGAAAAGGTTTTCTGTATCAATATAATCGTCTTTTGTGTAAAAGATTTCTATCGTTCCGGTTGTGTTGTCAAAAGTTACAAAAGAATCTTTCATTGAACATGTGGACTCAATGAATCCGTGCGACATATATTTGGCGTTGTCAAAAGTAATTCTGCAACATGCACATTCGGCAAATTGCCAGTATTTGGGCAACATATCGCAGATGTCCTGTAAAACACGTTCTGTAGGAAGACCGGAATTAATGATTTCTTTTGCTTTGCGTATGGCTTCAAGTTCCTGAGTACGTTTCTTGTAGTTGGCACTGATGTTGGAAAATTGGTTTTCGGAAATAAAGCCAGTTATAATTGTTGAAGCACAGAAAATTTCTGCTTCGTCAATTTGAGTACAGTTTTCTTTGTAGTAAATTGAAAAGTTTCCAACTATTTTATCGCCAATTTTCAGTTCTTGATTTTGAACGTTTTTACTGATGGTGAAATGTGAACTGTAATAGTTAATGTCGTTGTAGGAAATAAGAACTCCAATTACATCGGAAAATGATGATACACAGTTGCATATTTCTGGTAGCATAATGTGCACAGATTTTCCTTTTTTCCCAATTTCGATGATTTTTTGAAGTAGTGTATGCATGTTGAAAAAACTTATCGCTTACGAAAATAGTGAATTTTTAAGAAAAACGGTGAAGTTTTGATGTAAAATAGGGGATTCCTGTCAATTTTCTTGTGATGAAATAAAGAACGGTGCTTTTGTCAAATGTTTTCCCAAATAAGACTTAGCCTATTAGAAAATTGATTTAGTCATTTTGTAAAATTGTGGAAATTCTATGATTTTTTGCAGGAAAAAATAAAAATAAAATGGTGTATTAAAAATGAATGGTTTTGTTTTATTGAAAATAAGTCTCTTTTTCCTACATTTGTGAAAATATCTAATAAATGAAATCAGGTACCATTCGTTTCTTTTTGTTTTTTCTATTTGTTCTTGCTTTTTTCTCAGCTTGTACAAAAGCTCCAAAACAGGTAGAATATATTCCTAAGAATGCCGCATCGGTAATTGTTGTGGATGCTGCTTCTGTATTCAAGAAAACTGATGCAAAAGGAGCTACTTCGGCGGAGAAGCTGTTGAAGTATTTTGAAAGTTATGGTTTCTCAAATGAAACATTTGATGTTGCAGTACATTCAATTTTTACTGAAACAGAAAAAACTGGCATGAATTTGAACAACGATGTGATGGCATATTTGTTGCCTTCAATGGAGTTCAAAAATGCGTACAAATGCATGTCGGTAATGTTGGACGATACTGCGAAATTTTCTTCATATATACGTTCAGTTTTAAGCGAGAATTATAAAGTATTAGATGGTGTTGAAAATGGTGTTTGTTATATAAATAGAAACGACAGGTTTTCGTGGGTTGCCTATAATGGCGAAATTGCTGTGTTCGGCTGTTCTACAATTCATACCAAAGGTATTACTGAATGTGTAAACGATATCTTCTCATCTTCAAAGAAAACTTTGGCAGAAAATAGTGATTTCGTTGATTTTCTTGAAAGTAAAAAAGACGTGAATGTATGGTTTTCTACAACGGAAATGATTGACTATTATATGTTGTGGTATTCAGAATTACCAAAATTATTGACGTTGAAAAATGTGCCTCTTGATGTTTTGAAGGATAATTTTATTCATATAAATTTTGATTTTGATTCAAATATAAATGTTTCAATGTCTTGTACTCCAAGCCGTGCCTTTAAACGGTATTGGCGTAAGAATAATTTCACAACAAAAGATTACAATAAAAAAGTTTGTAATATACTTCCTCAAAATACCTTGTGGTTTGCTACGGTGGCAATTGATCCGATGAGTTTCTTGGAACAATTGAAAGGTTCTGACTATTGTGACTATGCAGAAAAAGAACTTTCAAAATTGGATTTGACGCTTGATGATTTTGCGAAGTCATTTACGGGAGATTGTGTTTTTTCTTTGTATGATATTACTTTGGAAAATGTCCGTATGTTTGAATTTGTTCAGAAGTATGAATACCGAGGTTCAACAATGTTGTGGAAACATCTGCAAAATGATCAGAAAACAACGTTCCCTCATTTGGCAATTGCTTGTTTGTTGAATAATGCTGTTGTTCCAAATAATGTGCTTAGTCATATTTCTACAGAAATCTGCGAACAGCTAGAACCTGGTTTGTATGATTTCTCAAAAATCATGGGCTTCCCAGCGTTTGTGGTATGTAAAAACGAATATTTTGTAATAACTACCGATAAAGAATATGCACGAAATACTGTTGCAGGAAAATACACGGTAAGTTGCGCTGTAGGAAAAACTGTTAATCAGTTGGTAGAAAACGCTCAGGGAAATGCTTCGTATCAGTACATGGACTTTTCGGTGCGAAATTATCCGTCCACAGCAAAGGAATATTTTAGTAAAATGGATGCTCTTCCTTTGTTGGAATCGTATTCATCTATAGTGAAATCCGCAGAATTCATTATGACAGATTCGTATAAAGGATCTTTTGTTGTTGAATTTCAAGATACAACTCAAAACAGTTTGTATATGTTGAATTCTTTGTTGGAGATTGTTTTACCGTAAAAAAAAATAAAAGAATGTTTTCGTATACAATAACTCCACGTGTTGCTGATACCGATGCTTTGGGGCATATAAATAACACTGTTCTGCCTTGCTGGTTTGAGGAAGCAAGAACTCCGCTTTTTAAAATCTTGAATCCTACGATGGATTTCAATAATTGGAATCTTATTTTGGCGAGAATGGAGGTTGATTATCTAAAACAGATATTTTTCCATAGTCAGGTGGAAGTGAAGTCGTGGATAAGTCGTATGGGAAATTCATCATTTGATATTACACAGGAATTATGGCAGGACGGAAACCTTTGCGCCCGTTCCAAAAGTGTGATTGTTCATTTTGATTTCAAAACACAGAAATCAGTTCCTATAGTTGGAACAATGCGTAGCGATTTGGAAGCTCATTTACAATAAATAGAAATAAATAAATTTAGAATATGGCAAGAAAATATGTAGCAAGAGATTTTTCAAAAATCAAAGATCCAACTCGTCTGTTTGATCTTCTTGAAAATTATGAGTTGAATTACCCTGAACAGACAGTTGCCCTTGGTGGAAAACAAACAGGAAAGTGGCAGACTTATTCTCCAAAAGAATATCGTGAATATGCAAATAATATCAGTTATGGTTTGATGGCGCTGGGTGTTCAGACTGGTGATAAAGTTGCCATTATTGCTTCAAATAGACCTGAATGGAACATGCTTGATATGGGAATTATGCAGATTGGTGCAGTTTCTGTTCCTGTTTATCCAACGGTTAGTGAAAATGACTACAAATATATTTTGAATCATTGCGAAGCTAAGGTTGTGTTTATGGAAGGTGCGGAAGTGATGAAGAAAATTAATGCTGTAAAAGATGAACTTCCTGCATGTTTACAACACATATACACGTTTGTCGAGAGAAAAGACTATGAAACATTCGATCAGTTCATAGAATTAGGAAAGCAGAATCAAAATCCTGAAGCTTTACAGAACCGCAAAGATGCAGTGATGCCAAATGATTGTGCAACAATCGTATATACTTCTGGTACAACGGGAACCCCAAAAGGAGTTATGTTGTCGCATAATAACTTTATTACACAGGTAATGAGCCTAAGAGTGATTCCTTCTGCATGGTCAAACAGAGTGTTGAGTTTCTTACCACTTTGCCATGTGTATGAAAGAATGCTTGTATTCTTGTATCAATATCTTGGAATGTCGGTTTACTATGTTCAGAATCTTGGTACGATAGCTGAAAATATAAAAGAAGTAGTTCCTACAATGATGTCGGCTGTGCCACGTGTGTTGGAAAAATTCTATGACAAAATTTATGATAATGGAAAGAAATTGTCTGGTTTTAAACAAAAATTGTTTTACTGGGCAATTGATGTTGCAAAAGAATATAAAATTGAAAGTTGCGACAGAACTTTGTGTTATAAAATAAAAAGTGCAATTGCAAGAAAATTGGTGTGGAATACAATTGCAAAAGGTATTGGCGGCGATTTTGATATTGTTGTTTCTGGTTCTGCTGCAATTCCAAGTCATTTGGTTTCATTCTTTACTGCAATTGGAATGCCTGTGTTCGAAGGATATGGTTTGACAGAAACTTCTCCTGTGATTGCGGTAAGCCAACGTTTGAAATTCTCTCGTGAAGCTGGTACAGTAGGTTTTCCTTTGCCAGGTGTTGATGTAAGAATTGCAGAAAACGGAGAAGTAATTTGCAAAGGTCCAAATATTATGTTGGGTTACTATAAATCTCCAGAACTAACTGCTGAGGTAATTGATAAAGATAGATGGTTCCATACAGGTGATTTGGGTAAATTCACAGAGAAAGGACAATTGATGTTGACAGGTCGTATTAAAGCTCTTTTCAAAACTGCATTTGGAAAATATGTGAATCCACAGGTTTTGGAAAATACTTTTGGAATGTCGCCTTTTATCGACAATATTGTTGTGTTTGGTGAAAATCAGAAATTCCCTGTTGCAATAGTTTCTCCTAATTTTGAATTCATGAAATTGTGGTGTTCACGTCACGATGTGGAATATACAACACCTGAGGAAATGGTGAAAAATAAAACTATTATTGCTCGATTTAAACGTGAATTTGATAAATATAATGCTCAGTTCGGTGATACAGAACAAATTAAGAAATTTGATCTTGTAACAGATGAGTGGAGCATAGGAAATGGTATTTTAACTCCAACATTAAAAGTAAAACGTAAAGTTGTTGAAGAAAAATATCAAGAAAATATTAAGAAGTTGTATGCTTAAACTTCTTTGATTTTGTCAAGCTCGACATACCATACAAATCCTTCGGGATTGTAACCCATACGTGAGAGAATATTCATATATTCTCTCACTTGGTTTATATGGCTGTCATGTTCTTCATTCGTGAATTTGTAGTCAATAATAGTAACATCTTTTCCTTTAATAAGCATTCTGTCGGGACGTCTTTCTTTCTGACCATTTTTTATATCAATGTCTTTGGTAAGAATAGATTGTTCTGTAAGAACATAATCCCAGGAATCGTCAAACCAATGTGAAACTTTGTTGTTTGCGATTCTTTCTTTCAATGTCTTGGTTAACGATTTTTTTTCAGTTGTTGAAAATAAATCAGGCGTGCAATACAGATTAACATATTTTTCAATATCTGAAGCCGTTTCAATGTGTTCTAATATTTTATGCATGAGAAGACCATGCCTTCTTTTTGTATCATGTGTGTCAAAAAGTTCCAAAAAGTCCTTGGAATTTTTGTCTGCCAATAGTTTGATGTTGCTGTTTTCTCCTTTATTGGAGGTCAGTGGATAGTTTTTAATGATAGTTGCTTTGGGCTTATTTTTGTCTTTTTGAGCTTCTTTATTTTTTGATCCACTTGGTTTGCCAATAGAAAGATTGTATTCTGTGATTTCTGCATTATGTATTTGGCTAAGAGTTTCTTCAAAAACTTTTAAAATATTCTTTGATTTTGTTGAACATTTATCGAAAATGTACAATTCTTCTTTTGGGCGTGTGCAGGCAACATACAAAGCGTTGATATTGTCGATTTCTGTGTTATAAAGTTCTTCAATGTATTTGTCTTTCAGCGTTGTATCGCTTAGATTTCCTGAGAGTTTTGCTATTGGAAGTTCGTCGAAATTTGTTTGATATAAAGCAGATCTGTTGCTTGGGCTTGTTTTTAGCAATCTTGGCATTATTACAACAGGATATTCCAATCCTTTGGAATTGTGAACCGTTGATGCACTCATGCATCCAGTTGTTTTAGCCTGCTGCAAGTAGTTTTTGTCTTTAATTTCGTTCCAGTGTTCAAGGAAATGGCTTAAACTGGTTGTGTTGCTTTTTGAATATGAATAAACAAGGTTTTGGAAGTCAGTAATATATGGCGTTTCGCTTTCGGATGCTAATTTGAATTTCTCAATTATGCTCTCGCATGTTTCAAAGATTGACATGTTGCGTGATATTTCCACATTTGGCAATTCATCGGTTGTTTTATGGATATTCTGATATGCAAAGGTTAGAAATGCGTCCAAGAATTTTGATTCATTCGAATTCTCTGGTGTTGTCAATTTTTGAAGGTAGCTTGTAATAAACTGAACTGCAATGGAATTGTTGATTAAAAGAGCTTCTTTGCTCATAATGGAGAAAGAATCTTTTATGTCGGAATATTGTGGGTCTTTTTTCTTTTTGTTAAAGAAGTCAACAAGTTCGGCAATTTGTTTGTTCTTGTAGCATAAGAATACAATGTCGTCTGCTTTTCTTCCATTTCTTAAAAGAGAAACAGTTTTCTCAAAAATAGATTCAAGCAGTTGTTCATTTGCAACCTCGGCGTTTAAGTCTAAGGATGAATTAATAATTTGTATTTCTATGCAACCGCCATCACCTTTTGCAACACCTTGTTCGCAGTCTTTATAAATATCAGAAATTGTTTGAAATGATGTGTTGTTATTTTTGTTGAATGTGTTGTCAACGTATGTTGCATACTTTTTGAAGAATTCATTGTTGAATTCAACGATATTTTTTAAGCTGCGATGATTGTCGGAAATTGTTTTTTGTTCTGCATAATGTTGTAAATCAGTGTCTTTGTCAAGAGAATGAAGCAGTTTCCAATCGCCGTTTCTAAATCGGTAAATAGACTGCTTTACGTCGCCAATAATCAGGGCGTCTTTCAACATGCTTAAAAGATTGAATACGATAGGCTTAAAATTCTCCCATTGCATTTTTGATGTGTCCTGGAACTCATCAATCATTATGTTTTCTATTGTTTGTCCAATTTTTTCATAGACAAAAGGAGTGTCGCTGCCGTTGATAATTGTTTTTAGAAATTTATTGGCAAATGCAATAAAAAATGTGTTCTCCTGTTTGCAATAATCATCTAATTCTTTGTGAATGTATTGAGAAAGAATTATTCCTTTTTTGTGTTTCAACAATTCTTCTGCTGTTCGCATCTGACTGTATTCTTGTGAATTACGATCGGTAAGATTTACAATTTCTTGTAAAAGTTCAATGAATTCGTTTGTGTATAAACTATGAATCTCCAATGCTTTTTGTGGCGAAAGGACTTCATTTATGTCACATACTTTTTCGTTTAATGATTTGCTGAAATCTTTGTCTTTTATTTTTTTTAAAGGTGTGAGTTGAGAACGTGATTTTCCTTTAAAATCTTCAACAGAAAGTCCCGCCTTAGTAATTAAATCAAAAGCTTTTGCAGCTTTAGAAGATGTTGTTTGTTTATAATCTTCTATTTGTTTTTCTAAACTCAAAAAAAATGATTGAAGCTTTTCGCTGTCAATCTGCTCGCTGTTGTTCGAAGAGTCTGTTTTTGCATATTCCTGATATAATTCCGAGAAAAAAACGTTGCTTTCATTTTTAATCTCGGCTTTTATGTCGGTGTTTTTATTTTCTTCTATGTCGTTGAATGCAAATTCAATAAGTGTTTTATGAAGTTCCTCGTTTTCGATGGAATTTACTAAAAGATTTTTGGTGATAGTTTCAAGAATTTCGTCTTGGCTAATTTCCAAATTGAATTTTGGTGGAAGCCCTAAATCTTTAGCAAAATTTCGGAGAACTTTTTGCGTGAAAGCATCAATTGTTTCTATATAGAAAAAAGAATAGTTGTGTAGAATATTCTTGAAAAGTAAAAATGATTTTTCCTGAATTTCTTTTTTACTATAACCAAGTTCTGTTAGTTCTTTTACATAGTCTGCCTTGTCGTTGAATGAAAGGTTGTACAGTGCATTTAAAATTCGGTTTTTCATTTCACCGCAAGCATTGTTCGTGAATGTAACCGCCAATGTTTTTCTGAAATTATTAGGGTCGCTAAAAAGCAACTTTATATATTCAAGAGTAAGGGTATATGTTTTTCCTGCACCGGCAGAAGCTTTGTAAATATTGAGCATGACAAAATTTTTCTATAAATGTACCCGAAAAAATTTATTTGTCAATATGTTTTCTTTTATAGAAAAAACTATTGGTAAATAGTTGCGACAATTTTTCGTGGTCCGCCATAGTTACGGAATTCACATAGGTATATTCCTTGCCATGTACCTAAATTTAGCCGTCCGTTTGTTATAGGAATAGTTAGACTTACGCCGAACAAACTACTTTTTGCGTGAGCTGGCATGTCGTCGGCACCCTCAAGTGTATGAAGGTAATATGTCTCATTTTCCTTTACAATATGATTAAGAATTTGCTCCATATCGTTGCGGACATCCGGGTCGGCGTTTTCATTAATTGAAAGCGCACAAGAAGTATGTTTAATGAATAGATGTAGCAGTCCGGTTTTCGGTAAAAGATGACTGATTTGTGCAATAATCTCGCTTGTTATAAGATGACAGCCACGTCTTCTTTCTTGAAGTGTAAATTCTACCTGGTTAATCATATTATTTTTTCATTTTTATAAAAAGTAATACCATTGTTACACATTCTGCGCATGGCAACGCTAACCAAAGTCCGTTTGTACCAACGATATATGGTAAAGCTATAAAACATGGTATAGAAAATATGAAGCCGCGGAGTAGAGTGAAGATTGTTGCTGCTTTTGCCGCTTCAATGCTTTGTAGGTAGCCTATTAAAACAATATTGATGGCAATAAATAAGAATGCAGGCGCAAATATTCGCAGTCCGTTGCTACATAATTCGTGTGCCTTACAGCCTGGAACAAGAAAAATCGAAGTGATTGGTTCTGAGAAAAATAGTAGCGATATCATTCCGCCCAAACCAATGAGTAATGCAAACTTTAGTGCGATTTTTTTTGCTTCATAGAGGCGGATTTTGTCATTTGCACCGTGAGCAAAACTCATTATTGGTTGTACACTTTGAATAATGGCATTTCCAATCATGAAAACTATCGGAAGACAATAACACCCAACAGAATAGGCGGCAACACCATCTTCGCCAAGAAAACGCATAAACATATAGTTGCCTACAATCATAATAGACGCAATGGCGAGTTCACCAAGTAGTGCCGAAGCACCAATCTTTATCTGGTATGCAAGATTCCGGAGAGAAAGGAATAGACTTGTTTTTGATAGTTTTATTGGATGAAAATGAACTTTTGTTGTTCTTGTGAATAGAAAAATTGCAAGTGGAATATTTCCCGAGGCAAATGCTGTAAATGACGCAAGGGCAGCACCTTCTATACCCATTTGTAGTGGAAAAATGAAAATATAGTCGAGAATAATGTTGAGAATTGCGCAAAAACTATTCATAAAACCTGCAAATCCAGGTTTCCCGTCAAGTCTGACCATAAACATTGCTGTCATGCCGAACATATTGAAAGGAGTTAGCAAAGCAATCCACTTTAAATAGACACAGGTTAGAGGCATAAGAGCTTCCGAACCGCCGAACAATAGGCATGTTTGTTCTGGAAAAAGCAACACAATACAACCGACAAGTATTCCAATAGTCACACTTGCAATCACACCTTGAGTAAGATTAAGATTGGCTGCGTGTTCATTTCCTTTTGCTAAATGAATGCTTGCGACCACACTGCTGCCAATGCCGAATAATAGTCCTAAACCGCCAGCAATAAGAAATAATGGAGCCACAATATTGATAGCAGCTAATGCTTCGCTGCCCACACCATGTCCAACAAAAGCCCCATCGGTAATGTTAAGCACCACCATCGAAACCATACCAAGAAGAGTAGGAATGAACATCTTGCGAAAGAGTTGGCTTACAGGCTCTTTGCTAAAATCAAGTGAGTCGCGTTCTTCCTTCATCGTATGAAAATCTTTGCCGGCAAAGGTATTGCGTAGGAGTTGAATTTCCAAATGGACTAAAAAGGACTGTAGGTTGAATGATAAAACAACTTATTTTTGTGAAAAATAAAAGCGATGACAAAACATTCTCCAGAAATATTGATGTTGCGGTATGAAATTGAACAATCGGTAAATCGTCAAATTAGAACACCCTCCGATTTTGAATTCTTGGTTGGTGTTATATGGGAGAGAATGCATGTAACTATCAGTCCTACGACATTAAAACGTTTATGGGGATATATAGAAGGGGCAGATATGACCCGTAGGAGTACGTTGAATATTTTGTCACAGTTCTTAGGATACGAGCATTGGGATGCTTTTCTCGTAAAATTACATGATTTGGCTCCGGAAGCTTCCGATTTTATTGTGTCACAATCAGTTAAAACGTCGGAATTACATGAAGGAAATACGGTAACCGTTTCATGGAAACCAGATAGAAAATGTACTTTTCTTTTTTTAGGAGGAATAAAGTTCCGTGTTGTTTCTGCATTGAATTCAAAGTTGCAAGTGGGAAATACGTTTGAATGTTCCTTTTTTATACATCATGAGCCGTTATATATAGATAATCTTATACAGGAAGATAATCCTCCTACGCCTTTCGTTCTTGGTACAAAAGGTGGTTTGGAGGAAATTATGGTCGAATAGATAGCTTTTTTTCATAAAAATGTGTGATATTTGTATGAATGGACACTTCATCTTCTGGTATAGTATTATCAAATAATGAATTGATATGTTCGGAATTTTCTGATTATGTGGAAATTCCTTGTGCTAGCTTTAATTGTCTATATCGTGCAAAACGCCAAGGACGATGGTTTGTGTTGAAAGGATTAAAGCCAGAATATGCGCAACAAACAATTTATCAAAATCTTTTACGCAAAGAGTATGAATTAACTTCTTTGCTGTATCATCCCAATATTGTTAGTGCATTTTCTTTTGAATATGATTCTAAAATTGGAAAATGTATTGTGCTGGAATACGTTGAAGGTTATACTCTGCGGGAATTTCTTCGTTTAAATCCATCTTCGCGTATCCGTATTGCAGTGGTGAATGAATTGCTTGATGGTTTGCAGTATATTCATTCAAAACAAATAATACATAGAGACTTAAAACCAAGCAATATACTTGTTTCCCGTAATGGTAATCATGTTAAAATTATTGATTTTGGTTTGGCCGATAGCGATAGCCATGCAATTCTAAAACAACCTGCCGGCAGTGCGAACTATATTGCTCCGGAACAATTGCAAGAAGGCGTTGTGCTTGATTGCCGAAGCGATTTATATTCTTTCGGAAAAATAATGGGAGATGTCTTCCCGTATTGCTATAGAGGTGTTACAAAAAAATGTACTACAGAAAATAGGGATAAACGGTATGGTTCTGCTATTGAAATACAGCAGCAATTACGTTTGTATTGGTTGAGAAGAATAGTTTCTGGACTTCTTGTGTTTATGATTGTTCTATTTTGTTTTTTTATGTTAAAAAAAACAGAAACTGTACTTCGACCATCAGTATCAACTGTTGAATATGTTAACAATAATGAAGTGTTGAATGATAGTACTTCTGTTCGAAAAACGGTTGTGGAAAATTACGAGTCAGAAGAGCAATTTGTTGAATCTATTCCTGTTAAAACGTTAAGTAATAGAGAATTTGTTCGGGATACGGTTATGGTAAATTACGAGTCAGAAGAACAAGTTATTAAATCTGTTCCTGTTAAAACGTCAAGTGATAGTGCATCTGTTTATGCAATAATTACCGAACAAAAAAGTTCATCAGTTGAAAAAACTGTTGGCTTTGATTTGGAAAGTTTTAAGACTGCGATAGATAGTTTGTATAAACCATATATTGACAGTTTGATGACAAATAAATATGTTTGTTGGGAGACGGCACTTAATCGTTATTATGATTTGGCTGTGAAAATAACCTATGATATTTGGATTCCGTTAAAGGATTCAGGAGTTTTTAGGTCCGAAAAGGAAGAAATGGACATTTGGCAGAAGTATGCGCTTCCTTATGTTCGTAAATATGATGATACCATTTATAACCAACAATTGTACCCTCGTATTAAGGATTTACCTAGGTGTAAATAAAAAGCTGTTTAAATTTTTCTAAAATATTTTGTTAAGCATCAGAAAACAGAAGGCTAATTGAATCATAGTCACTGCGGTTTCCGCATGAAACTCGTAGTCGATGGTCAGTCTTCTGAAGTTTTCCAACCAAGCGAAAGATCTTTCAACAATCCATCGTTTGGGTATCACTTGGAATTTCGAGGGACACTCGTCTGGACGAAGGACAACCTCCAAATCGCAACCCAAAGTGGCTTTTAGCGTGTTGGACAGATGCTCACCTCTGTAACCTCCGTCGGCGATGATAGATGTGCAGTTTAATGAACAAATCCTCAAAAACACCTTCGTTCTTCCATTTGGAAAAATAGTAGTAAACAAGGTTGTAAGGAGGGAAATCTTTTGGGAGCATCCTCCACTGACACCCTGATTTGAGAAGGTAATTGATCGCATTTACAATGTTTCTGAGAGGATACTTGCGCTTTCGCACTTGCACATCTAAAAACTTTTCTATAACTTGCCACTAATTATCGGTGAGATTTGTTGGATAAATGTTCATTTCTTTATTTTTTGCACCCTTAAAGTTACGAATTTTTACCCACTTATCAAACTGACAATCAATATTTTAAGTGTATTTTTTGGAGGAATTTTTGTCTCTCAAATTAGTTTTGAATTAACTTTAAACAGTTTCTAACAATAAGAAATAAAATACAAAACAATCAATATTAGATTTTGAAAACGAAGATGCTCGTAATTATTTCTTACAAGGCATTAGCAACGTGTGGGTGGCTGCGGAACTTGTGACACGGTTAGATACAAATACGCAAGTTGTTGGCATAAATTTATTTCATTATTGTTGTATTTCTTCTCCAAAATCCTGCTAAATTATTGTTTGCAAGTATAGAATTAAACCATATCTTCGCCGCCGTTAAATTAAATATAAACCTAAAACATCAAAATATGATAAAGAAAAAAATATTACGAGTGTTGTTTTGTGCCTTAGTGGCCTGTTTCTCAATTAATCTTTCCTTGTTTGCTGATACATATTCACCTGATGTCGTTTATACAAAGGGCGATGAAGTAACCGTGACGATTAATGGTACGACAATAACTGTTGTATATCTGAATGATAGTCCATCGTCTAATTTTATGCCATCAACTCCGTATGATGTAAACAATGGTTGGTTGTGGAGTGTGTCTCCCAATTATACAGGTGAATGGGTGGCATACCATTATATGCTATTCCCAGAAAGTCCAACAACTGTAACGCACGCTGGAAACACTTATCGGTTGTTGAAAGAGGTATGGGCATCTACTACATCTCCTGCAAGTAATAGTTGGGCGTGGGAATGTTTGGATTGTGAATTGTCTTCTGCACAATCATGTCCAAATCCATTTGCGACGGATTATTTCCCCATTTCGCTGGCTCAGCAAAATAATGGCGATGATACAACAACGCCAGTTAATGCGAGTGGAAGTGGTGGAATCGGTGGAATCGTTCAAGGGCAAGGAGGAAAGTTTATTGATATTGGACAACAGCGAGAATGTCAAACGCCCTTATCATTATACAATAATGATATTTATTTTCGTGATGGGTGCGACCCTCATGCAGGGCTTGGTTATTATGGTATAGCAGACAACACCAATGTACCAGCACCACCGAAACGTTTGTTTGCCGATACAGATACAGATGGCCCTGTATTGTATGGTTGGAAAGGCGGGGCGTTGGGTATTCGCCAAAGAAGAAATCTTTCAGCTGTAAATGGGGAACATATAGAAAAAATTGCTTTGCAATGGACACCAAGCACTGTTTATATTGGTTCAGAACAACTTCCGATGTTGTTGAATACATATTCAACTATATCAGTAAGAGGACTTACAAATTCTACAAAAGGACTCTCTATATCTGGAACAGAAAAAAGCAAGGTTATTTTTGTTGAAAATAGCACAACAAATAAATCTTCCTTTGTCGTATATGGTAATGGTGTTGTAAATGCAAAAAAAATATATGCAGAAGAAATTGAAGTCCTTTCAACTGTAGATGGGAATAAGTGGCCTGATTACGTATTTGAAAAAGAATATGAATTAAAATCATTATCAGAGTTAGAACAATATGTCAACACATTTAAACACTTACCTAATATTCCTTCGTCAAAGGAAGTAAATAACACTTCTGTCAATCTTTTGGAAATGAACACGAAACTTTTGGAAAAAATAGAAGAACTCAGTCTTTATATAATAGATTTACAAAAACAGATTAACGAATTAAAAAGTACGGAAAAATGAAAAGATTGCTTGTTTTATGTATTCTTTTTTATACTCTTTCGTCTTATTCTCAGATTACAATAAATAATGCCATATCAAATAGTGCATATTTAAGCAATCCCCAAGAGTATCTTTCAAAACTTTCCAAAGAAAAGATTCCAACGAAAGTATTATTAGATTTAACCTTATTTGATGATGAGGTGTTTAAGTATAACGGTTATGATAAGGTTAAAAATTGTTTTTCTAATAATTGGAAAAGTTTATATTCGAATCTAAAGGATTCTTATATCGGGGGAAAAACGATGTTTTTTGACATTGATACTTTGGTTTCATTTAATCGTCTTCTTGAAGAAAATAACATTACACCATTAATGTTTCTAAAATTCAATTGTAGTTATATTTCTTTATCATCGTTACAAACTGGGGATTTTAAAGAAGAATCAAACTTTTTGGAAGAAATAAATGTAACATCTTCCTCATATGAAACCACAGACGTTTTTGCGACAACGATCCTTAACAATTATATATATGGAGATGATATAAAATTTATAGTTTACAAAGATCTTTTCTTTACAGACGATACGACAGATTTTTCTCTTGCTATTGATTTTGGCAATGGAGATGGATTTGTAGACATAAACTTTAATGAGTTTTTTTCTGTATCATATTCTTCAGTTAGTGAAGATGTTTTAGTGAAAGTAAGATTAATGAATGAAAGAGACACTATATATTCTCATTGTACTTTTTATAGAAAAGGTACTTCTACAATACCACAACCAGATATAATAGAAAAGAACTCACTATTAAAGAGTCACCCGGCGGAACTATCAGACGATAGACTTTTTTATTATCCAGAAGGAGAATTGGTGCCTCTGTATCCTAATTTACCATTCCTTCAAGATATAGTAACCCGTATAAATTCTGACATTGAATATTGTTTTTATTTTAATCCGCAAAATGAAAGTGGTATGTTGAGAAAACCTCTTATTTTTTGTGACGGATTTGACCCAGGAAACACTAAGAATTATTGTAAAAACACGAGTGATTTTGATCCGAAAGGAATGTACGAAACATTGAATGGAGATATTTCGATAAACGAAGAAAATCAACATAGACCTGCAACTAATTTAATTCCCAAATTACATGATTTAGGATATGATATTGTTTTTGTGAATTTTTTAGATGGAGCGGGTGATATTGAACATAATGCGGATGCATTGAGAGGTTTTTTAAATAATGTTATCAACACAACGTTTAGAGATGAAAATACAGAGGAAATACTGATGATAGGTCCAAGTATGGCTGCTGTAGTAACACGTTTCGCTTTAGCAAGAATGGAAGAGAAAAACGAAGAACACTATGTTAAACAATGGTTATCTTTTGATGGCCCTCACAAAGGAGCCAACGTGTCACCTGGATTTCAATGGTTGATAAAATATTTTACAAATTTACATCTTTTAAATACACTCCACAAAGTAGATGAGTTTAAAGACACTTATAAAATACTAGAAGAACCTGCCGCAAAACAAATGCTACTACAAAATGTTATTACAATGGAAAGCGAGGAATATATTTGTGACCATAAATTATACCAAAAAGGAACTAATAGTAGTATTTCTGCCCATCCAGATTTTGAAACCTTCTATTCGAAAATGGAACGACTAAATTCAGGGAAAGGGTATCCATCCATAGTAAAAAGATATTGTATTTCTAATGGTGGAAAATCTCAAAGATATGATGCAGGCGTAGAAATCGTGAAATTTAAAATCTTTCGTTGGACATACGCATACGCTTATGCACCACATAATGAAGCAGGTGAATTTAAAATTTTTGATGGTCACAAACAAGACAATCCATTTGATTTTGATGGGATTAATGATAATGATTATTGTTTATATACAACCAATCAAATCGGATATGATAATGCACCTGGGGGTGGATACGCTATGAATGGTATATTAAATCAAAATGAAAATAATAAATTTTCAGTGGGAGACTTCCCTCAATATAGATGCTTTACTTTTATGCCCACACCTACTGTTCTTGGTGTTGAGATTAATCGAGAAAATGTATATAAAACTTGGAATGAGTTTGCCCCTTCAGAAACACCTTTTGACAAATGGTTTGGAATGGAGAAAAACGAGGAACATATTCAGATTACTCTTGAAACGGCTCAAAATATAATTATAAAATCTATGCTTGAAAGTGATTATAAAGACTTTTATTACCCATACCAGAGAGAAAATGATGTGGTATCTCAAACTGTATCTAATAAAGTATTATTTAAGGGGGAAAATATGACCTTTGCAGGAGAGAGAAATACTTTCATTATTCAAGACAATGCTGTAGTAAATATTCAAGCAGAAAAGAGTATATGTTTAAAAAAAGGTTTTAAGGCAAATAAAGGTTCTCATGTTCATGCTATTGTTTCTCCTTCATTAAAGTCTGATTGTTGTACAAAATATAATAGAGAAAGAGAATCAATAAATTATCAACAGACCTTATGCCTTGTTAATGATATATATGATTATTCTAACTCATTGCCAATGATCGCTCAAGAATATCCTGTACAGATATTTCCTAATCCTATAATGGAATATCTTATTATAAAGTTAGACTCCTCAATAACAGGGAAATACGTTGTCAATTCAATTGATGGTTCGATAGTAAAAACAGGTCACATTGGTGATGGTGAAAATATCATAAGTTTTTCCTCATTAAAAAAGGGTGTTTATATTATTTCTATATTCCAAAATGGGAATATAATAAAAAAGCAGAAGATATTAAAACAATGATACGAAACATATTACCTTTCCTTTTTGCCTTGAGCGTTTTGAGTACTTTATCTTGTCAGAAAGAGGATGTTTATTCTATAAAAGGACGTGTCCTTAATGGGGGAAGTGGAGAGCCAATAGAACAAGTTTGTTTAATTTTATATGGCAATAATTCTTCACAGATACCATTCTTATCTGAAATTAAAGACGAAAATTATGGTGGAAATATTGATACTACATATTCCGACGAGAATGGTTATTTTGAACTATCTATTAAAGCAGAATCTGGTTTTGCTCCATATATAAAAGCGACAAAAGAGGGATATTTCGATTTTAAGCAAGAAGGAAACACCATGTGGGGATATGCTAATTGTTGGTTTTTGCCTACGTTTGTCAGAAATCGAAACGCATCTGACAATGATAGTGTGCGTTTATACGTGACAACAAAATATTTTACCCCCAAAAACTCAACTATTTCTTTTAAAAAAAATCCTATTGTTGAGCATATAGGAAAAAGTCCCTTTTCTATTGACCCATTAGAAGAACTATATTGTTACGGAGATAGTTATATTTATTATAAGCTTGAATGTTCTAATAATGATTCCTGTTGGGTTATGATAGATAGCGTGTTTTTGTCATCATTTGAAACATATACAGATACTATTTACTATTAGCAAATGAAAAAACTTTTTATCATTGGAATCTATATTATGGTTCTTTCATCATGTACTTCTATGAATGTGATTCCAACACCGACTACACCTTATTTTACGGGTGAAAATAATATAGAGGTTGAACTGGGGTACACAACTAATAGTATATATGAGAATTTCGCTTATGCCTTATCTAATAATTTTGCATTTATGCAATCTAGTTTTTTTACATACAATTATTTGAGTCATAGAAAATACGATTCTTATAAACAGCCATTTGGTCTTGGACCTACTCCACTTTTTGAAAGAAATTATACATATAAAGAATTATATTCCGATATTGGAATTGGATTGTACAAAACACAAAACAATTTGTTTTTTCTTCTAATGGGCGGATATGGTATCGGATATTCAGATTATCAATATAAATATTCAAGAGATGGGGGACGAGAATATACAAGTAATGGAGTAATGCAAAGAATTTTCATTCAGTATAATACCAGTTATACCCACAATAAGTTTAATTTCGGTGGAGCTCTTCAGTTTGCATATGCTAATTTACCATTACATTCTGTCGTTCACAATAACTTTGTAGATTCAACAATTGTTGATAGAACAATGCACTATAATTATTATGAAATAAAACCATTCCTTTATTTTGAATATATAGAAAAAAAAATATGTTGTGTAACCAAAATAGGTTGTAATATTTCGAATGTGTTATTTTCTCCGAAAATAGATCAACAATGTACTCTATTTCATTGTTCTGTCGGAATAAAACTTCGTTTAAGGTAGGCTTGTCTTTTTTATAATAGGAAAATATAAACTCATCTTAACGTATTATAGAAAAACTATCGAATTCATTGAGAAGCTGTTTAAATTTTTCTAAAATATTTTGTTAAGCATCAGAAAACAGAAGGCTAATTGAATCATAGTCACTGCGGTTTCCGCATGAAACTCGTAGTCGATGGTCAGTCTTCTGAAGTTTTCCAACCAAGCGAAAGATCTTTCAACAATCCATCGTTTGGGTATCACTTGGAATTTCGAGGGACACTCGTCTGGACGAAGGACAACCTCCAAATCGCAACCCAAAGTGGCTTTTAGCGTGTTGGACAGATGCTCACCTCTGTAACCTCCGTCGGCGATGATTTTTGCAAGACGAGGAAACTTAAACCTCATGTCCTCAAACACTTGCGGTGCGCCTACGCTGTCATGGATATTGG
>JAKSUA010000026.1 GCA_024409235.1 Bacteroidales bacterium | reverse complement strand
GGCATTGAAATGTCGGTGTTCGTTTTGACTGACGGCGAAGGTTATGTTATTCTTCCTGAAGCAAAAGATTATAAACGTGTTGGTGAACACGATACTGGTTTGAATACTGGTGGTATGGGCGCTGTTTCTCCGGTTCCGTTTGCCGACAAAAAATTGATGGAGCGTGTAGAAGAAGAAATTATAAAACCAACAATAAAAGGTTTGAAGGAAGATAACATTCCGTATTGTGGCTTTATTTTCTTTGGCTTGATGAATGACAATGGAACTCCAAAGGTTATTGAATACAATGTCCGTATGGGCGATCCGGAAACTGAAGTTGTGATTCCTCGAATTAAATCTGATTTGTTGCAATTGTTCGTCGCTGCAGCAAACGGACCGTTGTCGCAAGAAAAGATTGAGATAAATCCATTCTCGGCAACAACTGTGATGGCTGTTTCTGGCGGCTATCCCGAAGCATACGAAAAGGGTAAGGTGATTACTTTTGACGAAGAATTTACGGATAGCACGGTTTTCCATGCGGGAACTAAATTGGATGGAGGAGAAGTGAAGACATCGGGAGGACGTGTTTTGGCAGTAACATCTTTGGGTGAAAACAAAGATGCAGCTTTGAAGATTTCTTATAAAAATATTGCTAAGATTCATTTTGATAAAATGTATTATCGACGCGATATTGGTCAAGATTTATAAACGCTAATGTTTCAATTCCTACAAAGAAATTCGTCGGTAAATTATATTTTGCTACCTATAATAGTTTTGTTATTATGGGGCTCGAATTTCTTTGAACCACAATTTGTCTCTCATTATTATGATGAAACACCAATGGTTTTGTACAAACCGTTGGTGAGCATTCAGAATTGTAGCCCGTTTATTGGACAATTAATGGCAATTGTAATCTTGGCTTTGAATGTCGTTGCGTTGGTTAAGGTCAATTCGAATGTCAGATTGATTGAGAAACGTTCCATCTTCTACGTTTTGTTGTTTGTGATTTTTTCTGCAAGCTTGCAGGATTTCAAACAATTAAATCCAATGCAGCCTTCGCTGTTCTTTTTGATATTAGGAATTGCATCCTTGTTCAAAATGTATAAGCAGGAACGCGAGCTTCGAAGTATTTTTGAATGTGGAGTTTGTTTTTCTCTTGCTTCGTTGTTTTATGCTCCGGCAATATATTTTTCTCTGATAATATTCTTGGGTTTGATGACGTTGGTGCCTTTCTATTGGCGTCAGTGGTTGTCGGCTTTGATTGGCGTTGTTTTGCCAATTTTCCTAGTGTTTGCTTGTGTTTTTTGTTTCGGGGTTTTGTCCACGCAGATAAATGTATGGAAAGTGAATTTGTTGACGGAACGAACAGTGTCGTTTAATTACTTTTTCCCGCTGATTTTCTCGTGCTATTTAGCTTTGATCGTTATCCTTTCTGTTGTGTATTCATTCTCAGGAGGATTGAAGAAAGTGGTTTCCAGAAAATACTACTTCATTTTCTTGTTGATGTTGATTCTTGTTGTTTGCGTGTATTTATTCTTGCCATACGTTGGCTATCAATTCTTGTTCTATGGATTGTTGCCGGTTTCGATTTTTGTGGCAAATTATATGCTGAACATTCGCAACAAATTTTTTGTTGAAGCATTGTTTTGGTTGATAATCGCTTTCACTGTTTTGGTTCAGATTTTTCCTGACAAAATAATTGCATTCTAATGCTGAATAGTTGTTAGAAGCGCTTCGCACCCTGTAATTTCCGCATAATTTTATAAAAAGATAAAAAAAGACTTGACTTTTACGATTGAATTTGTACATTTGCAAACCCAAAAACGACAATTGTCAATAAAGATATATCGCGGGATAGAGCAGTTGGTAGCTCGTTAGGCTCATAACCTAAAGGTCGTCAGTTCGAGTCTGGCTCCCGCTACTAAAAAAGAAAAGTCTTGTAAGTGAATACTTGCAAGACTTTTTTGTTTGTATGGCGTAAACAAATATAGATTTTTATACATTTGACCAGTTGTAGAAAATGCAGATGAAGAAGAAAATTTGTACCCTGATATGCGGTTTTGCTGTTTCGTTTTGTTCGCTAGCGCAAGAAACAGAACCGATGATGGTGGATGTGCCACAAGTTATAAAGTGGTCTAAAATGTCATCGAAGCCTAAACCAGAAACGGTAATAAGTCGTGAAGATATAGAGGGAAGTTCCGAGACTTCGGTAATGCCATTGCTTACGAAAAATGTGCCGGGCTTGTTGGTAAACGATCAGGGTGCTGCAGGATATGGTGTTTCGAGCGGTGGTGCGGGAAACATTTCCTATCGAGGTTTTTCAAGTAAAAAAGGGCAAATTCTTGTTGTGCTTGATGGCCATCCGCAGTTTGCTGCCATCTATGGTCATCCTATGCCGGACATATATTTGAGTAATAATATAGAAGAAGTCTCATTTATACGCGGTGCATCGTCGGTTCGGTATGGTTCCAATGCTATGGGCGGTGTGATGAATATCACAACGCGAAAATCGGATCAGTTGGGAAATGCATTGCATGTTCGTGCAGATGTGGGAACGTACGGAACCGCAAATTTGTCCATTAGTGATGGCTACAAAAGAAAAAAAGTCTCTTTGTTTACTGGGGTGAATTATTCTCATTCCAATGGATATAGGGAGAATTCTGAATACAATTCCTACAATGGTTATGCAAATGCAACGGTTAAGATAACAGGCGGTTTACGAGTTAAGGCCGTGGCGGATATTACTCAGTTTAATATAGATATGCCGGGAACTATAGAAACTCCGTTATTGGACTGTCATGCCGATGTGTTGCGAGCAAATTCAGAGATTTCTTTGCAGAATGGGATGCCGTGTGGTCATAGTATGTTTTCAGGTTTTACCAAGTTCTATTATAATTATGGCAAGCATACGATAAATGATGGTCATAAAGTAGGTGCACCTGCGCAAGAATATTTGTTTCACTCTAAAGATTACTTGTGTGGCATTGATATAGAAGAGAGTTTGTATAAGGTCATTACGGCAGGCGTAAATCTAAAATGGTATGGTGGGGATGCATATAGAAATCCACTGACAGAACACTATGCCGATAATGTGTCTTTCTCAGAATACGCTGGTTATATAATGGCAAATGGAAGATTTGCTTTGTTTAGGGATTTTATGAGGGTGTATGCAGGAGTTCGTGTAGATTATCATGAACAATATGGTATGGAATGGATACCTGAGGTAGATGTGAAATGGAGAAACCTTGCATTCTATTATTCAAAAGGCTTCCGTACCCCAAATATGAGAGAATGGTTTATGTATGGTTCGGCAAATCCTGACTTGTTGCCAGAACATTGTAATAGTTATGATTTGAGTTGGAATCTGTATAAAGAAAAAGAACATTCTTTCTATGATGTTGAAATAGGATTATTCTATACGCAAGGAGACAATATGATAGAAACTATTGTTGTAGAAGGAAAGCCAAAGAATATGAATTCGGGTGAGTTCTCAAATTGTGGTGTCGAGGCTTCTGCAGAATATAGAAAAGCATCGTTTGGTATACAGGGAAATTATAGCTATATGTATCAGGAAAATCCTATAGTTGGAGCAATGCGTCAAAAAATAGGAGTGACAGGAACATTCTACCAACCCAAATATACTGTAAATGTTGGTGCTCAATATGTAGATAAATTGTGTCTGGCAACAGGCGATTCAGAACAAAACAAATCGTTTGCGTTGTTGGACGCACGAGTTTCGTGTCCTATAAATACTTGGTTCTCGGTTTTCTGCAAAGTGGAACAGGTGCTTTGCAAGGATAGTTATGAAACTATGTTAGGCTATCCATTGCCAAAAACAACTATGCTGGGAGGAATTTCATTAAATTTGAAACAAAATAATAAGCAGTAAATATGTTACGAAAAATACGAATTATAACAGCAATTTGTTTCTTTACAGTGCTAACCTTGCTGTTCCTTGATTTTACCGGTACTATCCATACTTATTTCGGTTGGTTGGCAAAAATCCAATTTTTACCGGCAGTTCTTGCTTTAAATGTAGTGGTGGTTGTCGGTTTATTGTTGTTGACTGTAGTGTTTGGTCGTCTGTATTGTTCGGTGATTTGTCCACTTGGTGTTATGCAGGATATTTTTGCCTGGTTTGGCAAACTTGGAAAAAAGAATAAGTATAAGTATAAATATTCATACTCGCAAAACAAGAAAGTGCTTCGTATAGTTGCACTAGTCGTATTTGTTGTATGTATGTTGATTCCAGGTGTAAGTGTAATTGCTCACATTGTTGCTCCATATAGTGCATTCGGTAGAATTGCGACAAATTTGTTAGCTCCGGTATATGCTTGTGCCAATAATGGTTTGGCTTATTTGGCGGAACGAATGGACAGTTATTTGTTTTATTCGGTAGATGTTTGGGTAAAAAGTATTTCTTCGTTGGTTATCGCTGTAGTAACACTTATTGTTTTGGCAATTTTTGCTTGGAAAAATGGACGAACTTGGTGTAATACGATTTGTCCAGTTGGCTCAATCTTAGGTTTTGTTGCACAGTATTCTATATTTAAACCTGTAATCAATACAGAGAAATGTAACGGTTGCGGATTATGTTCTCGTAAATGTAAGGCTGCTTGTATCAACAGCGAACAGCACGAGATTGATTATAGTCGTTGTGTAACTTGTTTTGATTGTGTAGAAACATGTAATAGAGGTGCGATGACCTACACTCGTAGAAAGAAAGAGGTTGCAGAGTCAGAGCCACAAGATAGTTCAAAACGGGCTTTTTTAACTATTGCGGCTATGGCAACAGTTGGAACGGCAGTAAAGGCACAGGAGAAAAAAGTAGATGGCGGGTTTGCTGTTATTCAAGATAAAAAAATTCCAACAAGAACTGTTGGTCCAAAACCTGCAGGTTCAATAAGTGTAAAACATTTTTCTGATCATTGTACTGCTTGTCAACTTTGTATTTCTGTTTGTCCGAATAAGGTTTTGCGACCATCTGGTTCGCTTGAAAACTTGATGCAACCAGAAATGCAATTCGAATACGGATATTGCCGTCCAGAATGTACGCGTTGTTCGGAAGTTTGTCCAACGGGAGCAATACAAAAGATTACTCCAGCAGAGAAGTCGTCAATTCAAATTGGACACGCAGTGTGGGTGAAGGAAAACTGTATTGTGGAAACGGATAATGTGAAGTGTGGCACTTGTGCACGCAATTGTCCTGTAGGAGCAATTCTTCTCATAAATAAAAACGGAGAAGATTCCGATTTAAAGATACCTGTTGTAAATACAGAACGATGCATTGGTTGCGGTGAGTGCGAATATATTTGTCCGGCACGCCCGTTGAGTGCGATTTATGTGGAAGGAAACGAAGTGCAACGAGAAATATAAACTGCTATGAAAAAAGAAAACACAATGAATAGAAGAGATTTCCTAAAATATTTGGGTATAGGAAGTGCTACGGCAGCAACGGTATTGACTGGTTGTTCTTCGAAAAATTCGGTAACAGAAGAATCTGTTTTGGGAGAAGTCCCAACAGATAAAATGACATATAGAACCGATTCTCACGGACAACAGGTTTCACTTTTGGGATATGGTTGTATGCGTTTCCCTACGGTAAAAGGTGTAAGTGGTCGTGAAGATGCAGAAAATGCAATAGATCAGGATGAAGTAAACCGTTTGGTTGACTATGCGATAGCGCATGGTGTAAACTTATTTGATACATCGCCTGCATATTGTCAAGGTCGCTCGGAAAAGGCGTTAGGTATAGCATTAAGTCGTCATAAACGCAGTGAGTATTTCGTTTCTACGAAGTTGTCAAATTTTGGCGTATTTACTCGTGAAGCATCTTTGGAGATGTATCACAATTCATTTAAGGAATTGCAGGTTGATACATTGGATTATTATTTATTGCACTCGGTTGGTGGTGGAGAAGATGCAATGGGCTATTTCCGTGCCCGTTATATTGACAATGGAATATTGGATTTCCTTTTGGAAGAACGTAAGGCCGGTAGAATAAAGAACTTGGGATTTTCGTACCATGGCGATATCCGTATTTTTGATTATTTGCTTTCTCGTCACGAAGAAATCAATTGGGATTTTGTGTTGATTCAACATAGTTATGTTGATTGGAAACATGCGAAACAGATAAATCCGGGAAATACAAATTCAGAATATTTATATGGAGAATTAGCAAAACGAAACATTCCAGCTTTTGTAATGGAACCATTGTTGGGCGGACGATTAGCCAATTTAAATGACCATGCAACCGAGTTATTAAAACAAAAAGACCCTCAAGCAAGCATTGCATCATGGGCATTCCGTTTTGCCGGTTCAATGCCAGATATTTTATCTGTATTGAGTGGTATGACATATATGGAACATTTGCAAGATAATGTACGTACCTATTCTCCATTGAAAGAACTTGATGAAAGTGAATATCAACTGTTGGAGGAAATTGCGGAAATTTATGCGAACTATCCAATGGTTCCATGTAATACCTGCCAATATTGTATGCCTTGTCCGTATGGATTGGATATTCCTGGAATCTTCAGTCATTATAATAAATGTTTGAATGAAGGAACAGTACAGGAGGATCGTCAGCATCCGGAATATGCAAAAGCACGAAAAGCATTCTTGGTAGGATATGATAGAAGTGTTCCAAAGCTTCGCCAGGCGAATCATTGCATTGGTTGTGGTGAATGTATTTCGCATTGTCCGCAACGAATTGATATTCCAAAGGAAATGCATCGCATAGATAGCTTTGTGGAAACATTGAAACGAAATGGGGCAGATTTAGGTTCTGCAGTCGTTATGGCTGGTCTAATCAAAAAATTAGATCAAGGCAATTATTCTTGTGTGATAGAAAATGAAGGTGACATTCGTACTTATAGTCAAAAAGGCGTGCAGGATTTGTACGATTTAGTAAAATCCCACGATTCATTTTTGAAGAATGCGAAAATTGCAGATAAAGTTATTGGTAAAGGAGCCGCATCGCTGATTGTATTAGGTGGATTTTCGGAAGTTTTTACACATACGATTAGTACGACAGCAAAGGAAATGTTGCAATCGCACGGAGTACATGTTACATTCGATACGGAGGTTGACCATATCATCAACAACGCAAAAACAGATTGGTGTCCGTTGGAAAAACGTGTGAAAGATTGTAATTCTGCCGAAGACTGTTTCCCAATTATTGAAGAATTTGTGCAAGAATTACGAATGAGAAAATAAAAAGATATAATTTTGTTGGTGTACGATTAGCAATCATTTATTACTAATTATAAAGCACTAATCACTAAATAGTTATCATTATGTTATTGTTTTTAGGTTCTATCGGTTTTCAAGAAATATTAGTCATTGCAATTATTGTATTGCTTTTGTTTGGCGGTAAGAAAATTCCTGAATTGATGAAAGGCCTTGGAAAAGGTGTGAAAAGTTTCAAAGAAGGCATGAACGGCATAGACGAAAGCAGCGAAAAAACAGCCGAAAAGAATGACAGCGACAAACAATAACGAACTTTCGTTTTGGGAACACTTAGATGAACTGCGGTCGTGCATAGTTCGCATAGGTGTTTCTATAATTGTTTGCTCTCTTTTGGCGTTTTGTTTCAAGGACTTGTTGTTCTCAATCGTTCTTGCCCCTAAAAATGCCGATTTTGTTACATATCGATTGTTCGAATTGCTTGGTGCTGAGGTAGATTCGTTCTCCGTGAATTTAATTAATACGGAATTAGCCCACCAATTCTTGATTCATGTGAAAATCTCATTTTTCGCAGGTACATTATTGATGTCCCCATACATCTTGTTTGTATTATTTCGCTTTATTTCTCCTGCATTATATTCCACAGAAAAACGAGTGGCGGTAAAAGCCGTGGGTGCTGGCTATATTATGTTTATATTGGGAGTTGCCTTGTCTTATTTTCTCATTTTTCCATTAACCTTCCATTTTTTAGGGACTTACCAAGTGAGTGCAGAAGTAGTAAACTTCATTTCTTTATCGTCGTATATTGGAACCTTGTTGCTTCTCTGTTTATTGATGGGAATTTTATTTGAAATACCAATCCTTTGCTGGATTTTAGCTCGTTTAGGCTTTATTAAAGCCGATTTGATGCGAAAATATCGTCGTCATGCAATTGTTGCAATTTGCATTATTGCCGCCGTTATAACTCCAACAGCCGATGCCTTTACACTATTTGTAGTTGCATTACCGATTTACTTACTCTATGAGTTGAGTATTTGCATTGTGAGAAGGAGTTAGGGGAGGAAAATTTTCTTGTTTTAGAAAATCTACAATTTCTTTCTCATTGATTTCCTTGTAATTAATTGCTTTTATCGGTGTTCCTTTTTCAAAGAAAACGTATGTTGGAAAATATCCGTAGTTTATTTCAATAAGAAATACAGGAGACATTTTTTGATAGAAAAAATCTTGCGTTTTTGTTGTATCCTTGAATGCAACGAGCAAGGAATCTGAATTTGTCCATACCAAATTTTTGAATCCTTCTTTGTTGATATTGTTTTGCTCAAATATGGCTTGCATTTTTCTGTTCCCACTTTTACAATGCTTGCAGCTTGCAGAAACAAGACCTATAATTTCATTTTTGGAACTATCTATTAGGTTAGAATAGAGTGAGTCTGCAGTGTATTTTTCAAAAGCCTGCTGGTTAAATCGGTCATTGTTGTCTTTGTGCATAATATTGTATAATGCGTCAGGCGGAAAACCAATAAAGGCAACGAAAAGTATTGAGCTTATAGATATAGTGACAATGTATGGCTTTAATTTATGTCTAAATTCATTTTGTTTCTTTACAAGTAGTAGTAAAGAAATCATAATAAGGTTTTTTATAATGGAAGGCACAGCGTTTAGATTCACAAAGTCACCAAAACAATGGCAGTTTTCATCGCCACGAAACAATGCCACGTAGATTAAAAAAATAGAAAATACCGAAAGCATTGAAATCGTTCCCCACCAGGTGATCTTGTAGAATATACTGAAAATCAATCCGATACCAAGAAGGAATTCAATGATTATAAGAATTCTGGCTAAAATTGTTGTTGCAACGTAGCCAAAAATCCCAAAGCTGTATGTGTATAGAATAAAATTGTCAAGCGAGAATAATTTCAAAATAGCAGAGGAAACAAAAATGCTTCCTAAAAGAATTCTAATAATTAAAAGAATAAGTTCTTTGAATTTCATGTTGAAAGTTTTTACAAAGATATTGAGAGATTATGTTATAATAAATACAGTTGACAAAAATGTTTTTTCGTCAACTGACGTTTTTACTGATTAAAGTGAATGCGATGTATTACAATATTTTTTATGTTTGCAGTAGTCAAACAATAAAAAATAAATGTTATGAAAAAAGTTTTATTAGTGTTAGCTCTTGGAGCATCAATGGTTGCATTGTCTTCTTGTTTTGGTCGCGAATGCGTTTGTACAGTAAAAGTTGATGGTGAAAAAATTACTAAAACTATTGACTTCGAAAATGAATGTCAAAAGACAGGAAAATGGTCTGAAAAAAATCCATTAACAGGAACTGAATACGAATACAAATGTAAATAAGAGTATTCTTAAATGACAAATAAAAAAGGCAACTCAATTGAGTTGCCTTTTTATTTTGCTGAAAGTTTATTTAGAGTAAAACATTTTATTTTTTGACGTATTAAAACAATACAAATAGTTGCTAACTCTCATGTTAAGTTAGTTTCTCACATAATCTTTTCTTGTATCACAGTGAACACGGACATACGATGCAATATCTGTAATGATAAATTGTTCGTCACGAATAGCATTTCCTTAAGATTCTTGATGAACAACATCAAAAAACGGATATATAATTTCGAAATTTTATGTTGTTGTAAAAAGTCTTTCTCGTAATCATTCTTTACTAAAATTGTTTCAATTTCTCCACTAACAACTCATTTTCTTTCACCGTTCCTACTGTGATTCGCAAGCAATCATCACATAGTTGTACCTTAGTTCTATCACGAACGATAATGCCTTCTTTCACAAGATAGTTATATACATCGTGTGCCTTCTCCATTTTTACCAACAAGAAATTCGCATCACTTGGATAAATTTTCTTAATGGAAGGAAGTTGCTGTAAATCGAATATAAGTTTCTCACGAGCAACAAGAATTTCTTCTACCAAAACATCTTTTTGAACGGCACACTCTGAAAGAATTTTGCAAGCATAGGCTTGTGTCATTCCGTTCATGTTGTATGGCAACTTAATTTTATTAATTACAGCAATGATTTCTTTCGAAGCGAACATCATACCCAAACGGCAGTTTGCAAGTCCCCATGCCTTAGAAAATGTCTGCAAAACCACAAGATTTGGATATTTGTCAAGCTCTGGTAACCATGAATATTCAGGACAGAAATCTATATACGCTTCATCAATTACTACAATTCCATTTGCTGCCTCAATAACTTTGCGAATAGCTTCTCTATCGTATAAATTACCCGAAGGATTATTTGGAGAGCAAATCCAAGTTAATTTCGTATGTTCGTCCATTGCAGCAATGACATTATCTGCCCGCAACTGAAAATCCTCTGTAAGAGGAACTTCTTTACATTTGATATTGTTTATCTCTGCTGAGACGCCATACATTCCATACGTTGGAGGACAAACAATAGCATTATCCACTCCTGGCTCGCAAAAAGCTGTATATAACAGGCCAATTCCTTCGTCACTACCACTTCCACCAAGGAAGATTTGTTCGATTGGCATTCCTTTTATTTTCGAAACAACTTGTTTCAATTCATATTGATATGGATCTGGATAACGGTTATAATTCCCATTTCCTACTGAACCAAATGAATTTTCATTTGCATCAAGATTTACCAAAGCAACACCTTTGAAATCATCGCGGGCAGTTGAATATGGAGTTATATTTTTAATATTGTTCCGAAGAATATCGGATAACACAAAATTCTTTGCCATAACTTATTTATTTAAAGAAGCCAAACGAACCGAAACAGCATTCTTGTGAGCATCAAGCATTTCTGCTTCAGCCATAGTTTCAATTGTTGGACCTAATGTTGTAAGACCATCTGTATTGATTTCTTGGAACGTAATTTTACGAATAAAACTATCCAAAGAAACACCGCTATATGCTTTTGCATAGCCATTTGTAGGCAATGTATGGTTTGTACCTGAAGCATAGTCACCAGCACTTTCAGGAGAATAGTTTCCTAAAAATACAGAACCAGCATTTACCACATGTTTGGTGAATTCAAATGGGTCTTCTACCGATAGAATTAAGTGTTCAGGAGCATATTCATTCATCATAGAAATCATATCTTCCTGATTACCAAGAACTACAATCTTACTATTTGCAACAGATGCTTCAACAATCTCATTACGTTTCAACAACGCTTTTTGACGTTCTACAGCAACTTTAGTTTCTTCTGCAATACGTTTTGATGTAGTAAGCAAAATTGCTTGGCTATCTCTACCGTGTTCACACTGCGACAAGAAATCGGCAGCAATAAATTCTGGATTAGCGAAATCATCGGCAACGATCATTACTTCCGATGGACCTGCTGGCATATCAATAGCAACACCTTGTGTGCTTACCATCATTTTTGCCTTCATTACGAACTGATTGCCCGGACCGAAAATTTTATACACTCTTGGAATTGTTTCTGTTCCGTATGCCATAGCTGCAATTGCCTGAGCACCACCTACTTTGAAAATTTGCGTAACACCAGCTTGTTTTGCTGCATATAGAATTGCAGGATGAATAGAACCTGTTTTTCCTTCCGGAGTACATAAAACTATTTCCTTACAACCCGCAATTTTTGCAGGAATTGCAAGCATTAGAATAGTAGAAAACAATGGAGCCAAACCACCAGGAATGTACAAGCCAACTTTTTCTATTCCAACACTTTTTCTCCAACATTTCACGCCGTACATTGTCTCTGTAACACAAGGATATTCTTTCTGACGTTCGTGAAACTTTGTAATGTTTGAGATTGCAACTTTAATTGCAGCCTTCAATTTATCAGAGACAAGCGATTCCGCAACAGAAATCTCTTGTTGGGAAACCTGCAGATTTTCAATATTAGGATTGTCGAACTTACGACAATATTCAAGAACAGCCTTGTCACCATTTTCACGGACATTTTCAAGTATGCCGGCAACAATTGGTTCAAGTTCCTTATTATCAAACAATGGACGTTTTAAGATTGACGACCATTCTGATTTATCTGGATTTATAAAAAGTTCCATAGTATCTACACTAGTTAAATCTAATTTTTTATTTCTTTTTCCAAATAAGATAAAATATATCGTGGACTTTGAAAATACAATCCTGTTTTTGGGTTATTCAATAAAACACGTGTCTGTGAATTGAACCATATATCCATAGCTTCATGCATAGAATAATTAGCTCCATTAACAAGCAATGTAATTACATCTGCAGTTTGATGTTCAACCATATAATTGAAATCGCTCAACGAAACTTTCATCTTATACTGAGTTTAGAAATAGCCTTTTCTGAACAAAAAGCATATTGATAAGTTATACCTTTCATGTACTGCAAACGATGTAAAAATTCTTCAAAAGAAATATAACCGTCTTTCAAATTCATGATTTGTCTTCCGACCCTGTCATTTGCAATAGGTCCAAAAACAATATCATAATTATGTATCTTCTCATTGTTTTCTTCATCTCTGTTTGCAAATATAAAACGGGCCCATTCTTCGTCATATTCCTTGAATATCTTTATATTTAATGAAGAGTCTTGCAAAATGTCATCAGAACATTCATATTCATTTACAACAACATCTCCACCAAAAGTGTTTGATTTGTAAGTTGCCATCTCCTGCGCTTGTTCTTTATTGTCAGAAAGATAAAAAGCTAACCCAAAATCTTTATTTGGTAATGACTTTGATAAATCAATATCTTTAATTACAACATTAGAACCATGATACAGTTTCATAATTCACCTCCATTTTTTTTACAAAATACAGCTAAACTATCCACCATATCTGCAAAGGATAATGTATGAAGAATATTATAATGCTGCTCCACATATTCCACTCCTTGATGACTGCTTATATATTGATAAGCTTCAATAGGAGTCAAATTAAATTTGCGTGCAAACAAATTTAACAACATTAAAAAATATTCTATCTTATCCCTTATCATGTACGAACTAATTTCTTTTTGTATTCTCAATTACCGACATTGCAGTAGAAATCACACTACTTACATCAGTCATATTTTGAGGAATAATCATTGTGTTGTTTTCTTTTGCCAATTTGCCGAACTCGTTCAAATATTGTTCCGCAATACGCAAATTCACAGCATCCTTACCATTTTCCGTACCAATTGCTGTTGCAATTTCACGAAGACCATTAGCTGTTGCACGTGCAATTTGTTCAATTTCGCTTGCCTTACCAGCAGCCTCATTCACACGACGTTGTTGTTCACCTTCGGAACGGGCAATCAATTCTTGTTTATCGGCATTGGCGACATTGATTTTCGCCTGCATTTCACCTTCTGACTTTGCAATCAACTCTTGGCGAGCAGCTTCGGCAGCATTGATTTTTGCTTGTTTTGCACCTTCAGATTCTGCAATGATTGCACGTTTTTCACGTTCTGCACGCATTTGTTTTTCCATAGCATCTTTAATGCTTTGTGGAGGAGTGATATTTTTCACTTCGTAACGGGTAATCTTTATTCCCCAAGAATCGCTCGCCTTATCAACAGCCGATACAATTACCGAATTGATAGAATCGCGTTCTTCAAACGTTTTATCCAATTCAAGCTTACCTATCACACTACGCATAGTAGTTTGTGCAAGTTGTATTGATGCAAATCCATAATTATCAATACCATACGATGCTTTTTGTGGATCCATCACCTGCAAATACATAATACCATCAACCTCAACGGAAATGTTATCACGAGTAATACATGTTTGCGAAGGGACATCGATAGCTTGTTCTTTTAATGAATGCTTGTACGAAACCTTGTCGATAAACGGAATAATAATATGGAAACCAGCAAGAAGGGTTTCGTGGTATCTACCAAGACGTTCTACAATATACGCCTCGCGTTGAGGCACAATTTTCACGCTTCCTGTCAATGCAAGGAAAGCAACTACGCATACAGCAATTAAAAAGACTTCCATAGTATTATTGTTTTTGAACTTGTAATGTTATGCTTTCGTGCGAAATAATCAGCACCGTATCTCCTGTATGAATTTCATCGGACGAAGTTGCCTCCCAACCCGTTCCTTTGAATTCAACCTTTCCTCGTCCGTTTTCAAAATCAGAAAGTGCAACCGCTTGTTTACCAACATATTCGTCTGCTAATTCATCTGTACTATTCGTTGTTTTTTGGAAGAACTTCTTTTTCAACATTTTTCTGAAAACCAACAACGAAACAACTGAAATTACACCAAAAACGATTAGTTGTAATTCTATAGGCATTGTAGGGAACAACCAAAGACATAAGCCAGTTAGAACTGCTCCACAACCAAAGAAAACGACAATAAGACCTGGAACAATAAGTTCCAAGCCTATGCCTATAACGCCACACAATAACCAAATTGTAACCGGACTCATTTTTCTATAAAATCATTTGTTCAATTGGGACAACCAAAATTCCTTGAGCACCAGCTTCACGAACTTTTTCTATAATTTCCCAGAAATCATCTTCGTTGATTACCGAATGAACAGAGCTCCAACCTTCTTCTTTCAAAGGCATAACTGTAGGGCTTTTCATACCTGGCAACAATTGTGCAACAGCTTCAACCTTTTCGTTAGGCACATTCATCAAAATGTATTTGTTTGTTTTTGCACGATTAACAGATTCAATACGAAGCATCCATTTTGCAAGTATTGCTTGTTTTTCAGCAGACAAGTTTTTGTTACCAATAAGTGCAGCTTCTGATTTGTAGATAGTTTGTACCTCTTTCAAACCGTTGCTTAACAATGTTCCACCAGACTCAACAATATCACAAATTGCATCAGTCAAGCCAATAGTTGGAGCGATTTCTACCGAGCCACTAATTTCGTGTATTTCTGCATTTACATTATTTTCTTTCAAATAACTTCCAAGAATTGTTGGGTATGAGGTTGCAATTCGTTTACCTTCCAACGAGTGAATGTCTGTATAATCAAATGCGTTAGGAACAGCAATAGAAAGACGGCAACCTGCAAATCCTAGTTTTTTTATGATATTTACATCTTTGTTTTGCTCATCGATTTCGTTCATTCCCAAAATACCGAAATCAGCAACACCATCGGCTACATATCCTGGTATATCGTCGTCACGAAGGAAAAGAATTTCCATTGGAAAATTAAACGCTTGAGTTTTGAGACGGCTTGAGTTTGATACAAACTTAATTCCACAATTTTTAAGTAGTTCGATTGTTTTTTCACTCAAGCGACCTTTCTTTTGAATCGCTAATTTGATTACTGTTTGTTCCATTTTATTTTAGTTCGTTTTATTACTCAAAAAAAAAGGCTTGCCTGAAAGCAAACCTCTTATATTATGCATTCAGTATAGTTCCAAAATTATATTGAATGATGATGTATCATATTGTTCTTCTTGTTTTTTGCAATAATACAAAAAAATCTTTGATTTATAATACTTAACACGTTGAATTTAGAATAAATTTCTCTTCTTAAATCCTAAATAACTTATTACAATAATTAGTATGGTTATTAAGGTGATCAGAGGAAAGGCAAGTACCCAATCTTCCATTCCATTTCGAACGTTCATACCAAAGAATCCAGAAATAGCGGCCGGAATCATCAGGATTATTGTGATAGTAGTCAGTTTCTTCATGATACCATTTAGGTTGTTGCTGATGATACTAGCATAACCGCTTCGCTGACGTTCCAAAATGCTGCTGTAAATGTTTGCAGTGGTGTAGGCCTGCTGTAGCTCAACTTCAACATCGTCAAGCAGATCATCGTCATATTGATGGCTGCGAAGATGTTTTTTCATACGTACTAACACAACTTCATTACCTCGTAGCGATGTGATAAAATACACAAGGAATTTTTCAAGTTGCATTGTGCGTTGAAGTTGTTCGTTATCCATGGCTTCTTCCAGTGCTTCCTCTGCAGTTTTCATCATGCTGTTCATCTGTTTCAAGTATTTCAGATACCATACGGAACTACTCAAAAAAAGTGAGAGCATAAGGTCTGTCTGCTGACGTTCTTGAATTCGTTTTCTGTTAGTCCAACGAATGAAGTCGTCAATCATTTCAGATTTGTGGTGACAAATAGAAATAAATACGTCGTTATAAATAAGTATTGCAAGAGGAATGGTAGAAAACACCGAATCTCCGTCTTCGTCAATTGTTTTATTTGGAATATGAATAAGAGTGGTAAGCCAACCATCTTCGTTCTCGATTCTCGGACGTTCCTCCGCATCTTCCACATCCTTAATAAAATCCATAGGAGGATCGAATGCTTTCTCCAATTCTGATAATTCCTTCTGTGATGGTTTGGTAACCTGAATCCAACAATTCGGTTGCCATCTGGATATCTTTTTGAATCCGCCTTTACATTCCAAATATTCTATCATACCACAAATTTATTTAGGCGTTTATTGTTTGAATTTGTCGCTGCGAAATTACACTATTTTCTTTTTTAGAAAAGTGTATAGAAAAGATTTATGTGCATTTTTTTGACGATTTTTGTCATGCATGATTTTAGAGAATTTAGGATATTTTGGACTTGCTGTTGGGGCATTCTTGGCATCGACTGTTGTGCCATTTAGTGCGGATGCCTTACTAGTTGGTTGTCTGGCTGTTGGCATGAACACGTTCTTGTGTTTATTGATAGCAACCTTTTTTAATTGGTTGGGCGGAATGACCTCTTATTATATCGGTTTGCTTGGAAATATGGAACGAATAGAAAAGTGGTTTCATATCAACAAGGAACGGCTAGAAAATCAACGGACACATATCCTTAAATGGAAAGAACTGCTTGCTTTTGTAACGTGGCTGCCACTGGTTGGAGATGTGTTTGCCGTTGCTCTTGGTTTTTATAAAATTGCATGGAAAAAATGTGCGTTATGGATGTTTATAGGCAGAAGCATCCGTTTTGTTGTTTGGGTTGTTGTCTGGAAAATGTTTGGAATTGATTTGTTGTGAAAAAATCAATGGCTTACTTTTGTGAAAAATAATTCAATGTCTAAGAAAAAAAGGTCTCATCCTTTAAATGCGATAAAAAAAACTCCGTCGAAGAAGAAGTTTCGAAGGAAGAAATCTTCGAAAAACTGGTGGATTTTACTGCTTGCGGCAGCAGTCGTTCCGTTATGCTTTTATTTTTTTTCTGGAAATACTGAGGTGACTGAGGATTTTGAAGAAGGAGAAGCTCCCAAGGTCTGCCAGCGGACGAAAGCAAATTATGGCAGTCAGATTGATTCTTGTTCCAAAATATTGAATGTTAATCCTAAGTATTTGAAGGCTTTGGTGTGTCTGGAGTGTTCCGGAAAAACGGGGGAACTAAAAAGATTTGAAAGACATGTGTTTAAGCGGCTTCAAAAAGTCCGTGACGGGCAATCTGCAAGTTATGAAGGTATAACAACTGCTATGATTCATGATGCTTCCGACGAGGCTCTGAAAAATTTGGCAACTTCGTGGGGACCGTTTCAAATTATGGGCTATAAATGTCTGCATCTTAACATAAGAGTGTCTGATTTGCGGGGAAAAGATGCGGTTTATTGGGGCATAAAATGGATTAAAGATGAATACGGACATTTGTTAAAAAGTGGTCGTTATCGCGATGCGTTTCATTATCATAATACTGGAAGAATTTTTCCGGCAAATGGCAAACCTACAACGTATGATAAAAAATATGTTCCGAACGGCTTGGAGTATATGCGCTGGTTTTAAATTTTCTAAAATTATTTTGTTTTAATATATTTTAATTAACAGTTGAACTGAACTACATATTTTCTCCTTATTTTTGCTTGTTTTCTATTTGAATTATGAATTTTAAAGACGAAGTTGAAGCTATTGATTCCCTGAAAGATGTTTATGGAACATTGAAACAGGAAATACATAAGAAAATTATAGGACAGGAGTCGATAATTGAAGATGTTTTAATTTCCATTTTCAGTAAAGGGCATTGTTTGTTGGTTGGTGTGCCAGGGTTGGCTAAAACGCTTTTGGTGACCTCAATGGCACAGGTGCTGGGATTAAAAAATAATAGAATTCAATTCACTCCGGATTTAATGCCAAGCGATATAACTGGTAGTGAGATATTGAATGGGGAAAGAAAATTCCAGTTTATTCCAGGACCGTTGTTTACTAATTTTCTTCTGGCGGATGAAATTAACCGTACTCCTCCGAAAACTCAGGCTGCTTTGCTTGAGGCAATGCAGGAACATGCAGTTACAGTTGCTGGACAACGTTATAAACTGGAAGAACCGTTCTTTGTGTTGGCAACACAGAATCCAATAGAACAGGAAGGAACTTATCCGCTACCTGAAGCTCAGCTTGACCGTTTTATGTTTAATGTTAAGTTGGATTATCCTTCTGTAGAAGAGGAGATAGAAATTGTAAAAGCAACAACGGGTGTTTCAAATCAAAATTTGCAACCAATTCTTTCTGCCGAACAGATACTTGAATACCAACAAATTATACGAAAATTACCATTGAACGACAGTGTTGTTCGTTTTGCTGTTGAATTAGTCGCTAAAACAAGAAAAGAAACTACCAAAGACGCTTTTGCAAAAGAATATTTGTCGTGGGGTGCAGGACCTCGTGCATCACAAAATTTGATTGTTGGTGCAAAGACTCATGCCGCTATTAGAGGAAAATATTCTCCAGACATTGAAGATGTGTGTGCAGTGGCTCTTCCAATTTTACGCCATCGTGTTGTGAAAAATTATAAGGCTGAAGCTGAAGGTATTACTGTTGATGATATAATTTTGAAGTTATTGGAACAATAATGAACCGTTGTTTTCTTTTCATATTAGGTATTTTCTGTTTTGTTTCGACTTTCGCACAAAAAACAAAAGTCGAGATTAAACATACTGATATTATGAAAGGGGATAAGGAAGTGCGTCGTTTGTATGGAAATGTGATTTTTCAACATGAAGACGCGTTCATGTATTGCGACAGTGCTCTTTCGTATTCTAAGGATAATCGTTTCGAAGCCTATGGCAATGTGAAAATGGTGAATAAAGATGTTACGGTGTACGGCGATACATTGTATTATTCGAGTTCGTCAAGTATGGCAAGCCTCCGTGGTGATATAAAAATGGTTCATGGAAAAATGAATCTTACCACGCATTATCTTGATTACGACCTGAAACAAAACTTGGGATATTATCGTAATGGCGGACGGATTGTTGACGAGACGAATACACTTACCAGCCAAGTTGGTCAGTATTTTGTGAATGACCGTATGTTTTTCTTCAAAAAAAATGTGGAGTTAACAAATCAAAGTACGGTAATGGTTACTGATACCTTGAAGTATAAAACGAATACCGAGATAGCATATTTTGTTGGTCCTACAACGGTTACAAGCGGCGATAATGAGATTTTTACGGAGAATGGTTGGTATAATACTAAGACTGATCAGGCACATCTGTATCAAAATTCAATATTGAATAATGGGGCAAAATTCATTTACGGCGATGATTTGTTTTATGATAGGGTAAAGGATGAAGGTGTGATTCGCAAAAACGCCGTTGTGAAAGATACTGTTCAACAGATTATTTTGTCTGCTCAATATGGATTTTTCCAAGGAAAACAAAAATATGTTTTCATGACAGACAGCGTTTTAGTGATAAAAGTGTTCAATGGTGATTCGCTGTTTTTACATTCCGATACGGTTATGTTTAATCAATATACAATAGCACCGACGGATTCTTTGCAGACTGATTCTGTTACCTACGAAGTTGTGAAAGCTTTTCATAGAACACGTTTCTATAAAGAAGATCTTCAAGGAGTATGTGATTCATTAGTTTACAATGCTTTAGATTCTATGATTTATCTTTGTAATGGTCCCGCAATTTGGTCTGATGAAAACCAAATGACGGGATTTGATATTCGCTTGAAGTTGGCAGAAAACAATACGCGGATAGAAAAAATAATGATTGAATCAGATGCCTTTGTTGTTTCTCAGTGTGATAACGACAGGTTTAATCAGATGAAAGGAAAATCGTTGGTCGGATATATAAAGAATAACCAGTTAGTTCGTGTAGATATTTTTCAAAATGGTGAAACTTTATATTATATGAAGGACGACGATGAGGTTATTGGAGTGAATAAGGCAATTTGCAGTGACATATCTGCATACCTTAAACGAGGGAAAATCGACCAGATTGTATTCAAAAATAAGCCAGAAGGAACTTTCAGCCCATTAGACCAGTTCCCTAAAAAAATGTCTTTCATCGACAATTTTAAATGGCTAGATTCTGTTCGTCCAATTGATGCAAAAGATGTATTCAATTGGAGAGAATAGGAAAAATCAACAAGTAAAATTATTGTAACTGAAGATAGCGTTCTGCGTCAAGTGCTGCTTTACAACCAGATGCAGCAGCTGTAATTGCTTGACGATATGTTGGATCTTGAACATCACCACAGGCAAATACACCTTGAATATTTGTTTGTGAACTTTTACCTTCGGTAATAATGTAGCCGTTTTCGTCTAACGTAATCTGATCTTTGAATATCTCAGTGTTAGGTTTATGTCCAATTGCTAGGAACATTCCTGTGACTTTTATGCAGACTTCTTCTTTGTCCTGTTTTAAAAGACGTAGTCCTGTAACTCCGCTGTCGTCGCCCAAAACTTCTTTGGTAACATGTTCGTAAAGAATCTCAATGTTTGGAGTGTTTGCAACACGTTCTTGCAGCACTTTCGAAGCTCGTAAGTAATTTTTCCTGACAATTAAATACACTTTGGAAGCTATTCCCGATAAATATAACGCATCGCCAACAGCTGTATCGCCGCCGCCGATAACTGCAACACTTTGTTTTCTGTAGAAAAATCCGTCGCATACAGCACAGGCTGAAACACCCATTCCACGGAATTTTCGTTCACTCTCCAGTCCTAAATAACGTGCAGATGCACCTGTCGCAATAATAACAACATTTGCCTCAATAGTTTTTTTGTTATCTATAGTGACAATCTTTTTTGTATCGGATAAATCAGCTGAAGTAACGTTTCCTTCACGGATGTCGGCACCAAATTTTAATGCTTGTTTACGGATATCTTCCATCATCTCGTTTCCGGAAACACCTTCGGGATACCCTGGGAAATTTTCAACTTCGCTTGTGGTAGTTAACTGTCCTCCGGTTTGCATTCCTTCATAAAGAACTGGGTTGAGGTTTGCTCGTGAAGCGTAAATTGCAGCTGTATAGCCGGCTGGTCCACTACCAATAATCAAACAGTTGATTTTTTCTATTGCCTGAGTTGAATTTTCCATAGCTTAAAATTTAACGAAAACAAAAGTAAATGCTAAAGCTAATCTTCTGCGAAAAAGAAATCTTTTTTATTTAACAAGTTATGAGAATGTTTTTTAATTTCGCACACAAAGAATAAAACTATGAAAAAGTTAGCTCTTGCATTCGTAATTATTTTTCTTTCAGTTTCGTGTAATCCTTCGGCCGAAAAAGTAAAGGAACAGTGTTTGAAAGATAAAGATAATCAAGTCTTTTACGGAGAACAGACTCCAAGCTATTGCGATTGTATTTATGAAAAACTAAAAGAAATTCAGGAGTCGCAAAAACTGACAGACGAAATTGTTGATTCAGTCAAAGCTGAATGCGATGCAGAATACACAAACTTTGATACAAACTTTTAGAGTTTATTTGTAGGCAATAAGTTCTAAATCAAAAATAATAGTTTTACGAGGAGCTATTTTTAATGATTTGTCTCCACGTTCTCCAGCTGCAAGTTTCGATGGCGCTATAATAGTAGCTTTACTTCCTTTTTTCATGTATTGAACAGCTTCGGCAAGACATGGCCAGACTAGTGGATCTGCTACTTCAAAAACAAGCGGGTCGTTTTTCTGATAGGTAGAGTAAATTGGCTCACCATTTATATATGTAGCTGTGTAATGAATTGCAACTTTGTTGTTTTTGGTGATTTGTGGACCTTCTCCTTCTTGAGTCTCAATAAAATAAAGTCCTGATTTAGTTGGTTTTAATTCTGGATAATTGTTTTTTAGAAAGTCCGCTAATAAATACTCTTCTTCATCTTTAAGTTCTTTGTCTTTTTGAGCAATTTCTTTTTCAATAATATCGGGAGAAAGGATTTTTTTCAGACGGATTTCAAAGCGAAGCGTGTCTGTTTTGGTAATTTTAGAAAGCATTTGTTTTTGTCCTGCGGCAAGGAAAAAATTGTATGCATTTATACGGAAACTAATACTGTCTCCTTCGTGCATCATGGCAAATGCATCGTTTATTGTTGTTCCAGCCGCAACAGGTGGAAAGAAGTCCATGATGAAACGCGAAGAGTAGTCTTCGGAATTGAATAAAAGCGAATCTTTTGAATCATAGTATTTTACGTTTACCAACAATTTGTTTCCGTCCTGTGGCAACAAGTCTGAACTGGATTTTTCACGATACAAATATGATAACCCAGCTTCTGTTGTGTCGTAATTTTCTTTTTTTGATGAACTGTTATTGCAACCAAACATAAGTAAAGTTGCACATAGAATGATGAATTTCTTCATGTTAACGGTTTTTATACATTGATTCATAGTATTTTTCGTATTCTCCTGATGTGATATTGTCTAACCATTCCTGATTATCTAAATACCAGCGGATAGTCTTTTCAATACCTTCTTCGAATTGCAGCGAAGGTTCCCAGCCTAATTCTTTTTGTAGTTTTGTTGAATCGATTGCATAACGTGCATCGTGTCCTAATCGGTCGGTAACATACGTGATTAGATTCATGTCTTCGTTTTCGGCACGTCCAAGAAGTTTGTCGGTTGTTTTTATAACAACTTTAATGAGATCAATATTTTTCCATTCGTTGAAGCCTCCAATGTTGTAGGTCTCAGCAATTTTCCCTTTGTGGAAAATTAAGTCAATTGCACGTGCATGGTCTTCAACAAATAACCAGTCACGCACGTTTTCCCCTTTACCATATACTGGAAGAGGCTTTTTGTTACGAATGTTGTTAATGAAAAGAGGTATTAATTTTTCTGGAAATTGATATGGGCCGTAATTGTTGGAACAGTTGGTAACTATTGTAGGCATACCGTAGGTGTCGTGGAATGCACGTACAAAGTGGTCTGAACCGGCTTTACTTGCCGAATAGGGAGAATGTGGGTTATATTTTGTTGTTTCGTAAAAGAATTCTTCTCCATAGGCAAGATGATGTTCTGACGAAGATGCAGTTGTTGAAAAAGGTGGTTCAACACCTTCCGGACGAGTCATCTCTAAAGCTCCATAAACTTCGTCTGTAGATATGTGATAGAATCGTTTCCCTTCGTATTTTTCAGGAAGTGATTCCCAGTATAATTTCGCTGCTTGTAATAATGAAAGGGTTCCTAAAACATTTGTTCTTGCAAATGTGAAAGGATCTTTTATGCTTCGGTCAACGTGGCTTTCGGCTGCAAGGTGAATGATGCCGGTAACTTTTTCTTTTTGCATCAATTCGTAAAAAGCATCAAAATCGCAAATATCTAGTTTTACGAATTTGTAGTTAGGCTTATTTTCAACATCTTTTAAGTTTGACAAATTTCCTGCATACGTTAATTTATCAAGATTGATAATGTTGTATTCAGGATATTTGTTGACAAAAAGACGTACAACGTGTGATCCAATAAAACCAGCGCCGCCGGTAATAACAATTGACTTTTTCATTAATTTTATTCTAAGCAGTCGTCTAAATCTTTTGTTATCTGTTCTTTATCCATTTTTTGACCGATAAAGACAATCTTCTCCATTCTGTCGCCATAGGTTTCGTCCCAGTCACGAAGAAGTCCAGGTTCTTGTTCTACCATTTTGTCAAATTCCTCTTTTGGAGCAGTAGCAAACCATAATCCAGCTTGAGTTAATTTTTTCTGAACTCCGGCTTGCTCGAATAAATATGACATATCAGGTTCATCGCTGAAATAACAAACTCCTTTTGCACGGATAATCGTTTTAGGCCATTTTTCACATACGTATTTGTCGAATTTTTTAGGATTGAACGCTTTTCTACGGTAATATACAAATGTTCCAATGCCGTATTCTTCAACTTCACCGCCTTCATGATGATGGTGGTGATGGCAGCAGCAGTGAGGATCATGACATTCTTCTTCGCTGTGTTCACCATGTTCGTGATGATGATGGTGCTCGTGTTCATGTTCATGATGGTGATCATGATGATGTTCTTCGTGGTGGTGATGCTCTGCTTTTGCTTCTAATTCTTCTTCTTCGGTTGCCTGTTTCTCAATTTCTTGAATCCAGCTTGCTGAAACTGCAACTTGATTGTAGTTGAACATTCTAGTGTTGATAATCTTTTCCAAATCAACTTCGGCGTAGTTCGTTTCTATAATTTCTGCGGAAGGCTGAAGCGCTTTTATTATTTGTTTTATTCTTTCAACTTCAGATTCTGTGACTTCATCTACTTTATTAAGAATTACGATGTTACAAAATTCTATTTGTTGAATTAGAAGATTTTCAATGTCTTCTTCTTCAATCTTCTTTTGTGTTAAATTTTCACCGCATGAGAATTCGCTTTGCATACGAAGTGCATCGACAACGGTAACAATACAATCAAGATTTGCTATGCCGTATTGTGTGTATTTGTCTTCCATTTGAGGAATGGAACAAATAGTGCGTGCAATAGGTTCTGGCTCGCAGATTCCGCTGGCTTCGATTACAATGTAATCAAACGTACCCATTTTTAGAATTTCGTTGAGCTGCTCAATTAAATCCATTTTTAGGGTACAGCAGATGCATCCGTTCTGAAGTGCAACTAAACTTTCGTCTTTTTTCCCAACAACTCCACCTTTTTGAATCAAATCGGCGTCGATGTTTACTTCTCCAATGTCGTTAACGATAACAGCGAATTTTATTCCTTTTTTATTTGTTAAAATATGGTTTACTAAGGTTGTTTTTCCGCTTCCTAAATAGCCAGTAAGAAGAAGTACTGGAGTTACATTGTTTTGCATAATCATGAATTTTAATAATTGTTTTCGGATAGAACTTCGAATACAAACGCAAAGATAAAAAAATGCATATATTTGTGCTTGTTTTTGAATATAGTAAAAAATCAAAATTATGGCAGAATTTCACTATCAACCAATGTTCCCTCTTGGAGAAGACAAGACGGAGTATTATTTATTGACAAAGGATTACGTTTCTGTAAGCGAATTCGAAGGTCATAAAATCTTAAAAGTTCAGAAAGAAGGTTTGACAGCAATGGCAAATGCTGCATTCCGCGATGTGTCTTTTTTGTTACGTCGCTCTCATAACGAACAAGTTGCAAAAATCTTAACCGATCCAGAAGCAAGCGACAATGATAAATATGTTGCATTAACATTCTTACGTAATGCCGATGTTGCTTCAAAAGGTAAATTACCTCTTTGTCAGGATACAGGAACTGCTATTATTCATGGTGAGAAAGGTCAGCAGGTTTGGACTGGATTCTGTGATGAAGAAGCTCTTTCTCTTGGTGTGTATAAAACATATACTGAGGAAAATCTACGTTATTCTCAGAATGCTCCTCTTTCTATGTATGAGGAAGTAAATACAAAATGTAATCTTCCTGCTCAAATAGATATTGAAGCAACTGAAGGTATGGAATACCGCTTTTTGTGTGTAACTAAAGGTGGTGGTTCTGCAAATAAAACATACTTGTATCAAGAAACAAAAGCACGTATTCAGAATCCTAGTACTTTGGTTCCTTTCTTGGTAGAAAAAATGAAAACTTTGGGAACAGCTGCTTGTCCTCCTTATCATATTGCTTTTGTAATTGGTGGAACATCGGCTGAAAAGAACTTGTTGACAGTAAAATTGGCTTCAACTCATTACTATGATGAGTTACCAACAACTGGAAATGAATATGGTCGTGCTTTCCGTGATGTTGAGTTAGAAAAACAAGTTTTGGAAGAAGCTCACAAAATAGGTCTTGGCGCTCAGTTTGGTGGTAAATATATGGCTCATGATGTAAGAATCATCCGTTTGCCACGTCACGGTGCAAGTTGTCCTATCGGTTTAGGTGTAAGCTGTTCTGCTGATAGAAATATCAAATGTAAAATTAACGAACAAGGTATCTGGATTGAAAAAATGGACGATAATCCAGGCGAATTGATTCCTGCAGAATTGCGTAAAGCTGGTGAAGGCGATGTTGTGAAAATCAACCTTAACCAACCAATGAATGATATTTTGAAAGAATTGTCAAAATATCCAGTTTCAACTCGTTTGAGTTTGAATGGTACAATTATCGTTGGCCGTGATATTGCACATGCAAAATTGAAAGCCCGTCTTGATGCAGGTGAAGATTTACCTCAGTACATAAAAGACCATCCAATTTACTATGCTGGTCCAGCAAAAACTCCTGCTGGAATGGCTTGTGGTTCAATGGGACCTACAACTGCCGGACGTATGGACCCTTATGTTGATGAATTCCAAGATCATGGAGGTTCATTAATCATGTTAGCTAAAGGTAACCGTGCTCAATGCGTTACTGATGCATGTAAGAAACATGGTGGATTCTACCTAGGTTCAATTGGTGGCCCTGCTGCCATTTTAGCACAAAACAACATCAAATCTATTGAATGTGTTGAATATCCAGAACTAGGTATGGAAGCTATTTGGAAAATTGAAGTTGAAGATTTCCCTGCATTCATCTTGGTTGATGATAAAGGAAATGACTTCTTTAAAAAATGGCAACATTAATAGTCGTAGAGTTAATGTAATTAAATAGAAGTTGAGACGATGCTTGCACCGTCTCAACTTGTTTTTATGGAAGAGATAGTTATTCTTATGTTGTTGTTTGGGGCTCGTTTGGTTTTACCGGACGAAATAGACACAGTACGTGTCGAGCCCAAAAATGTTATAACAACCAATGAGAGTAAATTTGATGGCTGGGGAACCAGTTTAGGATGGTGGGCAAATAGGATAGGGTATTCAGATGAAATGTCGCAGCAAGTTGCTGATTTGTTTTTCTCTACAGATGGTTTAGGCTTGAATATCATGCGTTATAATATTGCCGGAGGTGATAATCCTTTGCATAACCATGTGATTCGGCTTGATTCCCAAATGCCAGGCTGGATGTATTATGATTCTGCTGCAAATGATTATGTGTATGATTATCAGTCTGATGCGAACCAGCTGAATGTGCTTGAACGGTCGTATAAGGCTGCCGGAAAAGATGCATATCTGGAGGTCTATTCCAGTTCTCCGCCTTATTTTATGACGGAGAGTGGATGCTCTTCAGGAAATACAGCAACAAGAAAAGATAATCTGAAGAAACAGTATTATACGGACTTCGCAGATTATTTGGCTTATACATCATTCTACCTGAAGAAAATAAAAGAACTGAATGTACGTAGTTTGTCGCCAATGAATGAGCCTTCAACAGGAAATTGGTGGGCTTATAGTACAAAGCAGGAAGGTTGTAATTTCTCAATAGGAGCTTCTCAGTCAAATCTGATTACGGAGATGCACCGTTCATTGAAGAAATATGGTTTAGAAGATGTGATTATTGCTGCCGGGGATGAAGCAAGTCCGGAACAGCAGCTAAAGGCTTGGCACATGTACTCGGACACTGCAAAGAAAATTATTGGAAGAATAAATACTCACACTTTTGATACAACAGGACGTTGTGTTTTGGGTAATGAAGTGTCAAAAATTAAAAATCTGTGGGTAAGCGAAAGTGACGGCTGTGCAATTGTTGATGAAAGAGCAGGGGAGATGGGCAGTCCATTGTGGCTCAGCAAAAGAATTATTGAGGATGTCAGTTATTTAGGAGCTTCTGCATGGGTGTTGTGGCAGATTATTGATAATCATGTTTCAGATGCAGATACCATTGAATTTGCAGACAATCTTAATGTTTCAAGTGCATATCGAGGTGTTGCGGTAGCAAATCATACAACTGATTCTATTGAACTGACACAAAAATATTATGCCTTAGGTCAGTTTACACGGCACATACGGCCAGGAATGTCGATAATCCGTTGCAATGAGGATATGATTGCAGCCTATGATAAGAAAAATGAGAAGCTGGTAATTGTTGCAGTAAATACGAAGAAAAGGGATAAAAGTTGTTTTTATGATCTTTCAAAATTTTCAAAGACCAACCGTGTGGTGTACGCAACAAGAACCCGAGGATCTATAGTTGATGGCGAACATTGGTGTATTCTTGATCCAATAAAAATAAGAAAGCATGGATTTACTGCTAAATTGAAAGGATTTTCTGTAACAACTTTCATTATAAATCATGTGAAACTATAGTTTCACGTTATCAAAAACACTATCTTTATTGAAATTTTAATGATATGGAAGATTTTCTTTCTAAGGAAACTTACACAATTAAGGATATTCAAGACTTGATTGATAATGAAGTAGAAGAATCGGTACATCTTGAGTTCAAATCAGCTGGTGCTCTAGGAAAATGGGATAGTAAAAAGGCAGAAATGACAAAGGATGTAGCGGCATTTGCAAATTCCGATGGAGGAATAATTATTTATGGCTTGTCGGAATGTAATCATAAGGCAAGTTCTCTTTCATTTGTCGATGGAACCGTGTTTACAAAAGAATGGTTGGAACAGGTATTAAATTCTGGTATTCAACAGAAAATCAACGGTATAAAAATATATCCTATTCGCAATAAAAGTTTGATAGAACAGTCTGTTTATGTAGTGAAAATCCCTAAAAGTTTTAATACGCCTCACATGAGCAAAGACCGGAAATTTTATAGAAGATACAATTTTGAGGCTGTTCCAATGGAAGAATATGAGGTGCGTGAATTGTATAATCGTAAGAGCCAGAGTAAATTGCTGATACAAGGATATTATATCGGAAGGTTTGCCGAAATGGCAGACTCTCAGGTTTTTCATTTTCTATCACAGATTGAAAATGTAGGTGCATTGCCTGCAAATTCATATAAAATGAATATCTATATAAATTGTCCAGATTTGGATAGAATGAAAATCACTTGGGAACCATCAGAGAATTTTTCATACACAATGATTGCTCCTAATAAGATAAAGCTGTCTGCAACAAGCACAATACCTATTTATAAGGATGAATGTCTTGATATGGCTCGTTTTTCTTTTGAAATTCCTAATAATCTTTTTGAAAAGATATCTGATGAAATTTCAATAGATATGATTCTTCTATATTCCGATGGAAAAGATGAATATCATATTTCTAACGAGAAGGTTAAAACAAGATTAGTTTCATTCAACTAATTTTTGTAGTTGGGCTGCAACTTTTTCGAAAGGAAATTCTGCGTAAATAGAGTCGAATTTCTCTTTAATTTTATCGTTGCAAAGATTTCCGATACTTCCTTCGTGTGTATGGTTTGCTTTGCGTTCAGCTTTGAAATCGCCGTGTTTTATGTCTAAACCGACTTTTTTGTATGCATCACGGAAAGGCATTCCTTCGTATGTAAGACGGTTTACTTCGTCAACGCTGAAGATGTAGTCATACATTGAGTCGTCAAGAATATTCTCTGAAATTTTGATGTTGTTTAACATTAACATCATCATATCAATACAGCTCTGAACTTCTGTAAATCCTGGGATGAAAAATTCTTTAATTAGTTGTAAATCACGGTTGTATCCGAAAGGAAGGTTTGTGGTAACAAAGGAAATCTCTGTAGGTAAAGCTTGTAGCTTATTACTTTTTGCACGTATAATTTCAAATACATCAGGATTCTTTTTGTGTGGCATTATGCTTGAACCAGTTGTAAGTTCTTCTGGGAAAGAAACAAAGTGGAAGTTCTGGTTCATAAATAAGCACATTTCCATTGCCATTTTTCCTAATGTTGCTGCAATGCTTGCTAATGCGTATGAAGTGATTTTTTCTACTTTTCCGCGTCCCATTTGAGCATACATTACGTTGTAGTTTAGTGTTTCAAAGCCCAGAAGTTCTGTTGTCATTGTTCTGTTTAATGGAAATGAAGAACCGTATCCTGCAGCAGATCCAAGTGGGTTTTGATTAGCTATTTTATACGCAGCTAAAAGTAATTGTAGGTCGTCAACGAGACTTTCTGCATAACAGCCAAACCATAAACCAAATGACGATGGCATGGCAATTTGTAGGTGTGTGTAACCTGGCATGAGCGTCTTTTTATATTGTTCGCTCAGTTTTTGTAATAAAGAAAATAATTCCAAAACGTTTTCTGCTGTTCCCTGAATAGCATCGCGGATGTATAGCTTCATGTCAAGCAAAACCTGGTCGTTGCGTGAACGTCCGCTGTGGATTTTCTTTCCTACATCACCCAATTTTTCAGTTAAAAGAAATTCTACCTGGGAATGAACATCTTCCACATGGTCTTCAATTTTGAAATTTCCTTTTATGACTTCTTTATAGATTTTCTTCAACTCGGCTTGAACGGCATCAAGTTCTTCTTTTGTAAGTAATCCGATTGTTTCAAGCATTTTTGTATGTGCAAGATTTCCAAGAACATCCGCCTTTGCTAAATAAATGTCGAATTCCTTGTCTTTTCCTACTGTAAAAGTTGAAACTTTTTCGTTTGGAGCAACGTCTTTCTGCCAAAGTGTAGTTGAATGTTTTTCTGCCATTTCCCTATAAATTACTGTCGTTTTTTATATCGCAAAGATATAAAAAACGTTGGTTATAAGCTTCTTTTTGGAAAGAAACGAATATTGTTACATGATTAAAATGAGCGCTATGATTTGCTTTAATGTTATAAATAAAAATATGTTTCCAAAAATTTAAAAGGATAGTATCATAATAAATTTGCCTTGCCGGTACACTATTACACGAAATGATATATATTTGACTTTTAGTATGAAGCGGTTATTTTTTATATTATTTTCTTTGTGTCTCTTTGCTTGTACAAGTCAGGAAGGACTTGTCTCCGTTTCGCAGCAGGGGAATTTAAAGGTTACGTCAATTCAACTGAAAGGTGCTGCATACTCAACTCCTGTAAAAACTGCTAATAATACGGTTGTTTTGGGAACACATAAACGTTCCGTATATTTTCTTACCGAAGATTCTATAAAACAACAGTATAAAACGAATTTTTGGGTGCATGCAACTCCTGCAATTGTTTATGATTCATTGATTTCCATTGGCTCTTATGATGGAAATATGTATTTCTTTAATGAAGACGGAGAGTTGCAGAAAACACTTCGTCCAGGCGGAAGAATTTTTACCAATTCTGTACAACTTGATTCTTTGTGGATGGTGTTTGCAACAGGGTTCAAAGGTCTTTGGTATTATAATATGAATGCAGACAGTTTGTTTTTTTTACAAATAAAGAAATTAACCCACGGCAGTCCGACTGTTTTTGGTAATAATTTGGTGTGTGTTGGAAGTAATGATAAGAAAATGTACATCTTCGATAAAGTTGGAAATTTAATGTCAACTTTTAAAACAGATGGCTGGATAATGCATTCAAAAGCTTTGCCGCAGTCTGATTCGGTTATTGTTTTTGGTTCTTATGATAATAGTCTATATTCCATTTCAACATCGGGAAGTTTAAAATGGAGGTTTCAGACAAATGGAAAAATTCATGGCTCTCCACAGCAATTTGACAATGGAAATATTATCTGTGGTTCATTCGATAAACATATTTATGTCTTAAATGGAACAGGACAGAAAATATCTGAAATCCAGACAGGGAAAAGGGTTGTTTCTTCTGCAGCAATAGTTAATGGAAAATATGCTGTGATAGGTTCTTATGATAAGTGCTTGTATTTGATAGATTCTAATGGCGAACTGTTGGAAAAAATCGACATTGGGGGAAAAATATTTTCTTCTCCTATTGTGGTTGATTCCAATACCATATTCTGTGCTACTACGAACGGAAAGGCTGTTTATATAACTTACAACAAGCCTTCGTCACAAAAACTGTAGTAGTTTTTCCCTGAGATTATTATATGATCGAGTAGGCGGCAGTCTATTAATTTCAGCGCATCTCTTATTTGTGTTGTTAATTCCTTGTCTTCTCTGCTCGGCTGATTGCTTTCCGAAGGATGATTGTGGCTGATAATAACACCTGTGGCTAATAGTTCTATGGCATGTTTTGCTATTAATTTTGTGTCAACAACAGTTTTAGTTATGCCTCCGGAACTTATTTTCTTTTCCGTGATTATTACGTTACTGTTGTTTAGATAAATTGCCCAAAATTCTTCGTGTTTCAGCTCTCCAATTAATGGCTGCATTATTGAAAATATTTCTCTGCTGGAACGTATAGAATCCTTTTTCCTGCTTTCTGTAAGATTTCTCCGTCGTCCAAGTTCAAACGTTGCGATAAGTGAAACGGCTTTTGCTTCGCCGATTCCTTTTATCTGTTTGAAATCGTTAATCGAAAATTTTCCTAAATCATACAGATTATTGTTTGCCTGTGCGAAAATTTTCTTTGCTAAATCTAAAGCTGATTCATTTTTTGTTCCACTTCCAAGAATAATTGCAAGTAGTTCTGTTTCTGTTAGTGAGGAGCAACCTTTTTGAAGTAGTTTCTCACGTGGACGGTCTTCTTCCGCCCAATTTTTAATTGAGGTGTAATTCATATTTGCGGCTATAAAAAAAAGAAGTCGGCTGTGGTACCGACTTCTTTAGAATTTCAATTAATCTTTGAAGCAGCGGACGCTTAGTCCAGACTTCTCATACATTTTAAACCGTACTACTCCTGGGTAACTTTTATCGATTTGTCTAACCCAAACGTAGTCGCCTTTATCGTCGTGACCAGTTGTTGATGACCAATAAACTCCGGCTTCATCAAGTTGTGCGAATGTTCCGTTGATGCTTGCGTAACCTCCGTAGTTGAAACCGTATTCTTTGACCATTTTTTCTACAACCTTAGCATCTGCACCGCGGTTAATTTCTGTTTCGCCGCCTTTTGCTAAGTCTGCGTCAGACATTCCGATTGCAGATTCAAAAATCATCCATTCGAAATCCGATGGAATGTGGTATCCATTAGGGCAGATTCCTTGAACGTTTTGAATCGTACCGTTTGCAATTTGTTTCTCATATTGAGAAAGAATAGCTTTTGTTGATTGTTCAGCAATATGGTCAGCAGTTTCTTTTGAAATTAAATCAGCGTATGTTGTAGCAAGTGTAGCTAAAGCTTCCTGGTCTTCAATATAGTTGATGATTTCAGCGTCGGCAACTGCATTTACAATAGCAACGGAAACACGTGCGTTGACAATTGTTTCTACATTCGTAACGTTAATGTTTTCATTTGATTCGTAAAGCACTTCTCTTAGTGCATTTTCAACAGCTTCTTTGATGCTAAGGTATAGGTAGTTTGTACCAATTTGTTTCTTAGCAAGCTTTTCAATTTTCTTTGCAATTTCAGTAGCATATTTTGATGTTTGTTCAAAAGCTACTTTTTCAATATTTGCAGACGAACGGATTTCTTCAATGTAATCAGCAACTTTATTGTTGTTTGCGTCAGCGTCAGTATAGCTTTGTACCAATCCAGACTGCGCCTGATTTACAGAAGTTTCAAAGGCGTATAAACCACCGTTTTTAGAACAATATTTTTCTACGTCGTGATAGCAAAGTTTTTCTCCAACAGCAACGCTTGGTTTTTGTGTTTCACCTTCGCCTTCTTCTCCTTCTCCGTTTGTCTTTCCTGAATAAAAAGGAGAACCGTCTGGATTTTGTGTAACGTTAATGTTTGTTCCAAGAATTTCTATTGTTCCGTCGTTTTCGTCAATAACACCGTCTTTATTTGAGTCATATTTGATTGGTGCAATTTCTTTGTAGTAGCTTCCTTGGTATTCAATGTATCCTTCTTTTTCAGCAGGATCTTTTGAATGTTTACATGAAACGGTGAAAAGTATAAGTAAACTAAAAAGCGCTAAAATATTTCTTCTCATATTTTTAGTTTTTTATGATAGTTCCAATTTTATTTCCAGTTACAATCTTTTTAAGAGATGTTTCGTCACCAACATTGAAAACAATAATTGGAAGATTATTCTCTTTACACATTGTAAATGCAGTTAAATCCATGATTTTTAATCCCTTTGCGTAAGCATCGGTGAATGTGATTTCGTCGAATTTTACGGCGTTAGGATTTTTTTCTGGATCAGAATCATAAACTCCATCAACTCGTGTGCCTTTTAGCAAAACATCGGCTCCGATTTCAACTGCACGAAGAGCAGCTGCTGTATCTGTTGTAAAGAATGGATTTCCTGTTCCACCGCCAAAGATTACAACTTCATTGTTTTCAAAAGCCTTTTGTACACGGCGTTGAGAATATGCCTGACCTACAGGTTCCATAGAAAATCCTGTAAGAACGCGTGATTTTATGTTGATTGTTTCAAGTGCGGATTGAAGTGCCACTGCGTTTATCACAGTTGCCATCATTCCCATGTAGTCGCCTTTGATTCTGTCAAAACCTTTCGTTTTGCTGTTCAAACCTCTGTAAATATTACCTCCACCTATAACTACAGAAACTTTAACGCCAAGTTCTACAACTTCCTTAACTTGGTATGCATATTTCATCAGTTTGTCAGGGTCAATGCTGAATCCGTCGGATGCCTGCAATGATTCTCCACTGAATTTTAGTAAGATTTTCTTGTATTGTAACATATTACATAAATTATGCGACCAATATAGATAAAAAAAAGGAGAGTTAAACGAATTTAACCCTCCTTTTTTGGTTATAAACTTTAAATTTTAGTTAAGACCGAAACGTTTGAATGAAGTAACTTTCAAACCCTTTTGTGCAGATTCAATATATTGAGCGATTGTCAATTTTGAATCTTTTACAAATTCTTGGTTCATCAAAGTAGATTCTTTGAAGAATTTGTTCAAACGGCCTTTTGCAATGTTTTCAATCATAGCGGCAGGAATACTGTTTTTCTTTTCTTCAGTAACTTTTGCGATGATTGCTTTTGCTTGTTCAACTTGTTCTTCAGTGATCCATCCTTTAGCTGCATTTGAAGCCATGTGGTCTTCAGAGTCAACGTGGTTAGGATTGATACCAGCTTTCTTAAGTTCAACGTCGATTGCTTTTTGAATTTGTTCTTGAACAGTTTTTTCTTTAGCAATTTCTATTTCAGTATCGATAACTGATTGAGGAACGTCTTTTTGATCAACAGCAACTGGGTTCATTGCAGCAACTTGCATTGCAACATCTTTACCTACTTGAGCATCAGCAACTTTAGCGTCGAAACCAACGATAGTTGCAAGTTTGTTACCCATGTGTGTGTATGCGAAAGAGTGTTCTGAAGTTACTTTTTCGTAGCAACCTAAATCGATTTTTTCACCGATTTTACCCATTTGGTCAGTTAAAAGGTCAGCGATTTTACGGCCACCAATTTCTTGTTGTTTTAATTCTTCAGCGTTAGCAGGAAGAACGTTCATAGCAACATCAAGAACTGATTGAGTGAATGCGATGAAATCACCGTTTTTAGCAACGAAGTCAGTTTCGCAGTTTACACATACGATAACGGCTGTTTTTCCGTCAGCAGTTACACCACTAAGAACGCAACCTTCTTTTGCATCGCGGTCCTGACGTTTGCTTGCGATTTTTTGTCCTTTTTTACGAAGGATTTCAATTGCTTTGTCGAAATCTCCTTCAGCTTCAGTCAATGCACCTTTGCAGTCCATAAGACCAGCGCCAGTCATTCCGCGAAGTTTAGAGATATCTGCAGCTGTAATATTTGCCATAGTAGTCAATTATTTTTTAGTAGTTTTTCTTGCTGCTGTTTTTCTTGCAGGTTTAGCTGCTTTTTCTTCTTCAGCAGTAGCTTCTGCTTTGTCATTTTTAGCAGATGCTTCGATTTCTTTATCTTTTTCAGCTTTTCTTTCGTCCAAACCTTCTTGGATAGCTTCACAAACTTTAGAAAGGATGATATCTACAGATTTTGCAGCGTCATCATTTCCTGGGATTGCGAAATCAACAAGATTAGGATCAGCGTTTGTATCAACGATAGCGAAAACTGGAATACCCAAACGAGTAGCTTCTTTAATTGCGATGTGTTCGCGAACAACGTCAACTACGAACAAAGCAGCAGGAAGGCGAGTTAAGCTAACGATGCTACCCAAGTTCTTTTGAAGTTTTTCACGTTGACGGTTGATTTGTAGAACTTCACGTTTAGAAAGAGATGCGAAAGTACCATCTTGTTCCATTTTGTCGATGTTCGACATTTTCTTAACCGCTTTTCTGATAGTAGGGAAGTTGGTCAACATACCACCGCTCCAACGTTCAGTAATATAAGGCATTCCTATACTTTGAATTTTTTCTGCAACGATGTCTTTTGCTTGCTTTTTAGTAGCAACGAAAAGGATTTTGCGACCTGATTTTGCGATTT